>JAFOEU010000073.1 GCA_017387685.1 Clostridia bacterium
AACATTTCCTTGATTTGCGGTAATAATTCTTTTGTGTGCTGATTCTTCCTTGACATACAAATTCCCCCTTGATTTGGTACTATTATTATACCATATCAAGGGGGCTTTTGTCTATTGTCCGTTTTTAACGGACCTGTTCACTTGCGGAAGGGGTTGGGGAAGGCAGTCAGCACCCGAACAGAGGAGTTCGCGCCAAGCGGTATCAAGGGCGAAATTTAATTAAAATGTGAAAAATCCGCCGATTGGGCGGATTTTTTCCTTTCACGTTCCGCTGTGCGGAACATATCGTATCTGGCACAAAATTGCGCCGTCTGCGGACGGCGGGGGTGAAGGAGCGCAATCCTCCCACGAGGGGAGGATCGACTCCTTCGGAATGTCGACGGGGCGTCGCCATTCCGAAGCGCTGGAGAGTATTTTGCCGTCTTCGGACGGCGACTTAAGGCGCTGCCTTAAGAATCCGCGAACTTTTGAAAAAGTTCGATCAAAACTTTACTGTTTAAGGATGGTGCGGAGTTCGGGATATTTACAGAGCTCATCCTCGAGGTCGTCGATGTTTTTGAGGATGATTCCGTTGAGTCCTACGGCGCGTGCGCCGTTCACGTTCGTTGCAACGTCGTCTACGAACACGCATTCCTCGGCAATCTTTCCGTAGCGCGAGAGAAAAAGCTTGAATATGTCCGCGCTCGGCTTTAAAACTCCGTCAAGATAGGATGCAATGCCGCCGTCCATAAACTTGAACACCTCGTAGGTTGACGTCATAAATTCAAAGGCGTGAGCATTGGTATTCGAAAGATAATAAACACCGACACCCGCGGCTTTCAGTTTTTTGACCACCTCGGTATTTTTCTTTGAAACGCGAAGCATATCGTCGCAGTCCTTCATTATCATACGGACGTTTTCTGCATCCTCGGGGTACTTTTCGCAGACAGCATCGATGATCTCGCCGCGCGTCTTTGTGCCGAGGTCGCCGCACTTCCACTCCGCGCTTTTGAAGCATATCTGCTCATAATAGTCGATCTCGCCCTTCTTGGTGATAAACTGCGAGATGTAAATATCGGGATAAAAGGAAACAAGCACGTTTCCGATGTCGAGAACTATGTTTTTGATCATTGTCGTCACTCCTTATTTGTTACTATTATTATAGCACATTTCTATCCGCAAATCAATATTTTGATATTGACACGCCAAAAAAATTGATGTATAATAGTAAAAAATCGCGTCTTCGGAGGCAATATGGAACACAAGACATTTAATATCATTGATTTTCACACTCATCCCTTTATGGATGAATTCAACAATATCTGTTCGCATACCGCATACTGCAATATGAGTGCCGACAGTACGAAGAAGACCTTTGACGGTCTTGGAGTATCCCGCATTTGCGGCTCGGTGCTTTCCACGGCTTCAAAGATCGCAGCCGCAGAACGCACCTATTCGAGTGTCTGGGAGCGCATATCCACTGACAACGAAACCGCGCTGAAGCTCCGCGATTATTACTGCGGCTTTTATATCCCCGGTTTTCACGTCCACCCCGAGCACGTTGAAGAATCTATCGCCGAAATTCACAGAATGCACGCGCTCGGAGTCAATCTGATAGGTGAGCTCTGCCCCTACATCTATGGTTGGAAGGACTATTCCTGCGACGCCTTTTCCGCGATCCTTGACGAAGCCGAGAAATTCGGTATGGTCGTAAGCTTTCATTCAATGGGCGAGGAAGAAATGGACAAGATGGTGCAAGATCACCCGAATCTCACCTTTGTTGCGGCTCATCCGGGCGAATACAACGCCTTTATGCGTCACATGGCGCGTATGAAGATGAGCGAGAATTATTATCTCGACCTTTCGGGCTACGGCATCTTCCGCCACGGAATGCTCAGGCACGCGATCGATGAATTCGGCGCCGAGCGCTTCCTCTTCGGCTCGGATTATCCGACCTGCAATCCCGCAATGTACCTCGGCGGCGTACTCCTCGACGATCTGATCACCGATGAAGAAAAGGAAATGGTCTTCTCGGAAAACGCAAAACGTATACTCAAATTGTGAAAATTTCCGAGCCAACGGCTCGGAAATTCACCTTCAACTAATAACTAACAACTAGCAACTAGCAACAAACAACTAAAAAACAACCGTTTGCCAAAGCAAACGGTTGTTTTTTATATAAATCTTAGCCCTTGATAGCTGCCTGAGCTGCTGCAAGACGTGCGATCGGTACTCTGAAGGGAGAGCAGGATACGTAGTCAAGGCCGATCTGGTGGCAGAACTCAACGGATGTGGGGTCACCACCGTGCTCGCCGCAGATACCTACGTGGAGGTTCTTGTTTACGGGACGGCCAAGGGTGATTGCCATGTTCATGAGCTTGCCAACACCGGTGGTGTCAAGCTTTGCGAAGGGATCGTTCTCGAAGATCTTTGCATCGTAGTATGCATCGAGGAACTTACCAGCATCGTCACGAGAGAAGCCATAGGTCATCTGAGTAAGGTCGTTAGTACCGAAGCAGAAGAAGTCTGCGTTAGCAGCGATATCGTCTGCGGTAAGGCATGCACGAGGAATCTCGATCATGGTACCAACCTCGTACTCGAGCTCTACGCCTGCAGCAGCGATCTCAGCGTTAGCTGTCTCAACTACTACCTTCTTAACGAACTTAAGCTCCTTAACCTCGCCTACGAGAGGAATCATGATCTCGGGCTTAACGTTCCAGTCAGCGTGTGCCTTCTTAACGTTGATAGCTGCACGGATAACTGCAGCGGTCTGCATCTTTGCGATCTCGGGGTAGGTTACTGCGAGACGGCATCCGCGGTGACCCATCATGGGGTTGAACTCGTGGAGAGATGCGATGATGTTCTTGATCTCCTCAACGGTCTTGTTCTGTGCCTTTGCAAGGAGAGCGATGTCTTCCTCGGTGGTGGGAACGAACTCGTGGAGGGGGGGATCAAGGAATCTGATACATACGGGAGTGCCCTCGAGAGCCTCGTAGAGAGCCTCGAAGTCGCCCTGCTGGTAGGGAAGGATCTTCTGGAGTGCAACTTCTCTTTCCTCAGCGGTGTCGGAGCAGATCATCTCGCGGAATGCTGCGATTCTGTCTGCCTCGAAGAACATGTGCTCGGTACGGCAAAGACCGATACCCTCAGCGCCAAGCTCGCGTGCCTTCTTTGCGTCAGCGGGAGTGTCAGCGTTGGTTCTAACCTTAAGGGTTCTGTACTTGTCAGCCCAGCCCATGATGGTGCCGAAGTTGCCGGAAATCTCTGCGTCAACGGTGGGGATGATACCGTCGTAGATCGCACCGGTGGAACCGTTGATGGAGATGTAGTCGCCCTCAACGTAGGTCTTGCCTGCGAGCTCGAACTTCTTGTTCTCCTCGTCCATCTTGATCTCGCCGCAACCGGATACGCAGCACTTACCCATACCACGAGCAACAACTGCTGCGTGAGAGGTCATACCGCCGCGAACGGTGAGGATACCCTGAGCTGCCTTCATACCGGTGATGTCCTCGGGAGAGGTCTCAAGGCGAACGAGAATAACCTTCTTGCCTGCGTTCTTCCAAGCCTCAGCATCCTCTGCGGAGAATACTACCTGACCGCAAGCTGCACCGGGAGATGCGCCAAGACCCTTACCGATGGGGGTAGCAGCCTTGAGTGCCTTTGCGTCGAACTGGGGATGGAGAAGGGTGTCGAGGTTTCTGGGGTCGATCATGGCAACGGCCTGCTGCTCGCTGATCATGC
>JAFOEU010000074.1 GCA_017387685.1 Clostridia bacterium
GCTATGAACACGGACGTACAAAGGATTATTGACGGTCCGCGGTTCCGTGAATTGTTTCCTTTTGTTTTCCTTGCAAGCAAAGAGGCCGCGGCAAAGACCGGAGACACGGGAGCATATAAGAAAACTACAGATAAGTTCGAGATCGTGCATTATCGCGGGTCATACCGCAGCGCGGGCGTGGGCGGCGGTATTACGGGTATGGGCGCTGATGTGCTCATAATCGACGATCCGCACAAAGACAAAGCCGAGGCCTACAGTGCCACAATGCGCAGCCGCGTGCATGACTGGTACGCCTCCACCGCTTACACGCGACTGGCACCGGGCGGCGGCGTGATCGTTATGTGCACGCGTTGGCACCCGATCAAGGATGATACTCCGGTTTTAACCGTTGACGGTTGGAAAACTCACGGCGAACTTAAGCCGGGCGATCAGGTTTATGGCATCGACGGGCATCCGGTAACCGTGAAGGCGGTAACTCCTCCGGTATGGTGTGACGTGGCCGTCGATACAGGCCAGGAAAAAATCATATGCTCTAAAACGCATTTATGGGCGGTTAAGGCGTGGACCGGAGAGCCGCAGGAAGTAAGAGAGGCGGGGGATCTTATAGGTTTTAAGTGGGTATTGCCGTCGGTTATGAGCCCCGTAACCGGAGTGATTGATGAGAGACTAACCGCCTTTACTCTGGCGGCTACTGAGGATCAAGGCTGGGGGCGTTGCATAAGCACAACGGCACCGGATGGCCTTTATCTTGTAGGCCGGACACTGATCCCGACGCATAACACTGACGATCTAGTGGGCCACCTCCTGGAGAAAGCGGCGCACGGCGGCGATCAATACCATGTTATAAATTATCCCGCAATAGCTGAGCATGATGAGAAATATCGCAAAGAGGGCGAGGCCCTGCACCCCGAACGCTATAATCTTTTAGCACTTACGGCGATTAAGGCACAAATCGGATCTGAATTATGGGCGGCGATGTATCAGCAGCATCCGGTGCCCGAGGGCGGAGGAACATTCAAAAAGGCATGGATCCAATATTACAAAGAGTTACCGCCGTTTTTTGATAAAAAGGTTTTATCCTGGGATATGACCTTCAAAGACTCAAAAACGAGCGATTATGTGGTAGGATCTTGCTGGGGGCGTTATCAGGGATCTTTTTACCTTATTGACCAGGTTCGCGGCCGTTGGGACTTTGTGGAGACTCTGCAGCGGTTTTGTGACTTTGCTCGCAAACATAACGGTGTAATTAGAAAACTTGTTGAGGAAAAGGCGAACGGGGCGGCGATAATATCAGCACTGAAAAAGCAGGTCACCGGACTGATCCCGATTAACCCGACCGAGAGCAAAGAGGCCCGCGCAAGCGCGATCGCAACATTGTGGGAGGCTCACAATGTTTATATACCGTCACCGGAGATCTGCCCGTGGGTGCAGGATTTCACCGCCGAGCTTTTAAGTTTTCCGGCCGGCGTTCACGATGACCAGGTGGACTCTATGACCCAGGCTTTATCCGATCTACAAACCGGCGGCCGCATTTCCGCCGATAACATGGCCGCTTTACGCGTTAGGAGGTAAGAATGGCTAAAGATAAA
>JAFOEU010000011.1 GCA_017387685.1 Clostridia bacterium
AAGCTCACGGGTCGTTCCTTGGACGTGCGCTACCACGTCGGAGAAGTTCTTTGGAAGCTTGCCTTCGTGGAGCTTCGTCAACGCGGCTTGAAACTGCGTCTCGTTCAGCCGGTGGATCTGTCTCGGTTCTCTCTCCATAGCGTTCAGTCCTTTCCAGGCACGAACGCCAGCAGCAGAAGCATGATGCCGCAGAAGATCAGATAGTAGTAAAATGCAACACCTGTCATGTGATTTACCTCCATAGTCGGGATTAAAAGAAGTCTGCCGGGGAACAGCCGAGAATGTCGGCCAAGCGGCGAAGGTTGTGCGTGGAAGGCTCGGTGCGCCCGATCTCCCATAGGGCTACGGCAGACTGGTCTAAGCCGAGCGCGTCCGCGACCTCCTTCTGGGTCATGCCGCGGGATTTGCGGATCGCTTTGATCTTTTCGCCCATTTTCTCACCTCTCTTTTTGTTCTTTTTTATGAGTTTTACTAATAGACAAGAGCGGGAAAGCATGATATAATGTCGGCGTCACTCAATCACTATAATGAGCGGTTCCCGGTGTTTTTGTCCTTGCTGACTTGATTATAACTCATTTTCGTGAACAGGTCAAGCACAGAATGTTCATTTTGGAGAACTTCGGAGAAATGTACAAATTAGGACTGCTCATTTTGGTGAACATTTTTTATTCTTTGGAGGTTTACAGAAATGAACACGGAATTTTGGAACAAATTTGAGCAGCTTTGCGAAATGAGCGGCAAGACGCCGACGGGTGTGGTACGGGCAATCGGCCTGTCCTCCGGTAATCCGAGCGCATGGAGAGCGGGCCGGGTGCCGGGTATGGGCGTAATCAATAAGATCGCAACGTATTTCGGTGTAACCCCGGCGTATTTTATGGGCTTGGAGGGCGAAAAAGAAAAAAGCCCCGCCCCGGAAGGGGCAGAGCTGTCGGAGGAAGAAACAAGGCTGTTGGAAGCGTTCAGGCTTCTTTCTGATCCTGAACGCGCTTTGATCTTGCGTCAAGTATCAGGGTTAGTGCGCGAGCAATGATCTCCGGGTGTTGCCGGACGATGGAAAGTAACTCTTGCTCGTCGTTGGACAGGTTCATCGTGCGGCCTCCTTTGCGGTCTGTATATATATAATATATAATGCCCCGCGTGTCGAATAAAAGAGAAACGTGGTACGGAAATAAAAAATCCCCTCCGTCGGGGAACGGACGGAGGGGCGGCAGCGGAGGTCGGGCTGCCATGACTTTGAGAAACGGACGGACAATGAACAACAACAACGCCAACAACGCTACTTTTACTATAACAGAATGAAAGAATATTTACAAGAGAAATAAAAAGCCGCCCGGAGGTATAAAACGGGCGGCAGGCCGCTGCAATAGCCGGATCGTCTGCCAACGACCGGCGCGGCCTAAGAGACAGTATAGCATATTTGGAGGTATAAATCAATGCCGATCTATAAGATCGAGGGGGAAAAGAAGGACGGCTTACAGAAGTATAGGGTCGTGGTGAACTTTACCGATAAAAACGGGAAAAAGCGCACCTTGGAGCGCAGGGAGTACGGGAAAGCCCAGGCAGAGAGAGCGGAAGCCCAGATGCGGGCAGAAGCGGCGCGGATCAATGAAAGCGAGGAAGAACGGCGCACAAAGCTGACCCTCCGCGGTCTGTTTGAGATATACGAGAAGGAACACGGGCCGGAAGTGCGAAAGACTACGATGGAGAAGAAGAAGTCGATTCTGAACAACGGCGTGATGCCAAAGCTGGGCGACGTGATGCTCCGCGATCTGACCGTCACAGCTTTGTCGGATTGGAAGGTGTGGCTGAACGAGAAAACCACCCCGGACGGGGCGCCGCTGAAAACAGCAACGAAGAACGCAGCGTACAGGGAGCTGAAAGCGCTCCTGAACTTCGCCCTCGCCCGCGGTATGATCGAAAAGAACCCGCTCCCCCGCCTCGGTCCATTCCGCGACCCGTACCAGGAGAATATCGCCGTGCGCCTGCGCTACTATACCGCTGACGAATTTAAGTTATTCATATCAGAAGCGGAGAAGGAAGCGGAACAGAAAAACGACCTCCGCGCCGCCGGTCTGTACATTTTCTTCC
>JAFOEU010000012.1 GCA_017387685.1 Clostridia bacterium
ATGCTATTATAATTACAGAAAGAGGAGGTACACAAAATGAAAAACAACACAAAAAAGGAGCTCGCAAAAGCGGTAGCAGCACACATGAACAAGATCAATAATAACATAAATATTGAAAGAGCAGTAAAAGCGCTTATGAACGGAATGACAAAACACGAACTCGAATGTGCAATTAGAAACCATAACAAAGCATAACAACGAAAGGAGCGAAACAATGAAAAGATTTGAAATCGGTAAAAAATACAGCATGACAAGCGTATGCGATCACGAATGCGTCTGGACCTACGAAGTTATAGCTCGTACAGCTTGCATGATAACGCTGAAGGACGAGGACGGCGAAGTAACAAAGTGCCGCATCAATAAAAAAATAAGCGAGTTCAGGAACGCCGAGAGCGTTCACCCGCTGGGCAGATACTCATTCGCGCCGACACTCTCGGCGTAAACCGAAAAACACCGACCCGGGCGGTATATCCCGGGAGAAAGGATGGAGGATTATGTTCGAGTTATTAAGAAAACTGACGGCAAACTACACGGAGGCCGAGTATGAGGCTTGGATCGAGAGCGAGCCGACGCCGTTAACGGAAATTAACGAGGCGGAAGAGTAAGGAGGCGAGGACATGGATACAAGCAAAAGACTAAAAGAGCTCCGCAAGGCGACGGGGCTCAACCAGACGAACTTCGGGGCGCTTTTCGGAATACCGATGAGGACCGTCCAGAACTGGGAGACGGGGCTCCGAGAGCCCGCCGAGTACATCGTAAACATGATCGAGAAAATACTGACATATGAGGGGAGGCTTCAGGATGATAATAACGGCGACAAGTAACAGAGAAGCAAAAGAGGCGAAAAAGGTCCTCATCGCGCTCGGGTATAAATACAAGTATTCGATATATTGGAGCGAGGAGTGGAAAAAGGGCGACAAGGTCGTATTCTTGCATAAAGGATACAACAACCGGGGCGACATCAACCCCGAGTGGAGGGGGTATGTCGCATAGCATGAAAAAAAGGACTTGCAAGTCCTTTTTTCTGATGGTATATTGTTCTTGATGGTGAATTGTTCCTTAAATCATAATTGTTATGAACTCTATTTATTTGTGAACTTTTCGTCATCTGTAAAGGATGGCGTTTTTTATTATAACGCCTCGGACAGAAAAAGCAAGGAGTTACTAATGGTTACACATGTCGCGGCGGCGGCGCTTGCGCTCGGGATAGCGTTCTCGGGCTCGGCGCTGGATATGGACACCGTCACCCCGTTCATGGATCTCGGCGAGTGTCGTATAACGACATACTGTCCCTCCTGTAATACAGGGGCGGGGCATGAGTCGAGCTCGGGCGTCTGGCTTGAGTACGGTCACGCGGCTTGTAACTGGCTGCCGGTCGGGACGGTTATCGACATCGAGGGCGAGCGCTTCGAGATCGTCGACACATGCGGGACGGATGCGATCGACCTTTTCGTCGAGACTGACGGCTGTCAATGCGACCTGAATGAATACAGGCACGTCTACATTGTGAAAGGAGCGAAACAATGAAAAAGTACAGACTCACAGAAAAAGCAAAAGAGCGTTATCAGGCGCTCGGATGGCTTGCGGTCCTCGTTCTCGGAGGACTTGCTAATACGTTTATCGGTTAAAAGGTGAAAGGAGTAAAAAGGATGTCAAGCAAAGGAGTATTTATTGACGAGCTCGAGAGGCTTCTGAAAATGGACGACAGAAGCGACGTCGACTCGCTGACGTATATCAGAGACGTCAATAACTGGCCCGAAGAGACCGTTGTAATCAAATACAACGGCGGGCTTCAAACGTTCGTCAATGTTACAGGAACGTCAAAAGGCGCGATCCTTATCGAAATCGCTAAAGAGATATACGGCGAGGGCGCTCAGGGTCGCTTCTTTAAGTATTTCGAGTGAGGGGGCGGATGATATGGCAACATACCGCGAGCCGTGGGAATACTGGGAGGACCGTTGCGAACGGGAGGACGAATACGAAAAACTCTGTCCCGTTTGCGACATATGCGGCGAGCATATAACGGACGAGACATATCTCGATATTGACGGGCTGATAATGCACAAAGGATGTATTACGGACTTTGAAAAATGGACAGAGGACTATGTCATAAACGAGGAGGAAAAACAGAAGGAGGCGACAAAATGGACGGAATAATAACAAAGCTAATTGACATACAGAGCAAGCTAAAAGCGCCGAAGGGTAATTATAACAGTTTTGGTAATTACAAATATAGGTCATGCGAGGACATACTCGAGGCGGTCAAGCCTTTACTGTCAGAGAATAACGTAACGCTTACACTCTCGGACGAGATCGTCGAAGTCGGCGGGCGCGTATACGTCAAAGCGACGGCGACGCTACATCATGAGCAAGGCGCGAGTTTTTCTGTCAACGCTTACGCCCGGGAGGCTGAAAACAAAAAGGGAATGGATGAGAGCCAAGTAACAGGAACGGCCTCGAGCTATGCGAGAAAATACGCCTTGAACGGGCTCTTCTGTATCGACGACACAAAGGACGCGGACACGGACGAATATACCCGCAGAACGTCCAAAAAGGCGCCTAAAAACGACGAAGAGGACTTTGACGGGTCAGAGGTCATAACAGAGAAACAGGCCGCCGACATCGAGTCTCTCGCCGTCAGCGTCGGGAAAGACGTCGGCGCGATGTGCGACTATTTCGGAGTCTCTGACTGTAAACACATGACTAAAAAGATGTACGCTCAGGCGCACGCGATGCTCATAAAGAAGGGGGCGAAATAATGGACCGCAACGGATATAACCCGAACTTGTTCGGATCACATGACGGGACGTGTTGGCTATGCGGAAACGTCACAGACACGAACAGACACGAACTCTTCAGGGGAAAAAACAGAGCGAACAGCAAACGCGAAGGGCTGTGGCTCGCGCTCTGCCCGAGGTGTCACCGTCTCGCACATAAACACGAATACGAGGAAGAGCTGCATCGCATCGGAGAGGTAATGTTCTGCACCGTCGAGGGCAACACCCGGGAAAAGTTTCGGGAGATCTTCGGGAAGGAGTATATAGAATGAGCGGAATAACATTAGTAAACGAGCTGAACGAGTTACAGGGCCAACTCGTCACGGGCGTTAAACTTATGGCCGAATACGGGCGCAAACTCGCACAGGCTGAATATGATTATAAGGTCGCTCTGTCAAAAGAGGCGCTCCGCCTGAAGGCTGACGGAACGCCCGCGACCTTGATAAATCTAATCGTATACGGAAACGTCGCAAAGGAACGCCTGAAACGTGACACGGCCGAGGTAATGTATAAGACCTCCGTCGAAAATATCAACGCTGTAAAGCTACGTTTGCGGCTCGTACAGGCACAAATAGATAAGGAGTGGAGTAATGAGTAAAAGTACGCCGTCCGTATTGTTTTATACGGCCGACTATCTCGTCGGGGTAATCGGTATGACATGGGAAGAACAAGGCCGTTATATGTACTTGCTTTGCATCCAGCAACAGAAGGGACATTTCGACCTCGCGGCGATCATGCCAGACTGTCCCGAGACGGTCCTCGCAAAGTTCGAGAGGGACGAGAAGGGGCTGTACTATAACGCCCGGATGGAGGAGGAAATGGAAAAAAGATACAGATATTCGGAGAGCCGTCGACAGAACGCCAAAAAGGGGGCTGTGGATAAGTCTGTGGATAAACCTGTGGATAACTTTTCTCAATCTGTGGATAAGTCGGCATATGCTAATACATATGGTAAGCATATGCGGAGCATATGGTAAGCATATGCGGAGCATATGGACAATGACAATGACAATGATAAATAAAGATAAATATAAATAAGTATAAATAAAGATATAAGGAGCGGAAATCATGAAAACACAAAACGAGATAATACTGGATCATATAAAAAAATACGGCTCAATAACCCCGAGGGATGCCTTCGAGCGATACGACATTATGAGACTTGCGAGCCGAGTATCCGAGTTGAGGAAGAGCGGCGTCGACATCTATACAGACATAAAGACGACGAAAAAGGGCAAGAGATACGCGTCATACAGATTAGCAAAGGAGGCGAAACAATGAACAAAGCGCTTTTAATTGGAAGGATAGCGGGCGATGTCGTTTTACGGTACTCGTCCGAGGAGCTCGCTATTGCGTCGTTCACGATCGCGGCGGACAGACCGCCGAAAAAAGACGGGACAAAGTCGGCGGACTTCCCTCGCGTTACGGTATTCGGGAAACAAGCCGAGAACTGTCAAAGATTTTTAGAGAAGGGGTCTCGGGTCGCCGTCGAGGGTCGCATCCAGACGGGCAGCTATACGAAACAGGACGGGACAAAAGTATATACGACGGAGGTCGTCGCCGAGCGTGTCGAGTTTATTGATTTCAAACTCGAGGCGAACACGCGGACAGACTTCGAGCCCGTCCCGGATGATTTACCGTTTTAAGGAGGCGACAATATGGACATGATAAATAAATGGACGACCGTCGAGAGGTTTATCGAAAACGGGCGGATGCTGTCAAAAGATCAGATAATATATCTGCTTAATCGGGAAGAGGTCCTCGACCTTGTCAGCTGTAACGAGTGCAAACATTTTACACAATACAAAAAGACCAACTGCGGTTACTGTCCTTTTTCGGTCGACCTCGTTACCCCGGATCACTACTGCGGAAAAGGCGAGAGGGCGGAGGATGCTTGAGTACGGTTTTTACAATATGGACTGCATGGACGGGATGCGAGAGTTTCCTGACAAGTATTTCGACCTCGCGATAATAGATCCGCCGTACGGAATAGGCGAGGACGGGAGCAATAATCACACGCGGGGCAAGCTCGCAACGGCGAAGGACTATAAGCCTTTTTTCGGCGGGGATAAACGGCCGCCGGGACGAGAATACTTCCGAGAGCTCGAGCGCGTCAGTAAAAACAGGATAATATTCGGGGCTAATCATTTTATCGAGAAAATCCCGCGTAATAGTTCTTGTTGGATAGTCTGGGATAAAAACAACGGCGCGAATGACTTCGCCGATTGTGAACTCGCTTGGACCTCGTTTACGTCCGCCGTCCGACTTTTCCGCTTTACATGGAACGGGATGATACAGGAAAACATGAAAGAAAAAGAGACGCGCATACACCCGACACAAAAGCCCGTCGCCCTGTATCGCTGGATACTAAAAAACTACGCTCGAGGGGGGGACAAAATACTCGATACACACGTCGGCAGCGGCTCGAGTCTCATCGCATGCGAGGAGCTGGGCTTCGACTATGTCGGCTTCGAGATCGACGCGGAATATTACAGGCTCGCCCGCGAGAGGCTGGACGAGTTCAATTTACAAATACGGATGGAGCTATAACAGCAAGGAAAAAGAAAAAGAGGTCGAGGAATGACAAGGGAAGAAGCGATCACAATAATAAAAACTATTGTATATATGGCTTGCGAGGAAGACGACTTTCCAGAGGGGGCTGATGAAGCCATAGACATGGCAATAGAAGCACTCAAAGCCGACACGGTGGAAGTAGTGCGATGTAAGGACTGCAAGCACAAATACGTCAGCGGTAATGGCACAACGCAATATTATGTCTGCGACTTCATGGACGCACAGTTCGAGGACGAGGGGTATTGCCATCACGGAGAAAGGAGCGAGGAATGACATCTACGAAAGCAGAGCCAATAAAGAGATATTGCAAATCAAAACAAGTGATGTGCGAACTTGCAACCGAATTGGGCTATTGCAGAATTACCGCTTGTGCAAATCCATCATCCTTCCCGAAGACATACACAAGCAACAGAACAAATTACAAAGGCGGAGAAAGGAGCGAGGAATGAACAGCGAGTATAGAAAAAAGTGCAGAGAGTTTATCTCAAAAGATGGATGGAAACGCTACGGAATAATAGATGAACCGCCAAGTATTCTCGATGTAGGGAAAGAGTTTGAAATCATGTACGAAGACATGGACGGTAAGCCGTGCTTATGTTCAGCCGTTTGGGAAAAAACAAACGTGATGGGACAAAGACGTTTCAAAGCAATCGACGGAATGGCTAAAGGTAATTGGATGAGTGCGGTATTTGCTTACAGAGAGGTTGAGGACGGAGAAAGGAGCGAATGAATGGACAAAGAAAAAGTGACGTACTGCATGATTTATGAGTGCGAAGAGTGTCCGAAGTACGGCGACGACTGCGACGGGAGGGAGGACGGATGAGAATACTCGCAATAGATCCCGGAAACGTCAAAAGCGCTTACGTAATAATCGACTTTGATACTTGTAAGCCGTTACAGTTCAACAAGACAGATAATGAAAGTCTTTTATATACGTTATTGATATATTCACTACTAGACGAAGAGTGTCGCGTCGTAATTGAAAAAATAGCCTCGTACGGGATGCCAGTCGGGGAGGAAGTGTTTGATACTTGTATATGGACGGGGCGCTTTATGCAAACGCTCGACGAGAGGAATATCCCGACCGAACTCGTTAAACGGTATGAGGTGAAAATAAATCTATGTCACGATACGAGGGCGAAGGATGCGAATATAATACAGGCGCTAGTCGACAGATTTACACCCGGGGCGCGTAATTACGGAAAAGGAACGAAACAGGCGCCCGGCTGGTTTTACGGGTTTAAGGCGGACATATGGCAAGCGTACGCGCTCGGCGTTACGTATATCGACAGATTAAAAGGAGGTAAACAATGAGGAAGGACACAATAACGGACGAGGGCGCTCTTCGCCTTCTGGAGGCAATAATGAACAGTTCGGCGGACGATTTCAAAAAGGGCGTGACAGCTTTTATTGACGCCTCGATAGAAGAGCAGAAACAAAAAGAAAATCTTGAAAAGGTGATGCGGAAACTTTACAGAGTTCAACAGGAAAAAGTGAACGCGCTGAAAATAATTAACGACGAGTTTCACTTCCTGAAGGGTGACAAGGCTATCAGCCCGAACATCGACGGGGACTTCGTTCTCGCTAAACTGATGAAGGAGGCGATGCGAGAGCTCAACGTTCATACTCGCAATTATGCGAAGGGGCTCATAGAATAGACGACACGGCGGGCGGGGTATATATCTTTTTAATCTGTTTAATAGATCGCTCCTAAAATATGCCAGTATCTCCAATACGTTTCGGCCTCGCCCGTCTGTCTTATAAAAGTCAATAAGGGACTGGGAAAAATAAGTTATAAACTAATATATCCATGTTATGAGAGTAAAGTCAAAGCTAACCGTTTTGCTGATATCAAAGGGCCGAGCCCGGTCCCTTTAATCGGCCCGAAGGAGGGGGACATGATAATAGGACTGTATCCAATGGCAGCCGACATATTACACACGGGGCACGTGATAGCACTCGAGGAGGCTCGCTCACAATGCGACAGGCTGATAGTGGGCCTAAACGTAAGGCCCGCAAATAAACGGCTGACACAATCCGTATATGAGCGTTTTATGCAACTTCGCGCCGTGAAATACGTTGACGAGGTCATACCGTACGAGGACGCCGCGGATCTCGCGGGGATGCTGGCGAGTCTGGCGTTCGACGTGTACTTCCTCGGGGAGGACTATGTCGGGAAAAGTTTCGACAATGCTGAACTAATCAGGGCGCTCGGGAAAAGGATAATATATCTCAAGCGTCGACACGGATACAGCTCGACAGAGTTGAAGGGGAGAATAAATGAGTAACAAATGTGATTTAAGGGAACGGCTGAACCGAACGATACAATACGCCCGAAGGCTCGAGCACGATCTGCAAAGACGGGAGGCGTTGATGGCTAAGGCGACAAAAACGAGCGCGTCGATGCAAGACGTAAAAGTAAAGGCGTCACTCGCTAACAAGCATGATATACTTGTCGCGGCTATCGCCGACCTTGATACAATGATAGAGGCCGAACGCGAATATCTCGAATATCTAAAAAATTGGAACAGGAGCTTCTTTGAGGAGGCGGGCCTCGAGGCTGACGAGCTCGACGTAATGAATAGACGATATATCGACTGTCTCGAGTGGGAGGAGATCGCGGAGCTGCTTTACTGGTCAAAGCGGCACGTCCAGCGCTTGCATGGATACGCGCTCGAGAAACTTGTCACACGCTGGCACACAATGACACGCGGTTTTTGTGATATAGTATAAGCGAGAGAATAGGCAATAATTCATCATCCTTTTTACAACTTGCAAACATAATAATATGTCCGGGGAAAGAACGCGAAGGCGTTCTTTTTCTGTTACACGATAAATGTATGTCAAAACAAACGAGGGCGACGGGATTTTATAACTCGACGGCGTGGAAAAACACGCGACGCAATTACAGACAGAGCAAGGGCGGATTGTGCGAGCGATGCCTCGCCCGGGGGATAGTAACACCCGCCGAGATCGTACATCACAAAACGCCGCTAACGGTCGACAATATAAAGGACCTGAGCATAGCGCTCGGATGGGAAAATCTGGAGGCGCTCTGTCGTAAATGCCACGGCGAGATCCACGAAGAGATAAACCGCAAGCGGGCGGGCCGTCGCTATACCGTCGACAACGAAGGGAGGGTGACTATAAAGGATGATACCATATTTTGAGACACACATAACGGAGGCGTGTAATCTAAACTGCCGAGGATGCTCGCACTTTTCGGTGCTGGCAAAACCGAAACACAAAGACCTCGCAGAGTTCGAGCGGGAGTATAAACGTTTGGCCGAGATAGAGGAAATCCATACAATGCGCCTAATGGGCGGCGAGCCGTTACTCAACCCCGACTTTATGGAGTACCTTCGCATAGCGAGGAGATACTTCCCGCGCTCGCATATCTGCCTCGTTACGAACGGAACGCTCGGGGACAGATTGAGACCGCATACGGCCGAGCTCGCGGCTTTGAGGATAAACGTAACTAAAAGCGAGTATCACATAACGGGCGACGCGATCGACTACACAGAGCATCACGAAAAGGGACAGCTCTATAATATATCGCTCGACCCGACAGGATCACAGAACAAGGACATGGCCTTCCATAGATGCGACATAAGACAAAACGAGTGGTACTACTTCATGGACGGTCGCTTCTATCCTTGTTGCATAGCGGGAACGATACAAGACTTCTGGAAATATTTCGGCCTCGACTGGAATATAAAACGGGATGATATGAGTATCGACATATTCACACATACGGCAGAGGAGATTGAGGCGTTCCTACATCAGCCGATAGAGCTTTGTCGGTATTGCGATACGATGTATAGACAATTATCATACGCGCCGTTTAGTCTCAGTGAGAAAAAAATCGAGGAGTGGACGGTGTAATTTTTTCTATACCCCCCGGTCGACGTCCGAAAAACGGACGGCGGGTCAA
>JAFOEU010000075.1 GCA_017387685.1 Clostridia bacterium
GCGCCTGCTGTTCAGTGTAACCGAGGGCAACCTCATCGAAATTTTTATTTCTGATATCCGCTTCCTGAGAGGGCATCGGATTTTTAACGGGAGACATATTAGCCATACTCGGACCTCAATTCATATTATGTAATCTGCAGGATTTTTCATGTTCAAATTCTTTGTACATGGTATTTCTGCGCATTGCTTCGTCAAAATCTACCTCATGACCGTCAAAATCGGGACCGTCAACGCAGGCAAATTTCATTTTACCGCCAACGGTAAGACGACAGCCGCCGCACATACCTGTACCGTCGATCATAATGGGGTTCATAGAAACGGTTACGGGAGTGCCGAAGGGCTTTGCGGTGAGGGTTACGAACTTCATCATGATCAGAGGACCGATGGTGATGATCATATCAAACTTCTCGCCTGCCTCAAGCATTTCCTTAAGCGGAACGGTAACGTTACCGTGCTCGCCGTAGGAGCCGTCGTCGGTCATAACGCGAAGGGTGTTCGAACAAGCTCTGAACTCGTCCTCAAGGATGAGAAGATCCTTGTTTCTGAAGCCGATGATGGAGGTTACCTCAACACCTCTTGCGTGAAGAGCCTCAGCGATGGGCATTGCGATAGCGCAACCAACGCCGCCGCCTACGATGCAGACCTTCTTGAGTCCGTCGAGGTGGGTAGCTACGCCGAGAGGACCAACGAAGTCCTGAATGTAGTCGCCCTCTTCCTTGTGGCTGAGGGCTTCGGTAGTGCCGCCAACGATCTGGAAGATGATCTTTACGGTGCCTGCAGCCTTGTCGGTGCCTGCAACGGTAAGGGGAATGCGCTCGCCGTTCTCATCAACGCGAAGGATGATGAACTGACCGGGCTTTGCCTTGTTAGCAACAAGGGGAGCCTCGATCTGGAGCTGAACGACGGTGGGGTTCAAAATCTTTTTTTCAACGATTCTGTACATTTTATCTCTCCGTTCAATAAAAAATTCTGTGTTTTATCGGTAAAAACAAATTCCTACCTATTAAATCATATAATTATAACATATATAATGAATATTGTCAAGTTTAATTGGCAAATAGATGGAAAATTGACAGAAAGTTTACGATTCAATGCCATAAAAGAAACCGACGGCAAATGCCGTCGGTTTCTTTTATGTAGTCTTAATCAGTTAAATACTAATTAGTCTCTCTTCTTCTTGATAACGAGAGCTGCTACGGGGATGATAGCGAGGAGTGCGCCTACGCTCATCATGGAGCCGCATCCGCCGGTCTTCTCGGGAGCCTGGGTCTCGGGAGCCTGGGTAGCGGGAGCCTCGGTAGCTACGGGAGCCTCGGTAGCGGGTTCGGTAGCGGGAGCCTCAGTCTCGGGAGCCTTGGTGGTCTCGGGAGCGGGAGTGGTCTCGGGCTCTGCAGTGGTCTCGGGGTACTTGTAGTTAGCGAGCTGGTCAGAGGTGAGCCACTTCTGAACGTATGCGCCCATGTAGTTAAGACGGGGGCCGTTGCCGCTCTCAAATACGTGCTCGCCGCTGGAGAAGAGGTGATAGAACTGAAGAGTGTGAGAACCTGCAGTAAGGTTGAGCTGAATGCCGTAGTAGTAGGTGGGGAGGAAGAGCTGATGGTTTACACCGTTGGTGGTGGGGAGGATGTTAGCCTCGTAGGTAGCCTTGTCAACCTCGTACTTGTACTCACGGAAGATACCGAGAGTATCGGAGATGTTAACCTGCTGGATCTCGCCATTGTCGATAGAGAATGCGAATCCGCGGTCCTTATCGTTGAGGTCAACGTTCTCAGCCTTGATCTGTGCGCAGCCTACGAAAACGATCTCGTAGATGCCAGCCTCTTCAACGGAGAAGGAGTACTCCATAAGACCGTGGTCATAGGGATCTGCAACGGAGTTAGCCCATACTGCATCGTAGAAGAAGAAACCGTCGCCGTCATGGAAGTAGTCGTCGAAGTACTCTTCGAGTCCGCGCTCTGCCCAGTCGGTGATGGTGCACATACGGATGCCGGAACCGGGAGCGGTAGCAGCGGTGTAATCCATAGCGTTCATAAATACAGCGTCAGCTCTTACGATGGGGAGCTTCTTCTCGTACATTTCGTATGCGGTTACCCACTGGATCTGGCTGGTGATGTCGGTAGGAAGTGCGTTAGCAGATGCTACGACAGCCATCATGTTTGCAAGCATAAAGATGGCGATAAGGATTGCTGTGATTTTTTTCATAATAGCCTCCATAAATAATTTTAGGTTAATATAATAATACACCATTTTGTCAAATTTGTCAAGTACTTTTTCTATTTTTGTTTAAGAAACCGTACTATTTTTACAAAATTAAATCAAATTAAAGGTTTTTTTGCTTTAATTCTGCATTCAATCCCGACTTTAAGCAAAACGGCTCACCGAAAATCGGTGAGCCGTTTTTATGCAATTACTTGCTCTCGAGATAAGCCTTGCGGCCGGACTCGTAGAGGTTGTTGCCTTCGCTGTCGATGATAACAACGAGGGGCATATCCTCGATATAGAGCTTACGGAGAGCCTCTGCGCCGAGATCCTCGTACGCGATGAGCTCACAGCTCTTGATGCACTTTGCAAGAAGTGCGCCTGCGCCGCCGATAGCACCGAAGTAAACGCCCGAATACTTCTTCATAGCGTCAACAACCTCGGGAAGGCGTGCGCCCTTACCGATCATGCCGCGTGCGCCAACGCTCATCATAGTAGGAGCGTAAGCGTCCATACGTCCGCTGGTGGTGGGTCCTGCAGAGCCGATAACCTGACCGGGCTTTGCGGGGGTAGGACCAACGTAGTAGATGGTAGCGTCGGTGGGATCGAAGGGAAGCTTCTCGCCTGCTGCGAGAGTTTCGCACATTCTCTTGTGACCTGCGTCACGGGAGGTGTAGATTACACCGGTAACGAGAAGCTCGTCACCTGCTTTGAGGGTCTTTGCAAGCTCCTCGGTAAGGGGAAGTGTGATCTTTCTTGCCATGATTAGAGTACCTCCGTTTTATGGCGGGTTACGTGGCAGTTGATGTTAATTGCACAGGGCATACCCGCGATGTGAGTGGGGAGAGTTTCGATGTTAAGACCGATAGCGGTGGTCTTGCCGCCGAAGCCCTGAGGACCGATGCCGAGGGCGTTGATCTTCTCGAGCATTTCCTTTTCAAGGTCAGCATAGTAAGGATCGGGATGGCAGGAGTCGATGGGTCTCATAATAGCCTTCTTTGCGAGGAGGGCTGCCTTATCGAAGGTACCGCCGATTCCTACGCCTACAACGATAGGAGGACAGGGGTTGGGACCTGCAGCCTCAACGGTCTCGATGATGAAGTCCTTGATACCCTGAAGACCTGCGGAGGGCTTGAACATACGGATAGCGGACATATTTTCGCTACCGAAGCCCTTCGGGCCGAGTGTGATCTTGAGGTTCTCACCGGGAACGATCTCGGTGTAGATCATAGCGGGGGTGTTATCACCGGTGTTGCCGCGGCGAACGGGGTCGCCAACAACGGACTTACGGAGGTAGCCGTTAGCATAGCCACGGCGTACGCCCTCGTTGATAGCCTCGGTGAGGTCGCCGCCAACGATGTGGAGGTCCTGACCGATCTCAAGGAATACGCAAGCCATACCGGTATCCTGACAGATCGGTACGTTCTCTGCGTCTGCGATCTCGAAGTTCTCGATGATGTTATCAAGAACGCCCTGAGCGATCTTGCCGTCCTCGCAAGCGCGGCAATTCTTGATCGCGCACTTTACGTCGGAGGGAAGATGGTTGTTAGCATCGATACAGAGTCTTTCAACGGTATCGATGATCTGCTGTACGTTAATTTCGCGCATTTTAGATAATGCCTCCTAAAAATTAATTAAACAATAATGCCGATGATCTGGCAAGCAAATACGACCAGCACAAGTGCGATCGGGTAGGTCGATGCATACGCGCCCGCGACGTCGTCTGTCTCCGCAACTGCGATAAGAGTACCGAGTGCGGGAGTGGACGTCATACCGCCGGTGATAGAGCCGAGGGTGTTGAGCAGGGGAAGCTTGCAGATCTTTCTCGCGAAGATGTAACCGACCACCATCGGAATGAGGGTGATGATAACGCCTGCGATAAAGCCGTAGAGAACGATCATAAGACCGTACTCGGAATTCTGGATCTGCTGAACGAGCTGTACACCGCCCTCGACGCCTGCGCCGAGAAGGAAGAGTACGAGTCCGAACTCGCGGAAGATCTTGAGAACCTGCACGTTAACTCTCATATTGAGCGGACCGATGTGTCCGAAATGAGCGAGAACAAGTGCCATGATCAGAGGACCGCCGGTCATACCGAGGGAGAAGCAAGAGCCCGAGAAGCCTTCGCTTGTAAGCGGGATCTTGATAGAGCCGAGCAGGAGTCCGAGAACAACAGCAACGCCGAAAGCCGCAAGGCCGTAGCCGTCGATGTCAAAGGTCTTCTTTTCCTTCTTTGACTTCTTTTCGGTCTTTGCCTCGGTCTTTGCCTCAGCCTTTACCTCGGTCTTTGCAACCGCGATAAGTGCTCTCTCCTTCGCCATATCAGCCTTGAGGATCTTCGGCATGATCTGAACGAAGAGAACAACGCCTACTACTCCAAAGGGGTAGGAGATTGCCTGACCGAGTGCAACCATTGCCTCGTTTTCACCTGCGATCTCCTTTGCTGCGGAGAAGGCGGGAGTCGAGGTAAGTGCTCCGGAGAGGACTCCGCTTGCAAAAGCGGAGCCGATTCCGGGGATAAGCGCAAATGCGGTTGTAACGCCTGCGCCGATGAGGATAATGATAGCTCCCATAGGGAGATAGGTCTTCGCGTTCTTCTTAAGATCGCGGAAGAAGTTGGGTCCTGCGATAGAGCCGACAGCCGTTACGAAGAGTACAAGACCGATGTTGCCAAGGAACTTGTAGTTAACGACGGTCGCGTCCTTTGCACTTTCAATAAAGAACTTGGAAAGGACGGGGAGCTCTTTGAGTCCCGGAAGAGTGAAAAGATATCCGAAAAGCAGAGCCATAAGGAATACGCCCGCTGTTCCGAGAGAAACACCCTTGATCGAGATTCTGCCAAGGCAATAGCCGAGGAAGGTGATAAAGAACGCTCCGAGAAGGACTACCGCAGTTGCGCTGGGGCTTATAAGATTAGAAATAAACTCCATTTGTGTTTATCTCGCCTCTTTCCTTATCTTTCGTGACGAGCGTAGTTGGGGAGAAGCATGGGGGATACGCCCTCTGCGGTCGCACCTGCAGCCTCGAGCTCTTCTGCGTAAGCCTGGAGGTGATCGAGGTTCATAGTGCCAAGCTCAACTTCCTTAGCCTTTGCAGCTGCAGCCTTACCTGCGTTTCTACCGAATACGATGATGTCAAGGAGGGAGTTACCCATAAGTCTGTTTCTGCCGTGGATACCGCCGACAGCCTCACCCGCAACGAGGAGGTTGGGGATAGCCTTGGTGAAGCCCTCACCGCCGATCTCGAGACCACCGTTCTGGTAGTGGAGAGTGGGGTAGATGAGGATCGGTACCTTTCTCATATCGATACCGTAGTTCATATACATACGCATCATAGCGGGGATTCTCTTCTCGATGGTGCCCTCGCCGTGAAGCTTTTCGATCATGGGAGTATCAAGCCATACGCCCTTGCCGCTGGGAGTGTTTACGCCCTTGCCGTTGGTGGAGCACTCACGGATGATGGATGCCGCAGAAACGTCACGGGTCTCAAGGGGATGCATGAACGCCTCACCCTCGGAGTTTACGAGCATCGCGCCGATCGAACGAACCTTCTCGGTAACGAGTGCGCCCTTGATCTGTGCGGGATAGATAGCTCCGGTGGGGTGGTACTGAATGGTGTCCTGATAAAGGAGAGGAGCACCTGCGCGGTAACCGAGAACGAGACCGTCTGCGGTTGCGCCGTAGTGGTTGGAGGTGGGGAAGCCCTGATAGTGGAGACGGCCTGCACCGCCGGTAGCGATGATGACGGTCTTTGCCTTTGCTACGAGGTAATCCTCGGTCTCAAGGTTCTGAAGAACTGCGCCTGCAACCTGACCCTTTTCGTCCTTGATGAGCTCAACTGCTGCGGTGAACTCAACAACGGGAACCTTGCGGTTGAGAACTTCGTCGCGAACGGTTCTCATGATCTCCGCGCCGGAGTAGTCCTTACAAGCGTGCATTCTCTTTCTGGAGGTTCCGCCGCCGTGGGTGGTGACCATATTGCCCTCTGCGTCCTTATCGAACATAACGCCGAGGTCATTGAGCCAACGGATAGCGTCGGGAGCTTCCATAACGAGACGGCGAAGGAGCTCGGGACGAGCTGCGAAGTGTCCGCCGCCGAAAGCGTCGAGATAGTGCTGAACGGGGGAGTCGTTGGGCTTGTCTGCAGCCTGGATACCACCCTCAGCCATCATGGTGTTAGCGTCACCGATGCGGAGCTTGGTAACGATCATTACGTTTGCACCCGCCTCGTGAGCCTCGATTGCAGCTGCGCAGCCTGCGCCGCCGCCACCGATTACGAGAACGTCAACGTCATAATCAACCTTATTAAGGTCGATCTTTTCGCCGAGAATACGGCTGTTGGAGTGAAGAAGCTGACCAAGCTCGCAAGGAACCTTCTCGCCCTTGTTGGGACCAACCTTGATCTCAACGAAGCCGTCCTCACGGTAGTCGGGGTGGTAAGCCTTGAGAAGAGCGGACTTTTCGTCAGCGGTCATACGTCTGGGCTCGGTAGCCATACGCGCCTCACGGGACGCTTCAAGCTTCTTTATGGAATCAAGCATTTCCTGAGTATACATTCTGTCTTACCTCCTTATTTCTCGATATCTCTGGTGTTGTAGAGCTCCTGCATTTCGGAGATAGGCTTCTGCATAACCTTCTCGATGAGCTCGTCGTACTCGCCGCGGTTGATCTCTGCAACTCTATTCTGGAGGTGCTCGGTCTCGGGAGCGATGTACTTACCGGTAAGACGTCTTGCAAGAAGTCCTACGTGGGGGTGAGAAATTTCTGCGGGGCAACGAACAGAGCAGCATCCGCAGGATACGCAGTCGAAGGACTCCTCAGCGCACTTTTCGAACTCGCCTCTCTGAGCGTATGCGATGTACTGCATTACGTTGAGGGACTGAGTACAAGCCTTGGTGCAGGCGTTGCAGCCGATGCAGGAGTAGATCTCAGGGTAGAGCTCCATCATAACCTGCTGGTTGGGGCGGAGATCCTTGATCTCGTAGGTTCTCTTATCAGTGGGGAAGAAGGGGATGGAAGCTACGTACATGCCTTCCTGTACCTGAGTCTGGCAAGCGAGGCAGGTCTTGAGCTCGTTCTGACCCTTGATTCTGTAAATAGTAGCGCAAGCACCGCAGAAACCGTGGCGGCAGCCGCAACCTCTCTTGAGGGTGTAGCCTGCATATTCCATAGCCGTCATAATGGTAAGGTCTCCGGGAACGCTGTATTTCTTACCGAAGAAATACACATTAACCATATTTTCCATAATTGGTTTTATTCCTTTCAATAATTCAGTATGTGAGTTTAATTAAAATTCGGGAGGAAGCTCGTCAACCTCGTCGAAGCGGAACACGGGTCCGTCCTTGCAGACGTACTTGGAGCCGATGTTGCATCTGCCGCACTTACCAACGCCGCACTTCATACGAAGCTCGAGGGTGGTGTAGATCTGGGTCTTGGAAACGCCCATATCGCCGAGTGCGCCAAGAACGAACTTGATCATAATGGGAGGACCGCAGATGAGGGAGATGGTGTTGATACCGAACTCAACCTGGCTCGACTCACCGAGCTCCTTAACGAAGGTGGGAACAAATCCGACGTGGCCGTTCCAGCCCTCCTGCTCACGGTCGATGGTGAGGTGTACGTTGATGCCGGGGGTGTTCATCCATACTTCCTGGATCTCCTTGAGCTGAACGAGGTCGTCAGCGGAACGGGAGCCGTAGATGATGTCTACCTTACCGTAATCAGCTCTGTTGTCGATTACGTAGTTGATTACCGAACGGAGGGGCGCAAGACCGATACCGCCGGCGATGAATACGAGATCCTTGCCCTTGAGGACGGTGTCAACGGGGAAGTTGTTGCCGTAAGGACCTCTTACTGTGATCTCGGAACCTACCTCGAGGCTGTGAAGCATCTCGGTAAGCATACCGCATCTCTTGATACTGAATTCCTGATATTCCTTGTTTGTGGGAGAGGAGGTGATCGAGAACATACCCTCGCTTACGCCGGGAACGCAGAGCATTGCGCACTGACCGGGCATATGCTCGAAGAGCTTGCCGCCCTCGGGAGCGTTTACGCGGAAGGTCTTAACGTCGGGAGTCTCCTCGCGGATGTCGGTGATGATGCCGACCATAGGGATCAGGGTGTCGTGCTTAAAGCCGGGGAAGCATGTGCATTCATGCTCGCCGTGCTGATGTTCATGGTTGCTCATTATCACTTATCTCCCTTCTCGCTGAATGCTTTGATTACCTTGACGATATTGAGAGAAGCGGGGCACTTGTCCACGCAACGTCCGCATCCTACGCAGGAATACATACCGTCGTTGTTTGCAGGGAAGTAGACGAGCTTGTGCATAAATCTCTGTCTGAATCTCTGCATCTGGCTGTTACGGTTGTTACCGTGAGCCATCATAGTGAAGTCGGAGTACATGCAGGAGTCCCAGCAGCGGTATCTCTGCACACCGTTACCGGTGTTGTAGTCCTTAATATCATAGCACTGGCAGGTGGGGCACACGAAGGTGCAGGTGCCGCACGCAAGACAGGGCTTGTAGAGCTCGTTCCAGAGAGCGTCGTTGAACTTCTCGGTGAGAACGTTTCCGTTCCAACCCTCGAGAGAGAGATTAGAATAAGGAAGCTTTTCTACGATCGCCTTAACTGCACTCTTCTCTGCCTCGACCTTGCTCTCGCAGGTCTCGGTAAGGAGAGCCTTTACGCTCTCGGTGAGAGCCTCACCCTTTTCGGTGAGAGCCTTCCAGTAGAGCTCGCCCTCGATCATCCAGGTTGCAACGTCCGCTGCGGGCTCGGTGCAGTCCACACCGAAGACCTTACAGAAGCAGCTCTCCTCGGGCTCGTGGCAAGCAAGGCCGACGATGATGCCGTTCGCGCGGCGTGCCGCGTAGAAGGAGTCAACGGGATCGGAAAGGAATACGCGGTCAAGAACCTCGATGCCCTTGATGTCGCACGCCTTCATTCCAAAGACAACGAAGGGAGCGTCAACGAGCTTTTCGGGAGTGATCTTGAGCTTATTATCTTCCTTATTACAAGTATAGAGGTTTTCGCTCTGGGGGAAGAATACGTCCTTGGGGGACTTAACGGTCTTGAGGGTGTCAAGATCGACGTTTGCCTCTGCGGTGTAAGCCGCAAAGTTGGTCTGACCTGCTACCTCAACGGGAAGGTAGAGCTCTTTGGTTTCATTAATGAGGGCGAACAGGGACGCCAGATTTTCTTTAGCTATCTTATACATCACTTGCTACCTCTTTCGTTAACGATGGAGGGCTCGGCGTCCTCGGTGGTGAAGCTTACGAGAGGAGCGCGGCTTCCTGCCTCTGCACCTGCTACGTACTCGCCGTAGATCTCATTGATATCCTTGATGAACTTTCTGTTGAAGAGGTGGAGCGGGATGCCCTGAGGACATACTCTGCTGCACTCACCGCAGTCGGTGCATCTGCCCGCTACGTGGAAGGCGCGGATGATGTGGAACATCTTCTCCTCGAAGGAGTCGACGTTTGCCTTCTGTGCGGAGTCGAACTTAGTGCTGTCGAATACGCACTTGCGGCAGGAGCATGCGGGGCATACGTTTCTGCACGCATTGCAGCGGATGCACTTGGAGAGCTCAGCCTTGAAGAACTCGAACTTCTCCGCGGGGCTCATAGCCTCGATTCTCTCAACCTCTGCGAATCTTTCCTTGTCGCAGGTGTCGCGGGACTCGCCGATGAGCTCGTCATAGATCTTGTGCTCCTTGCCCTTGCAAACGTGGCAGCGCTCGAGCATACCGTCGTTATAAGAGCAGGACTTTTCACCGTAGATGGTATCGATTGCGAGAGTGTCGCAAGCATCGGTCATCTCAGCGCCGCCGATAGCGATAACGCCCTTGATGCCGGTCTTCTTGATGCGCTCGATATCGAGCTTACCCTTACAGCCGACGCCGATTATGTACGCCTTATCGCGGTCAACTCTGTGCTCGGTGAGGAGCTGGTTGAAGCTGTAGCTGTCGCAGGGCTTGAGGCAAACGAGAGTCTTGCCCTCGAGCTTGGATGCCTCGATCATATATTTGGAAAGGTTTGCTCCGCAGAAGCCGTTGTAAACGAACTTATCAAGGCTCTCTACGGTCTCAAAGAATGCGGGCTCGGGATTGTAGGGCATATCGCCGATCTTCCAGCCCAGAACTCTTGCGACTGTACCGTTTGCAAGGAGTTCCTTTGCGCGAGTAATCAGTTCTTGCATCTCAGATCCCCCAGTCTGACGTTCTCGCCGAGATCGCGGATCTTGGCTACGAAGTCATTCATTGTTTCAGAGAACTTAACGCCCTCTGCAGCGGATACCCACTCAACGCGGGTACGTCCCTTCTCTACTCCGATATAGTCGAGCATCGAGAAGAGCATGGTCATTCTTCTTCTTGCATAGTAGTTACCTGTGCTGTAGTGGCAGTCGCCGGGGTGGCATCCGCAGATGATAACGCCGTCTGCGCCCTTTTCAAAAGCACGAAGAATGAACATAGGATTTACACGGCAGGAGCAGGGCACGCGGATGATCTTTACGTCTGCGGGATAGGAAAGTCTCGAGCTTCCCGCAAGGTCCGCGCCCGCATAGCTGCACCAGTTGCAACAAAAAGCAACTATTTTAGGCTTGAATTCGTTATTTACCGACATATTGCATCTACCTCCGACAAGATCTGTCTGTTAGAGAAGCCCTGAAGGTCCATAGCTCCGGAAGGACAAGCAACGGTACAAGCACCGCATCCCTGGCAGAGCGCGCTGTTAACGATCGCTATGCGGCGGGTCTCACGGATACCGTGGTCGTTGACGAGAGTGTCCTCGTAGGAGATAGCACCGTAGGGACATACGTTTGCACAGCTCGAGCAACCGTTACAGAGAAGCTCGTCTGCCTTTGCGGTGCAGGGGTTAGTGAGAAGCTTATCCTTTGCAAGGAGTCCGACAACCTTAACGGCTGCAGCGCCCGCCTGAGAAACAGTCTCGGGAATATCCTTCGGTCCCTGAACTACGCCGGAGAGGAAGATACCCGCGGTGGGAGACTCAACGGGACGAAGCTTTGCGTGAGCCTCGGTGAGGAAGTTGTTGGTATCGATACTTGCGGTGAGCATTGTAGCGATCTTTCTAACGTCCTTATTGGGCTCGATTGCGGTAGCAAGAACTACCATGTCAGCTTCCTTGAGGATCTGCTTGTTGTCAAGAAGGTCGGAGCCCTGAACAAGGAGCTTGCCATTGGGCTGGGGAATTACCTTACCAACCTGACCCTTGACGTAATTTACACCGTACTGCTCAACTGCGCGGCGGTAGAACTCGTCAAAGTTCTTACCGGGGGTACGAACGTCGATGTAGAATACGGTTACGTTAACATCCGGATACTTATCGCGGATGAGCATTGCGTGCTTTGCGGTGTACATACAGCAGATCTTGGAGCAGTAGGGCTTACCTCTGTCATCCGAGCAACGGCTGCCGACACACTGAATGAATACGATCTCCTTGGGTGCCTTACCGTCGGAAAGTCTCTCGAGGTGACCGTGGGTAGGACCTGCGGCGTTCATAACTCTCTCGAGCTCGAGGGAGGTGATAACGTCGGGGCTCTGGTTGTATGCGTACTCGTCGTACTTATCAAGGCTGATGGTATCGAAACCGGTTGCAACGACGATTGCGCCGTACTTTTCGGTTACGATCTCGTCCTTCTGAGTGTAATCAACTGCGCCTGCTGCACAGATCTTCTGGCAGAGACCGCACTTGCCGGTCTTGAACTTGATACAAGCCTCGGTGTCGATTACGGGTACGTTCGGGATAGCCTGAGCGAAGGGAGTGTAGATAGCGGTTCTGGTGTTGAGAGCTCTGTTGAATTCGCTCGGTGTCTTCTTGGAGGGGCACTTTTCCTGACATGCGCCGCAACCGGTACACTTGTCAGCGTCAACGTATCTCGCCTTCTTGCGGATATCAACGGTAAAGTCGCCTACGAAGCCGCTTACCTTCTCTACTTCACTGTAAGTATAAATGGTGATCTTCTCGTGAGCTGCTGCCTCAACCATCTTAGGAGTGAGGATACAAGCAGAACAGTCGAGGGTGGGGAAGGTCTTGTCGATCTGGGACATTCTTCCGCCGATGGAGGGAGTCTTCTCAACGATATCTACCTCGTATCCCGCGTCAGCGATATCAAGAGCGGTCTGAATACCTGCGATACCGCCGCCGATAACGAGTGCGCGCTTGGTTACGCGGCTCTCGCCGGGGGTAAGGGGAGTGTTGAGGTTGACCTTTGCAACTGCGGCACGGGCGAGGATAACTGCCTTTTCGGTAGCCTCGGTGATATCCTTGTGGATCCACGAAACGTGCTCACGGATATTTGCGATCTCAACCATATAGGGGTTGATGCCTGCGCGCTCAGCTGCCTTTCTGAAGGTAGCCTCGTGCATACGGGGAGAGCAGGAGCAAACTACGATACCTGTAAGCTTCTTCTCTTTTACTGCGATGGCGATCTTTTCCTGACCTGCCTCGGAGCACATATACTGATAATCTTCAGCGTGTACTACACCGGGCTCGGCGGCGATCACTTCGACAACTTTCTTAACGTCTACCGTTGCGGCGATGTTACTACCGCAATGACAGACAAATACACCAATTCTCTGCATTCTGCTCACCTCTTATATCTTCTGTATGCGCTGACGAGGAGCTGCTGAGGCATCTCTTCATCAAGAAGCTCGGGGATCTCGTCTGCGGTAAGGTAATTGCCGCCGCGCTCGCGAACTACGAGCTGACGAGCCGCGTCAATGATCTTGCCGGGCTTAACGTCTCTGGGGCAACGCTCAACGCAAGCGAAGCAGGAAAGGCACTTCCAGAGCGATTCGCTCTTGACAAGCTCCTCTACATTATTATTAACAACGTAGGAAACGAACTGATGGGGCTTGATATCCATCTCGTTGAATGCGGGGCAGGTAGCCGAGCACTTGCCGCACTTCATACACTTAAGAGGATTGGTTCCGCTGATCTCGCGGACGAGCTCTGCCTGATTCTTACCGTGACTCATGCTTATGCCTCCTCCTTAAGTCCGAGAGCCTCTGCGAGGAGCTCGGTAAAGTAATATACGGGAATGTCCTTGGATGCGCTCTTGTTGAGATTGTACATACAGAGGGGACAAGCCGTGATGAGCATATCCGCGCCGAAGCCGGATGCGCTCTCTGTGATCTTATCACACATATTCTTTGCCATATCCTTCTCCTTGAGAGAGATATAACCGCCGCAGCACTCGTTGCGGTAGGGGTAGATCACGGGAGTTGCGCCGAGAGCGCGGATGAAGTCCTCCATGATCTTGGGATTCTCGGGATCGTCGAATGCGAGGATGCCCGAGGGGCGAAGGAGCAGACAGCCGTAGTATGCGCCGATCTTCTTGCCGGTAAGGGGCTTGACAACGCGCTTCTTGAGCTCGTCAAATCCGATGGTGTCGCGAAGCAGCTCGAGGAAATGAACGACGTTCGTCTCACCTGCATAGGGAGTGTCGAGCTTGAGGTAGTTGTTTGCTCTGAAGCGGATGTCATCCACGTTCTTCATGTCGTCGTTGACGCGCTTGATAACGTGATGGCAAGCGGAACAGAGGGTTACAAGATCCTGACCCTTTGCCTTTGCTTCTGCGAGAGCACGAACGGAGGAGAGCTTGGTTGCGATCTCGTCACTGCCGAGGGGATATACACCGCCGCAGCACTGCCAATTCTCGATCTCTTCAAGCTCGAAGCCAAGTGCCAACGCGGAAGCTCTTGCGTAAGCATCGAGATCCTTTGCCTTGTTCTTCAGAGTACAACCGGGATAGTAACTGTACTTCATTATCTTTATCCTTTCAAAAATAATTTCCAAAAATTAAAATTCCAGCTTGGCGATAACTGCCTTGAGCGATTCCGCGCTCGCGTGGAGCTGTCTGATCTCCTCGTAGGTCAGATCCATCGGAACCTTACCGTTCATTCCGTTAGGTCCGACGAGAGTCAGAGTGGAAAGGCAGACGTCCTCGATGCCGTACTCGCCGTGCATCATAGAGGATACCATAAGGAGCGAGTCGGAGGATGCGAGAAGCATCGAGCAAAGCTGGCAAACTGTCTGTGCGATCGCGTAGAAGGTCGCGCCCTTGTTCTTGATGATGACGCCGCCCGAGTTGCGAACGTAGTCGATCATATATTCCTTATCAAGAGGCTTGATCTCGGGATTCTTCTGCGACATAAGTCTGTGGTACTCGTCGATGTGTACGCAGGAGACGAATGCTCTGGACCACGGAACGAAGGAAGTATCTCCGTGCTCGCCGAAAACGTAAGCGTGGATGCTTCGCTGGGAAACACCGTAGTGCTCGGAGAGCGCGTAGCGCAGACGTGCGGTATCGAGAAGCGTTCCCGAACCGATTATTTGATTTTCGGGAAGACCCGAATACTTGGTGAACGCGTAGGTCATAATATCCATCGGGTTGCTTACGATGACGTAAAGCGCGTCGGGACATACCTTGACGATCTCGGGGGTAATGCTCTTCATAATGTTGAGGTTGATCTGAGCAAGATCGATTCTTGTCTGACCCGGCTTGCGCGCCACACCCGAGGTGATGACAACGATATCCGAGCCCTTTGCGTCCTCATATTCACCCGCAATGATCGAGATAGGCTGACGGAAGAAGGTACCCTGAGCAATATCCATTGCCTCGCCCTCAACCTTGTTCTTGTTAATATCGATCAGGACTATTTCGGACGCGATATCTTCATCCGAAAGCGCAAATGCAATGGTTGAGCCGACATTACCGGCTCCGATGATGGTGATTTTTGCTCCCATAGCAAGTTCTCCTTAGTAAATATTTTCCTCATCGGAAGTCGAACAGCGGAAATTTCGACTTGGTATCGCCGCACGGCGGCAATACACTTTACGACATCTTACATTATAGCATAAAAGAAATTTCTTGTCAATATAAATTAATCACATTCGGCAACTTAAACTACAATTAATATAAGTAATTACATAAAAAGGTGGCACTTTGCTCAAAAGATTTTCCGACTTTTTCCGAGAAAAAATACTAATTCGTATTTTTTTGAATTTAGCGATTTAAAAAATGCTTTTTGACGAAAAATATACAGTATTAATTCGCACAATTAAAGCACGAAAACGGTTATATGATTAAGGCAAGGAATAATAATTATATTCAAAATATAGGGGACGGTGCTGCCGCGGGACGTTGAGAGCGCCGTCTGCGGACGGCGCGCGATATGCTTGCTTCGCAAGCGCGATATATCCGCTTCGCGGATACGATATACCTGTGGCACGATATGTTTCGCTTGGCGAAACGTAAAGGTAGAAATTTGCCGAGGCAAATTTCATCAATTAATATCAAAAATAGATCGAGGCAGAAATGAAAAGCCTCGCTCCAACAAAATTACGTGTCATCCTGAGCGAAGCGAC
>JAFOEU010000076.1 GCA_017387685.1 Clostridia bacterium
AATGGGATAATTTAATACCTAAATGAAAAATCTCGGATATTAAGAAGTTATTGCTTCAAAATATCCGAGATTTTTATTTAGTTGTTTTGGTTTTTGATTTGCGAGGTTTTATCAGCACAGCACAAAATTATCAGCGGTCAGTCGATCACCGACCCCTGCCTTGGTTGGGAGAAGACCGAGCGGCTGATCCTCGATCTGGCGGAAGAGCTGTAATTGAATGCAGAATGCAGAGTGTAGAATGCAGAGTGATGGAAGATTTCCTCGCGTTGCTCGGAAATCGGATGTTGCGATAATTTAATTTGGTGTTGATATTTCATTGTTAATTGGGATAATTTAATACCTAAATGAAAAATCTCGGATATTAAGAAGTTAATGCTTCAAAATATCCGAGATTTTTATTTAGTTGTTTTGGTTTTTGATTTGCGAGGTTTTATCAGCACAGCACAAAATTATCATTGGAATAATTTTCGCGTCAGCGAAAATTTACCTTAATTCTGCATTCTGCACTCTGCACTCTGCATTCAATCAGTGCGGTATCTCAATGATCGGCTCATCAGCCTTCGGCTCATTTTCGCCCTTGAGAGTGCGGTAGAATTCTGCGCGAGCTGCCTGCATATAGGGAACAACGTAAATAAAGAGAATTCCGCAGGTGAGGATCGAGAGAAGGATCCAACCGATGAAGGAGAGGTCGAGGAGGAAGAGCTCCATCTTATGACCGCGCATCATCATACGGCTGTCGGTGATAGCCTCGTTTGCGCTGAGCTCGGGCTTATCGAGAAGGATATAGGGAGTCATCGCATAAGAATAGGTCTTTACAATGCCGGGGATGTAGAAAAGGATAGTCCAGAAGAAAGTATAGATACCGACGAGAAGCATAGAAACGAGCTTTGTGCCGAGATACTCGGTAAAGCCCTTGAAAAAGCTGTCAAAGCTTGCCTTTTCGCTTCTGAGAGCATCAAGGAAAAATGCAGCAAAGCCTACGGAAAGCAATCCGGTTGCTATAGCTCCGATACCTGTTGCACTGATTGCAGAGCTTATCAAGCCGTAAACCAAGAAGACTCCGATCGCAAGCCCCCATTTGTTTTTCATCGCCTCTTTGGCGCTTTTTTTGATTTCAGAATTGTTCATAGGTTACCTCCCGGTGAATAATATATGAATACATTATACAATATTTTCTTAACAAAGTCAATATATTCTCTTGACTTTTTTGACATTTTATGATAATATTTAATAAAAATCCTATAGGAGAAAAAACATGAAACTTTTATTTCTCGGCACCGGATCGGCAAAATGTAAAAAGCTCCACGAGGATCAGATCCCCGAGGGCGCAAGACGGTGCTCGTCGATGCTGATCGACGGCACAGTACAGCTCGACGTGCCCATTCACACCTACGAATTTCTTGAAAAGCGCGGCATCTCGCCCGCAGAGGTTACGGATATATTCCTGACACACAGCCACGACGATCATTTCTGCAAGGAGACCTTCCTCCGCTACGCCAAGGCGGGCGGCAGAAAGCTTAATTTCTATTGCAACACGGGCGCGCTGCAGTATCTCGGACTCACCGATGAGGAAAAGGAGCTCGTCAATATAGTCACCTTTGAGGCTATGGAGACCTTTGAGGCGGCGGGTATGACCGTCACCGCGCTTCCCTCGAACCACATTGCGGGCAAGGAAGAGCAGACGCTTCATTACGTTTTTGAAAAGAACGGACAAAAGCTCTTCTACGGTCTTGACGGCGGTTGGCTGACGGGCAAGGAGTGGAGCTATCTTTACAGAACTGCTCTGCCCATCGACTGCGCGGTTTTCGACACCACCTGCGGCGAACAGCCCGGAAACTTCCGCATCGGAACGCACAATAACATCCCCATGGTGCGCCTGCTTGTTGCAGCCTTCAACGAAAACGGTGTAATGCGCGAGGGCGGTACATATATCGCCAGCCATATGGGTCCCCACATTCACGGTGTTCCCGCCGAGGAGACCGCACGCATCCTCGCAGAATTCGGCGTGACTATGGCTTACGACGGATTTGAAATTGAAATTTAATAAGAAATCGACCGACAGCACGCTGTCGGTCGATCATTTTTATAATATTTCAATCTCCAATACTATAGCCTCATCGGAAAGATCATCTGCAGGGATCCCGATGATATGAAGATACGAATGCTCTGCCATTCCCGTTTTCCCGTTGAAAAACTCGGGCAGACGCTCAAAGGAGAAGGCGAGGTCCTCGCCCGTGTTCAAGAGGCGAACGCGTGTCGGCTTATGCGGAAAGAACTTGATATCGACCGCCGAGGACGATACGCCGTTATAGAAATGGAAATAGAGCTTACCGTTCTTGCGGTTGACAATGCAAGCATCGTGTCTGACGGAATAGTCGAAGGAGTCGCCCTCGGCGCTCTCAAGACAGCTCTCCATCCTATTATACCATCTGCCTATCCTGCGCAAGCGGCGTGCATATTCATCGGTGATCTCACCGAGACCGTTAGGTCCGACGTTGAGCAGATAGCTTCCTCCCATCGCCATAATACGGTCGATCGAGGAAACGAGATGACGGTAGGAATAAAAATCCTCCTGCTCGCGGTATCCCCAGCTCTGTCTGCCGAGCGAATTGCAAGCCTCGGTCATTCTTGTAAATCTTTCACCCTCAGCCGCGCGGTATTCGCGCTCGGGAGTCGAAAAATCGCCCTTGTCGAAGCCGCGATCGTTAATAAGGATGCCAGGCTGAAGCCTTCTTGCAAGCTCGTTGAGTGAGGGATCCTCGATCTTCGGCGGAATATCCCAGAAGAGGGTGTAGATCCTGCCGTAATTAGTCAAAAGCTCGGTTATCTGATTCTTTACGTATTCGCGATATCCCACGGTATCGACAGTTTCCTTATCCACTGCCTTCCATTGGTGCGTGGAATAGGGATTATAGCCGAGCGGATGATTCCAGTCGGGATTGGAATAGTAAAGTCCGAGAAGCATTCCATGCTTTTGGCAGGCATCGGCAAGCATACGGAGGACGTCCTTACCGTAAGGCGTATTCATCACGTTGTATTCGGTATATTTGGTATCCCACATACAAAATCCGTCGTGATGCTTTGCGGTGAAGCAGATATACTTCATTCCCGCCTCCTTGGCAAGAAGAACCCACCCTTCGGGGTCGTAATTCACGGGATTGAAGGTCTTTTGAAGTGCTTCATATCTTTCTCTGTCCCAATCGAAGCGCGCGTAGACCTGCTCTTGAATGCCTGTCTGCGCATAGATGCCCCAATGGATGAACATTCCGAATTTATTGTCGAAGATCATATCCTTCATCTATATTTCGCCATAAGCGGATACGCGTTCTTGATCGCCGTTTCAAAATCGGGGGTGTGCTTGGATTCAAGGCTGATGCGGATGTCGTAGCCGACCTGCTTCAGGTACGCGATCTTCGGATCGATCTCCGACTCGTCGCCGGGGACGGGGGTTTGTCTGTCCGCGCGGGCAAGGTGGGCGTGGACAAGGATGCCCTCCGTGCCATCAAGCGTAGAAAGCTCCTCGCCGTTCTGCGCGTGGTGGTAAAGGTCGATCATCGCAAGCACGTTCGGATGGTTCGTCTTTTTCACAATGTCAAGACCGTCCGCAAAAGTGATAATAAAATTCGTTTCTTTGGTATTCAAGGGCTCGACGGTTACTGCAACGCCGTATTTTGCGCCGACCTCACCGCAGATGCGAAGCACCTCGCAGAACTGCTCCTCTGCCTCCTCTTTCGTGTACCCTTCCCTGATGTTTCTCGCGCCCGACGAGCCGATGACGGCTACCTTCTGACCGAGCGCCGCACCGCGGGCAAAGCCCAACTCGCAGTATTCGCGGACGTTTTTCTTTACCGTCTCAAAATCATCCTTCGAATAAAGCTGAAAATCACCGCTAAAGAAGCCGTTCGTCGCTTCCATTCTGACTCCCGAAGCCTCAAGAGCGCGCTTCATCGCGTCAAATTCTTCATCGGTCGCTTTTGCGATCTTTGAAAAATTACCTTCAACGTAATCATACCCCGCCTCGGCAACGATGCCCCAGCGGTCATAGTTACAGCAAACACCTATTTTCATATTTTAAATCTCCTTACTCCGCGTGCAGCCAGACGATCATATCCGTCTTTCCGCGGTTTGCAAAACAGTTATACGGTATCATTTTAAGAGTCGCCGCGACCTTTTCGGGTCTGCGGGATGAATAAAGTCCGCTATCAAACGGGATCAGCCGCGTTGCATTCACCTCAATGGTGGGAAGTCCGAATTCCGCGCTGAATTCCTCCTTATATCCGAAATCGCACGGCACGGAATACGCGTGCAGATTCTCACCGTTATCCACACCCTCGGCGCAGTACACGATCGGTCCGCGCATCACGCAGAGCCTCGAGCAGTCGCGTATAACCCTCGGATTCGCAAACACCGCGCGGGGAGTCATATCGAAGGTGACCTTGATCGCACCGCCGCTATTGTTGATAACCGCGTAGCCATTCACGATCGTATATTCTCGGTCGATCTCATATTTCTCGCACCATTCGGGAATACGGACGGCGATCTTGCCAACACCCGAGGCTTCGATTCTGATATTACCGCTGACGGGATAATCGGTCGTCACCTTGCATACCACCTCGCCGTCCTCAAGCCTTGAGGATGCGAACTGATTGATGAAGAGGGTATCTCCATCCATCGCGTAAAGATACTTACCGATCGAGGGCAGGAATCTGTTGATATTGGGCGGACAGCAAGAGCAGCTGAAGCACTCCACGCGCTGTGTGGGCGGGAGTCGCTTTCTTCCGCGCTCGTTTGCAAAATGCTCGACGAGATTGATCTCGAGCGGATTTTCATAGAAGAAGGATGTACCGTCGAGCGAAAGTCCCGAAAGAAGACCATTATAGATCACGCGCTCGATGATATCTGCATATTTCGCATCGTTTTCAAGCGCGAGCATAGCGTGAGCGAAGAAAACAAGTCCTATAGCCGCGCAGGTCTCGGTATACGCGCCCTCATTGGGGAGATCGTAAGGATTGGTAAAAGCCTCGCCGACGTATGTCGAGCCGATACCGCCCGTGACGTACATCTTTTTGAGCGTGACGTCATCCCAAAGAGCCTTGCAAGCCTTGATGAGTCCCTCATCGCCCGTCTGTGCCGCGAGATACGCCATACCCGTGTAGAGATACATCGCGCGCACCGAATGTCCTACGGCTTCGGTCTGCTCGCGGACGGGAAGATGCGATTGGTTATACGAAACGTTCGGCTCCGAGGTTTCGGATGAGCCGCGCGTGTCGATGAAGAATTTCGCCATATCGAGATATTTCCGCTTGCCCGTGTGCAGATACATTCTGACAAGCGCAAGCTCGATCTCCTCGTGACCGGGAGTCTGAAACGCCGCGTTCCCCTCTTCCATAAACACGCGGGCGATATGATCCGCATACTTCTCCATACAGTCGAGCAGATCGCGCTTTCCGGTCGCTTCATCATATGCAACAGCCGCCTCCATCAGGTGACCGGCACAATAAAGCTCGTGCTTATCTCGGTCGGTGAATCTGCTCTCGGGCGCGACAACCGTGAAGTGGATATTGAAATATCCGTTTTCGTCCTGATGTGCCTTGATCTTTTCAACGAGAGCATCGATCTTCGCTTCAAGCTCGGGAGTCGGATGCTTTTTAATGATATAAGCCGCACCCTCCATCCATTTTGCTACGTCGCTGTCCCAGAAAACGTGGGGCGGATTTTTGCCCTCGCCCGGGACGTAATCGAAATCGAATGCACCGATTCTTCCGGTCTCGTAAAATCTGTCGTAGACCGCATATATGGTGCGCACTCTGTTAAGCTCTTGCTTGTCAGAGAGATATCCCGACGTCAGCTCCACCTTATCAAAGCTATACGCTTTCATAATACCTTCCTCACTTTGTCCGTGAATATTATTGCATTAATTATAACACAAAAAGCAGGGGTTGTCAACAATTAAAGCTGCGTAAAAGAAGCGAGCTCTTTACCTACCGAAAAAGGAAAAGAGCTCGCTCAAAATTGGTTTAAATTCACTTGATTATAAGCTTATCGTCCTCGGTAAGACCAAGGTCCTCGATTCCGCGCTCGAACCAGGCGCGGAGATTTTGAAGCTCGTTGCCCGTGTGCGCGTCACTTCCGCAATAGAATTTGCATCCCTCAGCCTTCGCGATGAAGTAGGGACGGAGGAGCGCGTCGCGCTCGCTGTCCTTGTAGCGCATATCGCAGACGTTCAGCTCGATACCCATGCCAAGCTTTGCCGCTTTTTCGAAAAGACGGTGCATTTCGTACTCGGGGATAGCGTTAACGGTCGCAACCAGCTTTTCGCGGTCGCCCTTCCAGATCAGCGGGCAGGTCATATGTGCAAGACCGATCTTATGGAACGGAAGATCCATTGAAAGCAGTGCATCAATTCGTCTTACCCACCACTCCGCGCGGGTTTCGGGAGTTGCGAGCATTTCCTCGGTCATAGTGAAATTCGTCATATGGAAATGCGTTGTCGGAACGAGGATGAAGTCAAGCTCCTCCATCAGCTCGCGCGAGCAGCCGAGGGTAAGATCCTTGTCCATTTCGGTCTCACAGCCAAAAAGGAAACGAATTCCCTCACTCTGCGGGAGAGGCTTGGATTGGCAAATATGGGGATAATCCTGCTTTGAATACCACTTGGATGCGCCGGGTACGCGCTCATCCCAGAAATGGTCGGTGAGAACTATCGTTTTAAGCCCTTCACGCTCCGCATAGCGCAAAATCTGCTCAGGGCTCTGCTCGGGGTCGTGCGAGCAGGAGGAAAGTCGGGAATGGATGTGAAAATCGTGATCGAAAGTAAAATTACTCATTATTTTACTACCTTGCTCTCAACGTATTCAAATCCGAGACGGGCGATAGTATCGGCGAAGCGCTCACCGGGCAATCCCTCCTCGCGGTAGAAGTTGATGGTGCGCTCAATGACATCGAGAACCTCTTCCTCGGATGTGAAGAGCTTGGAGAGCGGGATGCCCTGCGCCGTTCTCTTGCCCCATCTGCCGCCGAGGCAGATCTTATAGCCGCTTACGTATGTGGATGTGACACCGAAGGGGCAGGTGTTCTTGCAGCGTCCGCAACGGTTGCAGAGAGCTTCGTCGAGCTTGAGCTTGCCATCGACAAGCTTTGCCGCACCGACGGGACAAGCCGCCTCAACCTGACATTTCTTACAGCCGCGGCATTTTTCGAAATCGTGTGCGGGAACGCGCTGACCGATGATGCCGAGGTCGTTGAGGTCGGGCTTTACGCAGTTGTTCGGGCAACCGCCGACCGCGATCTTGAACTTATGTGGAAGCTTTACATCGTGGTAGCCCTTATAAAAACGCTCGTAGATCTTTTCGCTGAGGGCGTAGGTGTCGATCAGACCGAAGCGGCAGGTCGTGCCCTTGCAAGAAACAACGGGGCGGACAAGGGGACCTGTGCCGCCGGTTTCAAGACCGTGCTCGGCGAGGAATTCAATCAGGGCGTCGATATTTTCGTATTTTACACCTTGAATTTCAATGGAAAGGCGGGTGGTCATCGCGACCTCGCCGCTGCCAAAACGGTCTGCAGCTTCCGCGATAGCGCGCTGTTCATCTGTTGTGATCTTGCCGTTGCGAGTGATAACGCGGACGTTGAAGATATCGTCAAAGCGCTTGTCCTTAAGACATCCGAAACCTTTGACGCGCATAATGTCTGCGGGGGTTAATTTGCTCATAGTGATAGTCCTCTTTTTAAGTTTGTTTTTATTAATTATATCATATATTAAGGAGTTTTTCAAGGGATTGAGCTGATAAAAACAAAATAAAATCGCGGCAAAGCATCAGATGAAATTAAATCCGCCACGTATTTCTCACCGCAAAGCGGGATTTCATACACCGTAGGCGGATTCAGTTAAAAAAGCACTGCGGATGCAGTGCTTTTTTCTGAATTATGGTGATGTTTGAGATGATTCATCGATTGGCTTTTGCGGTTTTTAATGATGCAATGAGCAAAATTCTTATTGTGGAACAAGTTCTATTGAGCTGTTTGTAGCGCTCCTCTGTGATGTAGTCCGACTTAACTAACATTTCAAGCCATTTGCCTGTCTCACTTGCTTCTTTCAAAGCGATTTCAAGCTTTGCGATAAAATCCGCTCTGCCGTGAGCATATTTACTCTCCGCAATGTTCGCGCAAACACTAGTCGCACTTCTGCCAATTTGATTAGAAACGATCTTTTCCCTCTTAGCCTCAAGCTCTTTAACAAGAGATAAAACATCAACAGCTAATTGAGTTGACAATTCACCGAGTTTATCTTCTTTCATCACTATCACCCCAACAAAATTATATATCCGTTTGCGCGCAGCGCAACATCATTCGGCGAAGCCGACTTCATTTATGCGAAGCATAACTTCGTTTACGGCAAAGCCGTAACTTCATTTTGTGTCCGCCGCGCGGACAATGGTGTTTTCGCTTCGCTCAAAATGATGTTGCGTGGCAAGCACGCAAATGATGTTGTGTCCTGCGGACACAAATTAAAAATCCGAAGACAAAGTCTTCGGATTTTTGGTGGGGGATGGTTAGTTGGGCAAAAGATTTGCCAATGCACTTCTCGCACCTGTCGGAGTGCGAACACAGCGTGAGCCCACGCCCTAAAAACGCCACATTGTGGCGTTTTCTTAACGGGCTTCCGAATCCACCATCCCCCACCAACACAAAAGGCATCTGCAACGCAGATGGCTTGTGTGGTGGGGGGGGCTGGTGGATTCGGAAGCC
>JAFOEU010000077.1 GCA_017387685.1 Clostridia bacterium
CCTTGTTTAATGGGCGCACCGTCAGCATTATATGCGCGTGAGGATTATGCCCGTCGGTATCGTGGTAGCAAACGTGAGCACACATACCTTTGGCGACACACTCTTTTTCGATGAAGTATTGCAATAGAAACTCATTCGTTTCCTGAGATAGCTCTTTGGGGAGCGCAACAATAAGCTCCCGCGCTAAGCGGCTGTCCTTGGATTTCTCACTTGCTTCAACGGCATTCCACAATGCGCTACGGTCTGACCATTCTTTTGGCGCGTGTTCTGGTAAAAATATCTGCTCCCAAACAAGACCTCGCTTTCGGGTGTAATCGTGAGTGATGCCATCGTAATCGTTATAGATACGGGAGCAGCTCATATAGGCGGCAGCCGCCACCGCAGAGCGTCCCGTACCTCTTGTGATGACTTTGGCTTCAAGATGGTATATGGCGATAGGCGATCACTTCCTTTCTTGTGTAACGATTGTAAAAAAATTGGCGCTTCGTGCCACCACATAACCTCGTAGAGCGCACGACTGCCGCAGGCAGTACACCAGCCGACACGCATTGCTTTGCAATGCAGTCGGTGGTGAGTAAGTGCGCCCTTCGGGAAAGAAAGTAAGCGCCCCGGTCTCCCGAGACGCTTTTGTTCGTTATTCCGCTTTCTTGGATATGGTGCATAGACGGTTCTCCAATTCCTCAAGATCTGCGATGTTCTTCACCCAAGGAAAGACTTTTTCGAGAATCGCGCCTTCTTGAATGAGCCGCCGCGTTCTTGCTTTCTGCTCTTTGGATCGGTTTCTCATCTGCGCTTGCTCCAAGCGGTGTTGCTCTTGAATGAGCTTTTTCTGTTCGTCTAACATTTTTGTTATTCCTCCGTGATATAAAATTCTTTGTTTTTGATAGCATATTTCAAATTAATTTTCCTTCTTGTGATAGCAAAAGCGGCTTTTTTGCTATCATCCGAAACCGTCAAGAAAAGCGAACATTGCCTCCACGTTTTCCTCTTGTTCTGCCGCTTCTGTTTCTTGACTTACAGGCAAAGAGAGTGCCGAATGCCGTACCGCATCAAGCACCCTCGCAATAAAAGCATCCTCTTTTTCTCGTGTTTCAAAATAGGGATCAGCCTTGAGTCTTGACCTTCGTTCATAGAACTCATTGACTGCCCGGGAGACGAGCTTGGTGTAAGAACCAAACTCCGTCTTATCCCGATTTTGAAGATAGTCATAGGCTCGGCATTCCTCCTCGTCGGCAAGATCAAAGCGTAGGTACAGAGCCTTTACGTTCTCCTTCGCCATCAGAGCTTACCACCGATTCTCTGAAGCTTTTGCTTTGCCATATACTCATAGCCCTTTGCCGTAGCACAGATGTCGTCCTTAATGATAACACGCTTGGGATCGTATTGCCCGAAGTTTTTGATCATACACCCCCCGCCGCCTACAACGTAGAGTTTCATAAGATCGGGATTGTATTCGTGTTCTCGGAGCTTTCGGAATATGCCTGCAACATACTCGGTCGCCGCCGCTTTGATGACCTCCAAATACTTTTGGGCGATCTCTGCCGTACCGAAGCGTAGAACGCTCTCGATTATGGCATCGTCGGGGATGGAGCCGAACTTGCGCATAAGCTGTTCTCGGATATTGAGCATACATTGGTTTGTGCCGAACTTCTCGGTGAACATATTGACGCTCTGCGGTCTGCAATCGGTAATAAACATCACGTTCATCGTGCCGTTACCGATGTCGCAGATCATATTCACACCACGGAACGTGCCAAGCTGTCCTGCCACCGCCGCGAAGCCTTGGGGAAAGATCTCCGCACCGACGAAATCCACGTGAAAGGTTCTTTTCTTAAAAACAAAATCCACATGGGGCTCTCGTAAAAGATAAGCCTTGAACTCGTCTTTTTGCTCTCCAACCCAAGTCAGCGGAAGTCCCGCCGCGAGAAACACCGACGCGCTCTCCAAGTTCTTTGCATAGAGCTCACGCCCGACGGCGGCAAGGGTGAGGATATAATAGTCATCGTCGTTCTGCTTTTCGGGAATGAACTCCTTGTGTCCTTCTCCAATGATATAATACCGCCCGTTGTAGATAAGCATATTGCTTGTAAACGTTGGCTCGGTATCGTAGGCTTTCACACTTGTCCGAAAACAAGAGGATGCCGTTTTGATGTTCCCATAGCCGTGGTCGATGCCGATCACGATGGGAGATTGAGTTTTGTTTACGTTCATAATGATTTCTCCTTGTAATTTTGATTTTTGATTTTCAGTGGGCGAAATTCGCCCGATGATTTGTTACGGATAACCAAGTGGTCAAAATGCACACTTAGCTATCCGTAACGCCTTGGCGGTAGGCTTTCTGTCTGCAAGCGTTTGAAC
>JAFOEU010000078.1 GCA_017387685.1 Clostridia bacterium
AAACGATGAGTACACAGTAGAACTCCCGCTGAAGCGGGGCAAGCAGAGGGTTTGGGTTCCCACCGCCAACGGCGGCGCATCCCCAACCCCACGCTTGTCGGGGGCGAAGCCCCCAAGCCCCCACTTCAGCACAGCGCAAATATTAAAGAATGTGAGGTAAATTATTATCGAAAACACAAAAGAAAAATCTGATTCCGGCGGTCGTGTCAGAGATAAAAAGATGTCCTTTTGGGTGAGTGAAGCCGAGCAAAAAAAGATAAAAAAGCTCGTTGCAAAGACGGGTTTATCTCAAAGAGAATATCTTTTGAGCGCGGCACTTGGCAGGACGATCTACCAAGTTGAGGAGCTGAAGCCAACGCTTTTTGAGTTGAAAGCCATCGGCAGAAACGTCAATCAGCTCACGATGCTCGCCCATCAAGGTCGCGTCATGACCGTAAATCTGACCGAGGCAACGAATGCTTTGGAAAGAAATTACGCCGCAATAAACGGTCTGTATGATGCACTCGACGGTACAGTTGCAAGCGGAAATGTTGAGCCGAGCGACGAGGTAATCGACGATGGCGACGTGTAATTATATCAAAGCGAAGAAGCAAAATCAGAGCGCGATGAGGGCGGTCATCCGTTATGTTTCTCAAGATGCAAAGACTCTTGACGAGAACGGACACCGCTATCTGTCGGGGATAAATTGCATAGGTGCTGCCGCCTACGATGAATTTATGGCAACCAAAAATCTCTATGGCAAGCGAAGCGGCGTGTATTATTATCATTACGAGCAGTCCTTCGCCCCCGGAGAGATCGAGGATTATGACACCGCACACAAGATCGGTTTGCGGCTTGCCGAGGAAATGTTTCCCGGCTTTGAGGTGCTTGTAGGAACACACCTTGACGCTCACGACGATGACGGTCGGCAAAGAGTCCACAATCATTTTGTCATCAACAGCGTCAGTTACGCAAGCGGTATGAAACTTGATTACGGCCCGTATACGATTGAAAAGATGCGCCGTATCAGCGACCGCTTGTGTGAGGAACACGCGCTCTCCGTGCTTCCCAAATTCAAGCAGACATTTGACGGAAAATCTATTTCGACAAGAGAGTACCGAGCCGCACTCAAGGGTGACAGTTGGAAGTTCAAAGCCATTTTTACAATTGAAAATGCGATGAAGCGGGCGGCAAGCAAAGAGGACTTCATAGCGATTATGGAGTCCGAGGGCTATTCGGTTACGTGGACGGATAGCCGAAAATATATCACCTACACCTGCCCGAACGGTATGAAGGTGAGGGATAACAAGCTCCACGAAACAAAATTTCTAAAGGAGAATATGCAGTATGAATTTGCAATCAGACAACAAACAATCAACCCCTTCGGCTCTTTCGAAGCTGAAGCAGAACACGGCACAGGCGATGCAGACGGTGACGGAGACTCCTTATCAGCCGATCGTGTACGCGATCCCGAAGGAAGATCTCAAGGCACTTCTCGAATTTATGAGAGCAACGACGGACTTTCAGCCGGAGCTGTTCGAGAAGTTTGCAGACTTGGAATCGAGGGTTCTGACACAGAAGGAATGGGATCTGATGTGGGACAGCATCAAGGAATGGTCGGGCAATCTGAGCCGCGACGTCAAGAGCTCGGCGAACAGTATCGTACCGAAAGTGCAGGATCTTCTGAGGGAGAACAAAGAAATTCTCTCACAGGATGGGAAGACGCGAGAGCAATTTTTCTCTCGGCTGAACACCGAAACGGACAATCGGATGGAAGCTTTCTCGGATATGATTTCCGAGATGAAGAAGTGGATCATGGGCTTGATAGCGGGTACGGGAATCGCAAGCGCGTTGTTAAGCGCAGTGATCTGTCTCTTGATGAGATAACTTCCTTCTTCGCCGACGAGCGAAATCTCTATGACGATATGCCATTCGACGAGGAAGATGTGGATGCGGACAAACCTCCGTATCAACTCCAAGCGGAAGCGCGCAACGGGAACGTCTACGCAATGTACCGCCTTGCCCGTCTGTATTTGGATGAGAACAACCGATTCTATAACGAAAGCATCGGCGATTATTATCTTGAAAAAGCAGCCAAGGCAGGTCACAGCGTAGCACAATACCGTATGGGCAAGATGTTTTATTACGGAATCATCTACCGTGAGGACGAATATGAAGCTCAAAAGTGGCTGTCGGAGTCGGTGGGCAACGGCAACAAATATGCCGACGCTCTCCTTGGGAAGCTCTACGTTGAGAGTGATCTGTTTGGAGATTATCGCTTCCAAGGCTTCGACCACCTATTCAAAGCCGAACGCAACGGTAGCGAGTTTGCCGCCTATACGCTCGGCAAATATTATATGGATGGCAAGCACGTGAAGAAGGATATTGCCAAAGCCATTGAGCATTTGGAGATCGCGTCGGCACGCGGAAATATGTACGCCGACTACCGCCTTGCACAGATCTATCTCTTTGAAGCGGATATATTCGATATGGAAAAGGCGCTTGAATATCTGAATCGCTCGGCACACGCAGGTAACGAATCCGCCGCCCTCGCACTCACGCGAATGGCAAACAATCAGTTCCTTGCTGTCGCAACCAACGTCCTTGACCTTGTCGGCAGCCTTGCAAGCATCGAGAGTTACCGTCAGCCACAGGATTGCACCACGATGCCCATTAGCAGAAAGGAGCGTAAGAAGCATGAATGGGAACAAAGTATGTAAGCACGCAGGGCGTACCGAAACGGTGCGCTCATTTCCAATCTTGGTATATTTTTCTCTCGGAAGGAGGAAAATATATTTGAAAAATTTTGAAAGAACGAGGTAATTGAATGGGGAAAGTTTTAACCGATGAAGAACGCGAAAAGCGTATGGCAGAGGATATTTGGCTGAATTATTTCAACCGCTATCTATTTGAACACGGCACGATTTCCGAAAAGGAATATAAGAGAATGACCGAAAAGATCGCCATAAGAAAAGCAAAACGATCTCCCGAAAGGGATGCAAGGTGAGCGTACTCACCTCGGAAGATACCGCAAGGTTCTTCCGATACATAAATGCCAAAGAAAGTTTTTGGCAATTTTCGATTTGGGTATTGCATTATGAGGTCGAATGTGATATAATAAAGTCGATAGATAATGATATAACGAACTTTAAGAAAGGATGATAGTATGGATATATTAAATATCAGAACATTATTGCGAACAAAATCGATATACGATATTCCTCTGCGAGTAACATTTTATGCCCGCGTATCCTCGGATACCGAAGAACAGATAAACTCGCTCGACAACCAAATATCGTATTACGAAGAATTCATACAGAAAAATGAAAAATGGACTTACGTGCCCGGCTACGTTGACGAAGGACTTTCGGGTATCTCCACGAAGAAAAGAAAACATTTCAACGAAATGATTGCAGATGCAAAAGAAGGAATGTTCGACCTCATCATCACCAAGGAGATCTCCCGATTCGCCCGTAACACTCTCGACTCTCTGCAATACACAAGAGAGCTTCTGAATATGGGTGTCGGCGTGTTCTTCCAAAACGACAACATCAATACCCTCGATGAGGATGCGGAGCTTCGTCTCACGATCATGTCCTCGATTGCACAGGACGAGCTTCGCAAGCTGTCCTCACGTGTCAAATTCGGGCATCAGCAAGCCATCAAGTCAAGCGTTGTGCTTGGCAACAGCCGCATCTTCGGTTATAAGAAAGAGGATAAGCGACTTGTCATTGACGAGAGCCAAGCACCGATGGTACGTGATCTGTTCCGTCTGTACGCCACGGGCGAGTACAGTATGAAGCAGCTTGAAAAGATTTTCTACGATCAGGGCTACCGCAATTACAACGGCAACAAAATTGCTCACACCACAATGTCGGGCATCATATCCAATCCAAAATACAAGGGATATTACGTTGGCAATAAGGTGCGTATCGTGGATATGTTCACCAAGAAACAGAAATTCCTACCGCCCGAAGAATGGGTAATGTTCAAGGACGAAACGGGTGAGATCGTTCCTGCCATCGTATCCGAAGAAATATGGGATAAGGCAAACGAGGTGTTGGCGCGTAGAAGCGAGGATGTGAAGAACCGTCAAGGCATCTGCAACCACGCAAATCTGCTGACCGGCAAATTGTATTGCGCCCATTGCGGCACCGCATACTACCGCCGTGAATCCAAGAGCAAGGACGGCAAGGTTAACTCCAAGTGGGTGTGCTCCAACAAGATCAACAACGGCGCGGATGCCTGCCCGTCCTTCCCGATATACGAGGATGAGGTCAAGCCCATCTTGTTCGAGGTATTCAGCGAAACGAGAGTGGATGTGGAAGCACTCCTTGCAAGCTACGAGGAAATGTTCAAGTCAATGGAAGCGGATGATGAAACCGCAAAACAGATTGAAGAACAGAAGCGTATCATAGAGCTTTCAGATCAAAAGAAAAACAAGCTCTTGGAGCTTGTCACGACAGGCGCTATTACAACGGCTAATTTCAAATCTATGACCGCAACCTGCGACCGAGAGGTAGAGGAAGCGCAGAAAGCTCTCGCGGAGCTTGAGGAACAGTTATTCACAAAAGAGGAATACCGCAAGCATATCGGAGAGGTAAAAGCAAGGCTGGATGCAGCTATCAAGGATGCAAGTACGGGCATTATAACAAACGAATTCGTAGCCCAATATATTGACAAAATCTTTGTCACATTAACAGAT
>JAFOEU010000013.1 GCA_017387685.1 Clostridia bacterium
ATACACGTTGAGTGTAGTGAACATCAAAAATCGTCACATCTTATGGGTAGGCTTTGATTGGTTCTTGTCGATGAGCTTATAGTAGATGTGTATCTCGCGGGGCTCTTTGCTATACTTGCCCGGGCACTCGTCAACGGTGACGAACTCGATCAGCTCCATACACATCTCTCGCGTCAGCTCGGGTACGCCGATATAGCTTTTCAAGCGACGGATAAACTCATCCACATCCGCGTGACGCTCGACCTCGCTGTTGAGTCGGCGTTCGATCTCGGAGAGTTCGACGGTGAGATTTTTCTTTTCTTCCTGATACTTTGACAGTAGGTTGATGCAGACTTCCTCGGGGATTTTGCCAAGCACCTTGTCCTCGTACACGGTAGAGATCAAGCGTTCAAGCTCGGCAAGACGGCGCTTGACCTGCGTTTCTCTCTTGCGGTCGGAAGCAAGTGTATCAGCGGCAAGCTTCTCGCTACGGCTGAGAAATGCTTTTCTTGCCTTATTCTCATCCGCTTCGACCAAGCCGATCTTGGAGCGTATATCCTGCAAGACGATCTGATTGAGAATCTTGATTTGGATATAATGGCTCGAACACACCCTATCACCGAATTTTGAGTAAGCTCCGCATTTGAAGTTTTCTCTGTGATAGGTTCTCGGATCAGTTCTCTTGTGCCTTGTATTGTTCCACGCGATATACATCTTGTTACCGCAATCGGCGCAATAAACAAGTCCCGATAATGGATTAACATATCCCGTCTTGTTCTTCTTTCCTTGGCTCACCGAGGCTTCCATCTCACGGCACTTATCCCACAGTTCTTGTGTTACGATGGCTTCGTGAGTATTGTAGATCGTAACCATATCCTCGGGCTCGTTCTTGACCTGCTTTCTGTTTTTGTAGGAAAGCGTATAGGTCTTAAGCTGTACCAAGTTTCCAAGATAGATAGGATTCGTTAAGATCTGCTTGACTACACTGTTTGACCAAAGGTGATGAGATTTGCGCGTGTTGGGGATACCAAATTTCTGCTCCTTGTAGTCAGCGGGAGGAAGTAGTCCCTCATCGTTCAAGGTATCGGAAATCTTTTGAGGACTTATTCCTTTCGCCCTCATTTCGAAGATGCGCAGAACCGTACTTGCCGCAGGCTCGTCACGAATAGGCAATCTATTCTCATCATCGCTCTTTACGTAGCCGTAAGGGGCAACGCTTGCACGATATTTGCCTGCCTTTGCATTGGATTCAATGACCGCGCGGATCTTCTTTGAGGTGTTGGCGGCGTGCCACTCGTTGAATACGTTCATGATCGGCATCATATCCATTCCCGAGCTTTCGGAATTGGCTGAATCCACGTTATCGCTGATGGCAATAAAGCGAACGTTATACATTGGGAAGATATAGTCTGTGTACTGACCTACCTCAATGTAGTTTCTTCCGAATCGGCTGAGGTCCTTCACGATGATGACATTGATCCTGCCGTTCTTGGAATCCTCAAGAAGCCTTTGCACCTCGGGGCGCTGAAAGCTCGTACCCGACCAACCGTCATCGATATAAGTATCCACAACGTTGAAGCCGTTATCAAGAGCGTACTTTTCAAGTATTCGCCTTTGGTTTTCGATGGACAGCGATTCACCTGCTCTCTCATCATCCTTGGATAGTCTGAGGTATAGACCTGCATCTTTATTAAATTGTTGCTTTGACATTTTTGATTTTTTACTCCTTTTCTGTCAAAGCGGCTCGATTTGTATGTGCCTTCATTATATCATAAAAAAGCCTCATTGTCCAGCCGCTTTGACTTGTTAAAATGATAACAATTTGTTAAGACAAGCACTTACGCACTTGCCGCATCCATATCCGCATAGGCGGAGCTTTCTGCGAGCTTCAGAATCACGTCGTCGATATCCTTCTCTCCGACGTAATGACTCACTACGGTGTACTTCACGCCGCCTATCTCATACACGTTGGCAACGGCGGTATTATCCTTATACATCTCTCGCATTTCTTCAAGCGTTTTCTTATTCTTCAAATTTATAACCTTATGAATACAGACATAAATGATGCCGCATTCTCGGTTCCACTCCTGTACTTGAAGATGCGTTTCACATTTATAAATTTTGTCTATAAGCATTTATTCCTTTCTGCCGTTTGGCGTTTTTGTTTGGTTCATTCAATTCCTTCTTTCCTTTTCAAAATTTGTTTTCCTTTCTTACGTTAAATAATAAGGTAGCTAATAGCGGTGTTTCAGCATAGTTTTTCTCCTTTCCTGCATAGTAAAAGAGCCCCCACATTCTCATTTGTGGGGGCAGTATTCAATTTTGTTATCGCTCTTCGCGATCATCTTTCTTCTTCCTACCTCTGAGCCAACTCGGTGTAGGAACGGTCTGTTTATTGGGTTCTTGCTTTTCAATATCCGCAGGCGCCTCGCCAAGTCGCTTGGCAACTGCATTTTTGCTTGCGCGGAAGAAATTATCTTGGCAATAGCCGTACATATCGGATATGCGTGTCTTGGCTATTTCCTCTTTCTGTGGGCGAATGCTCATACGCTTCTCGTTCAGCTTCTCTTGGTCGAGGTCTGCCGCTTTTGCTTGCAAGGCGCGGTAGGTCTGCATCTGCTTCTGTATCGTTGCCTCGTCGGGATAGCCTTTGAAACGGTCGTATTCAAGGGCAAGCATATTGACTCTCACCTCCTCCATTTCATCGGCAATACGGTCAATAATGGCAAAGATAGTCTTAAATAGATATTTGATCGTATCCATAATGTTGCGCAAGAAACTGTTGTCCTTCCGTATCTGTCGGTTGATCTCGCAACGCTCGGAGATATATCCCTTACGCTCCATCGCTATGGCAATCACACCCTCGTGAATGGTCGGCTGTTCAAGAAGATTTCTATCTTTGTGGCTTCGGTGGTCGATACGCTCGTCAAGCTCACATCC
>JAFOEU010000079.1 GCA_017387685.1 Clostridia bacterium
GCTAGTGATTAGTGACTAGTGGAAGGTGAATGCGGCTCTGACGGTTTTCCAAAGGAAAACGGCGGTGTTCAGCCGCCGAGACAGAGTCGACATTTGCCGAAGGCAAATACTTTCGCTTTTGCTCGGAAATTTTCAGTTTAATATCTCTCCCTCAGTCAGCTTTCGCTGACAGCTCCCTCCTCAGAGGGAGCCGAGACTAACAAGTGCGAACAAAGCGTTCTTGGCGCCAAGTGCACCTATGTTCGCACAAACTCCTTGCCTCCCTCTGCGGAGGGAGGGGGACCGCGGCTTGACCGCGGTGGAGGGAGAGAATTTTCCAAATGCTTTTCGCCAAGGCGAAAAGCTACCGCATCTCTTCTCTCTTCACTTTTAACTTATTTTTGAGGTATATATTATAATGAAGACTTTTGAACTCAAATACGGTTGCAACCCCAACCAGAAGCCTGCATCCATCTATATGCACGACGGCTCGGATCTCCCCATCGAGATCCTCTGCGGACGTCCCGGCTACATCAATTTCCTTGATGCATTCAACTCCTGGCAGCTTGTCAAGGAGCTCAAGGAAGCTCTCGGACTCCCCGCAGTTACCTCCTTCAAGCACGTTTCCCCCACCTCCGCGGCTGTCGGCACTCCCCTTTCCGATAAGCTCAAGAAGGCTTGCTTCGTTGACGATATCGAAGGACTCGACGAGTCCCCCCTCGCTTGCGCATACGCAAGAGCGCGCGGCGCGGACAGACTTTGCTCCTTCGGCGACTGGGTAGCTCTCTCCGACGTCTGCGACGTTACCACCGCAAAGATGATCGCTCGCGAGGTTTCGGACGGTATCATCGCTCCCGGCTACGAGCCCGAGGCCCTTGAGATCCTCAAGGGCAAGCGCGGCGGTAACTACAATATCGTTAAGATCGATCCGAACTACATCCCCGACGTTCAGGAAAAGAAGCAGGTCTTCGGCATCACCTTTGAGCAGGGACGCAACAACTTCAAGATCGACCGCGAGCTCCTCTCCAACATCGTCACCGAGAACAAGGCTCTCTCCGACGAGGCGGCACGCGACCTTATCATTTCGCTCATCACACTTAAATATACACAGTCGAACTCCGTCTGCTACGCGGTTGACGGTCAGGCTATCGGCGTCGGCGCAGGTCAGCAGTCGAGAATCCACTGCACCAGACTCGCAGGCACCAAGGCTGACACCTGGTTCCTCCGCCAGCACGATAAGGTACTGAACCTTCCCTTCCGCGCTGATATGAAGCGCGCAGACCGCGACAACGTAATCGACGGCTACATCAACAAGAACGAAGAAGACGTTTGCGCAGACGGCATCTGGCAGAAGTACTTCACCGAGCAGCCCGCTCCCCTCACCGCAGAGGAGATCCGCGCTTACCTCGACACCATCACCGGAGTTGCACTCGGCTCGGACGCGTTCTTCCCCTTCTCCGACAGCATCGAGCGCGCAAAGAAGAGCGGCGTTTCCTACATCGCCGAGCCCGGCGGATCCATCCGCGACGACGCCGTCATCGATGCCTGCAACAAGTACGGCATGATCATGGCGTTTACCGGTATGAGACTCTTCCATCACTAATTAGTTGTTAGTTGTTAGCAGGTAGTTGTTAGTTAAAGGTAACTTTTCTCGCTTTGCTCGAAAAGTATTTTAATAAAAATGAAAATTTCCGAGCCGAAGGCGAGGAAATTCTCCTTCAACTAATAACTAACAACTAATAACTAACAACTCAAAATGCCCCAACAAAATTCAGAAGAAGGAATAAAATTCTATGAATATTCTCGTCATCGGCAGCGGCGGCCGTGAACACGCCGTTATTAAAGCGATCAAGAAGAATCCCACCGTCGAGACCATCTGGTGTCTGCCCGGAAACGGCGGTATCGCCGCTGACGCGACCTGCGTTCCGATCGGCGCGAAGGACATCGACGGTATCGTAAAGTTCGCTTCCGAAAATAAGGTCGACTACGCCATCGTCACCCCCGACGATCCGCTCGTTCTCGGTTGCGTTGACGCGCTTTCCGCGATCGGCATTCCCTGCTTCGGCCCCGACAAAAAGGCGGCTATCATTGAGGGAAGTAAGGCGTTCTCGAAGGATCTTATGAAGAAATACTCGATCCCCACCGCGGCTTACGAAATTTTCGACGATATGGATAAGGCAATCGCTTATCTTCAGGACAAGGATATGCCCATCGTTATCAAGGCGGACGGTCTTGCGCTCGGCAAGGGCGTTATCATCGCCGAAACTCTCGCCGAGGCAGAGGACGCTGTTCGCTCCATGATGGCAGACAAGGTCTTCGGTGCATCGGGCGACCACATCGTTATCGAGGAATTTCTCACCGGACCCGAGGTTTCGGTGCTTGCATTCACAGACGGCAAGGTCGTCATCCCGATGGTATCCTCGATGGACCACAAGCGCGCGCACGATAATGATGAAGGTCTTAACACCGGCGGAATGGGCACCGTTGCGCCCAACCCCTACTACACCGCCGATATCGCCGAGGAATGCATGAAGACCATCTTCATCCCCACGATGAAGGCGATGAATTCCGAGGGACGCACCTTCAAGGGCTGCCTCTACTTCGGACTTATGCTCACCCCCAAGGGACCGAAGGTCATCGAATACAACTGCCGCTTCGGCGACCCCGAGACTCAGGTTGTTCTTCCCCTTCTTGAGAGCGATCTGCTCACCGTTATGCAGGCTGTTACCGAGGAAAAGCTTTCCGAGACCGAGGTCAAGTTTGCAGAGGGCAAATCCGCTTGCTGTGTAATCATGGCATCCGCGGGCTACCCCCAGAGCTACGAAAAGGGCTACGAGATCACCATCCCCGCCGACATCGCCGACAGCGTTTACGTTGCGGGTGCTGAGCTGAAGGACGGCAAGCTCGTCAACAGCGGCGGCAGAGTCCTCGGCGTCACCTCGGTTGCCGACACACTTCAGAACGCAATCACCGCTTCTTATAATAAGGTAGAAAAAATCCACTTCGGCAACGCTTATTGCCGTAAGGATATCGGACAGAGGGCGCTTAAGGCATTGGAGAAGTGAACAGTGGTTAGTGGACAGTGGACAGAAAGATGCGACTGACACTTACGCTCACATAAACTATTTTATAAAAATCGGAAAATTTTCGCCTCCGGCGAAAATTCTCCTTCAACTAGTAACTAGCAACTAGTAACTAGTAACTTTTACAACACTCCATTAACTTTACGAAAGGTTTAAGCAATGGTTTACAGAATTTACGTTGAAAAAAAGCCCGGTTTTGACAACGAGGCGCGCGCTCTCGCAGGCGAGCTTCGCGAGCTTCTCGGTATTTCGGGCGTTGAAAAGGTTCGTCAGATCAACCGCTACGACTGCGAAGGCACCTCGAAGGAGCTCTTCGACTACTGCGTTCAGACCGTTTTCTCCGAGCCCCAGATGGACTATGCTACCGCTGAAGTCGATCTCTCGGGCGCACGCATCCTCGCTTCCGAATACCTCCC
>JAFOEU010000080.1 GCA_017387685.1 Clostridia bacterium
CCTGTGCTGATACGCTCGGCGATTTCCAAGACCATCGCGGCGTCGCTGCCTCCGAACCCTCCGACGCGGGTTGTTTTGATTTCTTCTGAATGATTGATTTTTTTCATAATTTATTTGATTTATAAGGTTATAAATAATTGATAGCGTCTTGTTTGTTGATAAAGTAATGGATTCCGTGAGAACATTCGTTCCATCTGTCGTCGTCGTAACTGTCAGGATAAACCATCTCGCCAACTCTGTAGATGGTTTCGGCATAATTGCCATTAGTGACTTCTTCATAGCATTCTCCTTCGTCGAGACTTGTAATTGCGACGACCTTTGCTTTCTCGCAACGGCATTTTATCGACGCTGCGGAGCTTCTTTTAGCGTCTGCTGGGATTAACAGTCTTATAAGTTTGTCTCCGACCTTCTTCCATCCCGTAAACTCGCCGTCTGATGGGCATGCTAACGGGATGTAGGGTATGCTTCTCGCGCTGCTGAGGTTCGCGCCGCAGAGGTCCGCGCCGCCGAGGTTCGCGCCGCAGAGGTCCGCGTATCTGAGGTCCGCGCCTCTGAGGTTCGCGCCTCTGAGGTCCGCGTGTCTGAGGTTCGCGCTGCTGAGGTTCGCGCCTCTGAGGTTCGCGCCTCTGAGGTCCGCGTGTCTGAGGTCCGCGTGTCTGAGGTCCGCGTGTCTGAGGTCCGCGCCGCCGAGGTTCGCGCCGTAGAGGTCCGCGCAGCGCATGACTGCCTCTTCGACCGCATCCTTAATGTTGTCTACGTTTGCTTTGAAGATAATTTCACCGTTGATTTTCTTGATTTCCATATAAGATAAATTTGATGTTGATAATTTCTTTGAAAAAAAGCCCGCCGCCGAAAATGGATTGCAACAATGACGACGGGCAATCCAAAGAACGTGGCGCGATTCGGTGAAGGCTCGCGCAAGGCCTTTTATTTTCCAATTTTGATAACAATCAGTTTGCGCCACTTCTCACCGGTGCCGCATGTTCCTGTTTCCACTCGCACATAATCCTTTTTGAGAGTGCGATAGTACGTTGATTTACTGATTTCAACCCTGTTTCCGATGTAATCTTGATAATAGTATTTCATATTCTTTGATTTTTAAGGGTTATTTTTCCGTTCGTTTTTGACGCTACAAAGATACAATTTTATTTATATAAAAAACGCTTTATGTAAAATTATTTTTATGTATATAATATACACAATATCAAATAGTTACAATTTTGCAAACAAAGAAAAAACCATGCAAACAGCGTCTGCAAACAAAATTTTTCGCACGATTTTGGCAGAATCGGCAAAAAACCGAACGCCCGCCACCTTGCGGAAGCGGGCGATTTCGGCAACCTGTTAAAAATCAAACAATTACGAGAAATAAGCGTGTAACACGCTGTGAATTAAATGTTTACAGATAGAAGAACAAGGCGGGCGGAACCGTCGCCCCACTGCGCCGACTCGACAACGTAGGTCGCGCCCCTGAACGTCACCGCAGCGCGGTCTTCGATTCGCATAAACTCCTGCAAGGACATGGCAACATTGACCTCGACGGTCGTCGCCTGACGCGTGAACGCCGCGTAATCGACTCCCACGCCCTCGTCGTTGACCGTCTGAATATGCAACGCGCCGTCGTGCAGCGCATTTTCGTAAAAAACAGTCACCACGCCCTCGTAGTGCAGTTCGCCGTTCGAGGTCTGCACGACATCCATCGAAAAAAGCTCCTTCTGTCCGTATTGATTCAATGCCCAATCGCCCTCGTTGAAGGGGATAACGCCAACCTCGCGCTCTTCGTCTAAATAGTCGTTTTCGACTGGATAGTCACGCTTAAAATAGCTTTCATCCTGCACGTTCTTCGAGTCGCATCTTATGTAATTA
>JAFOEU010000081.1 GCA_017387685.1 Clostridia bacterium
AGGGGGCTTTTGTCTATTGTCCGTTTTTAACGGACCTGTTCACTTGCGGAAGGGGTTGGGGAAGGTAGTCAGCGCATGCACGAGGGAGTTTGCGCCCAAGGATTATCAAGGGCGAAATTTAATAAATATGAAAAAATCCGCCGAAGCGGATTTTTACCTCAACGTTCCGCAAAGCGGAACATATCGTATCGAAGATATATCGTGTGAAACATATCGCGCCGAAGGCATATCGCGTGCCGAAGGCACCAAAAAACGATGTCCGGAACGCTGAACAAACAAGTTTCCGCGCACTAAAAATCCCCGTCCGCTTGCGGAAGGGGTTGGGGAAGGTAGTCAGCACCTGCACGAGGGAGTTTGCGCCCAAGCGAAGCCGAAAATAGGTTCTTCAAAGGAGAAATTTTTCTCGCGTGAACCACGAGCAGCAGCCTCGCCAAGCAAGCTTTTATGTTAGCACTCTTTCGCGGAAATGCCAATTTTTCTCCGTGTTTTCCCCACGCTCTCCGACTTTTTCTTTAGCACTCTCTTAATGCGAGTGCTAACATTTACTATTTAGAAATAGTTTACTCATTCATAGTTCATATTTAGGGTGTATCATAATAGTGTCAAAAACAGGCGCCAAAAGACATCAAAAACACACAAATTTTACTCGATATAGAACCTAAAAGGAGGATTCTGTTATGTTTGGACTTACACCCTTTAGAAGCAATTTTTACGTTTCCGCTTACGACCCTTTCAAAGAAATGGAGGAGTTTGAAAAACGCTTTTTCGGACAGCGGACTCCTGCTATGAAGACCGATATCCGCGAGGCGGACGGAGCATATATTCTTGACTGCGACCTCCCCGGATTCGCCCGCGAGGACGTTTCCGCCGAGATCAAAAACGGCTATCTGACCATCCGCGCAGAGCGCAAAACCGACAATGAAACCGCCGATTCCTACCTCCGCCGCGAGCGCAGCTACGGCTCCTTCTCCCGCACCTTCGACCTCGAGGGAATCGACGCCGAAGCCATCACCGCGACGTTCAAGGACGGAGTTCTCTCGGTAAATCTGCCGAAGCTCGAGGTTAAGGCGGATGAGGGAAGAAAAGTAGAAATTAATTAAGTTGCTAGTTACTAGTTACTAGTTGCTAGTTAAAGGTAAATTTTCGCGGGGCGAAAATTTCACATCAATAATAACGTGCAGCACGAATCAAGTTTCGTGCTGCACTTTTTTGTTTTTAATAAATTTGAAATTTGCCTCAGGCAAATTTCTTCCTTCAACTAGCGACTAGCAACTAGCAACTAGTAACTCCCCTTGTCAATTTCACCAACACTCCTCTCCTATTCATAATACAAATTTGTCGCTTATTTTCTTACAAAAAACGCCAAAAGTCTTGATTATCCCTCCTATTTATGATATAATATGGACTTGTGAAAATCAAAATCATAAAGAAAGAAGATATCAAGAAATGACATCCACCATTTTTCTCACGCTTTCTATCGCACTCTTCTCCGGTCTTCTCCTTTCTCGTGTAGCGAAGAAGGTCGGCCTCCCCGCAGTTACCGCTTATCTCGTAGCGGGCGTAATCATCGGTCCCTACCTCCTCGGTCAGTTCGGCATCGGCTTTGACCACGAGGCAAACTCCCCCGAAAAGTACAAGATCCTTTGCGACCTCGCCCTCGGCTTCATCGCATTCGCAATCGGTAACGAGTTCCGCCTTGAGCAGCTCAAGAAGATCGGTAAAAAGGCGACCATCGTCGGTATCGGTCAGGCGATCGTCACCACCATCGTAGTTGACGCAGGTCTTATCGCACTCTCCTTCATCCTTCCCGAAGGATGCCTTCCCCTCCCCGCCGCTATCATCCTCGGCGCAGTTGCAACCGCAACCGCTCCCGCGGCAACCCTTATGGTCGTTCGTCAGTATAAGGCGAAGGGTCCCGTAACCGACATCCTCCTTCCCGTCGTTGCTCTTGACGACGCTGTCGGACTTGTCGTCTTCGCGATCTCCTTCGGCGTTGCGGGTGCTATCAACACAGGCACCATCGACCCCATCTCCATGATCGTAAATCCCCTCATCGAGGTAGTTCTTTCCCTCATCCTCGGCGCAGTTATGGGCTGGCTCTTCTCCTTTATGGAGAGATTCTTCCATTCCCGCTCCAAGCGTATGGCAGTTTCGGTCACCTTTGTAATGCTGACCGTTGCGATCTCCTCGCTCAAGTTTGAGGTAGGTCACTTCCACATCGCATTCTCCAGCCTTCTCGCTTGCATGATGCTCGGAACCATCTTCTGCAACATCTGTGACTTCTCCGAGGAGCTTATGGAGAGAGCCGACAGATGGACCGCTCCCCTTCTCATCCTCTTCTTCGTTATCAGCGGCGCAGAGCTCAACCTCGGCGTTTTCACCAACTGGGTGTTCGTCGTTATCGGCGTAGCATACATCGCATTCCGTTGCATCGGTAAGTACTTCGGTGCATTCTGGAGCGCAAAGATCTCGGGCTGTGACGAAAAGATCGTAAAATACCTCGGCATCACCCTCTTCCCGCAGGCGGGCGTTGCGCTCGGTATGGCAGCGCAGGCACTCACCTTCGGCGGTGACATCGGCGTTCTTGCGCAGTCGATCACCCTCTTTGCAGTACTTATCTACGAGCTCGTAGGTCCCGCACTCACCAAGATCGCGCTCACCAAGGCAGGCGATATTCAGGCAGAGGGCAAGACCAGTGCGCGTGAAGAAGCGGCAAAGAAGCTTCAGGAGCAGAAATAAGTTATTAGTTGCTGGTTACTAGTTACTAGTTGCTAGTTAAAGGAAAAGATCCCGCGCGGTGCGCGGGATCTTTTTGATTTAATCAAAATGAAAGTCAACAACAGCGGGAAGTTTTTGAGGTTTCTTAAGGAACTTTTTTCAAAAAGTTCCTTAAGTCGCCGTCCGCAGACGGCGCAACTATTTTATATTGAAATCGATTACTTTTTAATGTTTAAGATTTCCGTGTGCATCAAAACGCAACTCAACCGTTCCATCCGAGCAGACAACCTGTGTCAACGAAGTGTCACTTATCCAGTCACAGTCATCCATAGCAGTCCATTGCTCCACTGTGCCACCAAACTTAAAATCGGTCAATGCCGGAGTACCGGCAAATGCCATCACAACGACTCTTTTAAGTGTTGAGGGGAGTAACACACTTACCAATTCATCGTTGAAAGAGAAGGCGCCCATCGAAACTATTGTAACTCCCTCGGGGATAACTACCGTGGTAAGTCCCGTTTTATTATAAAAAGCCAACGTTCCGATGATCTCAACGCTGCCGTCAGTGGGAATAACGCTGTCGGCAAATCCGTGGAGTAAAACTTTGTCTGCAATACGAATAAAGCAGTTGCCTTTTTCGGTGTATATTTTATTTTCCGGAGAAACAGTAATCTGACTGAAGTTTCTTCCGCGATTATTGTTGAAGCATATCGATCCGTTGATCTCCTTCACTCCTGCGCCAATGTGGAGAGTTTCGATATAATCGCATTGATTGATAACTTCGACCTCAACATATTCAACGCTGTCGGGAATTATTACGTGCTTGATGTTCGGGAACGTGAAATCTTCGGGCAGAATATCACTTTCTCTGTACTCCGGATCCGTGAGGCGGATCTCATCCACTTTATTTTTCTGCTCGCGCCGTTCGTAGAATATCATCTGCGTGACGGGCAAGCCCTCGTAGACCGAGGCGATATACGCGGTGTTACCGCTGAATTCGCCCCAACCGATGAAGGATGCGGTCGTGCCGTCCTCGTTGATCATATAGCGCAGACCCTCGCTTCCTTGTTCTCCGGGATAGGGATCTGTTTCTTCCGGCTCGGTCTGCTCGATGACATCCTGCTCCTCGCTCTGCGGATCTTCCGCGCTTGCCGAGGGAGTTATTCCTGCCAGACTCAACACGTAGGAAAGGATCGGGATGATCGCGCTGAGAAGCAGAGTGCAAGCAACCAATGCCGCCGTCTGCTTTACCCAATAGATAGGTCTTTTCTTCGTTAAAGATGCTCTGCCAGCCACAGCCGCGTCGGTTTTGATGCGCGACAGAGTATCCGACAGCATCGCGTCGTCGATATAGTCGATCGACTCAAGAAGCTGCTTTTTCTGATTGAAATCAAGGCTCATACTGTAATACCCTCCTTTTTAAGCTCCGCGGCAATTTTGTTCCGCGTTCTGTGTAGTGATACCTTTATCTTGCTTTCGCCGAAGCCGGTCTGCGCGGAGATCTCCGCGAGACTGAGACCCATCCAATAGCGTAAAATAAAGATATCCTTGTTCGTTCTTCCGACCTTTGCAAGCACACGGCTTATGATCTCGCCCGCGCGGCGCGCTTCATACCCCGATGCAAGGTCGCTGCCGTCCTCAACGAGTGAGAGAAATTCCTCGCCCACAACGGCGGTTCTTCCGCCGCGCTTCCAGGCGTTTTCATTTCTCGATATCTCGCGGGCGCGGTTTCGCACCATCTTGCAGATATAGGCTCGGAGATCCTTCGGTCTTTCGGGCGGAACGGCGTTCCAAAGCGCAAGGAGGACGTCGCTGACACACTCCTCGGCATCCTCGCGGACCGTGAGAATACTGAGCGCAATGAAGTGACAGAGTGCGCCGTATTTTTTCTCGACTTCCGCAAGCGCCTGTTCGTCCCGCGCAAAGAACAATTCGATTATTCTTTCATCTTTCATCTGAGCGCTCCTTTCGATTTGTCCTTTCACTAAACAAGAAGCGGTTGCCGGGAAAAGGTTACACCCACGGCAAAAAGTTCTTATATTTTGTCGGATTGCACAAACATATAAAAATGAATTCGTGCAAAGTGACGAATATATTAGCTTAAAAAACGGATACTCAATTCTTGTTTGCAGAGAGTATCCGTTTTAAATATTTCATTGTGTACGTATTTATGGCATAAGGTCAGCCAACGATGCCCCCATACGTTCTGCCGTTATAAGTAACGATTTCGGGTACGGTCACTCCGTTTACACGGTATTGGTCGCAGTATACGGTATCGTATCCGATAACGGTATACTCGATGCCTCCGAAAATGAACGTGTCATAAAGCATAGTGTCATCAATGAAGAAGACTGTATCCGAGCGTTCGGGAACCGCGTAACAGTAATTCTTACTGAAGGTCTCGGACGAATACGCAGTATGTTGGCTGATGAAGGGCTTGCCTTCAATAGTCCAACATCCTATGCGTTCCGTGGGATCCTGTGTGTCATTGACGCAGAAGGAGGTGTGGATCACGCCTGACAGCCAACTACTGTCGTCCCACGTAAGATCGAACCAATACCATTTTCCGTCATCCAGCTCGACCGCATTCCATGCGTGAGCGCCGCTCTCACCTCTTCCTTTGATAATGACATTATCTATATCGCAATAGTTGAGAATGAGCTGAAAGAGCTCCGCGTAGCTTTCGCAAACGCCCTCGCCTTTCTCAAGAATACCGATAATATTATGTGCCCAATCGTCATTTTGGGCGGTAACTCCGTCAGCTTCATACGCGTAGTCCGCTCGCTTGATAATGGCATCGTGAAGCCCGAGGGTGGTGTGATATACCGATTTCTCGTCTTCAATAATTTCGAGATACTCTCCAACAGATGAGTATATCAGATCGTTATACCTTGCGCGGTCGGCACCGTCAGCATAACTCTCGCTGACCAGAACATAGAACCTGCTTGAGGTATACTTCCACGAGTTTGATATCCAGTAATATAACGGGTGATCGCATTTATATACCAAATATACCGCGAGTGCCTCATCATAACTCAGCCCGAAATCCGAATAATTAACAATTGCCGCTGTCATCGAGCTGTCAATATCAATGCTGACGTCCTCGTGGAATGCCGTCAGAAGCTCGTCAAGCTTCTTATAAAAGCCCTGCATGGCACTTGCCTTTTCATAAGTGCCGAGGAAGTTGTATCCGTAATCGCTGTTGTAATTGGACGCGATATCCAATCCCAGAGGGAAAAGCTTTTTATGATCCTGAATAACAACAGAACAGACTTTGCAGTAGATCTTATCCGAAAGACCGTACTCCCGTTCAGTAGGTTTGACCCCCGCAACAACGACCTCGTGGTGTCCGAGCGCGGCAACCGTCTTTTGTGCGACTGTAACGGTCTTGCAGACCGAGCAATGCTTTCCTTCGGTCAAGCCGCTTGCGGTACACGTCGCCGCCTTCGCGGGATCGGTCACTTCCTTATGTCCGAGCGCGGCAACCGTCTTCTGCGCGACTGTAACGGTATTGCAGACCGAGCAGTGCTTTCCTTCGGTCAAGCCGCTTGCGGTACAGGTTGCCGCCTTCGCGGGATCGGTCACTTCCTTATGTCCGAGCGCGGCAACCGTCTTTTGCGCGACTGTAACGGTATTGCAGACCGAACAATGCTTTCCTTCGGTCAAGCCGTTTGCGGTACAGGTCGCCGCCTTCGCGGGATCGGTCACTTCCTTATGTCCGAGCGCGGCAACCGTCTTCTGCGCGACTGTAACGGTATTGCAGACCGAGCAATGCTTTCCTTCGGTCAAGCCGCTTGCGGTACACGTCGCCGCCTTTGCGGGATCGGTCACTTCCTTATGTCCGAGCGCGGCAACCGTCTTTTGCGCGACTGTAACGGTATTGCAGACCGAACAATGCTTTCCTTCGGTCAAGCCGCTTGCGGTACAGGTCGCCGCCTTTGCGGGATCGGTCACTTCCTTATGTCCGAGCGCGGCAACCGTCTTTTGTTCCCGCTCACCGCAGGAGCAGGTGCGCTCTTCTGCGCCCTCATTCAGACACGACGGTGCTGAGATCACTTTCCAAGCACCCCAAAGATGCTCGTGCGGCGGCTCCGTCACGGACTCTGTCACGGGTTCCGTCACGGGTTCTGTTATAGGTTCTGTGACAGGTTCTGTAACCGGCTCGGTGATCGGTTCGGTTACAGGCTCGGTGATCGGTTCGGAAATGGGCTCTGTAATAGCTTCGGTCACCTCCGCCGTTACTTCTTCCGTGACAGCAGACGTAACCTCTGCCGTTGTATCTTCAGCCGACGTTTCGGGAGCGACGGCTTCGGTCACTTCACCGGTTGACGTGGGTGCTTGTGTCACTTCTTCCCCACCATGCTCGCAGGACGCGAAAAGCAGAGTCAGCGCAAGTAACAGTAAAAAAAATCGGATGATCTTTTTCATTATCATTTCTCCGTAAAATAATATACTGACCCTATTATACCATAAATCCCTCACTTTGTAAATCAAAAATAGAAATTTCCGCCCCCGAGGGGCGGAAATTCACCTTACTTATTACATATTACTTCTTACTTATTACCTCAATCAAAGCTCCTGCTTCCAGAGTCCGTGCAGGTTGCAGTATGCGTATACCGCGAGGGGCTTTTCGTCGGCGAGTGCGAAGACTGCTTCGGGCGCCGCGCCTACCTCGAGATGCTTGCGGTAGAGTCCCTTGTCGCTCTCAAGCGCAACCCAAAGGATGCTGTGCTCCTCTGCCATCGGATGCTCGACCGATCCGACCGCTACCTTGACGAGATTGCCCTCGACCTTTGCAACGGGGATGTGCTTTTCGTGGCTTGCCTCGACTACGCCGGGGACGAGCTCCGCCATCTTCTTGCCGCAACACATTACCGGCACGCCGTGATCCTCTACCTTTTCAACTACGTTTCCGCAGTGCTCACATACAAAAAATTTAACGTTGTTTTTCATTATTTAAATCCTCCAAATGGGTGTTTTGTTTTGTTGTGACTATATTATATCATATTTTTCCGCGGGTTTCTGTGATTTAATCACATTCTGCAAGATATTCTTCCGCGAAATGAACCGCGACCGCGCCGTCGCCGACTGCCGTTACGACCTGACGGAGAGGCTTCGTTCTGACGTCACCGATCGCGTAAACGCCCGCGATGCTCGTCCTCGTCGATTCGTCCGCGACGATGTAACCGCCCTCGTCGAGTTTGAGCTGTCCGCGAAAGATGTCGGACGCAGGCTTGCGACCGATGCTGACGAAAAGACCGTTTATTTCGAGTTCTCTGCCGTCCGCAAGACGGATGCCCGTCACTCTTTCGTCCGCGATGAGCTCCGCGACCGAACTGTTCGCGAGGAATTCGATATTCGTGGACTTCGACAGAGCATCGACGTAGATCTTCGACGCGCGGAAGGAGTCGCGGCGGTGGATGAGGTAGACCTTTGCGGCAAGGCGCGAGAGATAAAGCGCATCTTCAAGCGCGGAATTACCGCCGCCGACAACGGCAACAACCTTGTTTTTATAAAACCGTCCGTCGCAGTGCGCGCAGTAGTGAACGCCGCGGCTGACGAATTCCTCTTCCCTATCAACTCCGAGCTCACGCGGATTCGCACCCGTCGCGATCACGACCGTGCGCGCCCCAAACTCGTCCGATGAAGTTCTTACCTTTTTAATATTACCTTCAAGCTCGGCGGAGACGACCTCACCGTATTTCGTAACGGCACCGAAGCGTTCCGCGCCCGCCTGCATCTTCATACCGAGCTCCCAGCCGGGGATACCTTCGCTGAAGCCGGAATAATTATCTATCGTGTCGGTGACAGCCATCTGACCGCCCGCGGACATTCTTTCTATAACGAGGACGTCAAGTCCCGCGCGCGCCGCATAAAGCGCCGCCGTGTACCCCGCAGGCCCGCCGCCGATTATTATCATATCGTGAATACGTTCCATTTTAATTCTCGCTTTCATTTATTACATTTATATTATATCTCATTTTCACCATCTTTTCCGTGACAACATCACAAAAGCGGAAAAGCTTTTGAAGATTTTTAAGAAACTTTTCTCGAAAAGTTTCTTAAACAGAGCTCGAGACAGCGTCTCGATTTAATGCGAGAGCTTCAGCTCTCGCTACCGTGCTTCAAAAATACGAAGCTCCGCTTCGGATTTTTGGACAGAGTCGATCCTTCCCGACTGTAGGGAAGGATTGCGCTCTGTCACCCCCTCGCGGGAGATTTTGCTCCTTCACTCCTGATGTATTAAATTATCCACCCAACAAACCCAATATGCACAAATAAAATTTTCAGCCGTAGGGGACGGCGCCCTCGACGTCCCGGACAGCACTAAATTATATAACTGATAATATTTAAAAGGCAGTTATAAAATTATATCCGTAGGGACCGACGTCCCCGGCGGTCCGGACAGCATTAAATTATATATATGTCTAACATCAAGAACACATAATATCATTTCCTTGATTAAATACAAAGCAATAATTCTATTGGTCTCGGACCGCCGGGGACGTCGGTCCCTACAGGTGTAATGAAATTATTACTCCTAAACTTAATCAAATATCACCTTTCGTGCTGTCGCGGGACTGTCGAGCCACGCAAGCGTGCCGTCCCCTACGGCTTGTAGTGCAATTTCTGCACAGCGATTTAATCCGTAAGTTAATTTTGTACTGATTTAGGCGCCGCGCACGGCGCAGCTCTTGAATAATAAAATTCAGAAAGCTGAATAACGGAATCTCCCTATTATCACCTCTCCCGCGCGCGGGAGGGGGTGGGGTGGGCAGTCAGCGCCTTTGCGAAGGATCGCGCGCCCAAGCGAAACCAAGGGCGAAATTCAATAAAATGTGAAAATCCGCTGCGCGGATTTTTTCTTATTCATAAATTAGTTACAACTATTTTTGTCAACCCTATTGACAAATTGTTCCTACAGGTGTAGTATATATATGGTACTACACTTGTAGGAGGTTTTCGTTATGAATTTATCCGATCGAGAATGGACAGTCCTCTCCGCGCTTTGGAAAACGGGCGGGGCAGAGCTCGGCGTGCTCGTCAGCGAATTGCACAGTGAAACGGGATGGAGCAGAAATACCGTCCTCACCTATCTGACACGAATGGAGGCAAAGGGGCTCGTCGACATCGACAAGGACTCAAGTCCCCATATCTACCGCGCGACCGTCGACCGCGAAAGCTGTCGGCAAAAGGAGCGCAAGAGCTTTTTGAGCCGAGTTTACAGCGGCTCGGCGAGCGATCTGATCGCAGCGTTCTTAAAAGAAGAACATATTTCCGAGGAAGAACGCGAAGAGCTTCGTAAGTTGCTCGACAATATGGAGGTCTGACGATGTATGACATCTGGGGCTTTCTTCTTCAGACTCTCAACGTCACCGGAATTGCCGTCTTAATTTTGACCGTCAAAGCCCTTTTCCGAGATAAATTGCCTCCGAAATGGCAGTTCGCCGTTTGGAGCGTGCTCGGGTTCATGATGCTCATTCCCGCGGGAATTTTCGGGCGTTACTCACTATTCCGCTGGCAGACGGCAGTTGAGATAGTCAAATCGCAGTTCGGTGATTACAGCTTCACAAAGGTCCTGCATCCGCTTCCGATCATCGAAGAAATTCCGCAAACCTTTGCCGATTGGCTTTTTGCGGTCTATTTTCTCGGTGTGATCGTATTTATGATCAAATACGCAGTATCATATCTCAGTCTTCGTCTCGTTTTGCGCAGAGGCACCGAGCCCGGTGCGGAAAAAATGAGTCGGATCAAGTCGATTGCAGAGGCTAGGGGCATAAATCTCTGCCGCGTGATCGAGGCAGAAGGACTTCCGAGCGCATTCGTCTGCGGGATCATCCGTCCCGTCCTCGCGATCCCCTCGGAGCGTGAGCTTGACGAAAAGGTCATACTGCACGAGCTTTTCCACCTCAAAAACCGAGATACACTATGGAGCGTCATCATCTGCGCTCTGCGCTGTCTGCATTGGTGCAATCCTGTTGTAATTTACTGTGCAAACCGCGCGCTGAACGATATGGAATCGCGCTGCGATCAGTACGTCCTCGAAAACATCGAGGGCGAGGAGCGCCGCGAATACGGACGCATCCTGCTTTCAATGGCGAATGAGCGTTTCTCAAAAACCGCGGGAAGCACCTCTATCAACAACGGCGGCAAAAATATCGGCAAGCGTATCGAAAATATAGTTCGTTTCAAGCAATATCCCAAGGGAATGGGACTTGTTTCGGTATGCATCGTGATCCTGCTCGCCTTCCCCCTCGTCATCGGCGTAAAGGCTGACTCTCTGATCGATCTTGATTCTATCCCGCTCACCCTCGCCTCTGCGCGAAGCACTCCCTGCACCACTCCCGCGGGCGCTTTTGACACCTACGCCAAAGCCGTGATGGTCAAAAACGGATATTACCGCGCAATGTGCGCTCCCGAGGAGTTGCAGGACGACATTCTGAACGAAATGCTTCAAACGCAAAAGTGGGAACCCGGACTTGACGGCTATGCCGACTCGCAAAAGGGATATTACATCTACAATTTGACGCAGGTCGGCGATACCGAATACGAGGCGTTACTCGTTCTCGACTATCCGCCCGCCGCAAAAGATGATTTTTCGGGAGGTCTCGCACTGCAGAATCTCCGCGTAGAAAAGGAAAACGGCAGATGGGTTGCTATCCCGCTCGAGGATTTCAGATTCTCTGACTACAGCGGCACGAGCCTGTCAAATGGCGATTCCGATCTTCCGGGACTCATATATTCGGGCGAGAAAAACAATATGAAGGTCGAGTTCGTCATTCAGACTGTTCATACCGTTGAAAATACCGTGACCGATCAGAACGATCTGTGGTTTCTCTCAAGCTCACATTACAATACCGTTCCCAAGCCCAATACCGATTTCACGGGGGGATTCAGAAGCAATTACATTCGCTACTATCATACAAGATCGGAATCGGAGAAGTGGTCGGTCTCGCATATCGGACTCTCGACCATGCCCGTATACGAGGGTGAAGAACGCCCCGAAGCGCTGGCGGTTCCGAAGAACAACGCCGCTTATTCTAATTTCACAAACTCCGTCACGGGAGAGCAATGCATCAGCAAACAGCTCTTAGGGGGTTGGGGACCTATGATCACAATCGAGGGCGGCGGGGGGAGCATCAATCCGAAAAAGAAGGTTAAACTCCCCGAATACTTCGCCGCCGATCTTTATATCAACCGCAAAAAGGTAGCAGAGCTTGATCTTTTATTGCAGAAAGGAGGCGCGGAATGATCGCCCGTCAAAAGCTCTACGACGGCATCGGCAATGCCGCGTGGGGATATCTCTTCATCTATTTCAACATCAACCTCGGCACTTTGAACATTCTGCCCAATTTCGTCGGCTATCTGCTCTTCCACTCGGCGATCAAGAAGCTCTGCGACGCCGAGCGTGAGCTTAATCTTCTGAATACCCTCGTCGGTATACTGACTATATGGCATATCGCATCGTGGATCGGCGATCTGTTATCCTTTGACCTCGGAGCCCTGATTCCGATCGCGGACATCATCGTAAGCGTGGTCAATATCTATTTTCATTTTCAGCTTATGACAAATCTCGCCACGATCGCCGCGAAATATCAGCCCGCAGGAGAGGATCTTGACCGCACTATCCTGAACTGCCGCACCTTCCAGACCATCATGCTGACCGCGGCGATCATTCTGCTATATCTGACCAATCCGACCGGTATCTTAGGCATATATACTTCGATCGGAGTCGCGATCCTCTACCTCATCGCGGGGATCGTACTGATGAAGACGCTTTTCGATCTGCGGCGGTGCTTCACCCCCGAGACCGAGGAAGAAGCCGAAGAAAAATCCGAATAAACAAAGGGTGCCGCATCGCGCGGCGCCCTTTTCCTCTGCGTTCACACATTTTTAGAAAAAATATGCTATAATCTTTGTAACGAAACTCCGTTTTCTCCGTCTAATCTATGAAAGCGAAGGAGGTGATGATGAGTATGGATTACGAAAAGCTATATACCGCCTACTATATGCAGGTATATTCATATATAATTACCCTCGCACGAAACCGTGATCTGGCAGAGGAGATCACGCAGAACACTTTCTACAAGGCCGTTACCGCGAAAGCACAGTTTTCGGGACTTTCGGATGAGCTGACCTGGCTTTGCTCGATCGCAAAGAATCTTTATTACGACGAGCTTCGCAAAAAGCGCAACACAGTCGGTCTTGACGAGATCGGTCATCTCGCATCCGAGGAAAGCGTTGAGCGGATGGCGGCTGATTCGGATATGGCTTTCCGCATACACCTTGTTTTGCACCGTTTGGAAGAGCCTTACAAGGAGGTGTTCGGTCTTCGTGTGTTCGGTGAGCTTTCATATTCGCAGATCGCCGAGATCTTCGGCAAATCCGAAAGCTGGGCAAGAGTTACTTATCATCGCGCCAAGCTGAAAATTCAAGAAAGGATGAATGAGAAAAATGAGTAAAGAGTGTGACGTCATACGCGACCTGCTCCCCCTTTACGTTGACGAAGCCTGCAGCGAGGCGAGTGCGGAAAAGGTAAGAGATCATCTCGCAGTTTGCTCCGATTGCTACGCCGTATTTCAGCAAATGTGTTCGGACACCAACGAAGAGCTGCTCAAAAAGGAAAAAGAGAGTATACTTCAAAGGCACGAGAAAAAGGAAAAAGCCAAAACAACAATAAAAAGCATTTCGATCGTTTCGGCAGTTTTAAGCATCCTCTTCCTCACTGTTTATATTGCCGGCTATATAAATATAGTCAAGATCTGGTACAGAGAGTCGGATATGTACTCAATAGAGGAACGCAAGGCGGCAGCCGAAGCAATCAAGGAAAGCTATGATGATCCTGATTATCCGCAGTGGCTTCACTCCATAACCTATACAACCGATGAAATATGTAAGGAAAGCCTCGAATATTGCAATTCATTCGGAAAGATTTACGAGGAGTGTATGGTATTTCAAGTCAGGATCGACCTCAAAGACTGGGGATGGAATTACTGCTGTCATGATACGACAATATATCTTGTAAAGACCGAAGAAGGAGAGTGGGACGTTCTGATGGGCAGAAGAGAACTTTTCTTGGATGTTTGGGATATACCAATGCAAAAATACAAAAAGCTCCCCCAAAAATAAAAAGCAACCGCACATCGCTCCCCGCAAACGAACCCCTCCCGCGTGCGGGAGGGGCTGGGGTGGGCAGTCAGCGTCCCTGCGAAGGAATTCACACCCAAACTAAATCAAGGGCGAAATTCAATAAAGATGTGAAAATCCGCAAGGCGGATTTTTTCCTTTTATTTGCACGCCGCAGGGTGAAGGAGCAAAATCCTCCCGCGAGGGGAGGATTTACTCCTTCCGGAATGTCGACGGGGCGTCGCCATTCCGAAGCGCAGGGGAAAGTTTCGACCGCTGCGGCGGTCGACTTAAGGAACTTTTTGAAAAAAGTTCCTTAAGAATCTTCAAAAACTTTCTCGCTTATTGACTTTCGGGGAAAATCGTGCTATAATCAAGTTATCAATCGTTATGGAGCTTTATTATGGAAAAGCAAGAGCTTATTGAAGTATTCAGAGAAAATTTTCCCTTCTGGGAGCGCATGCCCGAGCACGATCGCGAGACCTTCCTCCGTTCCTCTCAGCACGTCAACTTCCGCAAGGGTGCAAATATTCACGACGGTGCAAGCTGCACGGGTGTCATTCTCGTCAAGTCGGGCAGTCTGCGCCTCTACATCCTCTCCGAGGACGGCAAGGAGATAACTCTCTACCGCATCTTCCCCGGCGAGATGTGCATTCTTTCCGCCTCCTGCGTGCTTGAATCGATCACCTTTGACGTCTTTGTCGATTCCGAGGAAAACAGCGAGTGCATAGTCGTCGGCGGATGTGCCTACGAGGACCTTGCACGCCGTATGCCCGAGGCAAAGATCTTTGCGCTCGAAAGCGCGCTCGGACGCTTCTCCGACGTTATGTGGGTAATGCAGCAGATCCTCTTTATGAGTATGGACAAGCGTCTTGCGATCTTCCTGCTCGATGAAGCGGCGAAAAACGGCTCGGATACCGTAAAACTGACACACGAGCAGATCGCCAAGTACATGGGATCTGCCCGTGAAGTAGTTTCTCGTATGCTTAAATATTTCGCATCGGAGGGTATCATTTCATCCTCCCGAAGCGAGGGTATCAAAATTCTCGACAAACGCCGCCTTCGTTCTTTAGTTTAAAAGCGCCAGAATCTGATCCTTCGGTCTTGCGCCGGAAGACTTGTTTACGACCTCGCCGTTCTTCATTACAACGAGCGTAGGAATGCTGAACACGCCGAATCTTTCGGCAAGCTCGGGCTCGTCGTCAACGTTGATCTTTGCAACAACGATATCATCCCTCTCACCCGCGATCTCCTCAACGATAGGGAGAACCATACGGCAAGGACCGCACCAATCTGCATAGAAATCGAGAAGGACGGGCTTTTCGCTCTGGATAGCGGAATCGAAATTATTCTTGTTCAGTTTAAGTGCATTCATATTTTTAATCTCCTTTTGAGGTGTTCTTGTTTTTACACTCATATTATACACCTTTTTCGGAGATAATTCCGTGATTTGGTCACAAAAGTGCCAAACTTTTAATTTTGCCATCTGAATTTTTGCAATAATACTCCCCTTTTCGCAGGTCTATACAAGAGGTATAAACCGTTTTCATATCCTTTTTTGAGCCTTTTCCAAGTTCAACGAAGACGCTTTCCATAATTTCAAAAAATCTCTCCGCGCCGTCGCCGACGGCGCGTTTTTTTGACTCGGCGGCAAGGATAAAGCGTGATTCTGATGAAAGATCGGTCGGTTTCTTTCCTTTTTCTATATTATTCAAGTGCTCGGGGAAGGTCGGAGCGTTCGTCAGCACGCCTATTGAGTTCGGGTAGACTCTTCCTCCCTCGACGGTCTGTTCAAAAACGATGCTTCCCGATGCGTCGGCGAATATCCAATGGAGCGGTGTCGGGGGCAGATCGGGTGCGAAGGCTTCGGGAGTTATATTTACGTCCGAGAGCAATTCTTCCACCTCGCGCACGTTTTTGCAATTCTCAAGCACGAATGATATCAGATTATATGAAGGAATATTATATTTCTTCCCCGACCCGGCGTGATATGCGGCAAGCCCAGGAAAGTTCAGCGCCGCGCAGGCGAGACCGTGGGCATTTACCGCGTCAAACCAAAGCGGCACGCCGTCAACACGCCTTGCCATTCCTATGATATTTTGGCATTTTACCACCTCCCCGCCCCAATCACTCTCGACGTCGAGAGTTCTGCCGAAAAAGCCTCCGTCAAGTATTGCAGTACACATTTTCCCTCCTAATATTATATATAGCAATTTTATATTTCCCGATTTTGCTTTCCTTATACACTTTTTACACAAAAAGTATCTTTTTTAAAGCATTAAATTAGACAAAATATATAAGTAATATTATGTTAACAAATTTGACTTGATTTATATACAGGAAATGTAATATAATATGTGCGACTGCGATAAGACTCGGCTCTCTGCGGACACCACGCATCTTACATACGCATCGGTTATCATTCGCAACCCCTTGTGTCCCGCCGACGGTCGGATCTGTCACAAACAAAAATTTTTCTTAAGGAGAAAACAAAAATGAAGAAGATTCTCGCAATCGCACTCTGCCTTATCATGGTACTCTCCGTAGTAGCATGTGGCACCAAAGAGGCTGACTACAAGCTCGGACTTGGCGTAGTAGTTAGCACCGCTTCCTCCAAGGAAGGCAACGCACAGGTAGACGCTACCATCGCTACCGTTGTTACCGACGCTGAGGGCAAGATCGTTCTCTGCCGTATCGACGTAGCACAGAACAAGATGGCTATCGCTGACGGTGCAGTTGACACCGCTAAGACCTTCGAGACCAAGATGGAGCTCGGCTCCAGATACGGTATGGAGGGCAAGGTTGACAACGACAACAACGGCGTTATGCTCGAGTGGGACGCTCAGGCTAAGGCTTTCGAGTCCTTCGTAGTAGGCAAGACCGGCGCTGAGGTTGCTGCTCTCCAGACTCAGGAGGCAGGCGGCCACCAGATCGCTGTTGACCAGGCACTCCTCGAGGCAGGCTGCTCCATGCAGATCACCGATTTCATGGCTGCAGTTGCAAAGGCTTGCGCTGACGAGCAGGGTATGGCATTCAAGGCAGTTCCCGGCTCCTTCACCCTTGGCGTAGCTGCTAAGACCGCTGCTGCTGATTCCAAGGCTGCTACCGCTGAGGCTGACGGTCTCGTAGCTATGTACTCCGATATCGCTTGCGCAGTAGTTGCTGACGGCAAGGTTATCGCAACCCTTAACGACGCTATCCAGCCCAAGATCGACATCACTGTTGCAGGTGTTCCCACCGCTCAGGAGTTCAAGGGCACCAAGCGTGAGCTCAAGGAAGGCTACAACATGGCAGCTTACGGTCAGCCCAACATTGAGGGCGGCACCGTTAAGGAGTGGTACATCCAGTCCGCTGCATTCTCGAACTACGTTCTCGGCAAGACCGCTGCAGAGATCGCAGGCATGCAGACCAAGGAAGTAAACGCTCACCAGATCTCTGTTGAGCAGGCTCTTCTCGATGCAGGCTGCACCATGCAGATCACCGGTATCTGCGCAGTAGTTGCACAGGCTGCTCAGAACGCTAGATAATTAAAATTCACTAACAGGAGATAGGAATTGTGAAGATTCTGAAATCCCTTTCCTGTCTATCTCTGATTTGGGGGCTGCTCGTCTTTATGACGGGCTGCCCTCAATCTGCAGTTAAGACAGAACCCCTCGGAATGGTTTATTACACATATTTTGACACTGTTTCCTATATTTACAATTACGCAGGCGGAGACAGCGAGGAATTTGAGGAAATTTGTTCCGAAACTGCAAAAATTCTCGAAGAATACCACAACCTTTTTGACATCTATTACGAGCATTCGGGCGTCACTAATCTCCGAACCATCAATCTGAATGCGGGCGGTGAACCCCTGAAGGTTGACCAAAAACTTATTGATTTTCTTCTTTATGCCAAGGAGCTTTACGCGCTCACGGGCGGCGAGATGAACGTAATGATGGGCGCGGTGCTTCGCCCCTGGCACGACTGCAGACAAGCGGCATCAAGCGATCCCGCAAACGCAGCCATCCCCTCCACCGAGGTTTTGGAGGAAGCAAATAAGCACACATCGATCGATCTGCTTGAGATCGACGAAAAAAACCTCACAGTCCGCATCAGCGATCCTGCCGCATCGCTCGACGTGGGTGCGCTCGGCAAGGGCTACGCAACCGAACGCGCGGCGCAGTATCTTGAATCGATCGGCGCGACCTCATACGTTCTCAACATCGGCGGCAATATCCGCATCATCGGCACCAAGCCCGACGGAAGCGGTTGGCTCACCGGTATCAAGGATCCGATGACGGGCGGCACCACCTACGCAAAATATATAACTTTGGCAAACACCTCGTGCGTCACCTCAGGCACCTACGAAAGATTCTACTCTGTCGACGGCGTGCGATATCATCATATAATAGACAAGGACACCCTTATGCCCTCGGAGCATTTTGCCTCCGTCAGCATAATCACAAAGGATTCGGGACTCGCAGACGCCCTCTCGACAGCTCTTTTCACTATGAGCTACGAGGACGGACTTGCCCTCGTAACCTCCCTCGGCGGCGTTGAAGTCCTCTGGATCACCCCCGAAGGTGAGGGGCATATGACAGACGGCTTCAAGCAGCTCATCACCGAGGCAAATTAATCCCGCCCAAGGCGGACAAAACAAGTTAAAAAAATATAAAAAATAAAACAGGAGGAGTGCTATGATTTTCAAGAAAGATATCTCATCCCTGCATGTTCCGCACAACAAGAACACCGCGGGATGTGAGCCCGTGAAAATTCAGACACCCAAGGAAGTTATCCTGCCTATGAACATGCATTCCGGCAGCGTTGCCGAGCCTATCGTTAACGTTGGCGATCACGTTTACGTAGGACAGCTTATCGCACGCGAGGGAGAAAGATTCTCTTCCCCCGTACACGCAACCGTATCCGGCACAGTTACCGAGATCCTCAGCCTTCCCACCGCTCGCGGACGCGACGTTGCTGCTATCCGCATCGAAAGCGACGGCAAGATGGAGAAGGATCCCAACATGAAGCCCCCCGTATTTGAGGGCTGCGACGGATTCCTTCAGGCAGTACGCGAGAGCGGCATGGTCGGTCTCGGCGGCGCGGCTTTCCCCACCTGGGCAAAGCTCAACGAGGCAAAGAACCCCGACTACAAGGTAGACACCGTTCTTATCAACGCGGCTGAGTGTGAGCCCTACATCACATCCGACCACAGAATGATGCTCGCGCACGCCGATCTCATCGACGACGGTATCGAGTATATGCGCAAGTATATGAGCGAATATCTTGGAGATGCTACATTTAAGATCTGTATCGAGAAGAACAAGCCCGATGCGATCGAGGTGCTCAAAAAGCAGTTTGCAAACAAGCCCTACGTAGTAATCCACGAGCTCAACGCGATCTATCCCCAGGGCGCAAAGCAGGTTATGCTTTACAACGCGACCGGCAGAGTTGCCATCGCGGGCAAGCGTTTCCCCTCCTTCGGCGCGCTCATCATCAACGTCTCCACCCTCGTAAAGACCGCAGAGTATCTCAACACCGGTATGCCCCTCGTTGAGCGTATCGTAACCGTTGACGGTCCCGCTGTCAAGAAGCCCGGCAACTTCATCGCTCCCATCGGTACCTCGATCCGTACCCTTCTCGAGCTCACCGAGACCGATCTCGAAAAGGTCGGCAAGGTAGTTATCGGCGGTCCTATGAACGGTAACGCTACCGTTTCGATCGACTCCCCCATCGTTAAGGTATCCAACTGTATCCTCGCGTTCGACGAAAAGAGAGCAACTCTCCCTGAGCCCTCCGCTTGCATCCGTTGCGGAAGATGTATGGAAAAGTGCCCCGTTGACATCAACATCGGTGCCGTTGAATCCGCTATGAAGATAAAGAACGAGGAAAAGCGCGAAGCAGCTCTCATCGACACCGGCGTTCGCCAGTGCGTTGACTGCGGATGCTGCTCCTACGTTTGCCCCGCGCACCGTCCTCTGCTTGCAACCAACCAGGATGCTAAATGGTGGCTCAAGCAGTACGAGCGCTCCAAGCAGTCCAGATAAGGAGGTAATAATGATGAAAAAGCTTTCTACTACCGCCGCACCTCATATTAACAGCGGTATTTCCACCCACAACATTATGCTTGACGTCGTTATTGCTATGATTCCCGCATCCATCGCGGCTATCATCTTCTTCGGCATCAAGGCACTGCTCCTCATCCTCACCTGCGTTGTCAGCGCAGTGGCTGCAGAAGCGATCTTCAATCTCTGCATAAAGAGAAAGCAGACTATCGGCGATTTCTCCGCGACCGTAACAGGTCTC
>JAFOEU010000082.1 GCA_017387685.1 Clostridia bacterium
CAATAGAAGGTGATCTGATTGTAGCCCTCTTCCTTCGGGATGGTGTATTCTCCCTCGGGAATTTGCCACTTGCCACCATCGGTGGTGCTTTCGTTGGTGCCGTTGTTGTTGCTCGGATCGTTGTGACAGGAGGTCAAAACGAGAGAGAGGAGCATGATAGCAACGAGCAGAAGAGAAAGAATGCGAGAGTAAGTCTTTTTCATGATTTCACCTCATATAATTTATTTTGATTGTGCGTCCTCGGCGCTTGTTTCACAAACGGGAGCGGTCGAATCGCGGAAGATCGGCTCGGTGTGAATGGTTATGCGCTTGGTCTTGTTGCCCTTAATGGCTTGGCGGAGCAGGGTAAACGCGTTTTCACCTAAGGAGATAAAGTCCTGCTTAACGGTTGTCAGTGCGGGGGTAAAGTAGCGTGCAACGTCAAGGTTATCAAAGCCGCTGACCGAAATATCCTCAGGAACGCGCAAGCCGCGCTTTCGCAGTCCGGTAATCAAACCAATGGCGATCAGGTCAGAAGCGCACACCACGGCGGTAACGCCCTGGTCGGCAAAAAAGTCGGCTGCCTCAAGACCACAGACCTCGGTGTAGTTTCCGTAGCGAACGTAGCTGCTGTTAAATTCAATGTCACCTTCTATCAAGCCGATCAGATAGCCCGAAAAGCGCTCACGGGTAACGATCGATTCCTTGTCACCGCCCAAATAACCGATCTTGCGGTGTCCAAGCTTGATCAAATGCTCTACAATGGCAGCAACCGAGTTGATGTTGTCACTGCTGATGCAGGCAACCTTGGGATTTTTTACGTAAGAGTCCATCAGCATAGTGGGAATGCTTGTGGTCTCCAGCTCTTTGATGATCTCACTCGTGATCTTCGTTCCTATGATCATCAAGCCGCAAAAGTTGTTTTCTTGGCAGAGCTTCTTCAGGTTTGGGGGATTCTTATCGGAGCAGTGCTCAATCACCACCTCGTAGTGGTAGGCGTTTGCTGCCTGTTGAAATCCCGTAAGAACCGGATAACCGACCTGCGAGTTGCTGTGAGAATCCATATTCTCAAACAAAACGCAAATACGCTTGGAATCCTGATTGCGGTGCAGGGAAAAACCGATTGAGCGGGCATAGGCATTGACGCGATTGCGTGTCTCCGAGCTGATATCGGAGGCATTGTTGAGTGCCTTTGAAACCGTGCTGGCAGAAAGACCGAGCTCGGCGGCGATTTCCTTAATGGTCATTTTTCCCTCCTTTTTTGGAAGATTTTCGAAATGCGGAGAGAACCGATTTCGATTGATTTTTTTGTTTGCTTGCTTTCATTATAGCATAGTTTTTCAAATTTACAATGATTTTTTGAAAAAAAGTGTAAAAAATAGCTAAAAAATCTTAAAAAAATGATTTCTTGACAAAAATCCTGCCTTTCCGTCACATATTTACTTGACACGGCAAAAAAAATGTGATAGAATGTTACAAAGATACATTCGAAAGTTTTCGAAACGCAAATTTTAGCAAAGGGGAATTCGCAAATGAAAAAGCGTTATGCAGGAGTTTTATTGCCGATATCGGCATTGCCCTCTCCCTATGGAGTGGGAACAATGGGCGCGCAGGCAAAAGACTTTGTAGAGTTCCTTGCCAGAGCTCACCAAAAGGTTTGGCAGGTGCTACCACTGGTTCCCACCGGATATGGAGATTCGCCCTACGCCTCATCCTGTGCCATTGCAGGCAGCCCTTATTTAATTGATATTGAAGCTTTGATCGCGCAGGGCTTGCTGACAAAAGAGGAAGCAGAGGAATATTCCTGTGCTGCTGCGGGAGAGGAGATCGGGCGTGTTAACTATGAAGCATTGTTCTATCGTCGCATTCCGCTGCTGAAGCTCGCATTTTCGCGCTTCGATCGTCAAGTGCCTGCATTCCAAGCTTTTTTGGAAGAAGGCGTGTTTGCTGATTTTGCCGCATTTATGGCAATCAAGGAGGCACACGGTTGGCGTGCTCTTTCCACTTGGGAAGAGAAGTATCGCGTACGCGATAAGGAAGCGCTTAATGCCTTTCTTGCCGCCAATGAGGACGAGGTACTGTTTTGGCAATTTACGCAATATGAGTTCTTCCGTCAATGGGGCGAGCTGAAGAGCTATGCCAACGCGCGTGGAATTGAAATTATGGGCGATATGCCGCTTTACGTCTCCGAGGATAGTGTTGAGGTTTGGGCGCATCCCGAGCTGTTTTTGCTCAACGGCGACGGTACTCCTACCGAGGTTGCAGGCGTTCCTCCGGATTATTTCAGCGAGGACGGTCAGCTATGGGGCAATCCTTTATATAATTGGGAAAAAATGAGGCAAGACGGCTACGCATGGTGGACGGCAAGGTTGCAAAAGGCACTCTCTATGTACGATATCGTACGCATCGACCACTTCCGCGGCTTTGACCGTTTTTACGCCATTCCCGCAGGCAGCAAGAATGCCAGAGTGGGATGCTGGCGCGATGGCCCGAAGGAAGCTTTGTTTGAGGGCAAAAAGGATTGGAAGATCATTGCTGAGGACCTTGGTATTCTCGATGACGGTGTTTATCGCTTGATGCGCAATACGGGATACCCTCGTATGAAGGTTTTGGAGTTTGCGTTTGACGGAAACCCCGAGCATGAATTCAAGCCCTCCAATTACGATGAAAACTGCGTGGTTTACACGGGTACGCACGATAATGCTACCTTTATTGAATTTCTTGAGGATTTGGATGAGGATACACGCGAGATATTTTACCGCGATCTCGTATCCGAGTGCAAAAAGGCAGGCGTACGCTTTGCATATCGCTCGGAGCAGGTAAACGACCCCGAAACCATGCAACGCGCTCGCGCGGCAACAGTGCGTCTTGCTTACGTCAGCTGCGCAAAATACGTCATTCTTCCTCTGCAGGATCTGCTTGGAACGGGTGCGGAGTCTCGCATGAACACCCCCGGCACACTCAGTGATCGCAACTGGAGCTGGCGTTGCCCCGCAAGTGCAATGAGCCGCACGTTGGCTCAAAAGATCTCTCGCATTGCAAAAAGAGGGAACAGATAAATCATAGCAAAGGAACCGAAAAACAATGGACAAATGGATTAAAACAGTTGAAAGCTTGCTCAAAGCCAACGACGGTGTCGATATGGAGCATGCATCCACCTCCGCACTTTATCGTGCCGTTAGTAGCGCAACCATGGCAGAAATTGCCGATACGTGGCAAAAATGCAAAGAAGCTCCTCAAAAAAGAGTGGGTTATCTTTCGGCAGAATTCTTGGTCGGCCGTGCAATTTTTGCAAACCTTTACAACCTTGGCAAGCTTGACGAGGTAAAGGCACTGCTCGCAGAGCGTGGCATCGATATTACATCGTTTGAGGATATTGAGGACGCAGCTCTCGGTAATGGCGGTCTTGGCCGTCTTGCTGCCTGCTATCTCGAATCGGGTGCCACCGTTGGCATTCCGCTCGATGGCTACGGCATTCGTTACCGCTACGGCTTGTTCCGCCAAAGCTTTGAGAACGGCTTCCAAAAGGAAAACGCAGACGATTGGCAAAGACACGGTGACCCTTGGAGCTACAGAAGGGAAGAGGATAGCGTACTCGTAAAATTCTCCGACTTTACCACCAAGGCAGTTCCTTACGATATGCCCATCATCGGCTACGGCGGAAAGACCATTAACACCCTGCGCCTGTGGCAAAGTGAGCAGCCCGGCAGCTTTGATTTTGCTGCTTTTGACAGTATGCAGATCGATAAGATCGCAAAGGATAACGTACGTTGCGAAAGCATCAGCTACGCCCTCTATCCCAACGATTCTACCGAAAAGGGGCGCATCCTGCGTTTGCGCCAAGAATATTTCTTTGCATCGGCATCGGTGCAGGACCTCGTTCGCAAGCACAAGCAAAAGGGACTTCCTATTGAAAAGATCAATGAGCATATCTCGCTGCAGCTCAACGACACACACCCCGTGTTTGCCATTCCCGAGTTCATTCGCCTCGTTATGAAAGAGGGCTTGAAGTTCGAAAAGGCGTTCCTGCTTGCACGTTCCGTATTTAACTTTACAAACCACACCATTTTGGGTGAGGCGCTTGAACGCTTGGATATGAAGCGCATACGCAAGCTGTTGCCCGAAATTGCAAGAATTTTGACCAAGATGCAAGCACGCATCGAAAAGGAATTTCCGAATGGTAAGCTCTTCCTGATCAAGGATGAGACCGTACATATGGCAAACGTAGCCATTTATGCGGGCAATAAGGTCAACGGTGTTGCCGCGTTGCACACCGAAATTCTCAAGGAGAGCACCTTCCGCGATTGGTATGAGGTGTATCCCGAAAAGTTCCTCAACGTTACCAACGGTGTAACGCCCCGTCGTTGGCTCGCACTCTGCAACCCCGAGCTTTCCGCTCTCATCACCAAAAAGATCGGCGATGGCTGGCAAGCGGACCTTGAACGCCTCAAGGAGCTTGAAAAGTATGCAGACGATCCCGAGGTACGCCACGCTTTTGCCGAGATCAAGTATTTGAAAAAGCAACAGCTTTCGGAATACGTTCTCAAGAGAGAAGGCGTCGAGCTGCCGCCCGAATTCATTTTTGACGTGCAGGCAAAGCGACTTCACGAGTACAAGCGTCAGCTGATGAACGCTTTTTCCATCCTTTATTATTATTTCCGCATCAAGGAAGGCAAGGAGCCAAACTTTAAGCCCGCCGCATTCATCTTCGGCGCAAAGGCAGCCCCCGCATATTGGAACGCAAAGGGCGTTATCAAGTTTATCAACGCCATTGCCGATAAGGTCAACAACGATCCCGAGGTCAACGATAAGCTTCGCGTTGTTTTCGTTACCGACTATAACGTTTCTTATGCCGAAAAGATCATGCCCGCAGCAGATATCTCCGAGCAGATCTCTATGGCAGGCATGGAGGCGAGCGGAACGGGTAATATGAAGTTTATGCTCAACGGCACGGTCACTCTTGGAACCATGGACGGTGCAAACGTTGAAATTTGCGAAGAGGCCGGCAGAGAGAACGAATACATCTTTGGCGCGACTGTTGAAGAAGTAAAAGAGATCAAGAAGAATTACAATCCTTGGGAGATCTACAACTCCGATCCCGAGCTTAAGAGAATCGTTGATACGCTTGACGACGGCACCTTTGACGATCAAGGCAGCGGAATGTTCCGTTCGGTCAAGGAATCTCTCTTTGGCGGTTGGAGTGCCGACCACTATCTCGTGCTCAAGGACTTCCGCGATTACGTGCGTGTTAAGAGCGAGTTGAACCGCGATTACGGTAGTGAAGAGTTCCTCGCCAAGTGCGTTCGCAACACCGCAAACGGAGGTAAATTCTCCTCCGACCGTTCCATTCTTGACTACGCGAAAAACGTCTGGAATTTGTAATTCGAAAATTTTCGAAAAAATCGCAAAAAAATCACAAAATCGCTTGACTTTTCCGAGGGTTAGTTGTATAATATACAACAGGGAGAAGTCTGGAATGATATCAGACCCACCCCCAAAAATAAGCCGAAAGGCAAAAAAACAACAAGGAGAAAGATAATGAAAAAGGTATTATCTATCATCGCACTTATCGCAGTGCTCGTTCTCTCCGTAGCCTGCTTCGCGTCCTGTC
>JAFOEU010000083.1 GCA_017387685.1 Clostridia bacterium
GGATAAGGTTATCGAGGAGCATATTACCTACGGCGCGGGCTACGTCGGACTCGGCTCTATGCCCAATTTCAAAAAGGAAAATTGCAGTATCGAGGTATACGATCAGTATTGCAAGGAGATCGCTCCCGCGGTTGAAAAGATCGCGGCGGCAGGTCTGAAATTTATGTACCACAACCACAATATGGAGTTCGTCAAGCTCCCGAACGGCAAGGTCCTCCTTGAGGATATGGCAGACCGTTTCGATACTCCCGCATACGGCTTCACCGTTGACACCTACTGGGTTCAGGCGGGCGGCGGTGACCCCGCACAGTGGCTCACAAAGCTTGCGGGCAGAATCGACACCATCCACTTCAAGGATATGGTCTATGATGCGACTGACAATGCAGTTCGTATGGCACCCGTTGGTTCGGGTAACATCAACCATATCGCGGCGGCAAAGGCAGCCGAGGCGGGCGGAACAAAGTACGTTTTTGTCGAGCAGGACCGTTGCTACGACGAGGATCCTTTTGTATGTATGAAGAAGAGCTATGATTATCTGAAAGGAATCGGACTGGAATGAGCAAGCTTAGATTAGGTATTATCGGAGTCGGCAACATCGGCTCGACACACTTTAAAAACGTAGTTGGAGGCAAGTGCCCCGAGATCGTTATCACCGCTGTTGCTGATCGCCGCGAGGCGCGCCGCGAGTGGGTCGTTGAAAACTTCCCTAAGGTAAAGGCTGAAGCTTATGAGGCGGATCTTCCCGTTATTTTCAACGAGGGCGATGAGCTGATCGCATCGGGTCTTGTTGACGCGATCCTTATCGCAGTTCCCCACTATTTCCATCCCTATTTTGCAATCGAGGCGTTCAAGCACGGTCTTCACGTTATGTGCGAGAAGCCCGCGGGAGTTTACACTCTGCAGGTTCGCGATATGATCGCGGAGGCTGATAAGCACCCCGAGCTTTACTTCGGTATGATGTTCAATCAGAGAACCAACCCCGTTTACCGCAAGATGCACGATATCATCGCATCGGGCGAGCTTGGACAGATCAGAAGAACGAGCTGGCTCATTACCGAGTGGTACCGTTCGCAGTTCTACTACGATTCGGGCGATTGGCGCGCTACCTGGAGCGGAGAGGGCGGAGGCGTTCTGCTCAACCAGTGTCCCCACCAGCTCGACCTTTGGCAGTGGATCTGCGGTCTGCCCGTAAAGATCCACGCGAAGATGAAGTACGGCAAGTGGCACGATATCGAGGTCGAGGACGACGTAAGCTGCTGGTGCGAGTACGCAAACGGCGCGACGGGTACGTTCATTACCTCCACGGGCGACTGCCCCGGCACGAACCGCTTTGAGATCGTCTGCGACGGCGGTACGCTCGTTTGCGACAAGACCTCTCTCAAGCTCTACCGTCTCAATCCTTGGGAGCCCGAGTATTCAAAGACCACCAAGAAGGTCTTCGGCAGACCCGAGATCATCGAGGAGATCCCCGAGCTCGAGGGTGAGAACACCCAGCACGTCGGCGTGCTCAATGCATTTGCTGATGCTATCCTGAACGGCGGCAAGCTTGTAGCGGACGGCAGAGAAGGCATCAACGGACTTATGCTTTCGAACGCTATGCACCTTTCTGATTGGCTTAATAAGGAAGTTGAGCTTCCCATCGACGAGGAGCTTTACTACAATCTCCTTCAGGAAAAGATCGCGGCATCCAAGGCGAAGACCGCCGAGGCTGTTGACGGCGATACCGAAGGAAGCTATTGATAAAAAGCGGGGCAACGCCCCGCTTTTTTAGGTAAGAGGGAAGAGGTAAGAGGGAAGAGGTATGGTGAATTTCCGCCCGATTTCGGGCGGAAATTTTCATTTTTATTTATATTTCGCCATTGGTTTTGTTTTGGCTGAAATATTTTGCGCGGCGCTGTATACCCTCCCAACCCTCCCGCAAGCGGGAGGGCTTTGTTTTTGGTGTGGGGTGAAAATTTCTTGACATTCTGCGTTCTTTATGGTAAAATAAAACCGAACTGTTATTTTATACAAAAACTGCACTTTGCTTTTGTGCAACCCTACAAAACTGAAATTCCCGCGCGACGATTGGGATATTTTGGGGTACTTAATGGGTGAAGGGAGGTAATGCTCTTGAAAGACGATAAAATAGTAGAACTTATTTATGAAAACGACGAGCGCGGCTTGCACGCGGCGGAGGCGAAGTATAGCGGACTTTGCCATTCGGTTGCGGAAAATATTCTTGCTCTGCCCGAGGACCGCGAGGAATGCGTTAACGATACCTGGCTTGCGCTTTGGAACAGTATTCCGCCCGAGCGTCCGACGAATCTCTGCGCGTTTATCGCGAAGCTTGTGAAGAATATCGCGCTCAAACGCTCGCGGGCGAATAATACCTGGAAGCGATGCGCGAATTACAACGCGGCGGGGGATGATCTGCTCGAGCTGATACCGAGCGAGAATACCGTTGCCGACGAATACGAATCGAAGCGCATCGGCGAGATCATCAACGCCTTTCTCGCAAAGCAGATACAGCGCGACCGCGACGTATTCGTGCTCCGCTTCTGGTACCGCGACACGGTGCCGCAGATCAGCGCGAGCATGGGGCTTTCCGAAAGTCTCGTCAAATCGCTTTTGTCAAGAATGAAGAAAAAACTCCGCGAGGAGCTACGGGAGGAGGGAATAATAGTATGAATGAAGAGTTCAGAAAAAGACGCCTGCTTGATGCGCTCGAATACATCGACGACGAATACATCGCAAGCGCGGCGCGTTATAAAATGAAGATCAAACCGTACGCAAGCGAACCGCCGGTGCAGACGGTCGGCGGCTCGCTAAAAAAGTACTGGAAACAGTACCTCGGACTCGTTGCGTGCCTCTTGATAATCGCGCTCGCATCCCCACTCTTCATTTTCGTGGCGCAGAATATTACGTCGCTTTTGGCGGGAGCGGGGAGCGGAACGACGGACGTGATCAATCATACGGAAACACCGGATATTACGGATGAATTTACTCATTCGGAAACTCCGGACACAACAGAATATCGCACTGAAACGGAAAACGATACCGATGTTAATACTACCACCGAACTACACGAAAGTGTATTAACCCCCAATTACCTGAAATTCGTTCCCGACCTTGAGCCAATTTCGGAGGAATTGATGCTGGAAATAAGAAACGCTTGGTCTGAAAATCGGTATGAATATTGGTATGACTACCACTACAAATTCTATAGTGCCATAACAACCGAAGAGGAGGCTGTAGCGATGGCAAAACGTGATGCTGATATTGCGGCGCGGGATGCCCTGTACGATTGGTTCGTTTTGAGTATATATAATGATAGAGATGATTCAGATACGCATAAATACAGATATTATGGACAGGTTGCAGATTACGTAGTGCTGGTTAATTATCGGACGGAAACGTACAACTATTCGGATGAAATAATTAATAAAAAAATCGGCGGTCATACGTTTTATTTTGAGCACGGCGGAGAAATTTACCTGTATAAAGACGGCGTATTTGAAACGATGGAGGAGGTTTATGAGCGCGGACTCATATCGGATAAAGATGTCGAGGCTGTTGCCGATCGGCATAGAGCGGGATATGAAGCGTGTTACAAAAATTGGAAGAACGAAGAATACAGTAAGTATTGGGCTGAGCAAAGCAAATAAATGTGCTGTACAACGCGCCCCGCCCCTCGCGTTCGCGAGGGGCGGGGACGTGTTTCCGGAGTTAATTATTCATTATTCATCAGCGAAGCGGCTTCATTATTCATTATAATATGTTTCGCCATTGATTTATCCTTGGTGCAAAATCCACCGTTCCGCCACTGACTACCTTCCCCAACCCCTTCCGCAAGCGGACGGGGATTTTTAGTGTGCGGGAACTATGTTTCCGAGTGACAAGATCGTTTGGCTGATTTTATTCTGATTGAAATTTGCCACGGCAAATTTCTACCTTTACGTTTCGCCAAGCGAAACATATCGTGCCGCAGGTATATCGTATCCGCGAAGCGGATATATCGCGCTTGCGAAGCAAGCATATCGCGCGCCGTCCGCAGACGGCGCAAC
>JAFOEU010000084.1 GCA_017387685.1 Clostridia bacterium
ACTGTAATTAAGGAGAGTGGAAGGACTACCCATATGGGATTTTATGGAGAAGCCATCGGTAGATTGTGCATGATCCATAGAATCTTCTGTCGTAATAATAATATCTGTTTTAGAACCATAGATATCTTTCTGATTGTTTGTCAATCCAGGAGCCTTAGGGGACGAAAACTTAATATTCTCCAAGTATTGTTGAATATTAGGTATCTCAATCTTTCGTCTTGCGTTGGTTACATTTTTTATACAATTATACAGGTACTCCGCTTTTTCTCTCATTTCGGAAGAGGTTATAACTGCAAATTCTACATCGTCCGCAAATGCAGAAATATCTGTCTCCACCCCCAACAAAGCGCGACGAAAATGAAGTACCTTATCAGAAGGGCGCTTATTTTCGAAGCGATGCACCGCAATGATATCCAGAAAAGTGGAAGGATTTCGCTGAAAATCTGCGTTTGCACCATATATTCTTCCATCGCCAAGAGCTTTTAAAAAGACATATGCTTCTGACCAATCACCACGATTAAATCTCCATATATTAGGCATTATCAAGAACCTCCTTAATTTTTTTTGCAATTGCAGCTATTACATTTACAGTCACGCTGTTTCCGAATTGCTTATAGAGATGTGTATCTGCAAGAGGAAGAACAAAAGAGTCCGGGAATCCCTGCAAACGAGCCCACTCTCGAGGAGTCATCTTGCGGATACCTTCTTTATTGATTTTTCCCTTGATATGCGTTGTGGGCGTAAGATTCTTCTGTCGCTTATCGACCACAAGGTTTCTCTCTCTTCCCATGCCACCACATACGATTGCACCCGCAACATCACTCCAATCTCGAATTTCATAACCGAATCCGTTACCCTTAGATTCATGACGAGCCTTGTGACGGCGGAGAGTTTCAACATACACATCACTTAAGTAATACTTTGCGGGAACAGGATTTTCCTCACGGATATCCCACAAACGCTTGGTGTCGTCGGTCATCTCTGGAAACTCAAAGGTTTCCGGAGCAATGTCGTTTCTGAACGCCACCACATAGATTCTTTCCCTGTTCTGAGGCACACCGAAGTTTTTACTGTTAAGCACTTTATGGAACACCTTGTATCCAAGATCCTCGAATGTCTTGCATATAATCTTAAAGGTTCTGCCCCTGTCGTGAATCACGAGTCCTTTTACATTCTCGCAGAAGATTACCTTCGGCTTGTGATATTCGCAGATACGAGCAACATCCATAAAGAGCGTACCGCGACACATACCTTTATAATTGTCTTCAAAGCCCATACGCTGTCCTGCGAGACTGAATGCCTGGCAAGGGAAACCTGCGAGACAGATGTCGAATTCGGGAACATCCTTCTCCTCAATTTTTGTTATATCACCGGCGATTGCGAAATCGTCGTTAAAGTTAGCTTTATATGTTTTCTGTGCGTTTTCATCCCATTCGCATACAAACACTGTATCAATATCATCACCGAAGGCTCTGTCAAAGCCGAGACGAATGCCTCCGATGCCTGCGAATAAATCTATAGATTTCAACCGATTCATTTTGAATGTACCGCCTTTTCAATTATATCTGCACATTGTGCTGTGTTCTTTTTGATTTCGTTGCCCCAAAAACGGATGACCGTCCATCCTTCGGATTCAAGCTTTGCTGTTACTTCTGCATCGCGCTCCATATTCCGCTCGATCTTCGGTATCCAAAATTCTTGATGCGATTTAAAATCTTTCTTACGTTCGTCCCAGTTGTATCCGTGCCAAAACTCACTATCGCAGAAAACAGCTATCTTCTTTCCAATGAATACAATATCGGGCTTTCCGTATATGCGGTTCACGTTCTTTCTGTAGCGAAGACCTCGTGACCATAATTCTTTACGCAATAATAATTCTATCTGCGAGTCCTTGTTCTTGACCGCTTGCATATTCTTGCGTCGTTGCTCGGGTGTGTGTTTATCCATATTATTTGTCGTCGGGTATCATTTCCATAATGTCTCCGACATCTACTTGAAGCGCACCGCATATTTTCGAAAGCACCTCGGTCGATACATTTTCATCTCTGCCCATCTTGGCAATTGTTGTTCTGCTGATACCGGTTTGCGCGATGAGATCTTTTTTCTTCATCTTACGGTCAATCAGAAGTTTCCACAGCTTATTATAGCAAACAGCCATATTGCACCTCACAAATATAAGATGAGTATATTATATCACAAAACCGCGTTCACTGCAACCTATATTTGTAAATTAATCTTTACTTTCGTCAATTTATCGCGTTTATTTGTGCGCGATAATAAACTTCTGTGCGGTTGGCTCTTTTCTTTGACTACAGCAACCCAAATATTTACCCTCGAAACCGCTTGACAAACTCTTTCAAAAGAGTTACAATACGACAAACTTATGTGGCTGAATCCGTTAGAAACCGACCACATGCTCTGACCACAGTTGCCCTACATAAAACGATCCGCTCCCTTGATGCTTGACCACATCAAATGGGAGCGGATTTTTACGACCACATGTTTGACCACTTTCAGAACCGGACTACCCGGAGGCAGTAGCACACAGCGGACTCTGTATCAATCTTTTCGGACGAAAAAGCACGCATTGGACGCTATATCACGCAAAAAACCATACCCCTTTGCTTGGGGTGGTAGAGGCCGCAAGTTCAAGTCTTGTCACTCAGACCATATCGAGTGTTCATAACGGGTTTCAGTTATGAACACTCGATTTTTCTGCGTTTATTTGATATTCAGTCGTTGAGAGCAGTTCGTCTGCTCTTTTGGGTTACGATAATTTTATCCTCCTGTTTGCAGATTCCGAAGGCATCAGGAAGACTTTCCAAAATGCAAGCGGGCGTAGCCACGTTTGCTATTTTTGGATACAGTATGATGTACGAATCCGTTTCAACTCATATTAGAAAAATTCTCTCCAAAATTGATCAAGCATTTGATGAACTTAACAAAATGTGTGATCATATGGAAAAATATCAAAAATTCACTTATATAAAGCATACTTCACCTTTGGTGCGCGGATTACAATATGATAATTCGCAAAGTGGTAGCAGCGACGAAAAAAGTATGGCTTACGGTTTCCTTTGCTCCTTAGATGAAAATCCTCGATTTAATTGTCTGCACTCACATAAAAGATTGGAATCAATAAAAAACGCTTGCAAGCCTTGGGATGATTTTCTGCCCCGCCTCGCGCGGGGCTTTTCTTTACTTTCTGCGTATGAAAAAAGCCACCACGAAAGTGATGGCTAAATTCAATTTTACCGCTAATATTGCACGCCCACCCGCATTATTTATTTTTTATTCTGAGGTTAGCAACTATCGCGTTATGGTCAGACGGGTATACGCTGCCGCCGTAAAGTGAGGTTGCGACACGGAAGCTGAGCGCATCAACCTTGTCCGAAATGAAAATATAGTCAAGAAACGTTCCGGTGCCCGAGCCGAGCCGATTATAAGTAGGTGCGGTATCGCTGTCGGCGGCGACGGCTCTCGCGTCGGACAGTGCGGCGGTCATGGCCTTGTACACATCTGACGTCGTTCCGGAATTGAAGTCTCCCGTGACGATTTTGGCACCTTCGTACCCCGCCAGCAGCTCAAGCAGCACCCGGGCCTGCTTGTCACGCGCCACTGCGGAGGCATTGTCAAGGTGAGTGTTTACGAAAAGCAGTTCAGCGCCTCCGAGCTTATCGCGCAGGATCGCATATGTAGCTATACGCACACGCTTGGATTCTTCAAACTTGGAGCCGGGCACGTCCGTCGTATCCGAAAGCCATATAGTATCGCTCCGCACAAGCTCAAAGCGATCGGTACGGTAATAGATATTATCGTATGTTGCGGTATATCCCTTTTCGGAAGTACCCTTGCCGACACAGGAATATATGTCACCGAACCCGTCCGAAAAGTAGTTCAGCCACTCGTCCTTGCCCTCCTGGATGCCGAAGACGTCGGGACAATTTCCGGCGATCACCCACATTACAGCCGCCCGGCGCTTGTCGATATCGGTCGTACCGAGAATATTGAAGCTCATCACCCGTATGCTGTCATCCGGCGTGTATTCACAGGCGATCTTCCCCGGCTCAAGCGCGACACTGCCAAACGAGCTCAGGATATCACAGAGGTTGTAGGCCGCAGATAACAGCTGACCGGCGTTCCGGGCTGCGAGCATTACCTGCCCGTTCACCACACCGAGTACCGCCTCGCGGTCTCCGAGCAGCGACGCGCAGTCCGGAGTATCGGCAGGGGTAGTAAGAATGATGTCGCCCTGAATACCCGGCGCCACCGAGACGGTATAGCCGTAGCTCTGCGTGAGTTTTTCGGCCAGCACCGACGCCGCCTGGCGGACAAGTCCTATCTGACCTGTATATGCAACTGACATGTGTTTCATTTCCTGTCCCTCCAGGGTTATTGATTTTATAGCGTAATCGTCGGTGAAACAGAGATTGCTCTCAGACGACACCGTCAGACTCTCGCCCACTCCGAACAAATTCTTGCGGATAAAGGCGCTAACACCGTTCATGGTGGCATCGGCGGTAGCCCCGGTAATGTAAATTTTACCGTCCTTGACGCCGATAAAATAGTCATTGTTGCGGTACTGAGACGCATCCCAGCCACAGGCGTTGCCACGGCTTGTTTTACCGACGACAATTTCGGTCGGTATCTCACGGTAGCCGAGCGCCTCATTGACAAGGTCGATGGTGGTCTTGATGTCGATATCAAGATATGTTTTGAATGCACGTGACAGCTTGTCAGCGGCATTCTTCTCAGCTGCTGCGGCGTTTTTGCCGATTACTATTACGTATTCTGTAGTCTCTCCCTTTGTAAATGTCACAGTATCGGGCGTATCAGCTGAGCCCGAGGTATCCGCCGGGATCGAGGTGTTAGCGGGTGACGAGGTGTCCGGTGTTGTTGCCGACGTTTCAACCGGATCGATGCCGGGCGACGTTCCGTCACAGGCCGCCAGAAGCATTATCATTACAAGGACAGCCGTCACAAGGACGGCTGTTTTGAAATACCTGTTCATAGGTCAGTCTTTTTTGCGTACATTTACACGAACAAGTGCGGGAACGGCAGCACATACCATGATGGCAAGCAGGCCTGAAGCCACTACAGATCCGCAGCCTCCCTTGTCCGAAGACGTGGTATCGGCAGACTTAGGCGTTGTGGTGTCAGCCGGCGCGGGCGTTGTGGTGTCAGCCGGCGCGGGCGTTGTGGTGTCAGAGGGCGCAGACGTTGTAGTGTCGGCCGGAGTGGTATCCGCAGGAGTTGTGTCCGCAGGTGCGGTGGTATCATCAGGAACGTCGGTGTCTTCAATTTCAATTATTTCGGCACCTGCCTGGAGATAGAGCGACACGGCACCGCAGTTGGCGAGGTTTTTGGAGAGGCCTTCGGTCGCGTTGTTGGAGAAAACATACGCATCGCGCTTGGCATCATTGTCCATAACGTCGTTTATCTGAAGTGCAAACCCGAGCAGAGTGTCGGTGCGGCTTGTGAGGTTAGCCGCAAGGACCTCTGCATAGGCGGGATTGAAGTCTATCTGCATCTCAAAGCTGTAGTCTCCCGAGGTCTGATCCTTGTAGTCACCGACATAATTCAGCGAACCGAACATCTGGTTGAGCACGGTAAGCCCTCCCCAGGATGCCGCACGGGCAGGCTCCTCCTCAATGGTACAGCCGGGGTGATAGCGGAACTGTCCGCTGCTCTCGACCGAGCGGTCGGAATAGTCCTTGTCAGTTGAAAATGCGGGATCACAAATGACGTATATATCGCAGTTGTCCATTTTTGTGGCTGAAGCATTTGACGCGCCGGGATCAGAACGGGTGGGATCGGTCACCTCGCAGAATATGTACAGTGACTTCTGGTTCCACACGAGGCGGTACTTGGCCGTGGCGAACTGACCTTCTTTTACGGTTGCCGAACCGGTGAAAATGCCGTTTTCGGCATACATTTCATCGGAAAGCAGATAAATGTCATCCATTTTGCCGTCGAGTACGGGCGCACCGTATGCCGCCTGATAGACCACGTTGCGGTCAATGTCTGCGGCGCCTGCGCACAGCGTGAAAAGTGCGGCCATCATTACCAGCACAACTATAGCGGAAATAAATCTCTTCATAAGCTATGTGTCCTTTCCTTATTTAACCTTTTTTTCGTAAGCTTCTATAACGGATTCTATCACCTTGGTGTTTTTGCTGACATTGGATTTCCATATGGACATGACCGAGCCGCCCATGTTCATATCCATGGCGTTGCGCAGCACGGTGTCAAGCGTGAAGCCGACCTGAACAAGCGGCTGCACGAGATCCATATATACATTCGAGTAGATTATATCAAGCATTTTGGTGCTTTCAGGGTCGCGCGCGATGATACCGTCAAACAGCACATCAAAGTATGCCGGACGCAGTATGTTACCCGAAACCTCGCACATTTTTTCGATAACGCAGGCAATGGTGTCGGTATCCGTCGTTATAACGGGCACCGAAATAAGCGAGGTCTTGGTGTGCAGGTAGGAAATGTACTGCTCCTGCTCCTCGTCAAGCTTGGGCAACGGGAGAATACCGAAGTCAAACTCTGCGTCGCGCAGACCGTCAGAGCTTACCATGAGCTGTACCCAGAACAATCCGCGGCCCTCACGGAACGTCTGAGTTGTCGAGCCCTGCTTATCATACTTGGCCTTGTACCAGCAATCGGGACCGTTTACCGTGTCGATAAGCGACTTGAGCGCGTTGTACTGCGGCTCATCCAGCTCGCCGAGCTGCGGATTGCCGTTGGCATCACGCGTCAGCAGCTTGTAGCCGAGGCCGTAGAAGTAGGGCTGGTAGTACCAGTTGGCCGCGATCAGCATAAACTGGTCGCCTGCGTCGGTGACACCGTTGGCGTTGAGGTCAGTGGTAACGCTTTTGCCCATGGTCATATGCTTTTCGTATGTCCACTTGCCGTCCTCAACCAGCTTGTAGCAGTTTTCAAGATTATACTGCTCTGCCAGCGACTTGTTGAAAAAGATAACTGCGGTGGAGGTATAGGACGCGGTGCACATATCGCCGACGGCAAATGTGTTTTTGCCGCTGATCGCCGTGTCCTTCATGGTCTCGGTGTACCACCACGGATTTTCAAAGTCAAGGTAGGGCATCTGGTTCAGGTCATAAACCATGCCGCCGACCGAATAGTACATGGTGTTTCCGCCGTAGTCCATTATGAAATCGCACAGCTTGACGTCGGATTTTATCGCCGTTTCGACGTGCTGACGGCGCTCTGCATTGTTGGACGAAGCCACAACGGACTTGAGTCTGATGTTCAGGCTTTCCTCAATGTACAGGTTGCGCTCATAAAGCGCGTTGTTGATAACCTCGGAGGACACCTCAGGGGCGTTTATTTCATAATAGATAGAGGTTCCGGAAAGCAGCTCACGCTCAAGAACGGTGACCGTTCTGTTTCCGAAATCAAAGGTTTCCTCGGCTGTTGTGGTGTCGGTGCCGAGTGAGGGCTGTGTGCCGCCTGCCGGCGTAGTCGTCCCGGTCTGTTCATCTCCCTTGTCGGAGCAGGCCGCAAACGGTACGAGCACCGTCAGAAGCATCAGCACAAGGCAGGTAAATCTTATGGTTTTTTTCATGCTAATCTCCATTCTGCCGCTTTGCGGCAGTGCAAATAGTAATCAGTGAATTTTGCCTCGGCAAAATTCGTGCGTGAAAAAGTATATTTCACTTTTAGAGTAAAGCAGCTTTCACGCTGACCTCTCAGACAAATGATTTGAAATACTGATCAAGTTGTGTTGTCGGCGGGCGAAGCGGGTCGCAGTATTTGCGCGGCCATAGTGTTCCGGCGCGCTTTTCCTCCTCGGTGCGGCGCGCTCCCAGCGCCTTACATACAATGCCCTTGGTGCGCGCACCGGGCGTCACGCAGCGCCCCGCAAGTATCTCCTCAAGACGGAACACGGCGAGCTGAATCTCCTTGTCGCCGTAGCGCTCACGGTCATAAACGGCGTAAACCTTGCCGTCACCGTCGACAAACGCATCGGGATACGCCACCGACGTACGCTCATCAAGCATAAGCACCTCGTCATATGACCGCCCCTCATCGTGTGACAGCATAACCGCCATGTTGTTGCGCTTTGTGAAGTTGTAATGATGGATCAGGAAAAACTCGCCCGTGGGGAATTTTCCGAGATACATTCTCGCCGACGGGCTGGGTACGCAGTAGCGAGCCGCCTCGCTCCATGTTGCGCCGCCGTCTGTCGACTCCGAATACGCAATGCCGTCGGATATGCGCATCAGCATAAGAATACTGCCGTCGCTACGCTGGCAGATGCAGTTTTCGTCGAACGTGGTGTCGGGGTGATATGCACTGCCGAGATATGTCAGCGTGGCGCCCTTGTCGGTCGAAATATAGACATTTGATTTTTCATATTCGGGCATGGAGCAGAAACGCGTCACAAAGTTGTGCCAGATCGATATCGGATACAGCCATGCACCGTCGTTACGCACAATGGGCTTGCAGGCCATAACGCCGTCAGCAAGCCGACGCGGCTCGGTCCAGCGCGGCATATCCGCATCGGGATCAATGCATTTGGAGGCCCAGACGCCGCCGCGGCCGTCCCAGTAGACATACGACTGTGCCCAGAAGTGCCACAGTGTGCCCTCGGGGTCCACCCAGAGTATCGGCTCATGCATACGCACAATTTTCGGGTGGTCGATTATCAGGTAATCGTTTCTCCACGTCACACCGTCGTCGTCGCTATACGACATACAGTTGTAATTGTTGGGGCCTTCGTCCAGCCCGCCGCCGCTGTAGGCAGCAAACAGCCGGCCCGACGCGACCTTGGCTATAGTCGCGGCGCTCTGCCAGCGGCGGCCGTGACGGTCAAAGCACTCCTCGGGATGATCTTCATAATACAGAAAATCCGGCGGGAGCAGAGCAACATCCTTGTCGGGATCGATGTTGTCCTTTGTGAAATACGTTCTCATAAATTGAAATCCTTTCATGCGTGGTATCAGTGTCTGCGTGCTTCTTTACGCCTATCATTATATCACACCGTCCGCCGCACATGTAAAAGAATAGCACAATCAGTGCAAACAAAATCACAAATATGAAAAACGGACAAAAATGCGATTTGTGATATTGTTTGTACGGAATGTGAATTTGTTTTACTATACAGGCACTTATGTGTTATAATATTATAGTTGAAGTGTGATTGTGTTTGCCATAGCACACACTGCGGTTTCTTTACACAAACCTAAATTTATACAGAGGCATTCAAATGATTCACAATAACTACCTTAAAGACAGACTTCATCAGAAACTCGTGGGAACACACATCTCCATGACCGACAGCATCGTAAGCGAAATGGAGGGCCGCCTCGGCTACGACTTCATATGGATCGACACCGAGCACTCCGAGATCTCCTATACCAACCTGCGCAACCACATTACTGCCGTCAACGCCGGCGGCACCCCTGCTATCGTGCGCGTGTCCATGAACGACTACAATCACGTCAAAAGAGTCATGGAAATGGGCCCTGACGGTATAATCTTCCCCATGATCAACACCGCAGAGCAGGCACAGGCAGCCATGGAATTCTGCATGTATCCGCCCGAGGGACGCCGCGGGTTCGGGCCGCTGCGCGCCGTCAACTACGGTCTCGACGACATGGACGAATACATACGCATCGCAAACAGCAAGACCTGCCGTTTCATTCAGATAGAGACCGTCACAGCGGTCGAAAATCTGCCGCAGATCGTTAAAAATCCTTACATAGACGGCTATATTTTCGGGCCGTGCGATCTTTCCGGCTCGCTCGGCGAGCTGAATCAGGTGTTCGGTGAAAAAACACAGAGCGTCATCCGTCGGGCGATCTCCATCCTGCGCGAGGCCGGAAAGCCCATCGGCGTTTCCACCGGCTCAACAGACCGCGCCGTGACCGAATTCTGGCACGACCTCGGCATCAACATCATCTCCACCGGCACCGACTATGACTATATTCTGCGCGGCGCCGCGGAAAATCTTGCAACCATGCGTCAATTCATGAAAAACTGAGATACCGGAACAGTGGGAGGAGATCATGATCAAAGTTTCTCAGGTAACTGAAAAAAGCGAAGGCGATATCATTTTCACGCCCCACTGCCATTCAACGATCGAGGTAGACTATTTCATTGAGGGCAGCGGCCGGTATTCGGTGGCGGGAACCGAACACAGCATATCGCCCGGCGACGTTTTCGTGTTCAGCAACAACATAATTCACAAAATAACCTACATCGCCCCGCAGCCGGATATGAAGATACTGAAGGTACATTTCTCGCCTGTCATTCTGATGCAGGACAGGCTGTTTTCCGGACTTGACAAAATATTCTTCCGCACGTTCGGCTTCACACATATCCCCGCAAGCGACGGCACCGCAGGCAAGGTCAGGGACATACTCTGGCATATGCTGGATGAGAGCGCCGACTCTCACAGCTTCAAATCCGACGAGCTTATGACAGCACTGCTGCTTGCCATGTGCGTCAGTATCGGAAGATATGTTGAAAGCGTTGGCGGGTGTGTCCAAACGTACTGCGACGACAACCACCGCGCGATTCTCGAAACGATACGCTACATCAACAACAACCTCAACACCACGCTGACGCTCGACGCACTTTCCCGCATGGTGAATATGTCCAAAAACAGCTACCTGCACTGGTTCAAGCATTTCAACGGCATTTCTCCGTACAGCTATATACAGTCGGTACGCATACTGCGCTCGGTCGACATGCTGAAAAACACCTCAATGCCGGTCACGCATATCGCCTTCGAATGCGGCTTCAACAACACCGTAAGCTATAATAAAATGTTCAAAAAGGTAATGGGCTGCACTCCGACCGATATACGGCGGGGGTAGTCCGTTCTGTGAGGTAAAATGAAGATTCGGAATATTATCAGAAGCGCCGCCACTGCCCTTACTGCGGCACTTATTCTGCCGTTTGCCGTTTCGTGCGGCAACACGACCGCGGCGGATACAACGGCCGGTTCCCAGACCGAACCTCCGCCGGAAAAAAAGAGCTATACCGTCATAGAAAACGGAACAAGCAATTACAGCATTAAGGCAGGCCGGATGGTGACGCAGCTCTGCACCTCCTCTCTTGAGCTTATGCAGAACGCTTTCCGCGCAGTTTACGGCACGTCTCCCGCAACGGACGGGACTGCGCCCTTCATCGAGCTTGCCATCGAGGGCGGCCGCCGTGACTGCTGCATAGAGTTTGATGAGGAGACCGGTAATATCCGCATCACGGGCGGCAGTGCCCCGGCACTTGACCGTGCCGTCGGCGTGTTTGTCGCCAAGACCTGCGCCGGTGTGCGCGACGGACGCCTCACTGCCGACTCCGACCTTGATTATTCTTTTGAATATGACCGCGACAAGACCGACAACAGCGGCCTGCTCGAATACATTCCCACCGAAAGCGTAAAGCTGGTCCCCGGCAACGCATCGGGCAGCATTATGTCGCCCGAATGGGTGGACAGTCTGATAATGGTGGAGCTGCGCACCGAGGTGGCGTCCATCGGCGGAGCACTTCAGGATTCGTATGACCTGATCGATTTTTACGCTTCAGTCGGCGTCAACGGAATATGGCTGACGCCGGTGTACGAAAAGGGGGAAAACGGCAACGGGTATGTCAACATCGGCCCTCACTCGGTGGATGGGGCATACTACGACAAGGAAGCCGGCAGTACCGCCTCCGATTACAGCGCCGGCTGGCAGGCAGTGCGCGAATTTGTCGACTATGCACATTCCAAAGGCGTTTATGTCCTGCTTGACATAATCACTTGGGGTGTCAACAAAAACGCCACGCTGACAGCCGAGCATCCCGACTGGTTCGCCGGCGAAAGCTGGGGCAATACAGGCTTCAACTGGGCAAACGCCGACCTGCGCGAATGGTTCATTCAGACCTGTGTTGACAACATTCTTTCAACCGGCGCAGACGGCTACCGCTGTGACTGCGAGCCGGAAATCACCGGTTACGACATATTCGGTGAGATACGTTCGCGTCTTGCCGCCGCCGGAAAGTACGTTGCCATCATCTCCGAGGCGGGCAGCAACCGCAGCGCAACATACGACTTTGAGCAGGACGGTGTCCTGAAATATTCGGAAATGGACCGCGGGCAGTATTACAGCAACCCGGTGAATTTCTTCGTCGACGGTCAGCTGGACATCGTGGATTCTGTCAAAAACGGCACCGGCCTCGGCTACATGCAAGGGCAACAGAACGCTGATACGGCCGGAACCGGTAAGTATTACACAAACTGCCTGTCAAATCACGACTTCCTGCGCCGCTCGGTGTGCGGAGACCGTCAGAAGATCGGTTATGCCGCCATTCTGGCACCCTTCATTCCGCTGTGGTACATGGGCGACGAGTTCAATGCCTCTTACAACGAAGGAGTTCAGTATTTTCAGCGTGTGGTGTATGCCGAAGCCGACACCGAGGCAAATGCCATGTTCCTTGAGGACGTGCGGAAAATGATAAATATCCGACGCTCCTACCCCGAGATCTTTGAATACTGGCCTATAAACCACCGCGACAGCAATATCTGCGAGGTAAAGGTGGACGGCATATCCTCATTGCAGAATTATGCACGGTATGCCGGTAACCGGGCTGTCGTGGTCATCGCAAACAACGCTCCCGACTGCTCCGGAGTCGGAAATGTCAGTATCCCATTCGAGGCGGCGGGTATTTCCGGCTATAAGCGCTATACCGTCACCGATCTTATGACCGGCGTAACCGTAGCTGCCGGAACTGCCGAGCAGATCGACGGATTTACCGCCGTCGTTGCCTATCGCGGCGTGGGCGTGTATATGATCTGCGGATGAGTGATATGAACGGATTCAAACGGAACAAATCCCACACCCATACGTCCATATGCCATTATCAATTCATCGGTATCGTTTGGAATATCAATAGAAACGCTTGGCTGGTCTATGACAATGGTACGATAAATATGCTTTTTACTTTTTTGAAGCAATGTGAACTTGGTATTTGACTTGACCGTTATATCGCCGGAAATAGATTCATAATCAATAGACTCATCTCGGATAATTTCTGTCTCGTCAGCAAAAAGCTTCACCGTGTGACCAATTGGTGCAACAGGCATGGAGCCCTTTCTAATACCAACCTCACGTCCGGTATATTTTCTATCTACAGAAACCATTGTAGGGTCATTGGAATAAATGTTGAATTTTACTGAGTTGTTTCCGCTAGCATCTGTTCTAACCGGAACGTCAAGTGCATTGCTTCCCGTATATGTAAATACCTTGGGAGAGTCATTTCCACTTTCAACCGAACAATAAACTTGTCCCTTGGACGAGAATGATATCCAATCTCCTCGTTCAATAATCGGGGGCCAAATAGGCACTATCGTTGCGGTCTGTTCTACAAGCCATACCTTAAAATGATTGTAAAAGAATGTATTGAGCGTTTCAAATCTGCTACTGTCAGCGGATACGTCAACACTAAAAACATACACGTTGTAGGTGGTATTGTTCAAAGCAATTTTCCTACCACTCGATGTTTTATTTCGGGGTATAGCGGCTTGCTATACCAGGTGCGAGGGATTAAATCTTTAGCAACAGCATAATATTCTTTTCCAATTGTTATGCTGTCACCTCTTTTGATTTTTTTGCCACCGCTAGATTGAATGTTAAAAATAGCACCACCGCTTGCGAAGCCATCAGCATAATCTGACCACTTTTTGCGCAACCCGGTTAAAGATGTAGGAGCCGAGATGGCGATTCTGTAGTTTTTTTCATATGGAGGTAAGAAGGCAACGGGAATCAAAGTTGTTTCATCTAAAAAAAATCTTGATTGCGTTACTCTGACATCCATCGAATCGTTGATCCTAATAACAACATTGTTTTCGGATGCAATTCGTAGCAGATGTTCTCCTATTGCGGGAAATGCAATATTAAGTGAAGATACATCGCCATATTTGAGCGATAGATACAATGGCAATCCGGTTCGTTCGTAAATATACAAATCTGAACGTCCATCTACTCTCTTATCACATTCTGGAGAAGATTCGGTCTTGGCGTGATGAGAAAAGAAATCAGGCAAACGACCACCACGGCAATGCCAAAAAACACGCTCGTGACATTCAGGACAATAAAACCTGGTATCAGCTCGTAACGGCTTTCCACCGTGACATTGCTCATATATGTCTGCAGCCGAAACTTCCATTTCTTGTCCTTCGCGGTTATTGACAAAGCGGTCTATCGCATATTTCATAGTTTTCTCCTCCCTTCTCCCAATTGGCTTTCACTGGATTACTTAACAGAGTGTCACTGGTTGTCCTGAGGGACTATTTCCATAATTTCATCAACTGTACACTCCAGTGCTGTACATATCTTAACAAGCACCTCACTGCTTACAACAGCACCATCCTTTTTCATCTTCGCGAGAGTAGTAGGGCTGATGCCTGCCATTGCGGCGAGGTCTTTACTTTTGATCTCTCGGTCTATCATTAATTTGAAAAGTTTCTTATAGCTTGCAGCCATTTTATACCTCAAACAATTTAATATAATATAGATAAAGTATATCACAAAACTCAACAAAAATCAACAATCTACACAAAATTAATACGCGATCTTGAAATTATTTTCGCGTTTGCCATCATAAAATGCGCTCACCGATATTGGTACGGATACATCCGGCCATATGGAAATGATAAGCCCATTCGGATATCCGAATTGAGATGTTATTCGTGCCACGCAATTAAGCTCGTTTTGCTACGCAGGCCGCCACGCACAAGTCTTGAGTTAAGAAAAAGCACACCGTTGGAATCGCATAGATTCTCAACGGTGTGTGTTATAAAATCCTGTAAAAAGTTTGCAGAACGTACGCCAAGCGTCAGATCTGGGTGTGGCGCAGCTGGTAGCGCGCTACCTTGGGGTGGTAGAGGCCGCAAGTTCAAGTCTTGTCACTCAGACCAGTTAAACGAGCAACGCAAGTTGCTCGTTTTTCTTTGTTTTATAAAGCTTTTAGGGCATTTTGAAGCAACCTTCAAAATGCCCTGTTTTTATGCCCTGTTACGCAGTTTTTTGAGGTGTGTTACGCAATTTGTTACGCAAAAGTGTGTAACACACCTATTTTTATTGAAACAATATAAGTTTATTATCAATTGCCCATAGGACTAGAAATGATAAACTACATTCTACTTTCTGTTAGTGCATTTATAGCATTTACCAAGATTTACACGATTGGGCCCACTATAGTCGCCAAATTCGCTTGCCGGCTTAATCTCGCCACATATTTCGCATTTAATCCATCTAACGCCAAAAGAATCTCTAATTTGTGTATGCTGCTGAATGAACTTGTCTTTCACTTCATTATAACCTTTGATATAAATTTTTTCAGCGATTTGTTGTTGAAGAATGCGGTCAGCTTCACGGGCTTTTTCTCGTTCTTGCCTTTTCTGTTCTTGTTCCTTTCTCTTTTCTTCTTGTTCTTTCAAAAGCTGCTCTCTATATATGCGATTTTGTTCTTCTTGTTGACGAAGAATTTCGATTCGTCTTTGTTCTCTAAGTTCAGCCTCTTTTTGCCGTTCTTTTAGGTATTCTTCGCGGCGCAAACGATCTTCTTCTTCTAATCTTTGGGCTTTCTCTTCAGGGAAAAGCTCGTCGATAAATCCGCTTCTTTGATCTTTAAGATAAAATAGTGTTAAGTGATTTTTGGCGCGCGTGATTCCCACATAAAACAGACGTCTTTCTTCTTGCTCACCATCGGCATTATCTTTAGAGCGACTAAAAATATTCGGTCTTGATGAAGGGAAACGACCATCATATACATCCACCATATAAACGGTGTCGTATTCCAAGCCTTTGCTCGAATGGATGGTCGAAAGAACTATAGCATTGGGATCTTCGGAATCAAACCCTTGCTGCATCATCTTTTCTAACTCTGTTAGTCTAGATAAGAATTTTTGTATGTTTGGCTCTTGTTTGGCAAGAAGTGATAGTATTTCTGTCTTTCCATTATCAAACTGTCGAGATGATCTTATCTTACACAGCTGACTAAATGAGTCGGTATCTTTCTCATTTTTTACTAGAGATACCATTTCGACAACAGCTTTCACCATTCGAGTACCAAAGAAGTTCATTTCGGGTTTGCGAAGTTTGAATGGAATATTATTTCTCAAAAACAAATCTACGAGAACTACTGCACTCTCATTGTCGCGATAAAGAAATGCAGTTTCTTTAATTGTTGTCTTGGCTATTTCAAGCAGACGCATAAACTGTGCTTCTCTGGACTCCACCTGTTCTAAAATAACCGCTTCGCCATCGCCTCGCTCCGCAGTCATATTTTTCTCGTATCTGCCTTTGTTCTGCGAAATAAACGATTGCGCTTTTTCAACAATTTGAGGTGTTGATCTATAATTGCGCTCCATTCGAAGAATATAGGGGTTCATATAATCATATCTAAAATTCAGCAAAGCTTTAGGATATGCAGCTCGAAAACCATAAATGCTTTGATCTTCGTCACCAACCATAAAAACATTATTCCCTTTGGCGAGAATTTTGATAATTTCACGTTGGATTTTTGAAGTGTCCTGCGCTTCATCAACACAAATATACGTATATTTTGCCTGCCATTCCCGTGCTACCTGTTCGCGTTTGGTCAGTAATGCATAAGCGTACACCATTTGATCATCATAATCCATACGCTGCTTATCTTTTAGCGCTTTTTCATATGATTCATACATTGCATTCAAATGTGGTAAATCGGTTTCCATTTCTTGTATTTGCTCTTTTTTTAGCATCATATTCTTTATGTAAGAAATAGCTGCTGCGAGTTCCAAATATTCGTTTTCGGTTGAAGTTTTGCCGTTGTGCTTTTGATATATATTCTTAAGTAAAATTCGCTTTTCCGAACTTTGAATCTGTTTCCTTTTAGGTATTCCGGTTCTATCGCAATAATCAGTATAGATTTTTAGTGACAAACTATTTATCGTGCGAAAATCAATACGCTCTCCAAGTTCTTGTCCAAATTTTGCAGAAAATCTTTGTCTCATCTCGTTGCCAGAATTGTTTCCGAATGTTATTGCAAGAATTGATTCTGGCGGTATATTTTTGTTGATCACCATATGACCCAATCTTGACACAAGAACCGTTGTTTTTCCTGACCCTGGGACAGCTAACAATAAATTTGCACCTTCTACAGCTAACAAGGCACGCTCTTGCTGTTTATTAAGGGTAATATCGTATTGGTTTAGAAATTCTTTGTATTGCTGATTCTTCGAAATATCTTCCGCGCAATGGGGCAAACACGCACCATCCATCAAACCTACATAGGTTAAAAACTCTTCTTTGCTATAAAAATCAGTTGTATAAAAAGTTTCGAATCCAAATTCAGAAACATCTGTGACTCTAACAATACAGTTATCAGAATCATTTTTCAATTGGAAAAATAAATCAATATGACCATTGCGAATATTATGGTTGTTAAAAGCCTTTTTAGGATTTTCCCATTTGAATTCCAAGCCATTATCGGCTTTTTTATAAGAAAGCTTATCTTCGAATAAATCAGTTAAATTAAACAACCAGATAACTTTATGCCCTAAATTATAGTAAAAATTATTCCTATCATCGAAAGCAGAAACAGATAAAATGCTATTCTGAAATTCTATGACAGTACGATCAATCATTACATCTGCCCGATGCGTGGTATTCCCAAGTGATAGTTTTACCTCTTGATTGTTTTTCGGGAACAAAGATTGCCACTCGTTATGCCACGGAGAGATATCATAGCTGTGATTGCGTTCCCAAGAATCTGTACAAATACGGTTTGGTCTATGCGCAAAATGAGCTCGTGCACGTTCTGACTTTCTTCTGACGATTAAAGGAGCTCCGCAATATGGGCAATAATATTCTTGATTGCTATGTGTTTCATCTATGTGAACACGATTATCATTATAATCATAAGCAATTAACATTCAATCTCACCACCTAACGTGATCTTATTGACTTATCCAATCTCCTTAGTACTATCAATGCTAACGGATCCGCCATTGTTACCGAACTGTGCTCGTGCCTGCTTCAGGGCAATTGATTGTGCCTCACCGCGATCGTGAGCTCTGATCAAAAATACCAGCTGTTTTCCGGTTTTGCCGCTTCTGGCAATGCATTCAAATGTTTTCATAATTTTCTCCTATACTATTTTTACAATACTTAACACTCCACAGCGACCTTGATAACTCCGTCGCGTTTGTTTTCAAACAGCTCGTACGCCTCGTCGATCTTCGCAAGCGGATAGGTATGCGTGATCAGGGGCTCGGTATCGAGCTTTCCCTCGGCGATGAGTTTGAGCGTTTTCTCGCAATCGCAGCCGTCAACGCCGCCGGTCTTGAAGGTCAGATTTTTGCCGTACATATTGGGGAGGGGAAGTGCCTGTGCCTTATCGTAAAGTGCTACCACTGTGACAATAGAATTTGGGCGCGCGCACTTCCATGCAAGGTCGAAGGTGTTTTCGGCTCCTGCTACTTCGAGAACAACATCCGCACCGCCGTGATCGCTGTTCTTACGAACGAAATCAAGACATTCTTCGGGTGTGATTGTCAGCACATCGGGATAATGCTCATTCACAAACTTGATGCGGTTCTCGTCCTTCTCGCACACGATGATGCGCTTAGGATTTTTCAGCATCACACAAAGGAGCGTACAGATTCCCGTGGGGCCTGCTCCGATGATGAGAACGGTATCGTCCTCGGTAATCTCGGATATCTTCGCCGCCCAATAGCCTGTGGCGAGAACGTCGCCGACGAGCAGAGCTTGTCTGTCGGTCACGGTATCGGGAATCTTGTTCAAACCCTGATCCGCGAACGGTACGCGAACGTACTCCGCCTGACCGCCATCGATGCGGCAACCGAGCGCCCAACCGCCGTTTTTGTCGGTGCAGTTGTTGACGAAGCCACGCTTGCAGAAGAAGCACTCACCGCAGAAGGTTTCCACGTTGACCGTGACTCTGTCGCCGGGCTTTACATGCGTAACCGCCGCACCGGCTTCTTCCACAACGCCGACCATCTCATGACCGACAGTGATTCCCTCCACCGCTCTCGGCACACTGCCGTGCTTGATGTGCAGGTCGCTTGAACAGATGCTCGCCAGCGTGACCTTTACGATTGCATCCCTCTCGTGCTGTATAATAGGCTTTGGCTTCTCAACCAAGCCGAAATTTCCTTTTGATGTGTATGTGTAGGTTAGCATATTTCTCGTCCCTTTTCTTTGTCTACAGCGGTGTTATTATTGACCCGTAACGATCTCGCCCTTCCAATCCAGAATTCCGCCAAACTCCACGATGTTCGTGTAACCGAGCTTGACCAGCTTCTCGGAAGCCTCTTTGCTGCGCCGTCCGCTACGACAGTACACCATAATGAGCTGATCCTTGTCGGGCAACTCGGGGATTTCAGCCGTATCGATGGTTTCGTTGGGAACGTTGATGGCGTTGGGGATATGACCTGCGGCAAATTCATCGGGGCGACGGACGTCGAGGATGATATATCCCGTCTCCTGCGCCATCATATTCACCGCTTCGTCCATAGTGATCTGTCGGTAGGTGTTGGTTTGACTATCGCTTATCACGGCGCATCCGCCAAGCATCAGCGCGGATAATAATATCGGTATCAGCTTTTTCACGATCTTTCTCCTTGCGTTAAAGAAGCTTAAATTTATCATCATTACTTAATTTTAATATCCTCAAAAACCGTATCGAAGAATTTTTGCTTGTTCGCGAAGAAGGGTTCGGTGTCCCTTCCGAAGTGCACGCGGTTGGAGAGGAGGATGCAATAGATCCCTGTCTCGCGGTCGACGTAGATGTACGTTCCCGTGAAGCCGGAATGACCGTAGCTTCCGCGCGACATATTTTTACCGCCGGGATATATTGCTTCCCGGAACATATGGAATCCGAGCCCGCGTGCAGAATCGGATAGTCCTTCGGTGTGGTCGGTGACGGCAAGCTCAAAGGTGCTCTTTTCGAGGAATCCCTCCGCCCGTCGGGAGAGAAGAGAGGCAAATTTAATGCAGTCGTCGAGGGTGGAGAAGAGTCCCGCGTTGCCCGATACTCCGCCTATCGAGTGGGCGTTTTCATCGTGAACGTGACCGCAAATGTAATCATCCGAGGTTTTCTCTTTTTCGGTGGAAACGCATATCCGTCCCTCGGCGGGGCAATAGCAGGTATCCTTCATACCGAGTGGATCAAGAACCAATCTTTGCACGATTTTGTCAAGCGGTTCTCCGCAGATCTTTTCGAGAATTCTGCCGAGGAGGATGTAACCCATACAGCTATAGATCACGGTAGTGCCCGTAGGAGCCGCGAGCGGTCTTTCGAGGATCACTCTTGCTGCGTCGCGGGGATCGATATTCATCTTCCACATATGAAAGAAGGACGTGATGCCCGAGGTGTGAGTCATCAGTTGGAATATAGTGATATCTTCCTTGCCGTAGGCGTTTTCAAAGAAGTCACCGACACGGTCGGTCAGGCGAAGCTTACCTTGATCGATCAGGCGGAGCGCCGCCATAGTGGTTCCCATCAGTTTGCTGAGCGACGCCATATCGAAGAGAGTATCCTCGGTGAGAGGGAGCGGCTTGGGGAAAACCGCGCGATTTCCGCCAATGGCGCGGAAAAAGACCTCGTCGCCACAGCCTACTGCGGCAGCATAGCAGGGAAAAGCTCCATCGCTCACGGCTGTGTCGAGGATGGATTTCCATTTCTCGGTGTTGATATTTTTTAGATTTGCAAATTTCATTGTTTAATCCTCGATTTCATAGAAGGGCAACTCAAAAACCATAATCCTTTCGCGCGGATCGTTGCCCTCAAAGAGGTCTCCGCATTCGATCTCATCGTAGAATTCAAGCTCGTTGAGAGCCATAAGGTAGCACATAAATTCGTCAGACGGATAGTAAAAGAACAACAAGATCTCGCGCGGGGCGGCATACCAAGAATCAATGATCCTTGCCATTACCTTTTGGAGAATTTCTACCGAAAAGGGATTGAAGAAATAGCAGCGGTTGACCTCGGTGGGGACTTCATATTCTTCCGCACGAGTCAGTACAAAGTCTGCCTTTGTACGTGAAACGGCGCTTTTACGGTTGTTGAGCGCGCTTTGAAAGATGCGCGCATCGTATTCGATTCCGACCGTTTGGGCTTTCGTCCGATATGAGATAAAGAATCCGACTCTGCCTTTTCCGCAACCGTAGTCGAGAACGACATCATCCTTGCCGAAAGGTTCGGTGCTTACCAAACGTTCAAGAACGCTGTATGGAGTGGGCTCGTAGGGATAGCGATATTCATCAGAGTTTGTATCATCGCGCCCGACGGTCTTGATCTGCAGGAGCTTGTCCCACGAAAGTTCATTATTTGTCATTTTTCTTCCTATACATTATTAATACCGTTGCAGCCAAAGCAAGTGTAGCGGCGGCAGAAGCTATAACGATCACGGCTACGTTGCCCGACTTGTCGGACTTAACGGGCAACTGTTTTTCGGCGTTGCAGTAAGAACATTTGCATACCGTATCAGTTTCCTGATAGTTGTGCGCCTCCTCGCACTCGAAACCGCAAAGCGCGCAGGTCTTGATGTGGCTTTCGTCATCCTTTACCGCATAGCCGAAAGTATGCTGCTCGGTAATAGTATAGCCACAGCTATGACAGGTCGCGGTGTGGGAAGTGCCGTCGGATGTGTATTCGAGGGAGTGCGCCAAGTCTTTATTGTGTGTCAAAAAGCTTTCAAACTCATCCGCGGTGATGTCGCTCTTATCTTTGAGAGTGTTTTGATTTTTCGCCTTGAAATATGCGTCGAGCGTGGCGATCTCTGCATCGGTCAATGTTCTTTCAAAGATGACGATATCTCCGACCTCGCCGCTGTAATAATAGTTAGTCGAGCTTTGGATGCCGAGTCCGATGTAGGCGTATTCGTGGGTTGCGACGATCGACTTGCCGGGTGTGCCCACTTGATAAAGATTTGCTCTGTCCGCGCTTCTGTCGTAAATCATCTCCGAGCCGAGATAGAGCTTTTCGGATGTTCCGTTCTTGATCGCCGAGACGGTTGACCATCCCTCGATATTTCGGGCGGTGTAATAAATGCCTCTGTTATTGTTTGTACCCGAGCCGAAGCGGCAGACGATGCCGTTTTTGAATGCGGTGAAATAAACGCTTCCCCAGTTCCCCGATTCGGGATAGTGGAGCAGAGTGTACCTTGCGGAGTTATTGATCTTGTAGTCGCCGAGGTAGTCGGTAGATTTTTTATCCGTCTTGGCATTGATCATTATCGAGATATTGCTCTTGTCCGAAAGGCTGTGGTTGTAGACCATATGGTCACCGTTGCCGTCAAAGCGTACAGAGCCATCCTGATAGGTAGGTGCTGTTTTACTTTCTGCGGTTGCGGGGATGGAGCTTACACTGTCATACCATTCAAGTACCTCTCCCGATTCGCCGAGCTTCTTTTCGCCGAGCGAATCAAACCATAGAGCCGCGCCCGTCATATCGAGATCAATTACGGTAACGGTTGCGTATACCGTCTGACAGTTTGTTTTAAGTATTCCGGGGACGGTAAAGCGCGTGAGATTTTCTGAATAGCATTCCGAGGGTATAGGTGACCAGATTACATCAGATTGATAAGTGAATCCAAATTCATTGACGAGCGAAACTCGAGAGGGCAGAGAGGGGGCAACTCCCGGCTTGGTGAAGAATGACAAACCGACCACGCGCTCGATCTCTCCCTTCATCGGATCGGTGCAGGTCAGCTTTGATGCCGAAACGAATCCTCCACCCATATTTTCGGCACAAACGTAAACGTCGCATACGCCGAGATCGGAGATCTGTAATTCTGCGACAGCGCTGACGTTCTGATTCTCGATCTGAGTGAGATCAAATTTGGCGATTATATCACCCGTTGGGGATTCCTTTCTGATCACAAGCTCGCCTTTGCCCGAAGACCCCGTAATATTTGCCACGAGACTGTTGCCGTCCGCGTTGCCGAAATCGACATTTTTGAAGGAAATATAATCCTTGTTGAACAGCTTTACAGACGGCGCGTTTATAGCGATCGTGTAGTTTATACCTTCATGCTTGTAATCCGAAAAATAGAGAAGATCGAGCCCCTTGCTGATATCTCTTGTCGGTGTTGAATAGTTTGCGTAGATATAATTCACAAGATCTGCGGCGTTATTGGTTTGAATGATATTGTAACCAAGGGCAAGCACCGCCGCCCAGCCTGTGGAATTCTCCTTGTGCTTTGCGCCGTGAGTGCCGCCGATAGATTCGTAGAGAACGTTTGTAAAGGCGCGGGTGTATTGCTTTATCTTCGCGACCACGGCGGGGTTGCTTTGCGCTTGAGTGTAATCGGAGAATCCCGCCTCAACGGTAAATGCGGTCTTGGCATCGTAATGCGCTTTGATCTCTTTTACCCAGCTCTCTGCATTTCTGTTGCTGTTCATAGTGCAGAAATTCGGCATTGTCGCATCTCTTCCGTATTTCTTCATAATCTCCGCGTGCCAGCCTTGAATCTTTTGGCTGTCATATCCACCCTTGAACATTACGATATCGAGGCAGTCATTTTTTCTGACAAGCTCGTAAAGCTCCATTCGGTTGCCCCACTGACCCGTGAACTTGTCGAGGTTGATCATTATCTTGCCTTTGCAAAGCTTGAGGGCGTCCTCAAACGTAGGCATTACGAGCGTGTTGCCGTTTTCGTCGCGGTAAACGTCGCGCGAACCGCCGGTATATTGGAGCAGAGGATACTTGCATATCTCCGCGTAAGTCATATCGGACACGTTGAGCGAGCCGGAATAAGTTGTGGTGCGCTTGATGCTGCTGTCGTGGCAAAGAACGTAAACGCCGTCCTTGGTGCGCATAATGTCGAGCTCAACGATATCGACCTTGTGGTCGATGGAATCCTGAATAGCCGCGAGCGAGTTTTCGGGGATAGGGTTGCCAATGTAGGTGATGGCTCTGTGAGCGCAGGACATAGGGCGTCCGTTGGGATTATAATAGGAAGACATTATTTCTTCAAACGAACCCATCTCGGGTATATTATTATCTTCAGCATGCAGCGGTACCGCCGTTATCAAAAAGCTGAGGCAAAGGATAAGCGAGATTGCGGAAAGTAATTTTTTCATATCGTAAAGCTCCCAAAGATTTTATACTAAAATTTTATCATATAAGCTACTCTCTGTCAACATAAAGCGGAGATTTTTTTCCTATTATAATTAAAAAGACTGCGCCTCTCGAGCGCAGTCTTTCCATATCTTATAAGTTCTTTTCAATATATAACGTATCGTATTGCTTGAGCTTGAATTTCTTGACGCTGACACGTGCCTTGGTCATAAAATGCTTTTCGTCGATCCGATAAGCGGTATATCCTCTGCCGAGGTTGGTCTCGATCTCCTTTTCCTCGCCGATGTTGGTGATGAGAATTCCGCGCTCGCGTCCGTTGGTTGCCGCCATTGCGTAAAGACCGTCGCCGAGGTCGCCGCTGACTTCAATCTGATTTTCCATTGCATAAAGCTTACCGAACGCTTTGAAGGAATAATAAGTACAGTAAGGCTCATAGGTCATCGGGTTGAACAGACCTCCGTAAACACTGATATCGATACGCGCATCATAATAGCACATCATCGACATTTTCGTTTTGTGCATCGCCATCATCATTGCCGCAACGTCAGCAGACGCCTTGGTAGTGCCGCGGGTATCTCGTGTGCGATCGGTGTTCCATTCATTGAGATGGATCTCAATATCGGGATATCCGGCATCGGCAAGCAATTTTTCCGCGTATTTCTGAATATCTTCTGTACGCTTGACATCCATATAGCTATGATGAGAGAAAAAGTCAAAGGGCAGATTGTCGCGCTTGACGCGGTCGAGGAATCCGAGGAGATACTTGGTATGATAGATCGCGCGCGCCTCCCAATGGGTGATCTCGTGCGGCTGGCGATATTTTTCCTCTTCTTGCATATAGCCAACGTAAAGTCCCGTGCTTGAGTACCCGCCGATCTTGATGCTATCGCCGAAGCACTCGCGCAGATGCTTTGAAGCTACGGCGTAAAGCTCATAATATTCCTCAGCCGTGCCCTTGAACATATTGTTCAGCTCGATTGATTCTTCGTTATCGGGCTCATTCCAGATTTCCCAATACTTGATGCCGAAATGAAAACCGTTTGCCCAGCCCTCGTTGTAGTGACGGATAACGTGCTCGCAGATTCGCGCCCACTTTGCGGGATCCTTGGGGGGAAAAACGCGGTAAGCCTTGACCATATGTGCATTTTCGATCGTTACACCAAGGCGAAAATAAGGCTCGACCTTTGCGGCAACCATCTTGGAGAGCAGCTCGTCGGTGAAGGCGAAATCGTAAGATTCGGGATCATTCTCGTCCGCATCAAAATCACGGAAAAGGTTAGGAATATCTACGAAAACATTGCTCGCATAGCACCCACCCGTATCGTGCAACCGCGAATAAGGAATATTCGCCTCGGTAAGATAATGGAACATATCGTCCTCAACACCATTGTTACCAATTTCAACAGGGGGCTGACCGACCGCGTGCATTGGCTTGATCTTACCTATTATTTTTTCGAAGTCAAAATTGAGTTTCATATTTTTTCCTTTCGCGGAATATAATTGATTTTTACAAATTAATTATATCACACAATATTGTTGATGTCAATAAAAGCTGTTGACTTATCCGCCGATTTATGGTATAATTATAAAAAATAAGCTGCCACCGGGTAGCAGATGCAAAAAGCATCCGTTTGCACATCGTTAGGTCTTTGAAGATGTGCGCGGATGCTTTGTTTTTTGGAGGATCGATGAAGAAGGTGTTTAACTATTTTTCGAAGCTTGAGATTGCGCTCTGGGCGTCATCCGTCGCGCTGATCGTCATATCGTTTCTTGCATTTGACAGAACTAATTATCTGTCGCTTGCGGCATCTCTCATCGGAGTGAGCTCGCTCATCTTTTTTGCCAAAGGGAACGCCTTCGGAAACGTGCTTATGATAGCATTCAGTCTGCTCTACGGCATTATTTCGTACACCTTTTCCTATTACGGAGAAATGATTACGTACCTCGGAATGACTATGCCGATGGCGGTCTTTGCGCTGATATCCTGGTTGCGCAATCCCTATGGCGACGGCTCCGAGGTGAAGGTGAACCGCATAAGCAGAGCAGAGACGGTGCTGATGTGTATAGCCGCAATTCCCGTGACGGTTGCTTTTTACTTCATTTTAAAGTACTTTGGCACGTCAAATCTTCTGCCGAGCACGTTTTCCGTCAGCACGAGCTTTCTCGCTGCGTATCTTACGTTTCGCCGAAGCCCGTATTACGCCCTGGCTTACGCGTTCAATGACGTTGTTCTCATTGTTTTATGGAGCCTTGCGAGCTTTGCGGACAGACAGTATATTTCCGTTATCGCTTGCTTCGTGGCGTTTCTGTTTAACGATATCTACGGATTCATAAGCTGGCAGAGAATGAAGAAAAGACAAGCGGGTTAAATATCGTAAAGCTTCGCAGTTTCGCGGTTTCTGTATTCGTGCTTTTCGTAATAACCTATTAGCGCACCATCGGAATCGCGGAGAGCGACCATGTAAACGTCCTTGTTTTCCTCGTCGTTGCGGAAGGTATAAACGATGTTGTTCTCGCGGCTCTTTTTGAACCATTCGAGTACTTGGTCGATCCGGGCGTTTGCGGCGGCGGGGTGACAGGCTTTTATGCTTCTGCCCGTCAAATCGCGCTTATACCGCGCTATTGCCGAGGGATTCATATATACAACGGTTGACTCCATATCGCAGACAACGATCGGTGCACGGTCTTGCTCTAAAATACTTTTGAATAACTGTTCCATTTTATTACCTCAAATGTTTCATAAATTCCATCTTGTTTTCAATCGCTGTTGTGGTGGGCCTTCCGAGGTCGGCGCGCGCACCGATCGAGCATTTTACCTCGATCAGCGAAAGCTCACAGCGATCTTTTGCGACTTCAAGCTCACGGTCAAGCGAGTCGTAATCGGAAACACTTACGGCGTTCGGATAACCGCACGCCCGCGCGATCGCAGTAACGTCAATGTCCGATGCGACCGTGGGCATACCGCCGACGGTTTCGTGAGCACCGTTGTTGATGACAACGTGAACGAGATTTTTCGGTTTATTTGAACCTATTAAAGCCATAGCGCCCATGTGCATCAGCAGCGCTCCGTCGCCATCGATGCACCAAATTTTTCTTTCGGGCTTTTGAAGTGCAATTTCAAGTGCGATCGAGGAGCTGTGCCCCATTGATCCGACCGTCAGAAAATCGCAGCCGTGCCCATCGCCGTTTGCCTCGCGGATCTCAAAAAGCTCCCTTGATGCCTTGCCGGTGGTGGATATTATCGGGTCGGAGCCCGAGCGTGCCGTGATATGGCGGATTATTTCCTCTCGGATCATAACGGAGTCATTGGAATATTTGGCTTTTCCGTCAAATTCAAGAGCTCCTTTTTTTACAACAAAAGCAACCTGCTTGCCTGCGCTTAAAAGCGGTTTCCAGTCTTCAAGCTGACGGAGCACTTCATCCTCAGACGTTTCCTTGCCGATAATAAAGGTGCGGACATCCATGTCCTCAAGGAGCTTAACGGTGACTTCGCCTTGATAAATATGCTGCGGCTCGTCGTGAACGCCCGGCTCACCGCGCCATCCGACTATGAAGACGCAAGGAATGGCGTAGACCTTATCATTCATAAGCGAAGTGAGCGGATTGATGATATTTCCGATTCCGCTGTTTTGCATATAGACCACGGGGATCTTGCCGGTAGCAAGGTGATAGCCTGCCGCAAGAGCCAAGGCATTTCCTTCGTTTGCGGCAACGATATGTTTTTTTGAAATGCCGTATTCGGTGATAAGCCAATCGCAGAGAGGTCTTAACAATGAATCGGGAACTCCTGCAAAAAAATCAAATTGATTTAAGAAATTTAGTTTCATATTATATCTCCATGCGCAGAATTGCAACTATAAATATCTACTTATATTATATCACAAAAGCGAAGTCCTTTCAATATAAAATAGGCTTTGATCGTCCCATTTTAAAATAAATTTTTGCCACGGTTGATTGAGATATGTATAGTAAAAAGGAACGTGGGTTTGATAAATACTGAAATCGAACGGATGATATGATCAATATGCACAAAACGTAACCGACAAAATTATGCAATATGCAACTTAACGAACAAACCTCAAAAAACTGAAAAAAACTTTAAAAAAAGTCTTGACAAAGCGGGACGAAAGTGGTATAATATACAAGCTGTCGCGCAGAGCACAACGCAAAGCGGTGAGCAAAGCGGTCAGCGAGGTCATTGAAAATTGAACAACAGACTAATAAGTACAAGCTTGACTCTGATGAAAATCGGAGTTGTTAAATAAGGTTTGTGCGAGGAAGTCAGTCAAAGATTTTGAGAAAACACGAACTCAAAGG
>JAFOEU010000085.1 GCA_017387685.1 Clostridia bacterium
ATAAATCTGCTCTGTCTTGAGCATTGAGTCATAGCCGTGAATGGTCAGGACATTGGTCGCTTTATCCGTGCTTCGTGTGTCAATGAAGAACACGCCCTTGGAAATCCATTCGCTCGTCTGTGTCTCGTTGCAAGCCCTGACATATACACGGATTTTGCTCATTCTCGGTATGTTCGTGACAGGCTTGAGCATAGACAAGTCTATTTCAGATGCTATGGCACACCCGACTTGCGGTTTGTTGTCCTTGATGATGCCTTGCGTTGTCTTTATGCTTGTCAAGACATTCTCGCCATAGTCAATATAAAGGTCGCTTGTGTCCGCTCCGAGCAGTATGCCTGTCGCATTATTACCTGTTCCGAAGAGTATTACATCATCTTCCTCGTCTATCAGAAGCGAGTCCGTTACATCACCGAAGCATACGCCCGTCTCGAACCAATGCTTGCCGGAGATTATTGTATTGTAAAGATTGCTTACACTTTGCATAAGCTACCCCATATAATTTATCGTTGCTCCAATATCGATATCGCTGTATGCGAGTCTCTGCGGATACCGTGACCAATTATCGGCTATGATAAAATCAGATCCTTCAAAGCCGATGACGGTCACGGCGTGGTTTTTATATTTCCCCGCACGGCCTACAGACAGAACAACGGGATTTTCCCGCATAATCTGCTCCGCAACCGTTCCGAAGTTCCATCCGATGCCTTTAAGGAAACGATACCGCACTTTGCGTTCAAGCCCTGTGAGCCGTTTAAAAGCCTCTTCCCATATCGGTTTGATCGCTACGGTATAAACACCTCTCCGCTTGCCATCGTACCCGTATCGCCTCGCCACGGCCTCTACACAGTCGTAAACGACTTCGGGCGGTTTATATATCCGCTCCGAAATACAAGCCGTCAGGGCGGTCAGAACGCAGTCACACGGCTCTCCGTAATCGCTTTGGAGCAGAAGAGTGAATGGTATCTGCATTTTAAAGCTCCGTGAGCGTGATGGACTGCATCTGATTCCAATGGAGACCACGGGACAAGCATCTGCTCAAGTATTGAGCTGATTGCCCGTCTATGGTCATCTCTGCGGTCTCGTATGCGTTTGACTGTATATTGAAGAAGTAAACCGTACACGGCTGTGAGAGCAAAGCATCACAGGCGGTTTTCGTTTGTGCTGTCGTCTGCGGATTAAACTCGAAAGTCAGAGTGCTTTTGTTGCGGAGCAGAGCCACATGGTCAACACCGTCCATCGTTGTGATTCTTTCGGTGTATATCGGGACTGTGTCCGTCTGGTAGCTGTCCCGCTCGACCATCGAGGTGAAATTAACGCCGTTTATCGTCAATGTGTAATCTAACATCTCATCACCCCGCCGCCCTTGCGGCCGCTCTCTGGTATTTTGTCACGCTCTGCCCGATTACTTTTCCGTCAAGTACGGACTGAACTGTTATATATATCGGATTGTTTGTATCGGCAGAAATCATCGCATCCCGGATGTCTCTCATCAAGTTGTCACGGCCGTAAACCATCTCGGCTCCGTTCCCGTCACCGAATCCCAAGCCGCCGACAACGGTCGGTCTGTCAAACAAATACGGCTGTTCATACGCCTTCTTGTACCACGCAATCGAAAAGCGAGGCACTTGAGGCGGTCGGAGTGAGAATGTGCCGGATATGGACAAATGAGGCAAGGCCAGTTTCGGAAGGCTCCAATGGAAGTTGAAAAAGCCTTTAATCTTCTCAATCGCATTGTGAACAAAGTCCTTTGCCGCATCAATTTTCTCTTGGATCCCGCTCTTTATGCTTTCAAAGATATTGAGAACTGACTCTTTTGCGGCATTAAACTTGTCTATCATCGACTGCTTGATGGTTTCAAATGTCTCGGCCGTTGTGGTCTTGAACTCTTCCCACTTGGCTTTGATGTTTTCCCACATCTCGGTCGCTTTTGCCGTTATTTTGTCCCAATTCTTATAAAGAAGCACACCGACCGCTATAAGAGCCGCAATAATCGCTATGACGATGCCGACAGGAGAAGCGAGAAGCGAGAATGCCTGTGTAAGTCCAGATATTAACGACATCAAAGGAGATATCGCCGCAATCACGGCGAGAACGATAACTATTATCTTCATCGCTTCAGGAGAGAGGTTTGAAATAAATTCAAGAACCTTTGCGATTGCATTGGCCACCTTTTCAAGAACAGGCTGTAATGCTTCGAGAGCTTTTGCTCCCGCCTGTGCAAGAGTCGCCACCGCTTGTGCTTTGAGTTTGTCTATCTCGTCATTGACTTGGTTCAGGCTGTCAAGCGTGTCCCCGCTCATTATGAGTCCGGCATCTTCCGCTTCTTTGCCGAACGCCTTTAATGCCGCACCGCCATCGTCAATAACACCCGCCAGCTCGTTCGCCGATTTTCCGAAGATGTCCATTGCGACCGTGTCACGCTCGGTCTCGTTTTGAATCTTTCCCAACGCCGTGACGGTATCAAAGAAAATATCGCTTGTTGACCTGAAGTTTCCGTTGACATCTCTTGTCGCTACACCGAGGCTTGCAAATTTATCCTCGTTTGAACCGAGCTGTTTTGTC
>JAFOEU010000086.1 GCA_017387685.1 Clostridia bacterium
CACAGTTGGTCGACCTGCTCGGTTTACCGGTCGAAACACCCATAAAGGTAGAAGAAGCGGAATGTGTGGCAAAAACTACTTTTTTCTCCACCGTTCGCAAAGAATTTGTTCGAATACTTGCTACGGGTGCGATGATTGGCGTATGTGTATGCAACTTGGCAGGGACGATATCAACCGATTCGACCGTGGTTTCCATCGGTTTCTCGGTCGCTCTTTTCTGCTTTGGTACGATGGTCAAAGAGTAAAAGTAAATCGCCACCCCGCAGGGTAGCGATCTCATGTTATTCATCGTATGACCTTCCGAAAAGTATCTGCATAAAGTTCCGTCTACCATAGAGTACACGGATGATGTGAACCTCGTCGCCCTCGACCTTGTAAAATGCGGTGTAGTTGCCGCATACAAGAAAGCGGTAAGGCACTTCAAGGCTGATGATAGAGGAAAGCGGCGCACCGATTTCGGGGAAATCCGAAAGTTGACGTATGCGCTTCATAATCTTTTCAATCGTATTGATTGCCGATTGCTCGCTGCACAGCTCGTCGGTGATATACGCTTTGATCTCCTTCATATCCTCAAGGGCATCGGGTGTGAAATTGATTTTAGCCATTGCTTACCCCCAGAAGCGCTTCGACCTCCGAGATATCAATGTATCCTTTTTCTTTAGCAGAAGCTTCACCTTTGGCAAGTTCGCTCATCAGCTTGAGCGTTGCCTGAGTCTTTTCAAATTCCTCCATATCGACGATGGCGTATCTGCCGCGACCGTTTTTGGTGAGGAATACGGGTTCGCCAACGGCGATATCGCGCAGTACCTCGTTATAGTTGCGCAGATCTGATACGGGCTTAATGTTTGGCATATAGGTTCTCCTTTCACTATGGGAATTTGCGTTAGCAAATTCGGGCGCGAACATGCGAAACATCAAATTCGACAGAACTTTATGTTCGCGCTTTCCTCCTTCTTTGTTTCTGCTGTATTTATTATACACTAATTCTTCGTAAAATTCAACAGCAAAATCAAAACTTTCATAAAAAATTTATAAAAGCAAGGGATGAACCGCTTGGGAACACCCCTTGCTTTCGATTTATGCGAGTATCAGTTCACGCATTACGGTTTCTTCGGCAGAGCTACGAACGTTGTTCATCATCTGCATCCACCGCATTTGGTCGGTCGCCTTGAGGTGTTCGTCGATGCCTTGAGTCTTGGCAAGCTCAACTGTCAGAGAGGTCAGCATTTCGTGTGCCTGTTCGTCCACGTCGGCAAGGTAGGCATTGAGCCGTCCTTCACCGAGCAAGGCGGAGTACCTTCCGCGACGGTGCTGCTTGAGATAATCAAGGTGCATCTTTCCGTATTTGCCGATTGGCTTCTGTTCAGGTAGTTCCACGTCGGGAACGAGGTTGCCGTTTTCCTCGCGGTATGTACCTCCGAGCTGTTCGTAAATGGTCTTTGCTTCTTTCATTTGGTTTGTTCCTCCGTACGTTTTATTTCATCAAAGCCTTACACCGTAAGGGAAAACGCGTATTTGACGGTTATCTAGTGTCCTTGCGATATGCGGTTGTGACGTTCAAATTTCATAGTTCGTACGGGGTTCATATTGTTTACCATCTGACCGCCGATGGAGCCTGCCTGACGGGAGGTGAGGTCGCCGTTATAGCCCTGATTGAGGGTTACGCCTACTTCGTTTGCTGCCTCGTTCTTAAACTGCTCGAGTGCCTTCTTTGCGTTCTTGTTAGCCATTTTGAAATTCTCCTTATGCTTATAGCATTAATCTCTTTTTTGGGTGCAATCGCTCGCGAAGACTCGGCGGCGCTTGCCTCCGATATGCGCGCGAATGCGGAATCTATATCAATTGAGCCCGCAATCCGCGCAGTGCATAAGTCGGTGCTTCGCCTTACTTCGCGCCGCCGTCTTGCGTTCTCTGCTAATATTGTTTACCGCATTCGGATTTATATGAATTCCTTTTTTTGATAAAAAACAGACGGCTCTTTCGAACCGTCTGCATTTTTGAGAACAAGAGTTGTATATTAAGAAAGTACGCTCTGAGTGCAGAGAGCGATTATGTAGGACAGAAGACCTGCCGCGGTGGGAGAGGAGATCCACGCGATACCGATCTTGCCGAGAACCTTGAAGTTTACGTTCTTGGGACCCTTAACAAGACCTGCACCGATAACGGCACCGACGACCGCCTGAGAGGTCGAAACGGGGATACCGAGGAGGATCTTCATAACTGTGATAGCAAGTGCGCTCGAGAGGATTACGAGGAATCCGTCGATCTGGCTGATGTTAGCGATCGAACCGCCAACGGTCATCATAACCTTCTTGGAGTAGGTAAGAACACCGACTGCGATAGCAACACCGCCGAGAATAGCGGTGAAACTAGCGTTGGTAAGAATGTTCGCGCCTACGCCGAAGCTATCATAGTAGAAAGCGGTAACAGATGCAGAGGAGTTGATACCGATGGTGTACGCGGAATACGCACCCGCAACGATATAACCGATCTTGATTACCTTATCATAGCTCTTGAGCGACTCTACCTTTGCCTCGAAGAACTTCTTGAAGATGAATACGATAACAAAGGATATAACCGCCGCGCCGAGAGGATTGAGCAGCCATGTGCTTGCAAACTTACCGATCTCGGCAAGGTTGGTGCTGAGTACTTCGGGATTCGAATAGTCAGCGTGGAAGAGACCCCAACCGATGATAGCACCCGTAACCGCCTGGTTTGCAGAAACGGGGAACTTGAGGTAACTCATAATAAATACCGTCAGAGCCGCGCAGATAAAGATGATGGCAGCCTTGAAAGCGGACTTATTGCGGAGAGTCTTGAGCGCAGCCTTGTCAACATTGTCCTGTGACTTGATGACGTAGTGACCGTCTTTGTCAAGAACATAGTTACCATCAGCGTCCTTCTCGAACTCAACGCCGATGTTTTCCATATCCTGAACGTCTGCGGAAACCTCGTTGTTGGTCGAGATACTGGAGAGCTTGTCGATATCGTCCGCACCCTGAATAATAGAGCCGAGGACGACCATAGTTGCGATAATAATAATAGAAGTTCTGTATTTTACAACTCTTGTTGCCACTGCCGTACCGAAAGCGTTGGCAGCGTCATTCGTTCCGAGCGACCAGCCCATGAAAAGGCCGGCGAAAAGCAACAAATATATCATTTTTCCTTACTTTAACCCCTCGCTCAGACTACTCTGTTGATCAGCATGATCTGGATCTGGTCTGCGATGTTCTCGATGATATCGGAGATATCGCAGATGATGTCGAGGAAGCTTACAGCCTGGAGCTTCTGAGAGAGAGCAAGGCTCTCCATATCGAAGATCTGCTGATATACGGTTTCCTCAACCGAGTCGACCTGAGACTCAAGACCGCGGATATCGTCGAGGATAGCGTGGTTCTTGAGGAGGGTGTTGAACTTGCCGAAGAGCTGGCTTACTGCGCTCTTGAGAAGCTCAAACTGCTTTTTGGTGATGTCAACGATCTCAAGGATGGATGCGTTGCAATCTGCGGGGAAGAAGAATCTCTGGTAAACCATAAGCTTTGCAACGTCCTCGCACTTATTTGCGATCTTGTCACAGCTGGTTGCGATAGAGATGAGGTCAGAACGGGTGGAAGGAAGGAAGGGACCGTCAAGTCCTTCGATCATGGTGCGGAGAGATACGTCAGCGATGTGCTCCTTCTCGCGAACGGTCTTGCAGAGCGCGCGGAGAGGCTCAACGGTTGCGCCTTCAGCGGTTGCGGCAGCAATGAAGCCCTCAAGAGCAACAAGGGTGTTCTCGACATCAGCAAGCTGATCCATGATCAGGCCGTGGATGTCATTGTTTTTGTTTTTGTTAAGCATTTTATGCTCCTCCTTTTGATGTGTGTCCCCGCGGGACCCCCACGGAAACATACGGTTTCGTCATCGGTGAACGCCGATGCATTTTGGAAATTTTAATCCACTATTATTGTATAACAAAATTGTCGCTTTGTCAACACCTGTTTGCAAATTTCAATAATAATTGCCTAAATCTTTTTGTAATTACAACCCTGAGTTGCCCCCGTTGCGAACATCAGCTTGTCTATATCATTAAGTATAGCTATTTTTCTTTTGCTGTATTCGGGAGCGAGAAGATCCTCGGCGATACCGTCGCCCGTCAGGCGGCAGATAACTGTATCGGGCGGAAGGAGCTTGAGCGCATCTACCACGAGTGAAATATATCTATCTCTTTCAAGCGGGATATACTCGCCTCGCAAATATTCGTCGCCGAGCGGGGTATCTTTTATGACGTGAAGCAGATGTATCTTGACCTGCTCCGGCGCAAGCTCTGCAACCTTTTTGACAGTATTCATCATATCTTCGTCACTCTCGCCCGGCAGACCGAAGATTATGTGAACGCAGACCTCCGCCTTTGGAACAAGTTGGCGCAGACGGTCGTATCCATCCTCAAAATCCGCCATTGTGTGACCTCTGCATATACGCCGAGCGGTGGTATCCGACGAGCTTTGAAGTCCGAGCTCGACCGTCAGAGGTATTCTTTCCGAGATCTCGCGCAGAAGCATGCAAACATCCTCACCAAGGCAATCTGCGCGTGTGGCGATGCTTATGCCGCAGAGGTTCGGGAACGTCAGTATCTCCTCGTAAATGCCCCTGAGAACATTCACGGGCGCGTAGGTATTGGTGTGCGCCTGCAAGTAGGCTATGCACTTCTCCGTCGACCATTTTGACGAAAGCTTTGCCCTTCCCTCGTCATATTGCTCACGGAGCGAAAGTCCCATCGGCACGCTATCGCCGCTTCCGCGCCCCGAGCAATAAATACATCCCGCGCCCGCGTCGATATTCGGGCAAGAAAGTCCCGCATCGAGCGGTATCTTCGCAACTCTGCCGCCGAATTTCTTGCGCATATAGTATTCATACGTTTGGTAGCGCTTGTTCGAATCGCTGTGGGGATAGGGGTTTGAGTTTCTTTGTGTTTTTTTCATCTTGACCATCTTTATTTGAAACATTAAATATTATATATAATAATTATATCATTTTTTCTCTTTTTAGTCAATATTAAAGCCCGCCGAATAACTCCGTCGGGCTTTGATATTATTTTGCTTTTTTGAACTTTGAGGTTTTCCACTTATAAATCTTTTCAAGCACGCCGAGACACTGCAAGGCGTAAATACTCAAAGCTGCAATCATAAATCCGCAAGCGAAATCCATAATAATCGCGCAAATTTCGGGCGGCACAAGTCCGTTAAGCATTCCCTTGTCAGTATCTCTAAAAAGTAAAAGTGCCAACCAAAATCCAAATGCTGAAAAGGTCACAAAGTGGCGTATTCTTTCTTTTCTGTGTTTACTCTCTTCTTCGGCATACTCCGCCGCTTTTTTAAGGGTTTCTTTGGTTTCATTATCCATCTTTACGGTTCTCCTCTCACCGTCAATTATTTCGCGGATATCAACGTCATAAAAATCCGCGAGCTCGATCAAAAGGGACAAATCAGGCATATTATTTCCCGTTTCCCATCGGGATACCGTTCTTGAAGAAACATGAAAGTGCTCCGCGAGCTGTTCCTGAGTCATTCCCTTTTCTTTGCGAAGCTCACGCAGTAGCTTTCCGATCTTTTGCTGATTCATTTCGAATCCCTCCTTTTGAGATGATTATACAACTTTTTGACGTCAAAATCCACGACATAAAGCGAGAATTTTCGCACAAGACACCATTTGTCTTGACTTTTTCAGAGCAATATGCTATAATAATTGCAGTATCCTCGGATACTCGGAGAACACCAAAACGGTGGCGGTTGTTTCCCATCAACGGGAACGCATAAATATTTCTTTTGCCTTCCCGATGAGGGGAGGTGTTGCGGATGGAGTTTACACTCGATGAAGTGTTGAAAATAATTACGGTTATTTTCCTTATTTTAGCTTACATCAACGACTTATATAAAAAGAAATAACCGCCCAGCTACCAACTTTGCGGTTATTTCTACATAACTTATAATTGGAAGCAACCGTCATCGGTGCTCTCCGTTATTATTATAACATAAAAGCACGATTTTGTCAACAGCTTTTTATTTTAATAATATACTTTTCGAGCAAAGCGAGAAAAGTCACCTCACCTTTTACCTTTTACCTTTTACCTTTTACCTGACAAAAAGACCGCCCTCGGCGGTCTTTTTGTTATTTATTCGCAAAGCTTCTTGCCGAGGAGCTTCTCGATCGCTGCGAGTCTTGCGCAGAGGGTGAGAATATCCATCGTGATCTCGAGGTCGTCGTTCGAGGGGTAGGTGGGAGCTATGCGGATATTGGAATCGTGGGGGTCTACGCCATAAGGATAGGTCGCACCCGCGGTGGTGAGATGTACGCCTGCTCCGAGGCAGAGATCGTAGGTTCTTTTTGCGGTGCCTTCCTTAAGGTAAAGGCTGATGAAGTAGCCGCCCTTGGGGTTCTTCCAATGCGCAATACCCGTGCCCGCAAGATCTCTCTCGAGCGCCGAGATAACTATCTTGAACTTGGGACGGATGATCTCCGCGAGGTCGCGCATATGGCTGCGGATATTGTCTGCATTTCCGTCGAAATAACGAACGTGACGGATCTGGTTGATCTTGTCGAAACCAATGGTCTGAACGTTCATAATGGGCTTGATAAATTCAAGGTTGTGCTCCGAAGCCGCAAAGATAGCCACACCCGAGCCGGGGAAGGTGATCTTCGAGGTCGATGCGAAATAATAAACCATATCCTCATTGCCCGTCTTGCGGCACTCCTCGAAGATATCGAGAAGCACGTCGCCGTCGTCGTAAAGATCGTGAACAGCGTATGCATTATCCCAGAAGATTCTGAAATCGGGGGCAGCGGGCTTGAGGTTTGCGAAGCGGCGGACTACATCGTCGGAATAGGTTACACCATCGGGGTTCGAATACTTCGGGCAGCACCAGATACCCTTGATGGACTCATCCTCAGATACGAGCTTTTCAACCATATCCATATCGGGTCCGTCCTCGTGAAGCGGTACCGAGATCATCTCGATGCCAAGGGACTGGCAAATAGCGAAATGACGGTCATAACCGGGCGCGGGACAGAGGAATTTTACCTTATCAAGCTTAGCCCAAGGCTTCTTGACACCGGCAACGCCATAAAGCATACAGCGCACCATAGTGTCATACATAATATTGAGCGAGGAGTTACCCGCAACGATGATATGCGACTCGGGGATGCCGAGGAGGTCGGCAAAGAGCTTCTTCGCCTCAGGTACACCGTCGAGAAGACCGTAGTTACGGTAATCAAATCCGTCTGCGGAACGGCAATCAGCGGAAGAGTGGATGCAATAGAGCATTCCCTGCATCATATTGAGCTGCGCGCGTCCGGGCTTTCCGCGCGAGAGGTCAAGATGATTACCCTCTGCACAGATCTTTTTATATTGTTCAAGGTAGCTCGAGCCAAGGGCTTCAAGCTCTGCAGTAGACATTTCGGAGTAAAGCATAGCGGCTTCCTTTCTGATAGTAAAATGCGGTCGGTAAGCCGTTTGCGGCTTACTTTTATTAGAAATCTGCGTTACCTGTGGTTCTGGGGAACGCCTCAACGTCACGGATGTTGGAAACGCCGGTAACGTACATGATCATACGCTCAAAGCCGAGACCGTAGCCCGCGTGCTTTGTTCCGCCGTAACGGCGAAGGTCGCAGTACCAGGAGTAATCTGCGGGATTGAGTCCGAAGCGTGTGATCGCTTCCTCGAGCTTGTCGAGTCTTTCCTCACGCTGAGAACCGCCAATGAGCTCTCCAACGCCGGGAACGAGCATATCCGCAGCCGCGACGGTCTTACCGTCGTCGTTCTGACGCATATAGAACGCCTTGATATCCTTGGGATAGTCGGTAACGAATACGGGCTTCTTGAATACCTGCTCGGTGAGGTATCTCTCGTGCTCGGTCTGAAGGTCGATGCCCCACTTAACGGGGTAGTCAAACTTCACGCCGCTCTCCTCAAGGAGCTTAACGGCATCGGTATAGGTGATGCGTCCGAAATCGTTCTCAACGAGGTTCTGAAGTCTCTCGATAAGGCCCTTGTCGATGAACTTGTTGAAGAATTCAAGCTCTGCGGGGCACTTTTCCATAACGAACTTGACGATATACTTGACCATCGCCTCTGCGGTGTCCATATAATCGTTAAGATCAGCGAACGCCATCTCGGGCTCGACCATCCAGAACTCTGCCGCGTGGCGCTGAGTGTAGGACTTCTCTGCTCTGAAGGTGGGACCGAAGGTATATACGTTAGCAAAAGCCATCGCGAAGGTCTCAACGTTGAGCTGTCCCGAAACGGTAAGTCCGGTCTTCTTGCCGAAGAAATCCTGCGAGTAGTCAACCTCGCCGTCCTCGGTCTTGGGGGGATTTGCAAGGTCGAGAGTGGTCACCTGGAACATCTCGCCCGCGCCCTCACAGTCGGAGCCGGTGATAAGAGGAGTATGAACGTAAACGAAGCCTCTCTCAAAGAAGAAGCTGTGAATAGCATAAGCAACTACCGAACGAACGCGGAAAACTGCGTTGAAGGTGTTTGCACGGGGACGAAGATGCGCGATGGTACGGAGGTACTCGAGCGAATGACGCTTCTTCTGAAGCGGGAAATCGGGAGCGGATGCGCCCTCAAGCGCGATCTCGGTCGCCTTGAGCTCGAAGGGCTGGGGAGCCTCGGGAGTGAGCACGAGAATACCCTTGCAAACGAAGGATGCGCCTACGTTCTGCTTAACGATCTCCTTGTAGTTATCGAGCTTCTCGCTCTCAACAACGATCTGAAGATTTGAGAAATAAGAGCCGTCGTTCAGCTCGATGAAGCCGAATACGTTGCTCGAACGGATCGTTCTTGCCCAACCTGCGACTGTGATCTCGCAGTCGGCAAATTTTTCGGGCGCCGCAAAAATTTCTTTAATTGTGGTTCTTTCCATGATGGTTTCCTTCCTTGTATAGGCAAAATGCGGCTTGCCTTTTCAAAAGTGCAATTTTTCGGTGAAAAATTGCAGAATTTAACTTTCGTATAGCTAATATTATACCACAAAAGCTCGCATTTTGCAAGTATTATTTTAAAAATCGCAAATATTATTTTTTAATTTATTCATCGGACGCAATTTTTGTCCAAAAATCAGCAAGTTCGGTTTGCAATTCGGGGATATCGGCTGCAAATTTCATACCTTCCCAATGAGGCGGATAGAGTGCGCGGTATTTTTCGCCCGCGTATCGGTCATCAACAAGCACAACGACACCTCTGTCCTCGGGGCGACGAATGACTCTTCCCGCCGCCTGCAGGATCGAATTCATACCGGGATAGGTATAAGAATAATCGTATCCGCATTCGGCGCGGTTTTCGAAATAATCGCGGATGATATTTCGCTCCGCCGAAAGTCCGGGGAGTCCGACGCCGACGATAACGGTACCGATCAATCGGCGGCCCGGAAGGTCAACGCCCTCCGAAAAGCTACCGCCGAGAACGCAGAAGCCGACTCGCAGTTTACCGACGTCATCCTCAAAAAACGAAAGGAACTCTTCCCTCTCCTGCCGCGTCATACCGCTTCGCTGTATCGAAACCGCAACCTTCGGGTAACGCTCGCAAAATATATCGACAACGCTCTGCATATATTTATAGGAGGGAAAATATACGATATAGTTTCCTCGTTTCGCCGCGACCGTCGCCGCGATCGCCCCCGCGATCTTTTTATAGGACTTATCCCTGTCCTCAAACCGCGTGCTGACCGACGTGAGCGCGATCAGACCGAGATTTTTGCGGGGAAACGGCGAGGGGAGTGATATCGAACGGCTGTCCTTTCCTCCGCCGAGAATATCGGAAAAGTAATCGGCAGGAGTAAGAGTCGCCGAGAAGAATACCGACGAATGCGCCTCGGTGAGTGCCTCGTCGAGCCTTGCGGAAGGATCGAGGCAGTAGAGCTTGAGCGAGACCTCGTCACCGATCTTTTCGATGTAGGTACGGTATCTTTCATCGAAATTATCTGCCGCGTTCTGCCATTTTTTGCAGATACCGCGAAAACGCGATGCCGCGCTCGCAAGCGGGGTATCGGTTCGGTGGGTGAAGTAGAATAATTCCGTACGTTCAAGCGCACGCGCTACCGCATCATCGAGTTCGGGAAGCGGATTGAGATTAAAATAGTAACCGCACCGCACGCCGTCACGGTCGGTCATATTCTCCTCGCAGAGATCACCCGCGCGGCAGATAGCCTTATCAAGCGCATCGAGCGCGGAGCAAAGCAGATTATCCCCCTGGACAGCGGGGCGCAGGCGGTCGATATCCTCCCTTGTCAGCGTTGCGGAAAAGATATCCCTCGCGCGCTCGGGCAGATTGTGTGCCTCGTCGATCAAAAAGACGTTCTTACCGCCGCAATACGCATCGTCCGCAAAATATCGGCGGAGGCGAACGGCGGGATCGAAGGCGTAGTTATAATCACAGATTATGATATCGCAATATTCCGAGAGATCGAGCGAAAGCTCGTAGGGGCAAACTCCGTGCTTGGCTGCTGCCGCGGAGATCGCGCCCGCGGGGTAGCCCTTGTACTGCGAGATCAAGGATTCAAGAGCCGCCGCGCGTTTATCGTAGTA
>JAFOEU010000087.1 GCA_017387685.1 Clostridia bacterium
CATATTATTAATTGCCGCCCCCTCGGAGCGATCAAAGATGTTTTTTGTCATTTCAATGCCTTTCAAACAGTATTTAGATAATTATACACCTCAATTATGAACCTGATGTAAACAACAGCGACTCAAATAGCATAATTCCTCTGCTTTTTTGTTTATAATATTTTTTTGAAAAAAACTCAACTTTTTTTCAAAAAGGTATTGACAAAACCAATCACTTGTGGTATAATATATCCCGTTATCCAAAGACAGCAGGTTCCCGTAAAAGCGTCCGCCACCCTGCCGAGGAAGAATCAAATAGTTTTATTTGTGTCCTTTCTCTCTGTGCGCGCGCATTTCGGGAGTAAGGATATTTTTTTACGAACACAAACCATTAGGAGGTTAAACACATGCCCAGCAAAGCTATACTTGAGCAGAAGCAGCAGGTTGTCTCCGAGCTTTCCGAGAAGATTCGCAACTCGGTTTCCGGTGTAGTTGTTAACTACCAGGGAATCACCGTTGAGGACGATACTAAGCTCCGTAAGGAACTCCGCGAAGCAGGCGTTTCCTATCAGGTAGTTAAGAACACCCTCACCGGCAGAGCATGCGAAGAGTGCGGCTACGGTGATATCAAGCAGTATCTCTCCGGTATGACCGCTATCGCAGTCAGCCCCGAAGATGCAGTAGCTCCCGCTAAGATCCTCAAGCAGTATGCTGACAAGATCGAGTCCTTCACTCTCCTTGCAGGTTACTGTGACGGCGAAGTTATCGACGCCGCAGCAGTTGAAAGACTTGCTACCATTCCTTCGAAGGAAACTCTCATTGCACAGTTGCTCGCTTGCATCCAGTCTCCCCTTACCAAATTCGTCTATGTTCTTGACCAGGTTGCCAAGAAGGACGAGCAGCCCGCTGAGGCTGCAGAAGCTCCCGCAGAGGCGTAAAGCTCTCGCGGCATAACATTTAAATATTCCAGGAGGTCATTTAAAATGGCAAACGAAAAGATTACCGCTATCCTTGAATCCATCAAGACACTTACCGTTCTTGAGCTCTCCGAGCTCGTATCTGCATGTGAGGAAGAGTTCGGCGTATCCGCTGCTAACGTTTCCGCAGGTGCAGCTGCAGGTGCAGCTCCCGCTGCAGCAGCAGTTGAAGAGAAGACCGAGTTCGACGTAGTTCTCGCATCCTTCGGCGCTAACAAGCTTGGCGTTATCAAGGCAGTTCGTGAGATCACCGGTCTCGGACTTAAGGAAGCTAAGGAGCTCGTTGAGGGCGCTCCCAAGACCCTTAAGGAAGGCGTTGCTAAGGAAGAAGCTGAGTCCATCAAGGCTGCTCTTACCGAGGCTGGCGCTACCGTTGAGATTAAGTAATTTAATCCCACATAACATTTGCACATCCGAAAATCCTAGCTGTGCAAAAAACCGATGCGTTATCGCATCGGTTTTTTGTTTTATACGGTAGTTTTGATTATCTCTGCATTTCCGCGAAGGAGATACTTCTCTTCTCCCGCAGGAATGAAGATCGAATCTCTTTCCTCAAATGCATATTCAGCTTCACCGAGAGAAATACTTCCCTTTCCGCTTACCACGGTCAAGGAGATAAATTTATCATAATCGGCATCAAAGGTCATTTCGCCATCAACCTTTATAAGCTCGGATCTGAAATACTCGCACTGCGCAAGCACGTTGTCATTTGTGAAATTACGCGGCGGAAGTTTTTTGAGCGAAACAGCGGCTTGCTCGAGGTGAAGCTCGCGCGGTCTTCCGTAATCGTATATGCGGTAAGTAGTATCGCAATTTTGCTGAATTTCGCAAATATATATGCCGCCACCTATCGCGTGAGGCGTTCCCCCCGCAATAAAGTAGCACTCGCCCGCCTTGACAGGCACCTTGTTGAGATATAGAGTAGGATCGCCGCCGGAGAGGATCGCAGTCTTCACTTCATCCTCCGAATACTCATCCTTAATGCCGAAATAAATATACGAATCGGGTTCGGCATCAATAATATACCACATTTCGGTCTTTCCACACTCTTCACCGAGAATCCGTGCGGCATCATCATCGGGATGAACCTGGATCGACAGAGATTCCTTTGAATCAATGAATTTTATCAGGAGAGGAAACTTGTCCTTCGAACAAGCAATACCGAGAAATTCGGGGTGTTTCGACAAAACAGAATCAAGCCCCGCGCCCGCAAATTCACCGTTTGCAACAATATTGTTATCCCCTGCACGAAGTGAAAGCGTCCAATGCTCGCCGATAGGAGGCTCTGCACCGAGGGCGGAGAGTCTTTCTCCGCCCCAGATGCGTGTTTTTGCTATCGGATTCAATATAATCGGATATTTCATCATTTCTTTTTCGTGATCGCCTTTGTTATAGCAGCTGCGGCAAATGCGGCAAGTGCGGCACTTCCGGCTGCAATCGCGGAGGTCTGAACAGTAGTATACTTGATCTGCGCCTTGTGCTTTGCGCGCTTTGCATCCTTCTTTGACTGCTTCTTCGCACTCTTGATCTCTTTGTTGGTAGGCTCTACAAGCTTGCGCGCGCCAAGCTGTTTATAGTTGACACTACCGGGCGCGGGATTACCCTTGCCAATAAACTCGGCAAGAGGTGACATATCGCAATCAAAGTGATACTTATAAGCCTCGCCAACCTCTGCAGTCTGACCGTAACGCTCGCCCATATTCCAGGTTACGCGCGATACCACTTCTCCGCTGATGATAAGATCAAGCCGTCTGCCCGCAGTCGATCTCGACGTTATCGGCTTATCGCAGATAAAGATATCCTCGCCCTCAATGAGTTGAGTACCGTATCTGTGATTGAAATCCTCAACGGTAAGCTCTGCGTTTTCGGGCTTGCGATACCATATAACCGTCGCGCTTCTTGCCGCGATCTTAACGCCATCCGCGCCCCAGATATTCTCATCCTTCGGAGGCTTACCCGTTGCCGTCCAAAGAGCCAACTTTGTGTCCTTCAGAACAACGTCGTTGCCCGAATTGTTACAAAGAGTAACGTAAGGATAGGGGTTTTCTATCGTCACACCGTCGCGTTCGATCGGTGCGGTTGCACAAAGCACCTCGGTGATGCTGACGGGCGAAAGAAGGATATAAGCCGTCGCCTTACGGACCTTCTTATCCGAAACTGCAGTAATCACCGCGCTGACTCGGCGATTCTTTGAAATATCGGGCAGCTGACGGGTTACGCTGATATGTCTGCCCGGCTTGAGCTTTCCTATACAAACCTTTGCGTAAGGAACAGCATCGCGAAGTGAAAATCCTTCTACACCTGTGAGATAGAAGTCAATTCTGACCTCATCCATTGTAGTATCGTAGGGATTTTCCACCTGAAGCGTAACAGCGGAGCTTTCGTGAGCATCGTAGGATGCGGAATGGATCATCGAAAGCACACGGGGTTCGCGTCTGTTTTCGATCCATACGGGGGCAGTAACGGAATACTGACCTCCGTTCGAAATACGGACGTAATAATAATCAAACTCAACGGGAAGCGTAATATTCCATTCGTAGGACTGCTTTGCACCGACGAATTTCTGTGCAACGAGGATATTATCCTCACCGATTATCTCAATGCGACCGATTCCGTTTTCGTTTTCGGTAGTAATCTTGACAGAGACCTTGAGTTCATCGGGATTGTCAAGTCGCTCGCCCATCCACTTGCCGTTGACCTTATAAAAGATCTTCATCGTAGGATCTGCGCTCGAATAAACTCGGCGTGCGCGGAATGCTTCCATCATATTCTCGCGGGTAAGTGCGGGAGCAAGAACACCCGTGATATAGGGTGACGCTACCGTCCAGTTGGGGGCGTGGTTATCCTCGTTGAACGAGGGCGCAACGTGCCAACCGCGGGAAAGCAGAAGTGCATACTGCAGATCATAAGGTCTGCCCTTGATCTCCGCAAGAGCCATCTGTCGGTCTGCTTCGGGAGTCATAAAGCCGTAATCTTCAAAATCTCCCCAATTGCTTCCGGGGTGATTAAACATACCGACAGCTTCGGGCTCACTCTCAAGCCACTTGAAGAGATCGGGCATTCCTACGGAGTGGATATCAGAAACGCACTTTTCGCTTCCGATGATATTCATATGTCCCCAATAACCGCAGGTGTTGTTCCAAGTCATCTCCCAACCGTAAAGCGCGGCGAATCTGCCGGGGCGGTCGAGGGAATTAGCCACCGACTTTTGATTATCGTAGATCTCTTGCGTGAAGTAATGAGAATGCTCGGTTACCGAGAAGAAATCAGCTCCGTTATCGTAAGCAAACTCGATAGCATCGCGGCAAAGTCCGTTTCCGTCGGACTCGCCCGTGTGCGCGTGGATCTCGCCAAAGTAAGCGTTAAGCTCGGACATATCAGAAACCGTGAAGTTTACCGTCTTCGTAGTTCGGTTTCCTAGACCGTCTTTCAGACGGACGGTAAGAGTATGCTCACCTACCTCAAGCGGCTTTTTCGGCTCGTATTCGAGGAAGTTCGCGGTGAAGGTCGCATCATTAGTAACGTCCTTGCCGTCAAGCTTCAGGTAACAATCCTTAATACGGATGCCGGCGGGATCGGTATATCTCGCTTTGATGACGACAGGCTTTCTACCGTCGTAAGCGTATCCGCGAGTAGGAACCATGGAAATAATTCGAGGACCGCGGTTGTCATAAACGGGAACGCGAAGCGGCAGGACGTTTCCGAGACGTGTGATTCTTGCACCGTCCCAGACGTTGATCGAATATTCAAGCTCGGAGAAGTTTTCAAAAACCTCCTCGGGAATACGGGCGCGATAAACGCCGTCGTGCTCCTCGCGGGCGATATACTCTTCCTTTTCACCGTTCGGGAGAGTGACCATAACGGATGTGATACCTACGTCGCAATCAGCATCTGCAGGTAGGACCGCAAATTCGATCGTTCCGCAGTAATCTCCGTGATATGCCTCGGCAATGGGCGAGAGCGGAAGTATAGCAGGGAGCGGCGCGGCGAGATCACATCTTCCCGACTGCATATAAGCCGGATAACCGGGTGTTGCAAGCTCGGCGTGCGAAAGATTGATAGCACGGCTCGGATCCTTGGGATCAAAAGTCCAATAAGACGAGCGATGAACGGGAGTATCCCACTCGGCATAGCAATCGCTGTATACGAGCGTGAAGATAGCACTATCCGCGTCACCTCCGCGAGGAACGATCAGAATCGTTGTTGCATCATGCGCGCTCGGGAGTGCGCAAATGCCGTCAATATGCTTGCGCTTTCCCGTTTCCTCATCAATTTCGGTGAGGTCAACGGGAATCAAATTGACTTTCGTATCGTCAATAGGTTCTTTGGTATAAAGATACACAGAATTGATCTGCGCGATAAAATCTTCTTTTGTAAAGCAATTGATCTCGGGCGCGTAATTTTTAAGAGTGATCGGCCAATAAGCCGCTGTTTCACCCGCTCCGAGAATGTTAATGCCCGCCTCTCTCGAAAGAGGAAGTCTTCCCTTGGGTTCTCCCGTGGGTTCCGTTGCGGGAGAGAAAATCAAAGCCTCATAATCGTAAAGGTCAACCGCCTTTTCGGTCGGATTGAAAAGCTCAACGTAGCAAATAAACTCCTTGCCCTTCGGTCTTCCGAATATCTCGGTTATCGCAATTGCGGGAAGATCGGGAAGGGTTGCGGGATCAACAATATTGCAAACGTAGGGGGGGAGCGTGGTATCCTCCTCGCCGTCGGCAAAAATTCTGTATGCAAGAAGATCGCCGATCAACGCGGATGCGGGAATATCGGCGCGGTAAATAACGTAAGCTGTTCCCTTACGCTCATATCTGTCAACGGGATAAAGGTAATATTCCTTACCGCCCACTTCCTTGAAGCAAAGCTTTTCGGGAGCTGTTTCTCCGAAAGCTCGGTAAGCGGCGGAAATCGAAAAGGGAGAGCCCGAAAGCACAAAATCGGGTGCCGAATGGAAAACGGCGGGCATACCCTTTCTGAATCTTTTTGTCTTCATTTCAGTTCCTCCGTCAGAAGCTAAAAATAATCATATATATTATACCATTATTTTTCGTTTTCTGCAATAAAAAAGCGGCACTTTTTTAAAAAAGTGCCGACTTTTTTCTGCCATTATTTTTCGCTGAGCGTTTTGAAGAGGTCCGCATACAGGGGGTCTCTGCGGATCTTTCTGACGTAGAGATAATGATGGCGTGCAGAATCGAACGCATACCGACAGTCGCTTGTGACGTAAGGACAGGGTATTTCGACTATCTCCATTGACGATGGGAGAGTCAGACATCCGATTGCGGTGACATCCCATACCACCTTTGATCTCGCATATCCCCAATTTATGTAATCGCCGGTGATAGAACAGAGGTAATTACAGAGCTCGTTCTTGCCCTTGAGGTAATAGTCAAGCTCGGCGGGGGTTGTTATGAAGGACGAACAAACGCCGTCACAGGGGATCTGGAGGAAGGGGATGCGGGAGTCGAAGAGCACCTGAGCACCGGGAATATCCTGACGCAAATTGAATTCCTTGGTGTCGGGACGCTCGAGGGCGTGTCCGCCAAGCCAGATAACCGCGCTTCTCTTGGCAATTTCCGGTTCCTTCGCCAACGCTGACGCTACGTTAGTGATGGCACCAATCGCCACGATAATAACGGGAGTCTCACGAGACATTACCGTATTGATAATGTTGTCGCAAGCATCCGACTCGACAATATCGGTCTTTGAAGTCATAAAGCGTGTGCTTCCGCGGTAAACCGGCACCTGCACTGCCATTTCCGCATCGGTAAGCTTCATGATATTAAAGATTTCATTGTAACTTTTCTCCATACCTTCAGCTGCACTGCTTGAGCGGCTGTTGAAGAAAGGAGCGGCGTTAACCGAAAGAAGATTGATCTTCTTTTTTGAGAGCATTGCGTATGCAAGGGCATACTGATCGTCTATCTCGTTGTAGGTATCCGTATCGAGAATGATATCTATAACCTGATCACTCGCAAGAATTGATTTGAATTCCGATAAAGTCATTTATAAATCTCCAAACGCTTATCTTCTGCCATTGCCGCTTCCGTAATCGTTGCGCGGCTTGCGGGAGCGGAGAATCGACATTATATCATCAAAGCTGTCTCCACCCTGAGGTGCTGCCTTAGGAGTATTGTTAACTGCGGGAGCAGGAGCAGGTGCGGGCTGAGGTGCAGGCTGAGGCGCGGGCGCGGGCGTAGGATTAGTCGCGGGTGCGGGCTCTGCCTGAGCTGCGGGTGCGGGAGTCGGTGCTGCTGCGGGTGCTGCTTGTTTCTGCTGAGCGCCATTGTTGCGCTGGGGCTGATTTGCATTCTGAGGACGTGCATTTGCGGTAGCGGGAGTGGGATTATTGCGATTATGCTCGTTGTGGCCGGGATTTTCAAATCCGGTGGCAATAATCGTGATCTTCATCTCATCCTCGAGATCGGGATCGAATGCTGCTCCCCAAATTACGTTTGCATCGGGATGAGCCTCTGCTGTAATCATGCTGGAAGCAAGATCTGCATCCTCGAGTCCAACGTCGGGAGACATAGTGATGCTTACAAGAATACCGGTTGCACCCTTGATCGAGGTCTCGAGAAGGGGGCTCGAAATAGCAGCCTTTGCAGCAATCTCTGCCTTATCCTTACCGGTTGCAGAGCCGGTACCCATATGAGCGTAGCCTGCATCGCGCATTACGCTGGTAACGTCCGCAAAGTCAAGGTTGATAAATCCGGGAACATTGATAAGCTCGGAAATGCTCTGAACACCGCGGCGAAGAACGTCGTCTGCGATCTCAAAAGCATTCTTGAGAGTGATACGGGTTTCAGAAACCTGCTTAAGTCTCTCGTTGGGGATAATAACGAGAGAGTCAACGTAGTTGCGGAGATCCTCAATACCCTTTTCTGCCTGAAGCATACGGCGACGGCCCTCAAAGAGGAAGGGCTTGGTTACGATAGCAACCGTAAGGATGTCCATCTCATGTGCAATTCTTGCAACTACGGGAGCCGCACCTGTTCCGGTACCGCCGCCCATACCGGTTGCAATAAATACCATATCTGCGCCCGCAAGTGCCGCGCGGATCTCTTCTGCGTTTTCCTCGGCTGCACGCTGACCGATCTCGGGATTTGCGCCTGCGCCGTGACCTCTTGTGATTCTCTCACCGATGGGAATGAGAGTGGGAGAGACTGAGTTGCGAAGCGCCTGACGGTCAGTGTTGACCGCAATAAACTCAACGCCTCTGATATTGGTGTCGATCATTCTGTTGACTGCGTTGTTTCCACCGCCGCCAACGCCTACTACCTTGATGCTGACGCCGCTGTCAAGAACGTCATCGTTAGTGTTGTAATTCTCGTGTTCGTAGCTGTAATCCATTTTATATTCCTCCGATTTTATAGATACGCCCGTAGGCTATAATTTACTTCTATATAATAATAAATGTTTTTTGATGTATTTTCACGTGCTTTTTGGGAAAAAGTTCGATTTTCGACGAAAATATTTATTCCTGATTAGGAAATCATTCCCTTACCTCGGGATCTATATTCGCATCGAGTATGATTCCGCTGACATTAGCTACCCTTACGTCAATTATTCCCGCCGTAAGACAAGCATCACCGTTTTCCTCAATCATTTTTGAAACCGTTGCAAACTTCAACTCCATATCATTAGGTGATCCCCAAAGGACTCGGAACTTTCCGTCGACTGAAGCGACTATATCAAACTTCTTGTCAAAATAGATCCTTCCTACTCTTCCGTTGAGATCGGATTTATTAAGCAATCTGAAGAATTCGGCAATGTAATCAATGCTCGTTCCCTCCAGCACCAGCTCTTCACCGACAACTGCCTTCGATATTCGAGGTAGCTCAACGAAAGGAAGCCCGTATAGCACCGACTCGTCATCGGTTCTCTCGAGAACTATCATAGATGACGTCAGGATGTATTTTTCACCTTCTATCTCTGAATAAAAGGCAGGAGTTTCATCAACCAGATCGAAAACTATTACGTTTGGTAATTCAAAGCTTATCTCGCAGCTTTGAACGTACGGCAGATTGTTCAATACTGCCGCCTCGGCTTGACCGGATTTAAGCAATGGTAAGCCCGCGCCCATATCGAGCCCCGCGGCAGAAAGCAATTCGTCTTCCGAATAAAAGGTTTCGCCCTCAACTCGGATCTCTTCGATAACGAGGTAGGCTGAGATCAGCTTAATCGCAGGAATGACCATAAGCATCACTAAAGCCAATCCGACGCAAGCCATCAGGATTTTTGCCTTTGCCCTTCGTGCCGGATCCGACGTTGCCTCTTCAACTTTAAACTGTCTTGTCGAGGGATGAGTCAGGCTGTATGCATCTGCATTATAATTATTGTCTATCCACTTATTGACCTTTTTCTTCGTCATTGAATATCTTCTGACGTAGGTTTTTTCTTCTCTTTTAACAAATGTAGATACATTCGAAGCTGTCCCGCCGTTACTGCGATCATTGCGTACGATATTGTTATCAGATTTCAATTCATTCATCCGCCGAGACACCTTCTTTCTTTTTTGATTTTTATAATCTTTTATTTTTCACCCTTTGCAAGTCTCATCAGCTCATCAAAGATCAGCTTATCAGAATCAAGGGGAGCAAACCCGGCAATGGATTTTTCCATGGATTCTCGGATTTTGGAATTCTCAAGCAACTCGGCAACCGTCTTGCATATTTTGCCATCAACAAGCTCGGGCTCGCGTATCATATAAGCGCCTCCGATATCCGCAAGAGCCTTTGCATTCTTTGTTTGCTGATCGTCGGTGACGTTCGGCGAGGGAATAAGTATAGCAGCCTTTCTCTGACGAGCAAGCTCTGAGATAGTTATCGCACCTGCGCGACTGATTATCAGATCTGCAGCTGCCATGCGAAGCGGCATATCGTAAATATATTGAAACAGCTCAATATTTTCATATTCATCGAGCTTTGCCTCAAGGAAGCGTTTTTTTACCGATTCATAATGGTCGCCACCGGTTGCATGGGTATAACGGACATCCTTATGAGAGCTTACGTAATCGCGCATAAGCTCAAGCGCCATATCGTTCATCGCAGCCGCGCCAAGGCTTCCGCCGAATGAAACGATGTATTTGCAATCCCTGCTGATGCCAAGTCTATCGCGCGCCTCGTCGCGACTGATATTTCCGAACTGACCGAGCATCGGACAGCCAACCTGCATGACCTTACCGCTTTTACCGAGCATCTCAGCACTTACGGCAAAATTGGTGAAAATTCTGTCAACGTACGGAACAAGCTTTCTCACCGCAAGACCGGGAACTGCATTTGACTCGTGAACTGCAGTAGGGATATTCATTCTCGACGCCGCAACAAGTATCGGCCAGCTTACGTAGCCACCGGTACCTACAACGAGGTCGGGTTTGAATTCCTTGATAATCTTTTTTGCCTTTACCGGCGAAATTGCTGCAAGCCAAAGAGATCTTATATTATATAATGAAAGCGAACGTCTGATTCCGCGAACGTCGACGTGATAGAGCTTATATCCCGCTTTCGGAACAAGCTCGTTTTCAAGTCCGCGAATCGTGCCTACAAAGGCAATCTCCGCATCGGGTATGTTTTCTTTAATTGTGTTTGCTATGGCGAGTGCGGGATTGACATGACCGCCTGTTCCGCCGCCTGTAACGAGAACCCTCATAAACGGGCTCCTTTCGTGTTATTGTTTTTGTGTACAGAATCTTGAGAGTCCGAGTATGATACCCATATCAATCATCTGCGAAATCGTAGCACTTCCTCCGCTCGAAAAGAATGGAAGCGAAATGCCCGTATTGGGAAGCACACCGCTTACAACACCGACGTTAAGAATAACGTGTATCGCAAGCTTGAAGCTAAGCCCGAGTATAACAAGTGAAATATATTTATCAGGTGCGCGAAGACCGAGAATAACTCCTCTGACTACCAACGCTAAAAATAGCAGTATAATTGCAGTTGCGCCGAAGAAGCCGAGTTCTTCGCATACTATCGTGAATACAAAATCGTTCTGAGGCTGCGAAACGTAGCCGTATTTAAGGCTTGATTCTCCAATTCCGACTCCGAACAAACCGCCCGTGCCTATCGCATACAGGCCCTGAGTGGATTGCCAGTTTTCAACAAGATTATCGCTGCCTTTATCCAGAAAGCTGTTTATTCGCTTCATTGCGTATTCGGAATTTTTTATCAGTATCCAAACTAAAGGAACAAACGGCACCAAAGCGGCAAACCATCCGAAATATGTTCCGCCGATAAAAAGCATACCAACACCGATCGCAGCAGTAATAATGATTCCCGAAAAATGATGCTCAAAGAATATGAGCACACACACAAGCAGGAAGATACAGGAGGGTGCGATCAATCCGTGAAACAATGAGTATCTGTTGAAGCCTGAGTTTACCGATTCATCATATCGGGTAAGATAAAGTGACATAACGAGGATCACGCCCGTTTTAGCCAGCTCTGAGGGTTGGAGCGTAAAAAATTTGAAATCGAGCCATCTTTTGGCTCCACCGCCCTCGACGCCTATCAGCAGAACGAGGATGAGAAGTAAGATCGAGCCAATATAAAACAATACGGAAAACACGCGCATCCATCTGGGATGAGAGGCGAGATAGAAGATTGCCGCGGCAACGATGCCTACCGAAAGGTGCTTAAGATGATTTAGTACAAAATGAAAGCCTGAGCCGTACGCCTCGGATGCATACGCCGCGCCTGCACTGAAGGAAAGCACTGTACCGAGGGATATCAGCAGTACGCAAAGAACGGTAAAGAACATATCCGGACGGCTTTGAACCATTTTGAGCGCTACCTCATCACTCTCGAACAAGCTCTTATCCTTTCTCTCACGAAGAAAGAGGAGTGAACGTCTATTTGCCCTACGGCGCTTTTCCTGCTCGCCGCTTATTTCGACGGCGTATTTTCTTTTATTAAACCGTCCCATACGGCAGCCTCCTATCCGAAACGGCGCGGGGCACGGTTTCGCTGATTATTTGTTAAAGACCGAAATATGCAAGAACACACGCGATGGCAGTAATGAGTGTAAATACGCCAACGACCTTGACCTCACTCCAACCGCATTTTTCAAAGTGGTGGTGAATCGGTGCCATCTTGAAGATGCGTTTTCCGTGTGTCAGCTTGAAGTAGCCTACCTGAAGAATTACCGACAGGACTTCGATGAGATAAATGATGCCTGCCACAAGGATTATCAGCGGTTCGTCGGCAAGGAATGCCATACCAACTGCCGCGCCGCCGAGATAAAGGGAACCGGTATCCCCCATAAATATCTTTGCGGGATAGAAATTATACATAAGGAATCCGACCGTACCGCCGATAACGGTTGCAGGGAGGATTGCAAGCTCAGGCTTAAGTGCGGTAAACGCCACAACGGCAAAGAATGCGCCGATAACCGCAGTAACGCTTGAGCAAAGACCGTCGATTCCGTCGGTAAGGTTGACGGAGTTGACCATTCCCGCGATAAAGAGCACCGCAAAGAAGTAGTAGAAAATGCCAAGCTCAAGCTCGATATCAAAGTAAGGAATCTCAAGAGCGGTATCAATAAATCCGCAAGCAGACATTGCCCAAAGATAAGCAACCGCAACGAGGATTTGAAGAACAAGCTTCTGCCACGCGAGGAATCCTTGATTCTGCTTTTTGATAAGCTTGGTGTAATCGTCGAAGAAACCGATAAGACCGTTAAGGAGCGCGAGTGTGAATGTAAGCCATACACCGAGTAGCTCCCGAGCTCTGCCGAGATAAGCATAAACTCCCGTAACTACAGCAAGTCCGACAGCGGCGGCGATAATAAATCCGAGTCCGCCCATAATCGGAGTTCCCTCCTTACCCTTGTGCCAACGAGGACCTATATCATAGATCTTTTGACCTATCTTTCGGCTTTTAAGCACGGGTATGAGCTTGCGCAGAATAAGCCACGTAAGCAGGAATACTCCAAGAGTCAATGGAAAAAATTCTGTCAGCATCCGTTCCTTCATAACAAATTCCTTTTCTTAAATCAAAATTAAAGTAGATTTTTAAGCTCTGCCGCAACTCTTTCTGCAGCAATCAATCGGCTGGCCTTGAGGATAAGCGTATCGCCCGCTTCAAGGATAGCCGCAAGCGCACGCGCGGGCGCCGTTGCATCGCTTCTGTCGGGGAATCTGCAAACGAGATCATCGCCCTTAACCGAAGCAAAGCCGTCAGCAATCTTCTCTGCTCTCTCGCCAAAGCTGACGAGTCTGTCGATGCCCGCCTCGGCAAAATACTTACCTACAGCGAAGTGAAGATCAGCTGAAGATGAGCCAAGCTCAAGCATATCTCCGAGAAGTGCGACCGTTTTACCGTTTCTGCGCGAAGCAACCGAGGTCAGAACCGCAGCAGCAGCTCGCATTGATTCGGGGCTCGCGTTATAGCAGTCGGAAATAATTCTAACGCCGCCGATGTCCGTCATCTGCTGGCGCAGACCTACAGATCTGTATGCCAGAATGCCGCGTCTGATGCGTTCCTCATCTATACCCAGCATAATTCCAACGGCAATTCCCGCCAAAGCTGCCGCGACGTTATGCTTACCTATCGCGGGGATTTCAAGATCGTAAAGATGATTTCCGAGGCAGGATGCATCAAAGGTCATTCCACCTTCATCGGATGATATATTATAAGCGTAATAATCAATATTTTCTACGTCAGTCGAGAAATAGCTTACGCGAGGATCGCTCTTGCCCTCATCTGCCAGCAACGGCTCATTGCCGCAAAGGAGCAAATGACCGTTCTCAGCAAGTGAACTCTTGATCTCCAGCTTTGCCTTTGCGATATTCTCACGCGATCCGAGAAGCTCCATATGCGCCGTACCGATCGTTGTGATAACTCCGATTTCGGGAGTTGCAATATCGGATAAGAGCTTTATCTCGCCGGGACCCGTCATTCCCATCTCAAGAACTGCGAAATCAGCATCCTCGGGGAGTGTCAGTAGCGACATAGGGAGTCCTATCGTGCTGTTGAAGTTTCCTTCAGTCTTCCAGACCTTACCCGCAGTTGCGAGCACGGATGCGATAAACTCCTTCGTCGTAGTCTTGCCCACGCTTCCGGTAACGCCAACTCTTCTTGCACGGCAGTTTTTCGAATAATTTGCGCCGAGTCTGCCGAGAGCCTTTACCGTATCATCCACAAGTATGATAGGAAGATCTCCCGCCCCCTCGGGAATACGGCTGCAAAGTGCGCAAACAGCACCTGCTTTTTTTACTTGTTCAATGAAAATATGTCCATCAACGCGTTCACCGACGATTGCGATAAACATCGCGCCAATTTCCGTCTCTCGGGAGTCGGTGCAAACGCTTGTTACAGTCCGGTCTCCGTCTCCAATGAGTCTGCCACCGCAGAGATCAGCGATTTCTTTAATTGTCGGTATATTATTAGCAAATCTAACCTTCATTTTCGTTTTCTTCCTTCATTTGCAGATCGACTCTTTGGACCAGTCTTTTAAGCGACTCCTCAACTATTTCTGACTCATCGAAATCCCGTCTGCCTTGAGGTCCTATCTCGTATTTCTCGTGTCCTTTGCCGCAGAGGAGGACTACGTCGCCGCCTCCGGCAACCTCGATAGCGTATCTGATCGCCTCTCTTCTCGACGGGATAACGGCGTGTGAAGAACGTGGATCAAGACCGCAGAGTATCTCTCCTATTATATTCTCGGGCAATTCACTTCTGCTGTTGTCCGAGGTAACAATGCATAAATCAGCCAACCGGGATGCGATTGCTCCCATCTGTGGGCGTTTTAATCGGTCGCGGTCTCCTCCGCAACCAAAAACCAGAATGATCCTACCGCCCTCAGAGGTAAGCCCACGAACAGCTTCAAGAATCCTCTCAAGCGCGTCAGGCGTATGTGCATAATCGATATATATCGACGCCGCGTACCCGGACGGTGTTAAAATGCGCTTAAGTCTGCCCGGCGCACCGCCGAAGCCCGTCAGCGCCTCGGAAGCAATTCTTCCGCTTATTCCCAGATTATGAGAGACCGCAAGTGCCGCGAGAGTGTTATCTACGTTAAACCTCCCCGCCATTGGGCAGCGGATCTCACGAAGTATATTCTTTGCGCTGAGAGTATAAACTATTCCGCCAACGCCGCAAAGCTTGATCTCCTCTGCCTTATAGTCAGCCCCTCGCCTGCCCTGCGCGGAAAAATATACGATTCTCGCATTTGAGCCGATAGCCGTTGCATACGAGCGATATCTCTCGGCATACGAATCATCATAATTGATAAACGCGGTCTTGCATTTTTCAAGAAGAGATGCCTTGGCAAGGAAATAATTTTCCATACTGCCGTGAAAATCAAGATGTTCGGGAGTAAGATTGGTGAACACAGCAGCCTCAAAGCTCAGCGGAGCAAGTCTTCCGAGCGCCAACGCTTGTGAGCTTGCCTCAATAAAGACGTATTCGGCGCCATCGTCACGCATTTGTGAGAGAACTCGATAAAGCGTGTCAGGCTCAGGCGTGGTCAACGAGTCCGTTTGCAAAAGCCTTTTTGGGGTTCTGCAATAGACGGTTCCGATTATTCCGCACTTATGAAAATCGGCTGAAAAAATCGCGTCAAGCAGAAAACTGACCGTCGTTTTTCCGTTCGTTCCCGTAACCGCAACGAGCTTCATTTCTTTCGCCGGGTGACGGTACCACGCATCCCACAGCCACGCAAGCGCGGCTGCGGTGTCGTGTGTGTATATAACGGTGACTCCGCTCGGCAGATCGCTCAGTTCATTCTCTGCAAGTATCGCCACAGCACCCTTTGCCGTTGCAACTCCCGCATAGGAATGCCCGTCGTGATTGCGACCTCGAATGCACACGAACAGCGAATTTTCAACTGCCGAGCGCGAGTCTGATGATATCGTTGATATTTCAATGTTCTCGTCCCCTGTGGCACGATAAAAAATGCCCGAGGACTTTAAAAGCTCTTTAAGCAGCATGGATATCCTCCGAATGATTTTCTGTTTAATCATCCGTGAGCTTTTACATCCGATGCTTTTATTATTTAGTCACTTACGTCCGTGTGTCTGAAGGTTACTGTAATAACGTCTCCCCTCGTTGCGGGAGTACCCGCCGCAGGGTATTGAGCTATTACCTCGGCACCATCTCCGACTTCAAAGTTTGTCGCGCCCTCAATACTGATATTGAATCCCGCATTGATGAGCACTCGGTTAGCCGCAGATGCACTGAGTCCAACAACGTTAGGAACCGTCAGATCGTTGCTCGGTGCAATATCACCGACATAAAGTATTATTTTTCCGTTTTGTTTAGAAAGGAAGCTTCCCGACGAGGGAACCTGTGCCGTAACCTTTTCGCCGTTACCGATAATCTCAACGTCAAGGCCGTTTTTCTCGATAACCTCTATCGCGCTAAAGGACATCATACCGAGGTAGTTACCAACCTCAACCTCAAGCTTTGCAGCCTCTGATGCTGAATAGTCGGGCTCTATGCCGAGCGCGGGAAGCATCTTCTCAAGGCAGTTTGCAACGTAAGGCGCCGCAACGTAGCTTCCGAAAACGTTCTCACAAGACGGCTCATCCACGATTATGATGATCGCGATCTCAGGATCATCCGAGGGTGCGAAAGCCGCGCAAGAGCCGATGCGAAGAGTCTCATCGTCGCCGATCTTCTCGGAGGTACCTGTTTTAGCTGCTACCTTGTAGCCCGCAACGTACGCGTTCTTGGAACCGCCGTCACCCGAAACGCCTTCCTCAAGGATCCTTGCAACCTCTCTGCATACCGAAGAGGAAACGACCTGTCTGAGCTCGTTTACCTCGTGCTGCCACACGACATTACCGTCGCTATCCGTCATAGACTCTACAACATACGGCTGAACAAGCTTGCCGCCGTTTGCAACCGCGGAGATCGCGGTGAGCTGCTGCATCATGCTTATCTTGAAGTTCTGACCGAATGAAGCAACCGCAAGGTCAACAGGACCAAATGCGCTCTCACTCCAGAAGGTGCTGTTACCCTCGCCGGGCAAGTCAATGCCCGTCTTGTCAAGATAACCAAAATTTCTTACGTAATCATAAAAGGTCTGTCTGCCGATATTCTCAGCAAGCTTCATCATATATGGGTTGCAGGACTGCTGAAGTCCCCCCTCAAAGGTAAGCTCACCGTGGCCGCCCTTCTTATGGCAACGGATTATGCTTCCGTAGACGTTAAGCTGACCCGTGCACTTGTGAGTCGGAAGCAGCTTATCGATTCTGTTTTCAAGCGCCATTGCCGTGGTAATGATCTTAAAGGTCGAACCGGGCATGTAGGTGAAGGTCAGCGCCTTGTTTTGCCACATCTGATTCAGAAGCGACGTGCGCATACTCGAATAGCCCTCGTCCGCAGATGTAAGACCGCTTGCATTAAGCATCAGCTCATACTCGGGGCTCAAGGTCCAAGCATCGTTGCTGTCAAAATCGGGGTAAGTAGCCATAGCGTAGACCGCACCGGTCTTTACGTTCATAACGATACCCGCAACTCCCGCCCCTGCGCCTGACTCGTAATATGTCGCCTCAAGCTGCTCCTCGAGGATAGCCTGTATCTTGATATCAAGCGTGGTGTTAAGATTATAGCCGTCGATCGCATCGATGTAGCTCTGATACTCATAAGGCATCTCGTTGCCGTACGCGTCTCGGGCGATTATAAACTTGCCGGGCGTACCCGCAAGCTCCTTATTGTAATAATATTCAAGTCCGTAAAGGCCGTCACCGTCGTGTCCCGTGAAGCCGAGGACGTGTGTGGCGAGATCTCCGTAAGCGTAGTATCTTACGCTCATAGGCTCAACGTAAACGCAATTGGTTACGTTCAGCTTCGATACGAAGGAAAGAACCTTATCCGCCTGCTCAGGGGTTGCCTCGCGCAAAATCGTCGCATCAAGACTCTTGGTCTTGTCGGTAAGAGCAAAGATAGTGTCGTATTCAATCCCGAGAATCTCGGAAAGCCCCTCGCTGATCTTCACGTCAAGATCAAGTCTTTTGTCGTTGCCTTCCTTTTCGATATTCTGCTGTGCCTTTTTCATTTCATCGTGAATGGTCTTGGGTGCGATGAAGATTCGGTAAGCAGTTTTATTCGCGGCAAGTAAAATTCCGTTTGAATCGTAGATATTTCCGCGGTTTGATATGATCGTTGACTCGGTTGTAAGCTGGTCGACTACCTTGTTCTTATAATAATCGAAGCTTACAGTCTGAAGGCAAAAGATACGAGCTATCAAAACCAAAAAGGCTGCAGCTATCAAAGCAAGAACTATGAAAGCTCTTATCGTAATTTTCGTGCTGATTCTCGCCTTTTGCATAATAGTTCAATCCTCTTTTGGGGTTTGGTGCGAAAACGGGAAACTTTTGATAATAGATTTCCCGTTATTCAGCGGCTATACTTTAGCCTGCTTTATGAATTTTATTCAGCTTGGATGCTTATTATTCGTCTTCAGAACGAATTCCGAGTGCGCTGAGAAGCGCAGGAACAACCGAATTGGATTTTTTATCATTGAAGCTCTCAATCGAGTCGATTTCGTTGTGCTTGAGAACCTTTATGGTGCTTTCATTAAGCTTGATCATTCCGATCTCATTTACCGCAACGTTCTCGATATATCTCAAATCAAGACCGCTTTCGAATTCAGCGATAAGATCTGCCTCGGTGATCTCAAGAGCATGAAGCTCTTTCTGCTTAGCGTTCAGATCCGCAATTGCCTCGCTCTTCAAAACCGCAACGGTTATCGGGAGCGCAAGCACAAGCGCAAAGATCAAAACCCAAGCAATTCCTGCTGCGGAGCTTGCCAATCTACGGCGCTGTCTTCTGTTCTCTTTATCGATGGTGTGAGCGGGGAACCATTTTTCAAAAATATGAAGAAGCGCACCGCCGATATCCGTAGATGCACGTTCCACACGCGAAAGGCTGTATTCCTCGCCGCAAATTACGTTTTTGCAAACACTTGCTACAACGCCGGTTCCAACCATCTGCTTACCGCAACCCATAATATTATATGCTGCAGCGGGACGGGGAACGATATTATTCGAGGCGGCAGCACTCATAACGTATTGAGGAATTCTGGTTCTGTCAAGGATCATATTGTTATAATCCTCGTTAGTCATATAACGCTTACCGTTATATTCGCCGTTACGGTAAGCCGATCCTTCAGCCGAATTCATTATATCGGCAAGCTTGTAAAATTCGGGAATTTCAGCGGCGCTCTTTTTTTCGCGCTCAAGCTGAAGCTCAACCTCAAGCTTTATATCCGAGCTTTCTTCGGACGATCCAAGTATATCAATAACATCGGAACAATTCTCATGTCCGTTTCTATGAATCTTTTTCATTTTCCGATCCTTTCCGCCATGGGCGGTCATCGTTATAGTTTTTCCGCAACTCTCAGCTTTGCGCTGTGTGCTCTGGGATTGATTTTTAATTCTTCCGGAGTTGATACTATCGGCTTCTTGGAGACGATCTTGACCTTCGGTTTGTTTCCGCATACGCAAACGGGGAAATCGTGGGGGCATGTGCAACCTTGCGCGAGCTTGTTGAAAGCCTCCTTCACTGCTCTGTCCTCGAGCGAGTGGAAGGTGATGATCGCAAGTCTTCCTCCGGGTGCGAGAAGCTCAACTGCATCCTTTACTGTGTTTGCTATGATCTCAAGCTCTCCGTTGACCTCAATGCGTATTGCTTGAAACGTTCTCATAGCGGGGTGGTGCTTGAGGTATCTGCCACCGTCGGGAAACGCGCTCTTGATTATCTCAACGAGCTCAAGAGTTCTCTCGATCGGCTTTTCCGCTCTCCTCTTGCAGATCTTATCCGCGATCTTTACCGCAAACTTTTCTTCGCCGTAATCGCGAATGATGCGAATAAGCTCAGATCGTTCGTAGTTGTTGACAACGTACGCGGCATCGATCGGTGCGGTGCGATCCATCCTCATATCGAGAGGCGCATCGTGCATATAAGAAAAACCGCGTTCCGGAGTATCGAGCTGATGAGAAGAAACCCCAAGGTCGAGAAGTATTCCGTCGAGTCCCGAAACACCTTTATCTTTGCAAACATTCGCCATATCGGCAAAGTTTGATTTGACGACCTCGGCGCGGTCCCCGAAGCGTGACAACCTTTCGGTTGCGACCGCGATAGCGGTATCGTCTCTGTCGAGAGCGATCAGCTTACCGGTCGTGAGCTTTGAGGCAATGGCGCTCGAATGCCCCGCGCCGCCAACAGTTCCGTCAAGGAACATTCCGTCCTCGCGCAAATTCAATGCGTCGAGAACTTCATCGAGCAATACGGGCTTATGTGAAAACTCGGGTAAATCTGCGCCCGTTGCAGATCTATCGTTCTTAAATTCTTTATCGTTCATCATAATACCATACCGGACTTCTTGACCTTGTCCGCGAAGGATTTAGCCTTTTCCTTGGGAGTTTCGGTAAATACTGCTGCGCTCCAGATTTCCACGTGGTCCTGACAGCCGCGGATAATGGTTGCGCCGCCAAGCTCTGCAAAAGAAACCAGATTCGCGGCAAGAACTATTCTTCCCTGCGTATCGGTGGTAACAGTGTCACCGAAGCCGCTGAGGAAGTCTATCATATCGCTTCTGTCCTCAGCGCTAAGCTCCTCATTGTTACGAATCTTATCAATCAAGCTATTGAAATATTCAACAGAAGAGATCACAAGAGAGCGAGTATCCTTCAGGTTCGGGAATACGACGAAGCTTGCTCCGAGCACCTCACGGTGTTTGGCGGGAATGAAAATTCTGTTTTTCGAGTCAAGATTATAATTATACGTGTTCAATAAGGGCATAAGAGTCGACATTTTCATTCCTCCTTTCACTTCCGAGCCATTTGGCGGTCATTTTGCGGTATTCCCATGGGACCGGCGCGCTCAAATCCGCCAAAACATCAATTTTCCGTGGGATTCCCACACAAACCTCGGCATTTTTCAACTTTTTTAACCACTCGAGGTGTCTGTGGTTAATATAATACCATACAAATAGGGATATTGTCAATACTAAATTCAAAATTAAAAGAAAATTTTTATAAAAATATCGCAAAATGTGCTTTTAAGCCTCTTTTGCGGGCACTATATTTGTAATTTAGTGTATCATATCCTTTTTAATATCATAAATGTTATATTTTTACATTTTACGATATACTTCTCCCCCGAGAGACACCTCCGACGCATCGTTCAACACCCCGAAAACGACAAAAAAGCTCTTGAATCGCAATCGCGATTCAAGAGCTTTTCGGTATTTTCGTTATTAAATTAGTTGGTATAGTTATCGAAGTAACCCTGGATCCAAACGATGGGAGTACCCTTGTCGCCCGAGCCGGAGGTAAGGTCACAGAGAGTACCGATGAGGTCGGTAAGTCTTCTGGGAGTGGTTCCCTGAGAAGCCATCTGACCGTAAAGGTTGGAGCCCTTCGACTTGATTTTCTCGGAGATAGCAGCCTTAAGCTCCTCGCCGGAGAGATTAGCAAACTCGTTATCAGCGAGATACTTGAGCTTGATCTCGTTGGGAGTGCCCTCGAGACCTGCGGTATATGCGGGAGATACGCAGGGGTCTGCAAGCTCCCAGATCTTTCCTACGGGATCCTTGAATGCGCCGTCGCCGTAAACCATAACCTCAACGCACTTGCCGGTAGCAGCGAGGATCTTGTCTCTTACAGCGTCAACAACGGGCTGGCAATCTCTGGGGAAGAGCTTGACAACCTCCTCGGTGGACTTGTTGGAGCCGAGAAGACCGTAGTTCTCGTTATAGCCGCTTCCGTTAACGGGTGCGGAAAGGATATCGTCCATACCGTAAACAGTCTCTGCACCTGCATCCTTGAGAAGCTTCTTGTTGCGGAAACGGGTGTGGATATCTGCACAGATAACGTGCTTTGTATAGTTAAGAATAGCTCTTACGTCATTAGCGAGAATGATCTTGCACTCACATCCGCAGGACTCAACGAGCTCGCGGTAGTACTCGATATAATCAACGCCGGTGAAGGTGTGCTTGTGGTAGCCGAAAAGCTCACGGTACTTCTCTTCCGTGAGAACGTCGGTTACGGGATTAACGCCCGACTGATCAAAAAGATCGATGTCGATGAGATGGTTTCCTACCTCGTCTGCGGGGTAAGAGAGCATAATGATGATGGACTTAAGTCCCTTTGCAATGCCCTTAAGGCAGATAGAGAAGCGGTTACGGGAAAGAATGGGGAAAACGATAGCAGCCTCGCCGCCGGGGAACTTGTTGCGGACATCCTCCGCGATCTGATCGATGCTTGCGAGGTTACCCTGTGCGCGTGCAACGATGGACTCGGTCATCGCGATAACGTCGCGGTCACGAATCTCAAGATTTTCCGACTTCGCGGCTTCAATAACGCTGTCTGCTACGATAGCAGCGATATCATCGCCCACCTTGATAATAGGAGCGCGAACGCCTCTTGATACTGTTCCAATAAGTCTTGCCATAAAATATTCACCTTCCTTGGTGTTAGAATACAAATTTATGTAAATCTCAAAAAGGAAACTTACAATATATTATACCTCTATATTATCCAAAAGTCAAGAAAAATCTTCAAATTTTCTCATTAAATTGCGATAAATTTACATTTTATTGAAACAATCACTCAGCATTTCGGGTATAAAGATAATATTTACCGTTATCAAGCACCGCGATCGAATTCTCGTCATCCTTAATGGCAAAAATCTCGCTGCCGATCGGTCTGAACGCCGCGGTGAAGTCGCGTTTATCTGCTTGTTGAAGTTCTTCTTCGCTTTCGTAGTAAGATTTGACAGTATAAAGTATCTCGCCAAGCTTTTCGCCTATTCGGGATTCATCAACTTCTCTGTTTTCCCATCCGCCGTCGTAAACGATACCTCCGACTCGGACAAAATCCATCCAATCAACCAATACGGACGTATAGGTCGGCTCGGTTTCCGTAACGGAAATCTGTTCGGCAGTTTCAGTCGTAGTGTTTTCTTGACCGATAACCTCATCGCAAGCTACCGTCGCGCCGCACAAAAGCAAGGATATAACAAATATTAAGATCTTCTTCATAACAAATCTCCTTTCGGGTATTCACTTATAAAGACGGCAGAACTACAAAAAAGTTCCGCTTTTCCCAAAAATTTTTTAAAAAAGCCGAGAATTTTTCATCCTCGGCTTTTCCATATTTAAATTACAAGTCTTGTAAGCGCACCGAATCCGTGTTTTTTCGCCAGTTCTTCCGCTTGATCGAATCCGAGCAAGAGAGTTTCCTTCGCGTGTGAATCCGAACCAAACGTGATCTTACCACCCGCGTCGTGAATGATATCAAGTATCGCGGGATCGGGATAGGGAGTCTTGCGCCAACCTCGGCTGATCGCGCCCGCGTTGATCTCAAACAGCCTGCACAGCTTCATATTTTCGTCGACCGCTTCTTTTACAGCCGCGAGATAAGCCTCCGAACGCACGTCAAAGAGCTTATTTTCGCCGTCGCCGTTGAATTTGGTAACGAGGTCCATATGCGCTATGATATCGCAACCGGTAACGCGCGCGATATCCTTTGCAAATCCCATGTAACGGATCGCAAAGGCTTCGGCATCACCGCCGCAAAGCTCGTTTATACTCTCCTGTATTATCGCAGGAGACCTATCCGTCGCGTAAAATTTGCCGTCAACGTAGAGGTTATGAAATGCGCCGATGACGTAATCGTAATCGTGGTTATCATCGTATGCAAAAATATCCCTCTCAATACCGCGAAGTATCCTGATCTTATCGGAATATTTATCCTTCAAACGCTCTACGCACTCATTGTAGCCCTCCAGATCACGCACGGAGTAATCCTCCGCGCCGGGGCAGGGTGCGTGACCCGAAAAGCCTATCGTATCCATACCGAGCCTTATCGCTTCAAGAACGATCTCCTCGGGCGTGCTTTTGCCGTCGCAGTAGGTGGTATGCGTATGGTAATTGAAGAAGCCCATTACTTCATTTTCTCCTGCTTGATCTTCTTGTCGACCACGTGACGGCTCGCAAGCTCTGCGCGCACCTCGTCGAGGGAGATGCCCATTTCGGTCATCATTACCATAATATGATAGGTAAGGTCTGCGATCTCGAAAATAGCCTCCGCACGGTCGCCGCCCTTGCCCGCGATAATGACCTCGGTGCACTCCTCGCCGACCTTCTTGAGGATCTTGTCGATTCCCTTCTCAAAGAGATAGGTAGTATAAGAGCCTTCCTTGGGATCGGTCTTTCTGCCCTCGATGAGCTTCATAAGATCATCAAGGCAGAATGCCTGCTCTGCGTCCTCATCCTCGTAGATATCTTCGAAGAAGCAGGAGCGCGCACCCGTGTGGCAAGTAGGACCGTCGGGTTTTGCCGTGATCAAAAGAGTATCTGCATCGCAATCGGTCTTGATCGAAACCACATTGAGGAAATTACCCGACGTCTCGCCCTTGAGCCAGAGCTTCTGTCTTGAACGGCTGAAGAAGCAAACCTTTTTCTGCTCAAGTGTAATTCCGAGGCTTTCGGCATTCATATAGCCGAGCATCAGCACGTCACCGTCAGCCGCGTCGGTGATAATTGCGGGGATAAGTCCGTCCGCGTTGTATTTAAGATTTTTGATATCAAACATTTGTGTACCTCACAGAGATTCCCGCATCGCGAAGGCTTGCCTTCAAGTCGGGTATTTTTATCTTACCGAAATGGAAAATCGTTGCGGCAAGTCCGGCATCGACACCGGGAAGAGTGTTAAAGAGAGTTATAAAATCCTCAATCGAGCCCGCACCGCCCGATGCAACTATCGGAACGTCGGAAACCTCGCTGACCGCGCGGAGCATTTCAATGTCAAATCCGCCGCCGACGCCGTCGGTGTCGATCGAATTGACAACTATCTCGCCGGCGCCGTTCTTGACACCGCGTTCTATCCATTCAATAGCATTGATCCCGGTATCAACACGGCCGCCGTTTTTGAAAAGTCTGAAAGTGCCGTCAACGCGCTTGATGTCCGCACTGAGAACGACGCACTGGCTTCCGTAGCGTTCAGCCGCACGGGGAATGAGATCGGGATCGCTGATCGCGCCCGAATTTACGCTGACCTTGTCAGCACCGCATTTGAGAACGCGGTCAAAATCGTCAAGCGTACGGATACCGCCGCCGACTGTTAGAGGAATAAACACTTTAGACGCCACTCTACGGAGCGCATCTGTAAAGAGCTGACGGCCGTCCGAGGATGCGGTAATATCGTAGAAAACAAGCTCGTCTGCTCCGCAATCGCTGTAAAACTCTGCAAGCACCTCGGGAGAGGAAACGTCGCGCAGCTCGTTGAAATTAACGCCCTTGACAACTCTGCCATCGCGCACGTCAAGGCAGGGGATTATTCTTTTCGTAATCATTTTGCTGCCTCCGTCATTTCTACTGCGCGTCTGACGTCAATATCGCCCGTGTAGCACGCTTTGCCGACTATCGCGCCCCAAAGTCCATCGATCTTTGAAAGCGCCTCTATATCCGAATATGAAGACACACCGCCCGATGCAACGATATTACATCCCGCATAGGTCTTGCAAAGGTATTCGTAAAGAGCCACGTTCGTGCCCTTCATTGCACCGTCGCGCGAGATATCGGTGACGATAAAGTCGCGCACGCCCTTTTCTATCATCGACTTGAAGAAATCGTCGCGCTTCATAGGAGCTTCCTCAAGCCATCCCTTAATGGCAACAGCCTCGCCGCGAAGATCGACCCCGACCACTACTCTGCCCTCGCATTCGCGCAGACAGTTTTCAAGCATCTGCGGGTCGGTCACAGCCGCAGTTCCGAGGATAACTCGCTCAACACCCGCGTCGAGATATTTTTTTGCCGTTTCAACCGAACGGATACCTCCGCCGATCTCGACCTTGAGTCCGCTCTCTCTTGCAAGTGCCGAAACGGTTTCGATATTCGGCGTGTTTCCGTCACGCGCGCCCTCGAGGTCAACTGCGTGGAGCCATTCCGCGCCCGCAGCCTTGAAGCGTTTAGCAACCGCAAGCGGATCGTTATCATAAACGGTCAGTTTATTATAATCGCCGTGAAGGAGTCTGACAGCCTTACCGCCGATCAGATCTATTGCAGGTACTATTCTCATTTTGCACCTCCGAAATCGCCTTCACAGAAGTTTTTGAGTATCTTAAGTCCCGCCCGCGAGCTCTTTTCGGGGTGGAACTGACATCCCATCACGTTTCCGCGAACGACTGCCGCAGTGATCGGCACACCGCAATCGCAAACGGCAACAACGTCGGCATCGCACTCGGATGCATAATAGGAATGAACGAAATAAACGAACTCGCCCTCGTCGATATCTCGGAAAACGGGCGAGGATTTTTTAAGCTCCTCATTGGGGAAATGAAGTGCATTCCAACCCATCTGCGGAATTTTCAGCTCAGGAGCAATAACACCTTCCATCGAAATAACCTTACCGGGGATGAGTCCGAGTCCCTTGTGGCATCCGAATTCGTGGCTTTCGTCGAAGAGCATCTGCATTCCGAGGCAGATACCCATAAGCGGCACTCCCGCATTCGCGCGCTCGATTATGAGTTTATCAAGCCCATTTTCACGCAGCTTTGCCGCCGCATCACCAAATGCGCCAACACCCGGGAGAATTATTTTATCAGCCTTTGCTATCACCTCGGGGTCACCGCTTACAACGGCTTCCGCGCCAACTGCGGCGAGAGACGAGCAAAGTGAGTAGAGATTTCCTACTCCGTAATCAACAACGCACAGCATCAGAGAACTCCTTTGCTGGACGGAATCTCATCGGGGAAACGGCTGTCCTTTGCTACCGCCGCGCGGATTGCTCTTGCACTCGCCTTGAAAGCGGCTTCAAGAATGTGATGTGCATTCTTTCCCGCAAGCTTGCGAAGATGCAGACAAATATTCGATTCGCGAACGAAAGCAACGAAAAATTCCTCGCCGAGCTCGGTATCGAAAGTACCCACTTTAGGGCGTTTGATCTGTACTTGATAATCAAGAAAAGCTCTGCCCGAAATATCGACCGCGCAAAGCATCAAAGCCTCGTCCATCGGAAGAATAATATCCCCGTAACGGCAGATTCCGCGACGGTCGCCGAGCGCTTCGGCAAACGCCTTACCAAGGCAGATTCCGACGTCTTCAACCGTGTGATGTGCATCGACGTCGATATCGCCGTCGCAGACCACGTCAAGATCAAATCCTCCGTGGCGAGCAAAGAGAGTGAGCATATGATCAAAAAAGCCGACTCCCGTGTTTATATTGCTGTTTCCGCTTCCGTCTATATTAAGAGTCAGCTTGATCTTCGTTTCAGCGGTGTTTCTTTCTATATTTGAAATTCTCATTTTTTACTCCTTAATGATCTCCGCCACAGCATCGACAAGCGCCGCCATATCCTCGGCTGTACCGATGCTGATTCGCAGATAATCGCAGATTCTCGCCTTCGAGAAGTGACGGACAAGGATTCCGCGTTCGCGCAGCTTTATATAAGCCTCACCGCCCGAAACATTCGGCAGCTTTACGAAAAGGAAATTTGCCTTACTCGGCAAAACCGTTGCGCCTAGAGCCGCAAGCTTTTGAGCAGTTTCTTCTCTGACACGAATGACCTCGCCGACCTTTTCCTCATAATATGCCTTGGAGGCATCCGTCAACGCCGCCGCACCCATACGGAGCGCAAGCGAATCGAGATTATAGGGATTGGTCGAATACTTCATCAGCTCAAGATCAGCAATAAGATCTGCGTTTCCGATAGCGAATCCGAGTCTTGCACCCGCCATTCCACGGGATTTTGAATAGGTCATGCAAACGAGCAGATTGTCATACTTCTTCGTAAGCGGTATCGCACTCTCGCCGCCGAAATCAACGTAGGCTTCATCAACAACGATCACGCGGTCGGGATTCGATGCTACTATACGCTCAATATCTGAAAGCGGCAGAGCCTTACCCGTAGGGGCGTTGGGATTGGCTATGACAGCGCCTCTGTCAAGTCCCAGATAATCCTCGGGAACTATCGAAAAATCATCATTCAGAGAAATTATTTTCGCATCAATGCCGTAAAGATCGGCAAAAACCGAATAAAAGCCGTATGTCAGATCGGCAAATGCAACTCCGTCCTCAAAAAAGCAAGCAAATGCGAAGTTCAGCGACTCGTCCGATCCGTTCGAGACAAATACGTTTTCAGAACCAACTCCATAATATTTCGCAAGCGCTTCTTTAAGATTCTTTGCCGTCGGATCCGAATAAAGACGAAGATCGGATATGACGTTCGCATCGACCGCAGCTATGACATCGGGCGCGGGCGGATAGGGAAATTCATTGGTATTGAGCTTAATATATCTCTTGTCGCGCGGCTGTTCGCCCGGCGTGTAAGCATCAAGCGTTCTGTATTTTTTTGCAAGGAAACGGCTCATCAGTATTCTCTCCCCAAGCGGCGCATAACGCTTCTCGCGTGCGCATCAAATCCTTCGCTTCTCGCGAATTTATCAACGTCCTCGGCTATATTCGCAAGAGCCTCGGCAGAAAAATAGGTAAACTGCATCTTCTTGACAAAATCATCGACCGAAAGCGGACTGTAGAAGCGTGCTGTTCCCGAAGTGGGAAGCGTGTGGTTCGGACCCGCCATATAGTCGCCGACCGCCTCGGGACAGTTTCTGCCGAGGAACACCGATCCCGCGTTGCGGACCTTATCGAGAAGCCCGAAAGGATCGTCCACGCAAAGCTCAAGATGCTCGGGAGCGATTCTGTTCGACATAGCAACCGCTTCGGTGATACTGTCAACGATGATAATAAGTCCGTGATCCTCAACAGATGCGCGCGCGATCTCTTGTCTCGGAAGCACTACAAGCTGTCTTTCGATCTCAACCGTAACTGCTTTTGCAAGTTCTTCGCTGTCGGTAACAAGCACCGCCGACGCACGCTTATCGTGCTCCGCCTGCGAAAGAAGATCTGCCGCAACCCAAACGGGATTGGAATTACCGTCCGCAATAACAAGAATCTCACTCGGTCCCGCGATCATATCGACGCCGACCTTGCCGCTGACCTGACGCTTCGCCTCGGCAACGTAAGCATTGCCGGGACCGACGATCTTGTCAACCGCGGGAATGCTTTCGGTACCGTAGGTCAGCGCGGCAACTGCCTGCGCACCGCCGCATTTGAAGATACGGTCTACGCCCGCAACTCGCGCCGCCGCAAGTATCTGTTTCGGAATGCTTCCTCCGCTCGGAGGTGTGACCATAATGATCTCGTCAACCCCCGCTATCTTTGCGGGGATACAGTTCATAAGAACCGACGAGGGGTAAGCCGCCGTTCCTCCCGGAACGTAAAGTCCAACTCTTTCAAGCGGGATTACCTTCTGTCCCGAAAAAACACCGTCGCGGCTGTTGCAAACAAAGCCCTGGCGCACCTGACGGCTATGAAAATCGCGTATATTCGCCGCCGCGCGCTCGAGCATTCCGATGTAAGCATCACCGATCTCGGCACAAGCCGCATCTATTTCTTCAGCCGAAACTTCAAGGGAATCAAGTTCGGCTCTGTCAAATCTCAATGCATATTCACGAAGAGCGGTATCTCCGCGCTCCATTACGTCCGCGATTATCTCGCTGACTGTGGCGGAAACGTCGGGCGCACCGCCTATTCTGTCAAATATTTCGCTGTCGCTGATATCTTTTCTATATACTGTTCTGATCATTTTCAGTCCTTCTTTTCAAACGCACGGCAAACGCGCATAATCTGTTCGCCCTTGAATTTCATGCTCGCCTTGTTGGCGATAAGACGTGCGCTGATGTCGCAAATTTTACTGTATTCCACAAGGCCGTTTGCCTTGAGGGTGCTTCCCGTTTCAACTATATCGACGATAACGTCTGAAAGCCCGAGAAGCGGTGCAAGCTCGATCGAGCCGTTGAGCTTGATTATATCAATTCTTCTGCCGAGAGAAGCGTAATACTGTCCCGCAATATTGTTAAATTTAGTCGCAACGCGTAAAGTTTTCGATCTGTCGTCGATGAAATCATTCTTCGCCGCAACAGCCATTCGGCATTTGCCAAGCTCGAGATCGAAAAGCTCGTAGACATCCGGGGTATATTCAAGAAGAATATCCTTGCCCGCAACGCCGATATCAGCCGCGCCGCGCTCAACGTAGATCGCAACATCGGAGGGCTTTACCCAGAAGAATCGGAGAGTGCCTTCGGCATTTTCAAAGACGAGCTTGCGGCTCTCCTCATGTATTCCCTCGGCTTCCATCCCTTCGCGCTCAAAATAGGAATATACCTTTTCGCCGAGTCGACCCTTGGGCAGAGCCACATTCAAATATTTTCTGTTTTCCATTTCATTCCTCCGCACCGAGAGTAATCACGCGCGCGCATCTTTCCGCGCCGGCGCTTCCCTTTTGAACAAGCACGGTCTTACCCGAATCGCGGATCTTTTTAACCTCCGCCGCAATAACCTCGGGAGATGTATTTCCGCAAACGAGCATAACGTCCGCCGCGTAATTCTTCTCGCCATCGTCAAGACGCTCAAGAAGATCGGTGTAAAGCGCAAAACCGAGACCGCTGCCTGCGCGTCCCATCTTTTTCATCAGCTTACCGTATTCGCCGCCCTTGAGCACCGCCTCGGCAACGCCGTCGATATAGCCCGCAAAAACTGTTCCGTCATAATAATTCATTCCGTGAATGACCGAAAAATCGAGCGATACACACTCCGCCTCGCTGTCGGTCAGTGTGTTTGCTATAAGCTCGAGCATCGCAAGAGCCTCTGCCGATCTTTCATTCTGATCAAACCCAAGTGAACGAAGCTCCCCGACAGCCTTCCTTATCGGAAGCGAGAATCTCGAAAATTCGATGAGTTTTTTCGAATCATCGGAAGAAATGCCGTTCTTTTCACAAAGAAGCGCGATCATAGGCGCGTTTTTATCCTTCAAGGCATCCGCAAAATCCGCACGGTCATCTGCGGGAATACCGAATATATCAAACAGACCCGAGATCAATCCCGTGTGCGAAAGGTCGAGCTTATATTCGCGCCCCGTTACGGCAAGAGTCTTGCAAGCGAGGGAAACGACCTCGGCGCGGTCATAGCCGCTGAGATCACCGATGCATTCAAGACCGATCTGAAGTATCTCCTTGAACTCGTCGCCGCCCGCAGGAACGCGGTAGACGCTTTCGCTGTAAAAGAATTTGTCGCTTCTGCCCTCCTCTTCCGCAGCATCGCGGATAATGGACATTGTAATATCGGGTTTAAGCGCAAGAAGTCTGCCGCCTGCGCCTGTAAAAGTTATCATCTGACCGCTGGTGAGGAAGTCGCGGTACTGCGAGAAAAGATCGTATTCCTCAAAGCCTACCGTGCGGTAACACGAATAACCCGCCGAGGAATACATAGAGCGAAGAACGCTCGGAAGCTCGTCGATTATTCTTCCTTTAATTTTATTCATCGCCTTTGTCCTCTTTTCCCGAGAGTCTGTCGAGTGCGGTGCGGTAACCGCCGTTTCCGTAATAGAGCGAACGCTTTACTCGGCTTATCGTTGCCGTGCTCGCGCCCGTCTTCTCCGCCGCGTCGCCGTAGGACATTCCCGCGTCGATACACTTTGCAACCTCAAGTCGCTTCGCCATTTCATCAAGCTCTGCAACCGTACAAAGATCGACAAAGAAGCTTTCGCATTCCTCGGGAGTTTCAAGCATTGAAATAGCTCGCCAAAGCTCGTGCATTCTCTCTTTTGATATGTTCCTGATGTCTTTATTCATTCAAAAAACCTACCCTTTCAAGGATAATTTTCTTTAATCCTTTAGTATGCTAAAATGATAACATATTGAAACCGATTTGTCAAGTGTTTTTTGAAAAAAATATGGATAAAAGAAAAAATTCCGCTTTGCTTTTGAAATATACAAAAGCAAAGCGGAATCTTTTTCAATAATTATTATTCTTCAACCAGAACAAGCTCAAGGAGCGGCACGGGAAGTATCTCTCCCGTTTGGCGGTCGATGAGGTGTCTTTCGGAGCCCAGATACGAATGCGACTTATAAGCTTCGGGATCATAGTACGACACGTTTCCGCAAAAATACTTTTCCGAAACGCAGCTTACCGTGACTCCAAGCTTATCGTTTTCATATATTCGCATATACTCTCCTCCGTCAAAGTCCATAAGGTGTATCCACGCAGAGCCTGCGTACCTCAGCCTCAAACACTCTCTCGCATTAAAATTTTTCCTCGCTTCGAAAAATTCTTCATTTGCTTTCGAGAAGGTGCTGTACATTATACCTTCGTCGGTCAGAATGCATTGTTGATACGAATATTCATACGGAATAATTTTTGCAGTGTCCGTAGCAACGTCGTAGATATACATTATATTTTCAAGAGAATCAAAGTAATAAGCGTAATTTCCGCAAAAGGTTGATACAGCGAAATTGAAGTTTTCTTCTTTCTTACGGTTGCTGCCGTCGTGATCACATGAGAACACGTCACCCTGCTGTAATATAAAGAAAAATCTTTTGTTCGTTACAGCAGAGATTTTATAAAACTCGGGAACCTCAAAAAGCTCTTTATGCTTTTTCGTTTCAAAATCATATTCCCAAAACATAGTGCGTGTCTTCGGTTCATACTCACTCAAGGGAATGTCTTCAGACGGATCGTAATCGGTATCACTGTAATCAAGTGTCGTTTTAGTATAATACAGCTTATTTTCAAAAACACATCTCAAGCTCATCCGATTGATCACGGTACCGCTAAAATCATAATCGTATAACTCACACAGCTCTCCGGTCCGCATATTATAGGCATACACAGTAGGCCAAAAGCCTTCAATATCAAAGCCGTTCATATGATATGAAAACACAAGCCAATCTCCGACGATCGCATCTATTGAAGCAATTGAATTTTGAGGTGCCATCATAATGCAATCAGAACCGGGAGAATGCGTACAAAGCGGATCAAGACATACACTTGAAACCTTACCTGTCAAAGTGTTCAGTTTAACTATTCTTTGAACGTTATCATCAGCATATACCTTTTCACCGCTACTAAGGGTTTTGATATACCTTTGGTAATTTTGATATTCTACGTATATCCAAGAATTCTTATAAACAAATCCGTCAATCTGTCCACCCTTTGATACAATATTACCCTCGGTAAAGTATTCCGAATCAGAAGCCACCTCTATGACAGGTTGCTGAGTTATTGGAGGCTCGCTTGTATATATCGAACTGCAAGAATTCAAAAAAACAAAGAAGACAATCAATAATGACGAGACCCCATAACGAAGGTTTCAAAAACAAGTGGTAAAGACAATCGATACAGTATATCGCAAATAATAATTTGAATGGAGATACTGTAATGAAAACATTGTACGAACAACTTGGTGGAACCTATCGTGAAGAAAATGGGCGTCTTATTCCAGAAATAAAACTGCCCGAACAGACCGATTATCAGATTGGCAAGTATGGACGGATGCACCTTGACTACATCAAGCAGCACCGTCGCGGAAGGTATACCACGCTCTTGATTGAAGGCAAGTTAAACACTCGGTTGCACGAGATAGACCTTGAAGCAAATGAAATGCTTGAAACCATCATCCCCCGCCTCACTGCTGAAAGAGGTATTGACGAGAATATGAAAGCTCTCGATATGCTCCGTTGGGTTACCGAGATGAACAACATCAAGGCAAACGCGGAAGAAATTGTTTTGCGGGAGGTGGTGTTGGTATGAAGTCGATCATCAATGAACTGTGGCACGGAAATATTATCCCGCAAGAAGATAGTCGAACCAACTCCAAGGAAATGAAAGAACTGCTTGGCTATATGGCAAGGCATCACGAGGACTTGGAGAAAAGCTTTACAGAGGAACAGAAAGAAACATTTGAAAAATTCCACGATTGTTGGAGTGAGTATATGAGCTTGGCGGAGGCATCGATCTTTGAATATGCTTTCAAACTTGGTATGCAGATTGCTATCGAAACTTTAACTGAATAAAAGCAACGCCCACTATGAAATCCGTAAAAGGAGATCATAGTGGGCAATTTGATAATTTACCTAAAATGCTCCATCACATAATCAGCTCCAAAAATGCTTTTGCGGCATAGGACAGAGGAGCATTCTTCAGGTAGGCACAGGCGATACTTCTCGCGGGAAGTGGGGGATCAAGCGGGAGCTTCTTGATCATTCCTTTTTCAAGCTCCTCTTTGGAAAATTGTTCAATTACGCAAGAGATTCCGAGGTGGATGGAAGCAAAGCGGATCAATAAGTCGTGTACTGCAACCTCGATCTGCGGCTCTAAGGTTATGCCTCTTTCCTTGAAGTTGTTTTCAAGAAAATGGCGTGATGAAGCATTCTTCTCAATTAAAATCAAGGGGAGCTTTGCTACCTCTTCCCAAGAATAGGGTTCTTTATTCTCAAAATCCGGACCGCAAACGAAAACGTCATTGATTTCAAGGCATTCCTCAAAGGTAAGCTCCTCGTCCTCCATTGGCATATTGACAAACGCAAGATCCGCCTTGCCTTCTTTTACAAGTGCAAGCATTTGGGACGAGTATGAGTTTGCCATTTCGATTCTTATATAGGGATAGGTGGCGTGAAATTCCTCAAGGTATTTCAAAAGAAAATGAGTTGTTATAGTATCACCGGCGGCAATTCTCAGCTCGCCCGCCTCAAGATGACGCAATCTTTCAAGCTGCCGCTCACCTTGTTCAAGCGAGATAATGGCGTTTTCTACCTTCAAATAAAGGATTTTTCCTTCATTCGTAAGTGAGATTCCGCGCTTTGTTCTCACGAAAAGCTGAACGTTAAGATCGCTTTCAAGCTGTTGTATGCATTGAGAGATAGCGGATTGCGAAATATACAAATGCTGTGCCGCAGTGGAGAAAGAACGAAATCTGGCTGTCTCGTAAAACACTCGATAATAATCAAGCTTCGTTTTCATATAAGTTCTCCTTATAACTGTTGTAAGAATTATCTGCTTTACTTATGATTGCATTTATATTATAATAGTAATATCAAAAGAAGTCAATAGCAAATATGAAAGTTTTGATTCATGGAGGAAAAAATATGGGCAGAGTATATGGAACGATGTCGGTCGGTCTTCGCGCGCCGATCATTCGTCAGGGCGATGACCTTACACAAATCGTAACGGGCTCTATAGTTGATGCAATGAATGAAGAAGGACTTGTTCCGAGAGATCGGGACGTGGTCTGTATGACCGAAGCAATCGTCGCACGCGCACAGGGAAACTATGTAAGCGTGGACAATATCGCAACAGATGTGAGAAATAAGCTCGGCGGAGAAACTGTCGGCGTGATCTTCCCGATTCTCAGCCGAAATCGTTTTGCGATCTGCTTGCGCGGCATTGCCAAGGGCTGTAAAAAGGTAGTGCTGATGCTGAGCTACCCGTCCGATGAGGTTGGTAATCATCTCGTTGATATCGATCTGCTCGACGAAAAAGGCATAAACCCCCATACTGATGTGTTGACCGAAAAAGAGTGGAGAACCTTATTTGGATATCCTAAGCATACCTTCACGGGCGTTGATTACGTAGAATATTATTCCAATCTGATTCGTGAGTCGGGTGCAGAAGTAGAGGTTATCTTTGCAAACG
>JAFOEU010000088.1 GCA_017387685.1 Clostridia bacterium
AAGGAAGGTGCGTTCTATGCAGACTATTATCGAACCGCAAAAAAAGATCCCCGTGATCGCAGAGGCTGACGTTTGCGTTCTCGGAGGAAGCTGTACCGGCGTATTTGCCGCAGTTCGTGCCGCAAGACTCGGTATGCGCGTTGTTCTGATCGAACAGCTCGGTAGTCTCGGCGGCGTTGCAACGGCAGGGCTGGTCAATATCTGGCATACACTTATGGATATGGACGATCGGGAACAGATCATCGCAGGTCTGACAGATGAGGTCATTACGGTGCTGAAGACCCGCGGAGCACTGACAGTTCAGGACAACCGAAGCTCTACCTATAATTTCAACCCGATGGAGCTGACGATCCTGCTCGATGAATTGATCAGGGAGAACGGCATCCGCCTTATGCTGCATACCTCTTATTCCGCTGTCGCGGAGGAAGGAGGACGTCTGGATGCCGTTATCGTTGAAAACCGTGACGGACGCGGGGCTGTCCGTGCAAAATTCTTCGTCGACGCTACGGGAGACGGATACGTCTGCCGTGATCTCGGTATCGAGCGGTACGTTTCTGATTACATTCAGCCGCCGACGGCGTGCTTCCATCTTCAGGGCAATGTTGAGGGTAAGGATCTTAAACGGATCTGGAAAGAGCACGGCGCGGAATTCGGTCTGACCGACGACTGGGGCTGGAGCGCGCGTGTCGCGGGTCTCAGAGGAATCACTATGCGCGCAGATATGCATATTTTCGGCGTGCGCTGCGACCGTGCGGAGGACTTGACCCGTGCGGAGGTCGAAGGCCGCCGACAGGCACGTGCCATGATCGAACTTCTTAAAAAATACGGCGACCCCGAGGAGAATTACGCCATCACAAATCTCTGTTCCTCTCTCGGAGTACGCGAAACGGTGCACTATCGGACACGCATGCAGGCAAATGAAACGGCACTCCTTACGGGTGAGCGCTACGACGCACCCATACTGAAGGGAACTTATCCGGTCGATATACACCATCACGGCGACGGAGGAATAACATTTAAATACCTTGACGGCAGACGCCGCACCAAATGGGGCAAGGGCACGCGTACGGAAACGGGCAACTGGCGTGAGGAGATGGGACTTACCGGCGAACCGGCGAAGTACTATCAGATCCCCTTTGACGTGCTTGTGGGCGAACGGTATGAAAACTTTATCGCGGCAGGGCGTATGATCAACGCAGACGAGGGAGCATACGGCGCGCTGCGTGTAATGGTAAACCTGAACCAGCTCGGTGAGGCTGCAGGAGTCGCGGCGGCACTCTGCTGTGAGCACGGCGCACCGCTGCAGTCACTCGACGGACGGCTGGTCAGCGAAACGCTTCGAAAAGGCGGCTCGGCAGTATGAGTATGAAACGAGCTTTTGCGGCACGTTTGCTTTTTTGAGTCGGCGGCAAAGTTAAGGTGAATTCCTCTGCGCTTCAAAACCGGCGACGTCCCGTTGACAGCTTCTTCACTTCCGCCGTCCGCAGACGGTGTGTTTATTATTAATAATCTCGATGTATTGTATTTGTCAGATTTTTATGATATAATACATTTATCACCTCATCAAGGAGATAAAACTATGTCAAGTTATATTATGGATTTACGTAAGATAGTCGGTCACAGACCGTTGTTGCAAGTTGGTGCAAGCGTTATTGTTGAGGACAAAGAGGGCAGAATATTGCTCCAATTAAGAAGCGATAATCATTGCTGGGGATACGCGGGCGGTTCGGTTGAGCTTGACGAAGAAGTTGAAGAAGCGGCAAAAAGAGAATTGTTTGAGGAAACCGGATTGATCGCAAATAAGTTGGAACTTTTCGGTGTTTTCTCCGGTAAAGATACGCATTACGTTTATCCCAACGGAGATGAGGTTTCAAACGTGGATATTGTTTATATATGCAAAGATTACAGCGGCGATTTGCTTTGCCAAGAGGGCGAGGTCGATGCGCTGAAGTTTTTCCCGATAGATCAGATTCCGGATAATATTTCTAAACCTATTGAAAAACAGTTGAGACAGTATATTGCCTCGAAGCGTGATTTGAGCAACTGAAATTAAAGATAGATATGCTATGTTTGCACTTGCAAGCGGGGGTGAAGGGGGCGCAGCCCCCTTCATTGTTTACGATGTCATCCTGAGGGCGTGCCCGCAGGCATATACGCCCGAAGGATCTCGTGACGCGCCCATTTACAAGCGCGTCGCGGTGCCTGCACGAAGAAGTCTGATATGAATAACCGTAAAACTAAAGTCAAACTGCTTTGTTAGCACATATAAAAGTCAACATAAACGAAACCACTGTATAATTTTGAAATTGCACAGTGATTTTCCATTTTCATATATATTTAGTTTTTGGTGCAATGCAGACCACTTCGCAAGCACCGCGCTGCCCGAGGAACAACTCGGTCAGCACGAGATCCTTCGGGCGCAAGCGGTCTGCGGACGCGCCCTCAGGATGACATCGTTTCTTCTTGCAGGGGCTGCCGCCCCTGCACCCCGGCTTTGCGAGTGCGAAGTTCTCTGTTCAGCTTTCTAAGCTTCGTTATTTAAGGGATTGCGCTATCACGCGATATGCCTTCGGCACGATATGTTCCGCAAGCGGAACGTGAAATTTTTATCAAAATTTTTGTAAGATTCCCACCGTTTTCGACACTAATATATGAAGGGAGGTGACGGGTGATGAAATTCGAGGAGATATACACCGAATATTTCTCCGATGTGTATCGGTACATACTTCGGCTTTCGGGCGACGAGCATATTGCCGAGGAGATAACGAGCGAGGCATTTTTTAAAGCGCTTTCCTCGCTTGATAAGTTCCGCGGCGAGAGCGAGGTCCGCGTCTGGCTCTGCGGAATCGCGAAAAACTTGTATTATCAGTACTTAAAAAAGAAAAAGCCGATCGTCAGCATCGACGATGACGGAATAAATGAGATTCACGACGACTCAACCGATGTGACCGAGCACGCGGCGGATAAGTCGCACGCGGAACAAATACGGCGGATATTGCACTCGATCCCCGACCCATACCGCGAGGTCTTTATGTGGCGAGTATTCGCCGAGCTTGACTTCAAGGAGATCGGCAAGCTCTTCGGCAAGACCGACAACTGGGCGTGCGTCACCTATCACCGAGCGAAAAATATGATCAAGGAACGAATGGAGGAAAAGAAATGAAAAGAGAATGTAACATAGTCCGCGACCTTTTGCCGCTTTATATCGAGAATATGGCAAGCCCCGAAAGCGCGCAGTTTGTCGAGGCGCATCTGTCAAAATGTCCCGAATGTAATGCGTTTTACTTCGAAATGACCAATAAGGGAGAGGAAAATATCGACGATGTCGAAGCGCAGAAGAAGATTTTGCCTTTACAGATTGTCAAAAAGAAACTGATTAAAAGGATCGTGATTTCAGTTATTGCCGTCATTCTTTCGATTGCAATTTTGATCGGTGCCGGAGTCGGGGTGTACGAGTATGTTGATAAGCAGAATAAAAGAGCGGAAATATATTGTGGTGCTTCGGAATATTTTACATTAGAGGAAAGAAAAGCAGCGATAGATTATCTCTTTAGGGATGTGCTGAATTTTATGGATTTTGGTTATGATATTATCTCCGTAAGCTATGCGGGAGATTCCAGATGTTTCGTCGCTACTATGGAGCGATATGGATTGGACTTTTTGAATACGGGAGAGTCCGATTGGGACGGAGAATATTATATGGTTATCCACGTTGATATGAAAACTCCTTTCTGGGGAAATGGCAAGACATTTGCAGCGAATACCTATTATGAAGATATCGAATATGTGCTGAAAAGATGCGATGATGGTTATTTCGATTGGCGGGCGGTATTTGTAAGTATACCGAGTCCATACCCTGAGGCTACTTCTGCCGCTGAATAAATATTCATTTCAGTTGCCGACGTTTTGTCGGCAACTGATTTTTTGTTGACAAACTTGATTCCGTATGATATAATGAAAAAAACGGAAGGAGGCTCCCTGTGATGAAGCAACGAAAAAACAAGCTTTTGTATGTAATTCTCGCTATCGTTCTTATACTGCCTTGCTTTTTACTTTCGTGCGAGGTTGCTCCGGATAACGAAATGACAGAAGTGTGTGTGGATAATGATCATCCGAGTGGGTATGATTATATTCTCACCGAGGCGGATGTTAATGAGATCAATGCCGCGTATGCGGAAAAGCATAACGTCAAAAATATGAATTGGCTCGCCTCCACCGAGGAGGCTTCCGAAAGGCGGGCAAGAATCTACTTTTACTTCGGCAAATACGGCGATACTTTGGTCATTTGGCGGAATTATGATTCCGAGAAAAGGTGTTGTTTCAGCCTTGAAGGGTACGAGTTTAATTTTTATATCGGTTCGGTTTGGTTTATTAAGAACGGAAAGCTATATTATAACGACGATCTTCCCGTTGAAGGACTTATGACGGCGGAAGAGGCGAAGGCTTTTTATCAGGACTACACGGTTAACTATCTGCCGAATTTGCATCAGGATTATGAGGTTGCCGCATTCATTTCAAAAATCGAAATTCCCACCGAGGATGAAATGGTACGGATCAATGATGTCTATGATAAGTGGATTACAGATAAACTGTATAATGAATATATTTCGCTTTTGAGCGAAGAATCGCAAAAATATGTCTATCGAAGCATATACAATGAGATCGGTTATGAACCTCACCGATTTTTTCACAAAGACAAGTTTGAGGATTACCATTATTACGGCAAGATCGGCGGAAAGGTCTTTCTTGCGGTTGAAACTTCCGCAAATTATTTTACTTCATATAATCCTGCAGGCTACAATTTTGTCTATTCGGGAAAAAGCCCGGGTCCGCTTGTTTATGTTGATGGCGTACTGACCGAGGTTGATGAGGCTTATCAAAATGGCATTGTGAGCGAGGCAGAGATCAAAGAGCTGCACGAAAGATATCTCGCGTATTACTATTATTTTGCGGGTGGACGCAAGGAAGGTGCTATCTCCGACGAGCTTATGATCCGTGAGTATGACGAGACTTATAAATCTCCGATCGAGCTCAGCATCGACGAGATTCGTGAGATCGCTTGGGAGTATATTGAAAAAGAAAGGAATCTTAATTCTGCTCACGGTGTCAGATGCTACGGCAAGTTCGAAGGCGGCGTGTATGCAGTTATGGTCGATGGACCCTATATGTATACGCAAGCACTCGAAACCGAAAGAGTAGCGGACTATGAATTTTACTACAATAACAGCCAGAAGATAAAGATCTATAAGGACGGAGTTTTTTATTCAATGAACGAGGCTTATCTGATGGGATTGATCAGCAAATCTGACATAGCTTCAATTCAGTGGGAGAAAACAGTTATTCAGGATTGACAAACGAAAAAATCAGTTGTCGGCATTTTGTCGGCAACTGATTTTTATATAGCGTATTATATCAATGTTTGCAATGTTCGCACTTGCAAGCAGGGGTGAAGGGGGCGCAGCCCCCTTCGAAAGAAACGATGTCATCCTGAGGGCACGTCCGCAGACGTGTGGTGCCCGAAGGATCTCGTGACGACCGAGTTGTTCCTCGGGCGTCGCGGTGCTGGCGAAGTGGTCTGCACTGCACCAAAAAACTAAATGTATGTGAAAACGGAAAATCACTGTGTAGTTTCAAAATTACACAGTGATTTCGTTTATATTGACGTTCGTATGTGCTAACAAAGTGGTTTGACTTTCATTTTACGGTTATTTACATCAAACTCCACCGTACAGGCACCGCGCCGCCTCTTGTAAATGGGAGGCGGCACGAGATCCTTCGGCGGCAGGCGGTCTGCGGACGCCGCCTCAGGATGACATCGCTTTTCTTGCAGGGGGCTGTGCCCCCTGCACCCCGGCTTTCGAGTGTAAACATATCTTTCGCGCTGAATAAATCAATACAACTATATTAGACTGAAATTTTTTATAAAAACCGCATTTTTATTCACTTTTCCTCTTGACATATGCATAAAAATGTAGTATAATATTCAGGTATTCAAAATTTTATGCATATTTATGCAACTCAAGGAGTATATTATGAAAGTTCTCGACAAATCCAAAATTAAGAAAGTCGCCCTTGCTTACTCGGGCGGTCTCGATACATCCATCATCATTCCGTGGCTCAAGGAAAACTACAACAACTGCGAAGTAATTGCTATCTCGGGTAACGTCGGTCAGGCTGACGAGCTTGAGGGACTTGAGGAAAAGGCACTGAAGACCGGTGCGTCCAAGCTCTACGTCCTCGACCTCTGCGACGATTACGTTGACAACTACATCATCCCCACCATGAAGGCGGGCGCAATTTATGAGGAATACCTCCTCGGCACGTCCCACGCGCGTCCCTGCATCGCAAAGGCACTCGTTGAGATCGCGCTCAAGGAAGGCTGCGACGCTATCTGCCACGGCTGCACCGGTAAGGGCAACGACCAGGTTCGTTTCGAGCTGACCATCAAGGCGTTCGCGCCCGATATGCCCATCATCGCTCCTTGGAGAGAGTGGGATATCAAGTCGCGTGAGGAAGAGATCGACTATGCGGAGGCGCACAACGTACCGCTCAAGATCAACCGCGAGACCAACTATTCTAAGGATAAGAACCTCTGGCACCTCTCTCACGAGGGTCTCGACCTTGAGGACACCGGCAACGAGCCTCAGTACGAGAAGCCCGGCTTCCTCGAGATGGGCGTTTCCCCCATTATGGCTCCCGATAAGCCCACCTATATCGAGCTCGACTTCGTTCAGGGCGCTCCCGTAGCACTCAACGGCGAAAAGATGAGCGCGAAGAATATCATCCTCGCCCTCAATAAGATCGGCGGCGAAAACGGAATCGGTCTGCTCGACATCGTTGAAAACCGTCTCGTCGGCATGAAGTGCCGCGGCGTTTACGAAACTCCCGGCGGAGCTATCCTCTATAAGGCACACAGCGTCCTCGAGTCGATCTGCCTTGATAAGTACACCCTCCACGAAAAGCAGAAGCTCGCAGTTACCTTCGGTGAGCTCGTTTATAACGGTCAGTGGTTCACACCCCTCCGCGAGGCACTCTCCGCATTTGTCGATAAGACTCAGGAGACCGTAACCGGTAAGGTTCGCCTCAAGCTCTACAAGGGCAACATGATCAATGCGGGCGTATGGAGCGATTACTCTCTCTACAGCGAGGAGATCGCAACCTTCGGCGAATCCGACTACGACCAGTCCCAGGCTGCAGGATTCATCAACCTGTTTGGACTTCCCATTACCGTCAAGGCGATGGTTGACAAGAAAAACGCAAAATAAAAAGCGGAAAAGTTTTTGAAGATCCTTAAGAAACTTTTTTCAAAAAGTTTCTTAAGTCGCCCTTCGCAAAGGGCGAAACTCTCTCCGTGCTTCGAGCCGACTGCGCCCCGCAGGCGGCTCGGACAGAGTCAATAGCCCCCTTGCGGGGCTATTGCGCTCTGTCAATCTTTTTATTAAATTATAAAACAAAACGAAATGAAGGAGCGCAAACCTTCCGCAAGGGAAGGTTTGACTCCTTCCGGAATGTCGGCGGGGCGCCGCCATTCCGAAGCACAAGGATGTTTCGCGCTCTGCGGAGCGCGACTTAAGGCTCCGCCTTAAGAAACCGCAAACTTTTGAAAAAGTTTGATCAAAACTTTCAAGCTTTGAAGGGATAGAATTATGGCAAAACTTTGGGAAGGCAGAACGGCGGCGGCAACGGACAAGATCGCAGATGATTTCAACTCGTCCATCGCGGTTGACTGCCGTATGTATAAAGAGGATATCACAGGCAGCATGGCGCACGCGGCTATGCTTGCAAAGCAAGGAATAATCGGGCAGGATGAGGCGGATCAGCTCATCGACGGTCTCAGTGGCATTCTGGCAGATCTGAATGAAGGCAGGCTCGAGATCGATCCCACCGCCGAGGATATCCATATGTTCGTCGAGAGCGTGCTGACGGCGCGTCTTGGCGACGTGGGCAAGAAGCTCCACACCGCGCGCAGCCGAAACGATCAGGTCGCGCTCGATTTCCGTATGTATCTCCGCAACGAAACAGAGGTCGTTGTGGAAAAGATCCGCGCGATGGCATCCACCCTTGCAGATAAGGCAGAGGAGTACGCCACCGCGATAATGCCCGGATATACGCATTTGCAGAGAGCACAGCCGATCAGCTTCGGTCATCATCTGCTCGCTTACGCGATGATGCTCCTTCGTGATATCGAAAGATTCGAAGACACCCTCAAGCGCATCGACATCTGCCCCATCGGTTCTTGTGCACTTGCGGGAACTACTTACGATACCGACAGATATTTCGAGGCTGAAAAGCTCGGATTCGGGAAGATCGCGCTCAACTCGATCGACGGCGTCTCCGACCGCGATTTCGCACTTGAATTCCTCGCGAATTGCTCGATCCTTATGACACATCTCTCTCGTTACGCAGAGGAAGTCATTCTCTGGTCGAGCTGGGAGTTCGGTTTTGTCGAGCTTTCGGACGCATATACCACCGGATCGTCGATAATGCCGCAGAAAAAGAACCCCGATATGGCAGAGCTTATCAGGGGTAAGACGGGCAGAGTCAACGGAGATCTCATTTCGCTTCTGACCGTAATGAAGGGGCTTCCCCTTGCGTATAACAAGGATATGCAGGAGGATAAGGAAACCGTGTTCGACGCGCTCGATACCGTAAAGATCTGCCTCGACGTTGCAATCCCCATGACCGCAACAATGACCGCGCGCACGCAGAAGATGCGCAAGGCGGCAGAGGGCGGATTTATCAATGCGACAGACCTTGCGGACTACCTCGTCGGAAAGGGAATGCCCTTCCGCGCGGCGTATAAGATCTCGGGACAGGTCGTTGCCGAGTGTATCAAGACGGACCGTGTGCTTGAAAACCTGCCGATTGAGGTTTATAAGTCCTATTCCGATATCATAGACGAGGGCGTTTATGACGCCGTCAACCTCGATAATTGCCTGTGCAGAAGAACAAGCGCGGGAGGACCGGCGATCGAGTCTGTGAAGAAGCAGATCGAGTTCGTCAGAGAAAAAGTTGCTAGTTACTAGTTGCTGGTTAAAGGTAAAATTCCGCCCGAAGTTCGGGCGGAATTTTACTTTGGAAAATAGCAACATTCGTCTATATAAGGTAATTATTTGTCTTGACAATATGGTGAAACTTATGTATAATGATTAAAAAAGAAAGGCAGACGACATTTATGAAAAGAATTATCAGATTTACAACAGCAATTTTAGTCTTAACAATGCTTTGGGGCATGTGTGCCTCCTGCGCAGAGCCCGTACAGCAGGAGGAAACCACTGCGGCGGCAACCACCGCGGCTCCCGTTGAGGTCGAGTCGCAGACAGAGGCTGAAGAAACCGAATTTGCTTTAAGCAATATTCCGGATGATATGAAGTTTGAGGGCGAAACTGTCAGCCTTCTTTATTGGGATGACGTTCCCAACAAGGAATTCTTTGTTGAAACCTCCAACGGTGAATCTGTCAACGATGCCATTTTCAACAGAAACGCAAAGGTGGAGGATCAGTTTGGCATCACCCTCAACTTTGTTGGCACGCCCGGCGACTACAACAATCAAAAGAGCTTTGTAAATACCTGCCTCAACAGCGCAATGTCTGGCGCGGATGCATATGATATTTTCTGCGGATATTCCATGACCGGCGCAAGCATCATGCTTCAGGGATTGTCGCAGAATTTGGCAAGTTATGAGATACTGGATTTTGAAAAGCCTTGGTGGCCCGAAAGCCTTATGTCCAAGGCAACGATAAACGGCGGCGTTTATTTTGTATCGGGTGACATTTCCACAAGCTTTCTTTATATGATGTATCTTTGCGCATTCAATAAGGATCTTTATACAGATGTAACCCGGGCCGAAACCTCCGTGATCTACAATATCGTGCATAACGGTGAATGGACACTTGATAAGTTTATCGAGTATACAAGCGGGATGTACAGCGATCTTGACGGCAATCAGGCGCCCAGCCTTGGCGACCGTTATGGTCTTGCGGTAACCGAGGTGCACTTCGATGCATTCTATACCGGCGCAGATATGGTGACGATCGAGGTCGACCAAGACGGCGCTCTTGTTGTATCCGAGGACCTTTTCTCGCAGAAGGCAGTCGACGTTGTTGATACCGTATATAATCTGCTTAACAATTCGGGCGACTCCGAGATACAAAAGGGAGTTAACTCATTTAAGGAGGGTAATGTTCTGTTTGTAATAGAGCGCGCATCAGCTCTCTCGCGCCACCTTTCGAGCGCTCCTTTCACATTTGGAATTCTTCCTATTCCGAAATATGATACAGATCAGGAAAGTTACAAGACTTGTCTTTCCTTCCCGTATACAATGTATATGATCTCCACCGCTGCTAACAATGCCAATATCGCCGCGGCAACCATTCAGCTTATGGCATACGAAAGCTACAAGAGCATTACTCCCGCGCTTTTTGAGGAGTCGATGAAATCAAGATACGCCGATCAGAGCGACGATGCCCTTGTCTTTGACTACATTCGTGAGGGCGTGGTTATCGATATTGGAAGATTGTTCACAACCCAGCTTGATAATCTTTCCTATAGCATATTCAGAGGAGCGGTCAAGAACAGCAATGCCGGCGGATACGCCTCAACCGCGGCAAAATACACAAAGAACCTCAAGTCAAAGCTAAAAACAATAAATGAGAGCATTGATGCTCTAAATAATTGAGTGTATTCCGGATGATAACAAAAAATGCAAGCCCGCGTGGCTTGCATTTTTTTCTTTCTATTGCGCGCTCTTCGTGTGCGCGGGGTGAATGAGCAAAACCGCCCGCATGGGGTGATTTTACTCATTCCAAGCGGTCGACGGGGCGTCGCCCGCTTGAAGCACGGAGAAAGTTTCGCGCTTCAAAATCACGAAGCTCCGCTTCGGGATTTTGGACTTAATAAGCACTTCCCGATTGTAGGGAAGCGGTTGTTAAGTCGTTCCTTCTTGATAATCCTTGGGCTCGAAATCCTTCGTGCATGAGCTGACTGCCTTCCCCACACCCCTTCCGCAAGTAAACTGCCCCAAATTGTACAGACAGTACAAAAAGCCCCCCGGTAATGGTATAACAAACAATTAAGCAACGAACTGACATCGCTTTTCGAGTGGTGTCAGTTTTGTTTTAAGCTGGATACGTTC
>JAFOEU010000089.1 GCA_017387685.1 Clostridia bacterium
CACCGTAGCCGCCGATGAAATTTATGCCGAGCGTTTCCGCCGCGCGGTCAAGCGCCTTTGCAATGACAGGCACGTCCGCGGAGTCGCAGGCATCGGCAAGGATGGAAACGGGAGTTACGGAAACTCGCTTATTGACGATCGGAATACCATACTCGCAAGCGATTTCCTCCGCAGTTGAGACAAGGTTTTCCGCAGTCTTCGTCACCTTGTCATAGACCTTTTCGGCAACGCGGTTGATATCGCTTCCCGCACAATCGCGGAGAGATATGCCCATCGTTACCGTTCTTATGTCAAGATGCTCTTCTTCGATCATCTTTATGGTTTCAAGAATATCAAAAGAATTTATCATTTTTAAATCACCTTATATTCTGTGCATAGTGTTGAAAATATCCTCGTGCATTGCGAGAATCTTGAGCCCCATCTTATCTCCGAGGGCGGAAAGCTCGCTTGAAAGCTCGGAGAATCCGACGGTACAGCCCGAAATATCGACGAGCATAACCATGACGAACATATCCGAAAGAACGCTCTGGTTGATATCGAGAATATTTGCCTTCTTTTCACTGATGACGTTTGATACGGCCGCGATGATACCCGTCGTATCCTTTCCAATGACAGTTACAACTGCGCGCATAAAAAATCTTCCTTTCTAATCTTTTCTTATATAGCCGTTATACGGGCGGACGAGATGCTCCGATGATTCCAGAGCGTCTAAAACATCGCCTATAATACGGTTTGAAATCAAAAATCCTTCGGGAGTGAGCCTCCAGGCTTGCCCGTCAAAATCCGTATGCCCCGTTTTGTGGTATCTGAGAAGCACCTTTTCTATCTCATCAAAGAACGTCAGATATCTTTTTTCGAGGACATCGGAGCGGATTCCGTCAGTCGTGCGAAGACCAAGCATAAGATATTCTCCGCATCGCGCCGTCTCGTTGACGGTCTCAATTTTGTCTATAACCTCGGCGTGGTCCTGCATCGCGGCGATATAGAGCGATGTGTCGCTTATATATGAGAATCGCTTCTTGCCGACAAACGAATGCGCGGAGGGACCGAAGCCCCAATATTCGCCGAGTGTCCAGTATTTCATATTGTGGCGCGAGTGATATCCCTCTTTCGCAAAGTTTGAAATCTCATACTGGAGATATCCCTCATCGCGAAGGCGGGTAACCGCGGCGAGATACATATCCGCCTGCTCGTCATCCGAGGGAAGGCAGAGAGTTTCCGGTCTTTCCGCAAGCGGAGTTCCCGGCTCAAGCTTCAGACTGTAACACGAGATATGCTCCGGATTGAGCGCAATTGCGGCATCGAGCGAATCGAGAAACGTTTCAATCGACTGAGAGGGAAGCCCGAACATCAGATCGAGCGAAAGATTCTTTATCTTCGCGCGGCGCGCCGCATCGACCGCCGATTTCACATCTTCAAACGAATGAGTCCTTCCGAGAACGCGAAGCTCCGCACTGTCCGCGGATTGCATACCGAAGGAGATTCGGTTGACACCCGCCCGACGAAGCCTTTTGAGCATCGGATAGGTGACGGAATTCGGGTTTGCCTCAACCGTTATCTCGCAATCCTCCGAGATATGGAAGCTTCGGAAGACGGAGTTTAAAATCTTTATGAGATTCTTCTCTCCGATTGCCGTCGGCGTTCCTCCTCCGAAATATATCGTATCGACGAGATAGTCCGACGAGCGCATCTGCGCCTCGATTATATGAGAGACGAGAGCGGAAGTATATTCCTTATATTCATTTTTCGTCCCGCAGCGCGAATAGAAATCGCAATAGGCGCATTTCGAATTGCAGAACGGGATGTGGATATAAATTCCGAGCGGAGTCGGCATAAAAATCACCTATTCGTCAAGTTTGAGAACTGCCATGAACGCATCCTGCGGAACTTCGACAGAGCCGAGGTTGCGCATTCGCTTCTTGCCTTCCTTCTGCTTTTCAAGAAGCTTCTTCTTTCGCGTTATGTCACCGCCGTAGCACTTTGCAAGAACGTCCTTACGGAGAGCCTTGACGGTCTCACGCGCAATTATCTTCGAGCCGATGGTTGCCTGGATCGGAATCTCGAAAAGCTGGCGCGGAATATGCTCCTTGAGCTTTTCTGCAAGGCGGCGCGCACGCGCATAAGCCTTCTCGGAATGAACGATGAAGGAGAGCGCATCGACGGGGTCGCCGTTGAGGAGGATATCGAGCTTGACGAGGTCTGATTTGCGATATCCCGAAAGCTCATAGTCAAGCGATGCATAGCCGCGTGTCTTTGATTTGAGCGCATCGAAGAAATCATAGATGATTTCATTGAGCGGCAGGTCATAATGAAGCTCGACGCGCGTCTGGTCGAGATATTTCGTGTCCTTATATTCGCCGCGGCGCTCCTGACAGAGCTCCATGATATTTCCTATATATTCCGTCGGCGAAATGATGTTTGCGGAGACGAAAGGCTCCTCCGCCCATTCGATTTCCGAGGGGTTCGGATAGTTGAGCGGGTTTGTTATCATAAGAACCTCGCCGTCGGTCTTTTTTACTTTATATATAACGCTCGGTGCGGTGGTTATGAGATCGAGGTTATATTCGCGCTCAAGTCGCTCCTGGATGACCTCCATATGGAGAAGACCGAGGAATCCGCAGCGGAAACCGAAGCCGAGAGCTGCGGAGCTTTCAGGCTCATAGGTGAGGGATGCA
>JAFOEU010000090.1 GCA_017387685.1 Clostridia bacterium
GGTGAAAAGCTCTTTATCCGCCGCAGGCGTTGGTTTGATCTTCGGCGTGTTCTGCTCAAGCATACGGGCAAGGTACGGCAGACGCTCCACATTGGAGCTGATCTCATTCCAATTCACGCTGTCGTGATAGGCATCAAGCTTTTGCTTCAATGTCTTTTCGTACCATTCGTGCTCGTCGCCATCGTTCATAAGGTTCTTGTATTTGAGAAAGATACTGCGACCAACCGTTTTTTTTGAAAGATATTCGGTCAGATCGGGCTTGATACCACTCTTTGCGGAGTCTATCTCAAGACCGACGAGAATAGCAAGTGTTTCGGTTTCCTCGCGGCAACGGTTGCGCTCGGCGGCGGTGGAGTTTTCGTCGTAGGCAATGATGCTTCTGTCAAAGGCGGCATTGCATATCTGTCCAATGCGAGAGGAAAAGGTACTTTTGACCGCCTCAAAACGCGCTTGCCAATCATTTGCATCACGGATGATTGGTTCTGCGGAGGGGATCTTCAGAAGAGGGATATTGCTTTGATGGCTGAACGGATCGAAATCGTCCTCCTTGTAATTTCGGGTAACACACTCATTCAGCAAGGGATCGGCAATCGTCTTGACCATATCTCCGTCAAAATCCGCGCCGCCTAAACGCTCGGGAATGAGAGTGCGCGAATCCACCATAACAACGTAATTCAAATGATATAAATACTTGTTGCGGAGATAACCGATTTGCTCAATCGGTGAGACAACGGCTTCTTCATTACGCGCAATATGTGGATTACGGAGCAAGGTATATCTATCTCCCTCGGGGTAGGCGGCTCCCGGCGCGTATGCCACCGCTTGCGAGGAGCACTCTTGTCCGATTCGAGCAACCACGCCCATATACTTATCGTCAATCTCGGATACCGTCTTGACGAGAGATTGAATAAAGCGCATCAAGTCACCCGAAAGATAACGGTTATCTCCCGAAATGACAAGTCTGCCGAGTGCATATTTTTCAAGCACCTTCTTCGCCTTACCGTCAAGCTCGTTTGTATAGATTGGCTCATTTACAAAAAGGTGATTCTTCTGCAATATCCGCGCAAGCTGCTTTTGCTTGTCCGAGCTTTCAAAGCTGTCGAGTGCGTCAATGAAATACTGTACTCTGTATCGGTTATTGGCAACGTAATCGTAATACTGTGTTTCGGTCGCCTTGGTGATCCAGTGGCGGCTATCCGTTTCGGGAGAGATAGTCCATCCGTCGGGCAAGTCGAGAGGACGGAACTCCTCGGCTTTCATAGAAACGGTATTCAAGAACTGATAGTTCAGCTCGGTATATTTCTGCTTGTCGGTCTGATTGACACCCGAAATATAGAACGCGTGGCGGTATTTACGGCAACGGGCAAGATATTCGTCAAAGTTCATTCCGTTCTCGGTCATCCATCCATAGCCTTTGAACATACTCTTGGTGAGAATGAGGTCAACGTCGCGCACCTTGTGCTTGTTGCCCCAAAGGTCGATGATATAATTAAAAATGTTGTATCCGGACAGCTTGGTGGTCCCCTCCAGTGAAGGATATTATTTCTTTGAAATTAATGAGGCTCTTGCCAGAAACGATTAC
>JAFOEU010000091.1 GCA_017387685.1 Clostridia bacterium
GTACAGAAAAACAAAACAAGAGAGAGACAAGCAAAAAGATAGATAAACATGGGCAGAGATAACTATATTTTGGCCTATTATCAGGCGATTAAAGACGGGACTGTAACCGTCGGCCGCTGGATGGAGTTGGTTTTTGACTATCTGATAAACGGCCTCGAGGAGGGCGCGTTTTTTTATAACGCTAAAAAAGCAAACGCGGCGATTGACTGGATAGAAAAACACTGTTTTCACACGCAAGGCCCAAAAGCGCCGAGCCCGATAAAGCTCGAACTATGGCAGAAGGCCTTTATTGCATCGATATTCGGAATAGTCGACGAGAACGATCTCCGACAGCACCGGGAAGTGTTTTTAGTCGAGGGGCGTAAAAACTCGAAAACAAAGCTCGCTGCCTGTATCGCCTCGTACATCTGGAGGCTAGAGGGCGGATACGGCGCGAGAGTGTACTGTATAGCCCCGAAACTCGAACAGGCCTCGCTCGTTTACGACGACGTCTGGCAGATGGTTTTACTCGACCCCGAGTATCAGCGCATGAAGGAAGAGCTCGGCGAAAAGGACGAGCACAATAAAAAGATATACGACGACTCGATGCTACCCCGTCACAGACAAAGCGACTTGTCTATTCTGGGAACGAACAGCACAGTCAAAAAGCTTGCATACTCGGCCCGAAAGAGCGACGGCTTCTCCCCGAGTCTTTGCATATGCGACGAAATCGCGAGTTGGCAAGGCGACGGCTCATTAAAACAGTATGAGGTGATGAAGTCGGGCATGGGCGCGAGACCGGAGGGGCTCATGCTCAGTTGTACAACTTCCGGGTATCAGAATGACAATATTTACGACGAACTCATGAAACGGGCGACGCGTTTCTTACTCGGCGAGAGTAAAGAGTCGCGTCTGTTACCGTTCCTGTACATGATCGACGACGTCGAAAAATGGAACGATATAAACGAGTTAAGGAAAAGCAATCCGAACTTGTCCGTCTCCGTTCCTGTTTCATACTTGCTTGAGGAGATCGCGATCGCCGAGGGCTCGCTGTCTCGGAAGGCTGAGTTTATCTGCAAATACGCGTGCTTAAAACAAAACAGCTCGACCGCTTGGCTATCGACGCAAACGGTCTCAAAGTGCATGAGCGAGGAGCTGAGACTGGAGGACTATAAACACAACTACGCAGTTATGGGAATAGACCTCTCCCAGACAGTGGACCTAACGGCGGCGGTCGTCGTAATCGAAAAGGACGAGCGGCTGAACGTGTTCGCGAAGTTCTGGCTGCCGTCCGAGCGGATAGACGAGGCGGCCGAACGAGACGGAGTGCCGTATCGGTTATACATCGAGCGCGGACTGTTAGAGCCGAGCGGCGATAATTTCGTCGACTATCGCGATTGCTATAACTGGATGCTTGAACTCGTCGAGAAGTACGAGATCCTTCCGCTCGTCGTAGGTTACGACAGATATTCGGCCCAATATCTCGTGCAAGACCTGAAAAGTTACGGCTTCAACTGTGACGATGTTTTTCAGGGCGATAATCTTTGGAACGTGATGCAAGAGGCCGAAGGCATGATGAAGGACGGGAGCGTCTGTATAGGCGATAATGACATACTAAAGGCGCACTTCTTGAACAGCGCCGTCAAAATGAGCACAGAACGAGGGCGGGGGCGGCTCATCAAATGCGCCCCGAACGCTCACGTTGACGGGATGGCCGCGCTTCTGGATGCGCTCGCGGTAAGGCAGAAGCACTATCCCGAAATCGGGTATA
>JAFOEU010000092.1 GCA_017387685.1 Clostridia bacterium
GCGGTGTAGCCTTCTACAGCATCCTCGGTGATGGTGTAAACGATCTCGGTGCCGTTTTCGTACTTGGGAAGGTTCTCGAAGGTGTACTGCCAAGCGGTCTCGGCGGTTACGTTGGTTTCTGCAATCTCCTTGCCGTTAGCAAGAAGGTTGATGGTGATGCTCTCGGGACGCTTGCCGTCCTGGTTGTCAGCATCGTTCCAGGTCTTGGTGCCGGAAACGTTGATGGTTTCGGGGATGTAGATATTGGTTATATCATAACCGTTGATTACTGTTGTATAACCATCAACCGGATCTTCCGTAACAGTGTAAACTATTTCGTCACCGTCTCTGTATGCGGGAAGATCATAGAAGGCATAATTCCAACCGCTGAGTCTACTCTCATAAACTGTTATTGAAGCGACTTCACGATCACCGTCCCAAAGACGGATGACAATACACTCAGGACGCATGCCGGCGAAATTATCATTATCGATCCATGTCTTGGTTCCAAAGATATTGATAAGGTGTTCGATTCCTTCTACTTCGTATCTTACGGTAGGAACAGGGAATATTACGGGATGGCCGGGCTTACCGTTGCTGTCGAGGGGGAAGAAAGTAGCGGAATTGTTGGTAGGAACAGTATAAGTGCCGCTGATTTCGGACTTTTCGGTCAGCTGCAATTTGTAGGTAAGGTGAGCAAGCTTTTCGGTGGTAACGTCTTCGCCGAAGGTCCAAACAAAGTGCTCGGTGGTTTCGCCGTCACCGTAGGAATAATCAAGCCAGAAGGTGGGCTCGGTTGCGCCGGGGGCGGTGAAGGTGTAGGAGCTACCGAATGCGGTGTCTGCTACCATAGCGGTAGTGTAACCGTATCCGCCAACAACAAGCTTGATGCAATCAGCATTTTCGATGAATTCGAAGTTGCCGTGCTCGTTCTTTCCGATATAGTCTATAACCCTAGAGCCTGCGGAGCAGGTGTAGATCATATCGTCGTGAATGGAGGAGAAGAAGTTTGCCTTCAAGGTGGTCATCGCATAGTTGTAATTGCCTTCGTATCCCTCGTAGAATACAACCTTGCCGTTTGCGTCACGGAGATACTCCCAGACAACGGGAGCCTTGCCCTGACCTGAAAGCTCTGCAAGGTAATCCATGAATGCGTGGCCTACCTGAATGGTGGAGCTGCCGGTATAACCCTTGCTTGCGATATTTTCGGAGCCGTTCTGATAATTGGGAGCCTCGCTGCAGATCGAATAGCAATTGTAGCCTGCGCCGATCAGCTGCTTCCAGACCTGAATGCACTCGTACTGAGCGCGCTCGTAGTTGAGAGCGTTCTGAGGATTGCCTGCGGAGCCGATACCGTCAATGGTGCCGGTGATAAAGTTTGTTGCAACGGGCTTGGGATCAACGATCGCGTTTCCGTATCTTGCATTGGAAAGCTTCAACGCTCTGAGATCCTTGCCGTTATTGGCAGACCAAGCTACGTATGCGCCGTTGTCTCTGGTGTCGAAATGAGGTGTATAAACGTACTTATCTCCGTCCGCTGCGATCCAACCCTCAATAGCGGAAAGGAAGTCTGCATAGCTGTTGTTATAGATTGCGGGGATCATATAAAGGGAGGTGTTTCCGCAGCGCTGGGACTGCCAGAGGTAGTGACCCCAGTAATAGTAGTAGTTACCGTCGGTTCCTTTTACCTTGTTGACAACGGTAGCCTGCTCGCCGTTTGCATCGTCGAACCAATACGTACGGCCGGTTGCGAGTACGAAAACGTACTTGTTTTCTGCATCAGCCAAGGGTTCTTTTGCGAGCATATTCTGTGCTTCGAGGAGCTGGCTGTGAAGATTTGTGCAGCCGCCGGGAAGATCGTTGATAGAATCAAGCTTCTCTGCGATGAAGCTCATATAGGTGTCGGGATCAAGAACCGCTTCATCGCTGTTGAGGTCAAGGACGAGCTCCTTGCCCTTTTCAAGGGAGAGGATGCCTACTCTTACAACGGCTTTTCCAATCTTCATAGCGGGCTCGAATACGCTTATAGCGGACTCGATGGTTTCCAGGTTGGCGGTCATACCGCCGCCGAGGATGAACACTACGTCGATGTAGCCTTCAACCGTGCCGGGAACGGTCAGCGTTACGTCGGTCTGATCGAGGGCATCGAGGGGAGTAGCTGTTTTATCGAGATAATTTATTAAGTAGTCGGCTTGAGCCGTAGTAGCATTTATTGTAGGAACCAGCATGCTGATCAGCATAGCAAGCACAAGCATTACGGATGTGAATCTAAAGTATCCTTTCATTGTGATTTCTCCTTATTTAAATGAATTGTTTTTAAATTGTTGTACCCCTTTTGGAGCTTACAATTATATTATACACCCCTTTGGTTATAAAATCGGTTATATTTATATATATAATACAAAAATTATGACAAATCTTATAACTTTTCTAAGGACAAAGCGCTGTTTATGAGAAGGAGCAGCTCAAGGACGCTTCTGAAGCGCTCTTCCTGCTTGCCCTCGTGCCAGAATACAGAGCCCTGCCAGCTTGCGTTCTGACGGAAAAGGATCTTCAGGGAGAAGGTGGCGAGCTTGCCGTCCTTGCGCTCTATCTGAGTGGCTTCGACAACCGGGCGCTCTTCGATGGGACGGAAGAGGCGCCTGCAGGTATAAGCCTGCGGCTGATTCTTTCCCCCTAAAGCTGTTTCCATATTCAATAATAGATCGATCGTGCTCTGGAACGAAAGACCGTCGGTATAGAAAGAGTTGTATAAGCGGCCGGAAAGACACTTATCTTTATATTCATCTACACATATTGTAGTAGTATCAAAAATTCCTTCTTGGTACATAATATATGCTCCTTTAAATGATAATATTTATCCGATGCTAATTATATCACTTTACGGTGACATTATCGGTTATATTTTAACTTTGAATGAAAATTTTACAAAAAAGTAACCCACCGAGCCCGACTTGAGTCGGGCTCGGTGGGTTATTTAATTAACCTGTTTGAAAAACTTTCGTAAAGCGGAGCTTTAATTATCAGTCGAGGTTAAGAGTAACGACTTCGGTGGTAGTGGAGTTGTTGTACTGGTCGGTAATTACACAGTAAACCTGCATGCCGTCGTAATCGCTGCTCATAACTGCTCTGAAATCTGCACCGGTAAAGCTGGAGAGAGTGAACTCATCACTGCCCTGGTTCTTGTAGTACCACTTATAGGTAAGAGCATCGCCTTCAGCATCAACGGAAACGGATGCAACCGCGTTCTTTGCTGCGGAGTTTCTGAGAGAGAGAGTAGAGGAGCCGAGAGCCTCGCCGCTTGTTTCAAGCTTTGTGGCGTCGATAGTTTCAAAGTAAACGGGAGTTTCGAAATCAGTTGCGATAGGATTATTGTTCTCATCGAAAACGTAAGTGAAGAGAACGGGAGCGTATTCCTGTCCGTCAGCCTTTGCGAGGAAGTCCATGAAGCTATGACCGAGCTGGATGGTGGAGGTACCGGTGTAACCTGCACCGCGCTTAATGTATTCGGAGCCATTCTGGTATGCAGGAGATTCGGTACAGAAAGCATAGCAGTTGTAAAGCTCTGCCATTTCTACATATTCCTGATATGCCTCGTACTGAGCGCGTTCGTAGTTGAGAGCGTTCTGAGGATTATTTCCGGAGCCGATTGCTGCGATGCCGGAGTTGGTGAGATCCTTGAGGAGCCAACCGTAGCGGCTGCCTGCGATTCCGTGAGCTCTGAGGTCAGTGCTGTTGTCAGCCATAAAGTTGTTGAACCACTGAGGATTATCTGCGTCATAAGCGTTGGTGAAGCTGTAAGCGTAGGTATCGCCGTCTGCTGCAACCCACTTTTCAACGTCTGCCCAGTAAGATTCGAAGTTGTTATTGTATCTGTCGGGGATCATGTAGAGCGAGGTGTGACGACCGCGCTGAGACTGCCAGAGGTAGTGACCCCAGTAGTAGTAAGAGTTGCCGTTGTGATCGAGCTTGTTAACGATAGTAGTGGGGATACCCTTCTCGTTATCGTAGTTGTAGGTACGGCCGGTAGCGAATACGTAGAAGAACTTGTTAGCATCAGGAACGGAGGTGTCATTCTCAAGCATTTCGTGCGCTGCGACGATGTTACCGTGGAGGTTGGTAGGACCTGCGGGCATTTTCTGAATAGCTTCAAGACCGGCCTGAATGATATCGGTGTAGTTTGAGGAAGTGAGTTCGGTGAGCTCCATAGCCACGTCATCATAGTGCTCAACAGCAATGAGACCGAGCTTAACGTTGATGCCGGCGGTTACGAGAGGTTCAACGAGGGAAACGATGGAGTTGTAGGTGTTCTTATAAGTGTGGTCAGCATCGTACTTTGCAATACCTGCACCAAGTGCGAGAACGATGTCAACGTCGTAGGGCTTTACTTCGTAAGTTACATTAGGTACGGGGAAAGGAACGGGGGTGCCGAACTTACCATCGCTATCCTTGGGGTAGAGAGTAGCGGAAAGGTTGGTGTCGACAGTATAGGTGCCTGCTTCTTTTGATTTGTCTATCAACTTCAACTTATAGGTGAGTGCGGTGATCTTTTCGAGGGAAGCGTAATCACCGAATGTCCAAATGAACCTTTCGGTATCCTTGCCGTTGCCGCGATAATAATCAAGAAGGAAATCCTTTTCGCCGTCAGCAACGAGCTTATAGGAAGCGGTAGCGCCTTCCTTGGTATCAATCTGCTCAGCTTTATAGGTGACATCGCCACGAACCATAGAGATGGTAGCGGGATCGGTGACGAATTCGAAGTTGCCCTGATCGGGACGGTTGTAACCGATGTAATCTTCTACATAGGAGCCTGCGGCACAAGTGAAGAGAATCTTGTTTTCAATCGAGTCAAAGAAAGAGAGGTCAGCTTCGTTGTAGTTAACGGTGTTTTCACCGCCCATCATACACATAAAGTTGTAACCAATCTGGTTAGATTCGAGCCAAGTGGTTTCGCTACCGGGTTCGGGGGTTTTACCAATTGCAATTGCGTAGCAATTGAAGCCAAGACCATCGAGGGTAATGTTATTGCCATTTTTATCCTTCAGCAGAGTTGTAACAGACTCACCGATGGGTGTCTCCATCTGACGGTAAACCATCAGCGCTTCGTACTGACCGCGCTCATAGTTCAGTGCATGTGCCGCTGCAGGGGTGGTGAGGGGATTTGCACCTCCGGTGAATTTAGGTACAACAACACTCTTTGCAATTTCTATGTTTTTTGCAGTTGAAATGGCGTAGCCCCAAGGTTTACTTTCTTTACCAGTTACATTGGAAATGGCGAAATCGCCATAGTTCTTTTCGTAAGGAGTAAAGACGTAGTTGTTCTGGTCTGCTGCGATCCAACTCTCGATATAAGACCAATAATTGTTCCAAGATGCAGTATAAACAACGTTTTTGTTTTCATCCTTGACATGAAATGCGGTAGGAATCACGTAACCATTGCTAGTATTGCCGTGTTTGTTACGAGCATAGAGCCAATACTTGTTACCTGTCATATATTTGCCATTATCTGCATGGGTACCGGCAATGGTAGAAGGTTCTCCAGCGTCGTTGTCAAACCAATAAGCTAATCCTGTAGAGATTACGATCATATGTTTACGGTCGGCGGGAACAGTTGTATCTGCAGCCAGCATATCGCGAGCAGTGATCAACGAGCTTTCCAGGTTGACACCGTCGTATACAGTCTCAGCTCTTTCCAAAGCTTTGGCAATGATAAATTCCATATCATTCTCGAGCTCGGGGGTTTCTGCGATCCAATCGGCAAGCTTAGCTTCATACTCGGCAGAGGAGCCGCTGAAGCGGTAGTCTGCTACCTTGTTGCCGGGAACAGTGTCAATCATTTCTGTCAGATTCAACACAGTTTCTTCCTCGGTGGTGTTTGCAAAGCTGACCATACCGATTTTAATCTTGGTAGGAGTGCCGTCGACAGCTACGAGCATTTTATGAATCATTTCAACAATATAATTGTAGTTGTTGGCAGGTCCGGCACCGACAATGAATACGATATCGGAGCTCAGGTCAATATCTTTGCCGGGGACAGAGAGAGTCACGTCGACGAAATCGTCATCAAGGTTACTTGCTACCTTGTTGATGGAGTTTGCGCCAATAGATGCCAGTTCTATTCCATTAGCGTATGCAAACGGAACGGTGCCGAGGCACATTACGAATGCCAGCAGTGCGCAAAGAACTTTTGTGAATTTTTTTGCCATGTCTTTATTCTCCTTTAGAAAAGTTTATTTTTATTTATGACAATCTTTGTTATGCGCAGGTTTTTGAGTTCTTCTGCGCCGACCGCCGCGTTTTTTGATCTCAACGCCTGCGGTTCTTGTGTTGATGTGACTATTATATACCTTTGCGGTTACAAAACGGGTTATATTTTGCTCTCTTTCCAATATTTTTTTAAAAAATGTAAGACTTTTTGTATTTTATTGTCATTAAATATCAAATTGTTTATTTTTGAGGGTGCCAAAGGCACTTTTGCCGCCTTTGGGGACTTGAGGATAACAAAAAACTCCCGATTTGCTTGAATCGGGAGGTTTTCATCCTATTATATTATATTCAGTTGAATTTCTTGAAATTCTCAGCTCTGATCGCGTCGAAGTGGCGGGAGCGGACTCGGCGGAACGCCTCGCAGGTTGCCGCCCACGCGCGCTCGCAGCATTCACTCTTGTAGGTGTTCGACTCGCTTCCGCGGAACGCCCAAGAAATAAGAGTTCTCGCGCCCGCATCGTATGCGGCATCGGCGGCGACGATGATCTCGTCCTCCTTGCCGTGGGGAATATCGTAGCCCTGAATCCAGATGTGATTCTGCTTGCCGAGGGCGTCGGTCTCCGCGATGATCTGCTTGGTCGATTTATAAACGTACTCGTAAGGATCGCGCTTGCCGCTCTTCGGGTGCCAATAGGGATCGATGCCGAAATCATTGAGTGTAGGGATGGTCATTATCTGCTTCGCGTAATCAAGGGTGTGAAGCATCACGCACGCGCTGTTCTCGATGCCCATTGATGCCGCGTAGGAGCAGACGGTGTCAAAATAGGCGAGAAGGGAATTGACACGGAATTCCTTCATCTCCTCGGTCATTTCCTTCGGCATCGGGTGACCGTACTTTTCCTCAAAGAGCTTTTGGCAGGTCGGGCAGCAGCAGGAGAAAATTTCGCCCTTATTCTTAAAGTGCGGCTCGTCCCAAAAAATCTTCTTTCCGCCGAAGGATGCGACCGCCTCGATCCAATTCTTCGTGAACGCGACGAAGGCGGGGGAGTTGTAGCAGGCGGATACGGGATCGATCGAGCCGTCCGAATATACCTGATGCGCCTCGGGGTGGTACTGAAGGAAGTGCGATTTGTCGCCGGGAGGGCCTCCGATGCCCCAGTTGTCGATCCAGACCTCAAGGCCGTTGTATTCCGAGATCTTGCAGATCTCGCTCATAACGCCGAGGTGGCGATCCCAGTCGTTGTGCGAGAACATATGAACGACAACGTCCATATTCATGCGCGCCATTTCAGCCATATCGTCGGCAACGTGGCGGAGGATTCGGTTGCCGTGGTATGCGGCGCCGGTTCGGATTCTTTCCATAGCGTACTCCTTTATTCGTCTGATTCTTCGTAAGCCTTGTAGCCCTGCATTTTTGAGATCGGCTTGAAGCCATCGATCTCGCCGCGCTGTATCGCACCGAAAATGCGGTAGCGCAGACCCTTGTTCTGACGCTCGATCGAGGCGAGCAGCTGCTTCATGTTTTCGCGCTCGGTGTTGCCGTCCGCGGGACAGGTGGACGTGACCACGGGAAGGTCGGTTTTCGACGCGAAATAGCGGACGTCCTTTTCGGGCATATAGATGAGGGGACGGATGACGGTTATATCCATCCTCGAGAGATAAGTGACGGGCGAGAATGTGCCGATCCTGCCCTCGAAAAAGAGATTGAGCATAAAGGTTTCCACAACGTCATCAAAATGGTGGCCAAGGGCAACCTTATTGCATTTTTCCTCGACCGCCGCGGTGTTGAGCGCACCTCGGCGCATTTTGGCGCAGAGAGAGCAGGGGTTCGGCTCCTTGCGGACGTTGAAGATTATGTTTGAGATCTCGGTCTTGACGATCTTGTATTCAACCCCGAGCTCCTCGCAGTATTTGGCAACGCCCGAAAAATCCATTCCCTCAAGTCCCATATCAATGCTCAGGGCGAGGATTTCGAATTTTTTGGGATAAAATCTGCGGAGACCGGCAAGGGCGGTCAAAAGCGCAAGTGAATCCTTGCCGCCCGAGATACCGACGGCAATGCGGTCGCCGTCCTCGATCATATTGTAATCGTCAACTGCGCGGCGCGCGTAGCTGAGAAGTCTTTTGGTGTCGCTCATTCAAAGAGATACCTTTCAAGTGAAGCCGTATCGTAGAAAACGACGTCGGCGTTATTTTTCATAAATTCGCGGCAAAGCCTACTCGGCTGAGCCCAAAGCGCGGCGGCAAAGGTCACTCCCGCGTTTCTTGCCATATCGTAGCCGTGCTTCAGATCGTCGATGACGAGGATGTCGGAGAGATCAAGCGAGAATTTCTTCGCAATATCAAGGACGGGGAAGGGAGCGGGCTTGCGCTTGCCCTCACCCGCATCCCAACCGTATACGGCGTCGGGTGCGGAATTGAAGTTCGCCTTCCAATCGCGGAGGATGTTGTCGGTCTCGGAATGCGAAACGGTGCAAACGATGCCGCCCGCCGCGCGGTGGCGTTCGATTATCCTTCCCATACCTTCGCAGGCGTTGGGGATGATGTTTGCGACGAATCTCTTCCAATTATTATATTCATATTTCATTTCGTCGGCATCAAGCGTGAGGATCTCCTTGCAGTAATCGAAAAAGCCGGGATCAAAGCAGTAGTCCATAAATTCCTCGTAATCGGGACGGATACCCGGGCGCAGATGCGAGAGCGTGTCGAGTAGGGCGGGATAGTTGACCTCGACGGTCGAGTTGACGGTCGTATCGTCGTGGTCAAGGATCAGGCATTTATATTTCATATATCAAAAGACGTCTTTTCATAGATTTTTTCGATCCGCTCAGTGCGGATGCGGGGGTTGACGATCTCGTCGGTGTATAGGAAGAGCGGGGGCTCAAATTCAAGCAGCGGAGCGCCGCCGAATTTTGCCTCTACGAGCACGAATGCGGGCTTGGACTTGGTATCTGCAAATACCGTGCAGATACGCTTGGGCTCGAGCCTTGCCCCTCTCATTGCGCAGAAAAGATCGACGAGGCGGTCGGGGCGGTAAACGCAAACGAACGTGCCGCCGTAACGGAGAAGCCTTGCCGCCGCGGAGCAGAAATCGGCGATTCCGCCGTGTATCTCGTGGCGTGCCGATTGACGGATCGAATCGGGACTTTCGGGACCGGGGTGCGCGAAATAGGGCGGATTCGAGAAAACGCAATCGAATTCGCCGCCGAGGGCGTCGGCGCGCGCATCTCGGATATCGATGTTATGCACCGTCATACGGTCGCAGAGAGCGTTGAGAGCGACGTTTCGTGCGGCGAGGTCGGCACTTCCCTTTTCGATCTCGAGTGCGCAGACGTGGTCGAATTTTTCAAAAGCCGCAGCAAGAAGCGATACTACTCCCGTGCCGCAACCAAGCTCGCAGGCTCTCTTGCCACGGCGCAAACGCGCGGCGAGAAGATAGGAGTCCGAGCCCCAGGCAAGCCCCTTGCCGTTCGATATCATTTTCACCCGTTCGCCCACCGCGACGACGGTTTCGTTTTCCGAAAGATTTATATTTTTCATAACAAAATGTTCCTTAGGGTCAAAAAAAGCGGAGCGTGTACTCCGCTTTTTATGTGTGGGCTGAATTACTCAGCCTTGGGAGCCTCAACAGGGCAAGTATCTGCGCAAGAACCGCAGTCAATGCACTTGTCGGGATCGATAACGTACTTGCCGTCCTGCTCGCTGATAGCCTCAACGGGGCACTCCTCAGCGCAAGCGCCGCAAGCGATGCAATCATCAGTAATCTTGTATGCCATTGTGACACCTCCGTAAGTTGTTGTGGCTATATTGTATCACAAAATTATCAAAAAGAAAATAGGTTTTGCAAAAAAAGTTTGAAAAATTACAAAAAATTTTTGGAAATGGCTTATTCGTTTCCTTCTGTATCGTCTGAGTGCTTCTTTTCAGCCCTTTTTAAGATGCGTAAAGTGCTCATATGGTAGATTTTGGGAACAATATCCTGATCTCCGCTGAGCTTTACCTTGACCTTACCCGAGATCGGGAAGAGGTCTATGACGGTGCCTTTTCCGTCGGGAGTTTCGACGAAGGAGTCAACGGGAGGCATCAGCGCAAGCTCGCGCTCGTAAGCATCCTGCTCGTAGCGCAGACAGCACATAAGTCTGCCGCATGTGCCGGATATCTTTGCGGCGTTGATCGAAAGACCCTGTTCCTTTGCCATCTTGATCGAAACCTGAACGAAATTGGGAAGGAAGCCGGCACAGCAGAGCTTGCGTCCGCAAACTCCGAAGCCGCCGATCATTCTCGCCTCGTCGCGGATACCGATCTGACGAAGCTCGATGCGGGTGCGGAATACTGATGCAAGATCCTTGACGAGCGCACGGAAGTCAACTCTGCCCGCGCTCGTGAAGAAGAATATCAGCTTTGTATTATCAAAGGTGTACTGTGAGTCAACGAGCTTCATATCGAGCCCGTGGTCTGCGATCTTGGTAAGGCAGATCTTGAAAGCCTCATGCTGACGGCGGCGGTTATCCTCGTGGTGAGCCTCGTCTTCCTTGGTTGCCTCTCTGATGACGGGACGGAGGGGGGCAACGATCTGATCCTCGGGGACCTTGCGGTTGGCGATCACGATCTCGCCGAACTCAAGTCCCTGCGCGGTTTCTACGATAGCGTGTGAGCCCAGACGGAACGTCTTTCCTGCGGGATCGAAATAGTAGACCTTGCTACCGTGCTCAAAGCGGATGCCAACGATCTCAGGACCCTCGATTTCCTTGGACTCTTCGGGGATGAAGTCCGCGAAGACCGCGTCGAGCGTGGGATCGGGGGGCATCTTGTCGAGCTCTGCGTCATCGGTCTTGCTGATAGAGAGAAAATCAGATTCGGATTTTGAACGCGCGGGGAGAAAATCAAGCTCGTCATCGGGAGCGGTTGCGAGAAGCTCGGCCTGCGGACGCGACTTGTCGCGGACCGCCGGGCGGTTCTGGTATTTCCCCTGAGCCTTGGGAGCTTCCTCCTTGGGGGCAGTGGGCTTGGCAGCCTGCTCCGGCTGCGGCTTGCGAGCGTCGTTGTGCTTTTTATTCTTGTTCTTGTTGTTATTGCTGTTTTGCGGCTGTGTGTTGTTCTTTACGTTTTCGATAGCGGCCGCACCCGCATCGTTCTGCACTCCGTCGGGCTTTTGCTGATTCTGCGGACGGTGACCCTTGTGGTGCTTTTTATTATGATGATAATGCTTTTTGCCGCCCTTTCCTGCATCGGAGGCAGCGGCAGGAGCATTTTTCTTGTTTTCGTTATCCAAAATATTTTCTCCTTATGTTAAAATTTCGAGATCATCGAAATCAGTGTGAGTCTTGTGTTCATATTTCTTTCGAGCGAGGTGATCGCTTCAAGAAGTGCATCGGATATCGTCAAAAGACGTCGCAGTGACATACTGTCGGAAAGCTCAAGGGCGCGTTCGCGGTCGGAGTAGAAGCGGAGCGGTGCATCCTGATCGCGCTTGATCAGAACGAGATCGCGGATTGCCATTGAGAAGGACGAAAGCTGCTCCTTGGCATTCTCTCGGTCGGAGGTGCAGACGTCGGTGACGTGGATCAGCAGCTGTGCTTTTTTTGCCGTGTTAGCGGCGAGTTCACAAAACTTTTCAGTCGCGCGGCGGCACTCGGTGATTTTCGCAGCCTCCTTGCCCGAAAGCAGATCGATGGCAAGTCCCGCGGAGCCGTCGGCACTCATTATGACGTCATCGAAAAGCGAGGGATCGGTGCGCTTTTTCAGCTCAAGCGACGGGTCTGCTGTGAGCATCGCGCGCTCGGTATCCTCGGGCGAGAGCGGCTTCATACGGATGATCGGCGCGCGGCTCTTGATCGTTTCGAGCATCAGCGCGGAGTTTTCGCAGAGAAGCAGTATGAATGCGTATGCGGGCGGTTCTTCGAGCGTGAGCAAGAGCGCATTCTGCGCCTGAACCGTCATCGTGTGCGCGTCGTTTATGATGTATATCTTTCGTTCAAGATCATTCGGATAGATGTGAACGTCGCGGCGAAGCTCGCGGATTGCGTCAACGCCGACGGATGCCTTGCCGTCCGTGCCGATCTCGATGAGGTCGGGGCACGCCCCGCGCGAGATGTTGCGGCAGTTTCGGCATTCACCGCAGGGAAGCGCGGGAGCATCGGGATTGGTGCGGTTTTCGCAAACGAGAGCCTTGGCAAGCTCTATCGCGAGCGTACGCTTGCCCGTGCCGTAAGCACCCTCGATGATGTAGGCGTGCGGCAGATCGGGATTTTCGGAAAGAAGCGACCGCGCAAGCCGCGCGCAAAGCTCCTCATTTCCGATTATCTTCGGAAAAATCTCCTTCAACGCCTCACATCCTTTCAAAATAGTTATACATAATATATTATATCATTAAATTTCGGGTTTGTCAAGGATAACTTGAAAAAGGGCACGGCAAATGCCGTACCCTTATAATCAAAACGCCAATCTGTAAATAAGATAGATCGCCGCCATATGCGCGGGATAGAACCAATAGAAGGCGTGCTTCAAAATCTTGCTGTTCGCGCCCTTTTTGCCGTTGTAAAGACCGATGGGGATCATGGCAAGCACTCCGAAGCCTTGGCTCGGGAAGAAGAATCCGTGACCTGCGATGGAAAGGTCGAAGCCCTGTCCCTTGAAGGTGACGATAAAGAGCATCACGAGCGAGGCAAGCTGAAGCACCCAACCGAACTTGACGTCGCGGAAGATGTAGAATGCTATGATAACGAGTATTCCCATCGCGCCGTAGTCAACGAAGCCGACCGTTCCGATAAGGAGGAAGAGCAGAACCTTCAAGATAGAGAGTATGCTTTTTTTAGCGATCTGCTTTTTCGTTTCATCCGAGCCAAATGCCTGCTTGATTCGGTCGATCTCCCTTATCGAGAGCAGACCGAGTGCCAAGGTGAACATTACGTTCTGATGGAAAGGGTAGATGAAGGATCCCGACGACATCAGATTGAAGGGGATCTCGGATATCAAGCCGAAGATCAAAAGTCTTTTGACGTATTTTTTGAAATCGGACGTGTGAACGTACCCCTCCGCGATCATAAAAGCGAAGATCGGAAAGGCGATTCTTCCGACGTAGGTCATCCAGTCGTTTCCGGGCACGATGGTCGCCCAAAGATGATCGAGCAGCATAAGCACCATCGCAAGAATTTTGAGTGTGTTTGAATTGATAAATTTAAGTTTTTTCATTTTATTTTTCCGAGTTTACAAAAATTGCATCGTAAGCGTAGCAGTTGCGAATTTCATCGTCCGCGATCTCCACAAGAACGAACCATCCCGCCATATCATCGGTAACAACTTTCGGATGATTCGCCTGCTCAACGTAAACGCAGAGCGAAGTGTCGTTTGCTTCAATTTTGTGCACGCAGAATCTTAATGAACCGCTGTTTGCGGGGACGTAGACAGCCAACAAGGAATTATCTTTGAAAAAGCCTTCTCTGTCCCACTGCGCTTTGGTCAAAGCCTCGTTGAAAGAGAGCACGCTGTTGTAGCCCTGATCCAAAGCTAAAACGCCATCGTACTTTGCCTTGAATTGGTTCAGATCATCCAAAGTATCGAATTTGAAGATCGGCAGATGGTTGCCGTTTTCGTTTGCAAGCTGTCCTTTGTTGAGCGCACCGTCCGCGATCGCGGGATCGTCCGACCAACCCGCATACGCCATGGTGTTTCCGTAACCGGGGTCAACGGGAAAGCACGCCACAAGCCCCAAAAGACAAAGCGGAGCAAGAATTAATGCTATCAGTTTTTTCATGTGAAGGCTCCTTAATGATTGATTGTAGATAAAATTGCGAAGCAGAAATAAAACTAACCGTTAGTACAACAGTACGTGTCATCCTGAGCGAAGCGTAGCGTAGTCGAAGGATCTCGCGTAGCGGGTCAATATGGAAGTTTGCTGTAAATTTCATCAATATGAATCGTTGAAAATACTACATTGATGCCGCTCACATCAAAACCGAGCTGCCGGACGCTTCGCGAGATCCTTCGACTGCGCTCAGGATGACACGTTCCGGAGTTTTGCGGTAAAATAGAATAAGCGACTCGCAATTTGATTAGATTTACAACCTTAATACCCTTGATCAACGATCTCCCACTCGCCGCCGTTCGTGCGGACGAGGATGAATTTCCAGTTTTCGTATTCCGAGCCGGCGTTTTGTGTGGGGGTGTTTGAGAAATGGCTGACGTAATAATCGGTCATAAAGACGATGACCTCGTCGGCACCGTTTCTGTCAGCCCAATCGCGATAATCGGAGATCTTGCTGTCGCCGATATAGGAAAGCGAGAGGAGAATTCTATCGCTTTTGCCCTGAAATTCTTCAAGAACGACTTCCATTGCCGATGTGATATCGCGGTCGGTGTAGATTTCGGATGAAAATTCCTCGATATCAACGAAATTCAGCGTACCGCAGGAGGTGAGGGAGAGAATCAAAGCGCACAAAAGAAGAACTGCAATTGTTTTTTTCATTTATTTTCTCCTTTCGGCGTTTGTCAGTGCCTGATCTCCCAAAGATCGTTGATCGATTTGAAATTATCGGGGAAAAGGTAGAAGCACGTATTTTCGTATTTATCGAGCTTCATCTCGCCCGACGACCAATCGGATTTGTATCGGTTCCATTTGACGACCGCGTAGGTAAGAGAAGTGAATTTTTGCGTACCGCCGTCATCGTAGCTTCTGTAACCGAAGGGGACGAAAAAAACTATGACGAGCGCGAGAGCTATAATTACAGCTAAAAGCTTTTTATTGATGTTTTTCATTTATCCACCTCCGACTATCGAGAACGATACCGCCGAGGTATTTCCCTCGCTGTCGAATGTGATTATCAAGCGGTGGGGATTAGATGGGTCGGGATATTGGTGGCAGTCGTATCTCCAGACCGATTCGTACGCGCCGAGAAGCTCATCTTTGGATGCTTCTTTGTTGGATATATCAACCGTTTTCAGTTCCCCGTCAGCACCCGTAAAGCTTCGCGGATAACCGAGTTTGGTGAGAACTTCTTCCTTTTCCAATCCGAGATTATGTCGGCTTTCGGCAAAGGATTTGTATTTTTTATACGAGCTTGTCGTAAACGCGTATTCCATACAACCGCAGAGAAGTAACGATGCGGCGATGAGTATTATGAGAAATAATTGTACTTTTTTCATCACTCGTCACTCCTTTTAACTATGGTGATTCCTCCGTCCACACTTTCAAGCAACAGGTATTCTGTGCTGCTTTTTGGCTCGAGTCTCCAACGGTAGACGCCGAGGTTTCCGTTGGAATCTGCACCTTCAATCTGCTTACCCTTGATAAAGGGAATGACAACGGAGCCGGGGCTGACCCAATCGAGACTGTGATATTTGGTCTCTTCGCCGTCGATAGTCAGGTTGTAAATATAAATGACGGACGCACGGGCGACAAAGGGATTTTCATAAAGCGGACGAAGCATCAGCACGATGACGGCGACCAGCGATAGGATCATAACGACCGCAAGCGCGGGCAAAAGATACTTGTTTGTTTTTGTCATTTTATTCGCTCCCTTCAATTCTTTTTAGGCTTTGGTTCACCGATCTCCCAGATTATCCAATAGATCTTGTTGTCACGGTCTACGTATATTTTGCTGTTTTCGTTTTCAAAGATATAGAGTGCCCCCAGTTGGTCCTTAAAGGTGTATCCACCGTATGATAGCATATATTCCTCTATAGCTGCGTAACCGCCGCTGTTGTGTCGGGTCATCATTATCAGCGGGTCGCTGTTAATTTCAATACATACATTGTCGGAAAAGATGGATGCAAACGCACCGAAGCCTACGGCGAGAAAATTGGACGTATAGAAATAATGATGCGAAATTAATGCGCCGGCTGACGCTATAATAATGGCGAAGGTAAGAAGGACGATCAAAACTGTTATATTGGATTGTTTCATAATTTCACCTCAATGTCCCTTGATATCAAGCGGATTGCTCATCGGGTGTTCGCCTTGGTAGAACCAGACGACGTAATAATCGGGCGAGAGGTTCTCGAAGGAAAGATGCGCGTGCTCCGCATAATCCAAGTCGATCTCGCGCTTTTCCTGCTTGTAATAATTCATAACGTCGAAATCCTTATTCAGCGACACAAGAGTATCGAGCACGTCGGGATTTTCGGCTTTGACAAGAACGGCACCGAAATAGTTAATTCCGTTTCCGTTGCCGTTTAGCTTACCATAGTCGGACACGGTTTCAACGATCTCGATCCCCTTCGCCGCGCGGAGCTCGGATTTGAAATCCGAGACGAGCCCGCGCAGAATGAAGGAATTCCAGTAGAAAAGGAGCGCGATCACCGTGCCGAGGACGAGCAGGACGAGCATTATAATGCCGAAAGTTCTGATTACGTTTGAGTTCATTGTTTATCTCCCTGCCATTCCCAAATCAAATTCAGAATTTTTTCTGCGTATTCGCCTTGAATGACGCTGAAATTTCCACCTCCGACGGACGAGCTACTGTAAAGCTCCGTGCTGTCAGTCTTTCTGAAAAGCTGGTCGCACCACACTATATTATCGCTTTCTTCAAAGCGAACGATGATATAGAAATCTGTTCCGAAGGTTTCGGTTATGCCGGTCAGACCGAAGGTGTCGGTGAAGTCATCGGTCGGTGTGGGTGAATAATAGCTTTCAATGAAAGCATAGAGAAGCTCCGCGTCGTGTTCTCTGTCAAAGGTGCAGATACGGTATTCTTCGGTGTCAAAGAGCGACATCTGACTTACCGCAAGCTGTTCAAGTGTGATATAGCTTTTGTTATTCGTTTTTTCGATGTGCTTTGCATCGGTCGCGGTTGCGTAATTCGTTTCCCACGGCGAATGCCCCTTGTCGGATGCGATCACCGAAATGCTCTTGACCGTCCAATCCTTCATTAGATCGGGCGCATCCTTGTGACGGGCTACGTATACCCAACTGTAAGAGCATTCAAGGATAGGAAAGCGGTGTCTTTGTGTATTTGATACCGCGATAAATTCCTTGTTCTCAAATCCGTCGATCATCGAGAAACGCTCGTAGGCGCGTCTACCGTCAATTTTGCTTTCTTTCTCCGCCTCCCATTCGGAAGCGGAGTAGAATGCGTAGCGGAGATCGAAGCTATAGTCTTCTTCATAGGTCTTGAAGAAGTCTTCGTCGAAATTTTCCGAATAGTCGGGAACTTGATCTATATTGAACAAAATAGCGGAATCAAAATAGACATAAGGGTTGTATACCACGCCGCACGAGGTCAGCGAAAGGCAGAGGCAGAGCGTAAGGATTAAAGTGACTGCCCGTTTCATTTTACCACGCCCCCAGTCCCATAAGGAAGCAGATGAAGCAGGCTGCGATGACTACGATATCAAAGACCTTCAGCTTGACGCTTCGGCGGTAGATGATGTAGCCCACCGTCGAGAAGATCAGCGCAAAGATGGCGATTATCGCGGTTGCGCCCTCAAATGCCCAGTAGATCAGCAAGAACGAGCCGACGGGGAGAAGGCTGACGTAGGAGAAGGGAGTGTTTGATATTTCGCCCGCGCTTTCGGCACGCTTTTTGTTGAAGAACCAAAGCAGTCCCGCAACGAAAAGTGCGGTCAGAAGCGGCACGAGAATCATGTAGATCAGCATCGCGTAAGGATTGTCGGTGCCGAGGTCGGGGACGGGATGATAAGAGCTTCCTCTTGAAATATCCGAGAAATATTCGCATATCTGAACGAGCGGCATCCAAAGGATAGTCAGGAGGGTTTCGCTGTCGATATTCAGATTGAACATTTCCGAGAATGTCAACAGAACAACGCAGATGATAAACTGCCACGCTCCGGCGGTGAGAAATCCGTCGACCGACGAATTGCATACCGAGAAGAAGAAGGCGTTGACCGAATAGTAGAAGAGCGAGCAGAGAAGCGAGATGAAGAAGAAGGACCACAGCGCGCCGAAGCCTATCTTGTCTGCGCAGGGCAACAGGGCTATCGTGTACCAGATGAAGGACACGGTATAAGCCGCGAGGAACTGCACGAATCCGTTGATCAAATGAACCGAGATCAGCGTGGTGCGCGAGATCGGGAATGAGAACGCCGAATCGAGATATTTGCGGTTGTTGAAGCAGGCGAGCTCGAGCATCGGCAGAAGTGCGGTGAGTATAGCGGAGAAGGCTACGAAAACGCCGAGGCTGGGGTTGAGCGTCCACTCATAAGGTTCGAACTGACCGTAGATTGCATAGTAGGTATTATTTTCGTATTCCTTTTGTCTTTGATAGGTTTCATTTACCCCTTGAACCACCATTGTGACGATGACAAGGCATATAAAGGTTATGATCGCGGTGCGGATGAGTGATTCCTTCGCGTGCTGTCTGAAATAACGGAGTGCGGTCTTCATTTTCTGCCTCCTTTCACGTCGGTGATGAAGATGTCTTCGAATGTGAGCTTTTCCTGCTCGATAACGGCGGGTTTCAGCTTCATAAGCTCTGCGTAAGACGCCTCGGCGTCGCCCTCGATGGTTACGGTGACAAATTTGCCCTTTATCTCAATGTCGCGGACGTTGAGATTCGAGAATGCGATCGCCGTTTTCTCCTCGGTGAAGGCAAGACGGAAGCGGCAGTATCTCGCCGCGTGCTCCTCAAGAGAGCCTTGCGAGGAAACGGTGCGGTTGTCGATGAGGGCGTAAAGGTCGCAGAAGGTTTCAAGCTCGGAGAGCGCGTGGGACGAGATAACGACGGTCGAATCGTTTTCCTCGACCGCGCGGTTGATCTCCTCGATTACGGTCTTTTTCGTGAACGCGTCAAGACCGTCGAAAGCCTCGTCGAGGAGGAGATATTTCGGTCTTGCCGAGAGGGCGAGCGCGATATAGAACTGTCGGCGCATACCCTTGGAGAAATTGCGCTGATGCGCGTTTTCATCGAGCTTGAAGCGCTCGAGCAGACGGCGGTAAAGCTCGCGGTCGAGGTTGGGGTAGAAGGTCAGATAGGTGTCAAAAATGCCCTTGCCCGTAGTCTGTCCCGCGTAAAAGGGATCGTCGGGTAGGAAGAAAACGTCCTCGCGCACCGCGGGGAGGGTCGCCTCCTTTCCGTCGTAGAGAACGGCACCGATGTCGGGAACGTAAACGCCCGACATCAGACGCAGAAGCGTCGATTTGCCCGAGCCGTTCGTGCCGACCAGACCGAGCACCTTGCCGTCGGGAACGGTGAGTTTGATGTTTTCAAGAATGAGATTCCCGCCGAGAGAATGAGAATTGATATTGATCGAGATCATTTGCCGTACACCTCCTCAATAAGTGTCGCGAGTGCCGCACGAGTGAGTCCTTTGTCCTTAAGGGAAGAGAGAACCTCGCGCGCTTCGATTGTCAGTGTGGTTTCGTGTTCGTTTCCGCTTTCGGGCGAGGAAACGTAGACGCCCTTTTTGGGCAGGGTGTAGATCAGCCCGCGCTCCTCAAGATAGGAATACGCGCGCGCCATGGTGTTTGGGTTGATGCCCATTTCCTGTGCCGCCGCGCGGACGGATGGGAGCTTTTCGCCCGCCGCCAGAATGCCGAGCTTGATGTAAGACTCGTATTTTTCCGCAACCTCAAGATATATCTCCCGCTTGCCCGTGAAATTTGCCTGCACTTATATCACCTCGTTTCTGTGTGAACTGTGTTATCTGTATTAACTGTATTATATCACAGCAATACAGCTTTGTCAATAGCTTTTTCAAAAAATATTTCGCCGCCGGCTAAATACCGGAACTTTATTTTATCTCATTTTTATCTCTATGCAGAAATAAAATTATCAGCCGTAGGGGACGGCGCCCCCGACGTCCCGGACTGCACGTAATTATATAATTGACTGTGTTCAGGCGTATTAATAAAATTATATCCGTAGGGACCGACGTCCTCGGCGGTCCGTGGGCACAAAATTATTTATGTGTCGAAAACCAAGTGAGATTTTCTTGATTATGTGCACATCTAAAATATGATTGGGCTCGGACCGCCGGGGACGTCGGTCCCTACTGATCTTGATATAATTAGGTGCAGAATATGCTCGTTTTATCGACCATTGACAACACCAAAAGTTTGGTATATAATATTAGCAGAAACGCAAACTCCGATTGCTGCGACACAAAAACCGACCTACTCGCAACGAGCAGGTCGGTTTTGTGGTTATTTATTTTTTCCGCCGCAGTTACCCGAGCAACTCTTTGAGTGCGGGCAGCCGATGCATTTTACGCCCTTTTTCTTCTGTGCGCGAAGATAGAGGCAGATCGCGCCGATGATGACGGCGATTATTGCGATTACGATTATATCGGTAAGATTTATCATTTCATTAAATTACGCATTGCGCTTTTTGTTTTTTGCGATGAGTACTGCAACGATGGCGATCATCACGGCAACCGCGATTGCGCCGCCGATAGTGCCGCCGATGTTAAGCGCGGAGGGGGCGGTGATGAGCGTGCCGACGGTGTTAACGAGGTAGCCGATGGTGAAGCCCATTCCGAGCTGGAGTGCGATTCCGCTCCAGAGCCATTTCGCGCTCTTGAGCTCGGAGTTCATCGAGCCGATCGCCGCGAAGCAGGGGGGAGAGAAGAGGTTGAACATAAGGTATGCGAGTGCCGCCGCCTTGGTGATCGCGATGATTCCCGCAACCTCTGCGCCCGAGCCCTCGATCATTTCAAGGTCCTCGACGTTGATGAGGTTTTCAAGACCGACAAAGCATACCGCAAGCGTGCCGACGACGTTTTCCTTCGCGATAAATCCGGTCACAGCCGCTGCCGCAAGCTGCCAGGAGACAACGCCGACTACGGGAACGAGGAGGTAAGCGAAGGGGGATGCGATAGATGCGAGTATCGAGCTGTCCGCGCTTTCGGCAACCTTGAAGGACCAGTCAAACGTCTGCATAACCTGAACTGCGGTGTTGCAAAGAAGGATGATGGTTGCCGCCTTGACTATGTATTCCCATCCTCTGCCGCACATCGAGATGAAGGCGCGAACGAAGGAAGGCACTTTGTATTCGGGGAGCTCCATAATGAAGAAGGATCTCTTCTTTTTGTTGCCCGTGATGCCGTTTACGAGGAGCGCGGCAATGAAGATCACTACGATACCCGAGAGGTACATAGTCCAGCTGACCCATCCCGCGTTGTCGAAGAATGCGCCCGCGAAGAGCGAGATGACGGGGATCTTTGCGCCGCAAGGCATAAAGGGAGTGATCATTGCGGTAGCGCGGCGTTCGCGCTCGTCGCGGATGGTTCGGCAAGCCATAACGCCGGGAACGGCGCATCCGATACCGATAACGAAGGGGATGACCGACTTTCCGGAAAGTCCGACCTTCTTGAAGATGGGGTCGAGAACTACCGAAACTCGCGCCATATATCCGCAATCCTCAAGCAGGGCGATGAGGAAGTACATTACCATAACGAGGGGGAGAAAGCCTACAACAGCTCCGACACCGCCGATGATGCCGTCAACCACGAGGGCGTAGACGATGGGTGATGCGTCGACCATAAGAGAGCCGACCCATTCGCCGAACATATCGATAAGAGTTACAAGACCGGGGATGGTGGTGCCGTTTTCGAATTCATATCCTTCAGCGATCCAAGTTCCGAGCCAGGTCTGCGAGATCTGGAAGACGAGGAACATAACGATCGCGAAGATCGGAATGCCGAGCCACTTGTTGGTGAGAATATCATCGATAACGTCGCCGAAGTTGCGCTGATTGGTCTTGACCGCGCGGCGCTCGACCTCCTTGACGATCTTGTTGACAAATTCAAAACGCTTGCGGTCCGCCGCCTGAACCGACGCCTTGTCGGTCATATTGACTCCCGACTCCGAGTAGGGAGCACTCTGCTTCTTTCCGATGTTTGAAATTACCGCGTCGATTACGGCTTTAAGTCCGTCAGCGGAGGTTGCGGTGGTGTTGATAACGGGACAGCCTAGCTTTGCGGAAAGTTTGTCCGAGTCGATGTCCGTCTTCTTTTTCTCATTGATATCGCTCTTGTTGAGCGCAACGACAACGGGAATGCCGAGCTCAAGGAGCTGGGTGGTGAAGAAAAGACTGCGGCTGAGGTTGGTCGCGTCGACGATATTGATGATCGCGTCGGGCTCGGAGTTCTTAACGTATTCGCTCGTTACGCTCTCCTCGCTTGTGAACGGGGACATCGAATAAGCACCGGGGAGGTCAACGGCGATAAGCTGTTCTTCTCCCGAATAAAAGGATTTTTTGATCGCGTGCTCTTTTTTGTCAACCGTTACGCCCGCCCAGTTGCCGACCTTTTCGCTCGAGCCGGTGAGGGCGTTGAACATCGTTGTTTTTCCCGAGTTGGGGTTTCCAGTCAAAGCAATTCTCATTAAGGGAATTACCTCCTTATGTAAATAAATATTATACTGATCGAATGAGTTAGCTAAGGCTAACTGAATGCCGTGAGAATTGGCAGAGCCATTTCCCGATTTTAAATCAGAATAGCATCTGCCAACTGATTATCAATGCTGTATCTGCCGTCCTTGATGGAAACAGTGCAGCCCTTGCGTCTTTTTTTGACAACGGTGATCGTCTCGCCGCTGTAGCAACCGAGAGAGAAGAGGAAGGCGTTGAGCTCCTCATCGTCGGTCTTGATTTCTTTGATTATATATTCCTTGCCTTCAATAGCATCTATAAGCGTCATTTGTTTCACCGTAAATAATAAAATATCAAGCTGTTCAGTTAGCATATGCTAACTGATGCGCAAAATAAAAATGTTTTTTACACACATAATTATACACTAAAGCGGTGAATTTGTCAACCTGTTTTGTTATAATTTTGTAAATTCGGCGAAAAAGACAATCTGAAAAATTTTTGTAAGCTTGGCTTTTGGTAAATATGCGCATGTGAAAAGATAACCTCACTTACCGCGTCTTAATCACGCCGAAGGCGTGTATGGAATCCGCAACTTGTTGCGGTATGGAATCAGCTCGCAGAGCTGTATGTAATCAAGCCGCGGATAATGCACCTTCGGTGATGCCATACCGCTTCGCGGATGCCATGCACGCTGACGCGTGATTCCATGCCAAGCCTGCGGCTTGGATAAAAATAAAGCCCGAACGAAGTTCGGGCTTTATTTTTATGGTGACCCATCGGAGACTCAGAACTCATGTGTGCGCGTGGATGCGGTGCTAAAATGAAGTTACTGCTACGCGCACACTATGGCGAGTTTGCTTTGCAAACTCGCGGAGCTCATCGTCATAAGAGTTAGCATAATAAAAAGGTACAACGCAAGCGTTGCACCTTTTTATTATGGTGACCCATCGGAGACTCGAACTCCGGACCCTTTGATTAAAAGTCAAATGCTCTACCGTCTGAGCTAATGGGTCTTTTTAAGACCAATATATGATACCACATTTTGGTCCGTTTGTCAACACTTTTTTGGAAAAATCTTTGCGGAATTTCAAAAAAGTATTGCTCATACATCTCAATCTTTGTATTTGTAGTAGTCGGATGCATCGTATAGGCGAAGTCTGCCGGTGTCGGAATATATCTCAAAAGTCACAAGTGGCGTGGAGGATAGACCGTTTTTTTCGTAGCATACAGTGCGGTAAACGTTGCCGTCCCTCGTTGTCTTGCACTCACCGAGGGCGAGCTTTTCTTTTTTGATTATTAACTCAACCCGTCTTTCGGCTTCGTTTGGAGAGATCGAGTAGCGCTCGTCGGTTTCTCTGTCGAAACAGTACATCACCACTCTCGGAGCTTCCCCTGACACCATTACGAAGACGTTTTCTCCCGAATATGCGAATGACAGTGGTTCCCTGCAGTTGCATTCGTCAAACGCCGCGTTCGGACAGGCGAAGTCTTGGGCGCGCTGAAGCGCGATGCTTGGGCGATCCTTGCCGAGCCTTTTCACTATTTGTGAGTCAATAAGATTTTCTGTTTTTTCTTCTTCGGTACTGATCGAGGTATCTTCCTCGCTTATCTCCCGCAGTGCATTTTTGTCGCCTCTCGCTGCTTTTTTGACAGCGTCGACGAGCCTTTGGCAATCTTCAGCGTTGCCGCACGAGCATATTCTTTGGATCTCGCGGTATATCTCGCCGCAATCTCCGAGCGCCGCACGCGACAGATATGCTTCCACCTTGCCCGCGGCGCGGTTGAGCTCCGCCTCGTCTCCTTCGTTCATAGCGCTCATCATTTCATCCGCCGCCGCGCAAAGATCGTACCGTATCATTTCAAGCTCTGCTTGAATATATCTCGTTTTTTCAGCGCGTGCGCGCCCGACCGTGAGGGCGGTGCCGAAAAGCAGAGCTGCCGCAGCAATTACGGTTGTATATATGAGTGCCGCTTTTTTTATCGAATGCATTATATCACCTCTTTTTCATTATTATTTAACGATCGATCGGCGATCATACTGAAAATTTCTGCATAAAAACGGCGATGCACCGTCGGTAGAACGGCGCATCGCGTCGGAATTTTATTTTTTCTTCTTTTTCTTTTTGGACTTTGTGCTTGTCTGCGGCTTGGGGGCGGGCTCGGGGGTGGCAGGCTCTGCGATCGGCTCGGGGAGGAGAGTACCTTGCTCTGTCCCTGCTTCTTTTGCGGTGAGCTTTTCCTCGATATCCTCGCCTATCAGCTTATACGCGGCAGCTGCGAGCGGAACTCCGATGAGCATTCCGGGAATACCCATTACTCCACCGCCGATTGTCGCGGCGGCAAGGACGTAGAAGCCCGGCAGACCGATAGATTCGCCGACGACCTTGGGGTAGATGAGGTTGCCCTCAATCTGCTGGAGGACGATGAGGAATACTATGAAGAGAAGCGCCTTGACGGGTGATTCGGTCAGTATCATTATCGATCCGATCGCACCGCCGATATAGGCACCCGCAACGGGAATGAGCGCGGTGAATCCGATCAGCGCACCGATCATGGTTGCATAAGGAAATCTGAATATCCACATACCGAGAGTGCAGAGAACGCCGAGAACGATAGCCTCCTTGCACTGACCGACTATGAAGCTCTCAAAGCTGTCCTTGAGAGTTGAAACGATGTGATTGAACTTTTTGCGACCCGAAAGCTTGATATAGCATTTTTCAAAGCGAATGATCTGCGAGGCGATCTTTTCCTTGCCCGAAAGCAGATAGATCGAGAAGATCAGGCTGACAACTGCCGTGACGATTCCCGAGAAGACCGAGGTAACAGTTGAAACTACTATATCAAACACGCTTCCGATGCCCGACGAAACTATATCGAATATCTTCATTAGATTGGATTTCCAATCTATGCTTGTAAGCTCCGCCATAATATCCTCGGGGAGGATCTGTGTACTTTGCAGCCACTTAATTATTCTGCCGATCATCGGCGGTACTTCCGCGATTATGATCTCAATACAGGAAACGAGCTGAGGTGCTATCAGACGTACGATCAGCGCCACTATGCTGAACAAGAGTATGAATGCAAGCACCATACATACCGCGCGCCGTGTCAGCTTGACTATCTTTTTCTTCGATTTCGGGAAATAAAGCTGTTCAAGGCTTCTCATAAGGATGTTGACGAGAAAAGCAATGACCGCTCCTATGACGAGGGGTTCTGCTGCTTTGAAGAGCCCGCTGATGAACTTGGCTACCTGCGGCCAATATCTTATGCAGAGATAGACGGCAAAAACGGCGATCGCGAGCTTCACGCAGGTTGCTGTCTCAACGCGAAAGCTTGTTCTGACCTTCTTGATAGATTCGTGATCGTGTCTGTCGCCGTCGAAAAACTGCTCGAATTTAGAATTGCCGCGGGCTTGATTTTCTTCTTTTGGGATTTTATCTTTTTCTTCCATATTATTAAGCTCCGATCAGATCTGTCGTGTGATCTTCTCCGAATGGTACGCGCTGCCCTTACCCGTGGGGCCTGCAAGCTGAACCTCGCGCCACTTGTCCTCGTATTCCTTGATCTCGTCGGAAACGGGGATGTATTCACGCTTTCCGAAGAACTCGGTCTTGAAGGACTCTGTCTGCTCGACCTGCGCCTCGATCAGCGATGCGGGAGCAAGACCCATAAGGTAGCTTCTCATTGCGATGCCCTCGCCCGCGCAGATGCGCTGAAGCTTGGGGAAATAGTTGGTCAGAAGGAACTGAGCGTAATAAACGAGGCGGAGATCGCCGTAGCAGCGGTACTGACGCTTGTATTCGTCGCCCGTTGCTTCAACTGCAACGGTTCTGCCCGCCTTCAGCGCATCCATGATGGACTCGACGCTGTTATCCTTGGCAAAGCAGACGGTGAAAAGATGCGGGAAGGTTTCTGCACCCACGATACCGTGAACGTCACTCGATCCGACAACGGGGAATTTTACTCCCTCGGAGAGAAGCTCGGCGCGGAGATTGATCGAGAAGTTGATACCGATCTGTCCCATACCGCCGACGAGCTCGTAGGCATCGTACATTCCGCTCTTGAGGATGATGCGCGCAAACTGTTCCTGAACGTTGAAAACTCTCGATCCGCCCGGCTTCCAGAAGGGATGGGGGAATATGGCAAGTCCGCCCGCCTCGTGAACGCGGTCGGTGATCCACATCTGACGCGAATATCTCTCGCGGTACTGCTCGGGAACGTCAGCGGGAACCTTTTCGATATATTCGTCAGCCTCGGCGCGGCATTTTGCCTCGTCCTTGCAGTAGAGCGCGGCAACGCTCGACTTACCGCCGACGTGAACCGTGTGGATCATACATCCGGGGAAGTGGATCTCCTCGCCGGGAACGTGGGTGATTCCGAGCTTGACTCCCTCGAAAGCCTCGTCCATTTCAAGACCGGGATAGTAGCGGTTGTGGTCGGTTAGAGCCATAAAATCATAGCCCTGCTCGCGGTAGTGACCGAGGAGAGCACCGGGATCGCGCTTTGCATCCGAGCGGTAGCTGTGACCGTGGAAATCTCCGCGAAGGGGAGAGAGCTCGTAAAGATCTTTTGCAAGCGAGTAGATGAAGAACTCGGCAACCTTCTTTGCATCCTTTTCAAGAATGAGAAGGTATTCCTGCTCGCGGTCGAAGGTGTAATTGAATTTAAGAATACCGTCTGCGGCAGTGACCGCTACGGAATGCTTGGTCGTGGGGGTGAAGTAGCAGACCTCATCGTCATCTGCGCAGATAATGTGAACGGTATATTCCACGCCTTCAAAGAAAAGAAACGCGCGCTCATTCGGAACGATCTTTATCTCGGTTTCTTTGCCCATTTCCGCAACTGCAGGAACTACGCGGTAGTTGGTTACTGTCGGAAGCATTTTCTTGCACACTCCTTAATGTTATTATACCAATTATAGCACTATATTTTCCCGATGTCAAGAATAATGGGGAATCATAAACAAAATTTAATAAAAACTTGACTTCACATCGCTTCTGTGCTATAATTTGACTTAATAACCACCTTGGAGGAAAAAGTTATGGCATATAGATATCTCGCCGCCGTTGATATGGGCGGTACTAAGGCAGAGGGCGTTGTTTTCAGAGAGGACGGCGAGGTCGTTTGCCGCGTTGTCGAAAAGGGAGGCGCTCCCTTTGATAACGGAGTTGACTATTCGATTTCAAATCTTTGCAAGTGTATTGACGGACTTATTGCGGGCTCACCCGAAATGCCCGTCAGCCTATATATCGGCGCGGCGGCTTGCGAGTATTTTTTGCCGCAGTTCAACGAGGCGCTTTCAAGATACAGCTTTGATAAAATGCGCATCGAGGGCGACGGTCCTGCGCTCATTTCGGGAATATTCGGGCATACCGACGGCGCCGGTATGATCTGCGGAACGGGCTCATCGCTATACGTCCGCAAGGGCGATGATTACTACCACATCGGCGGCGGAGGACATATGATCGACAGCTGCGGAAGCGGATACGTCCTTGCAAGACGCGCCATCCGCGCCGCGCTTCGCGCCGTTGACGGAAGTGAGGTTCATACGATGCTCGTCGAGATGCTTGAAGAAGCCGCAGGCTTCCCGCTTTGGTACAGACTCGACAAGGTCTACGAGGGAGGACGCTCCTATATCGCATCCTTCGCGCACGTTCTTTTCGAGGCGAGAAACAAGGGCGACACGGTCGCGCGCCGCATCTTCAACGAGGGCGCGGCAGAGCTTGCGGACGTCATCTGGGCGGAATATAACAAAAACGGCGGACCGTTCCGCCTCATTCTCAACGGCGGAATCTTCCGTAACTATCCCGAATACGCGGCGGCAGTCAAGGCTCTCGCACCGCAGGATATGAACATCGTCTTCGGCGAGGTCGAGCCCGTCTACGGCTGCTCGGTCGAGTCGCTCTACAATATCGGCATCCACGCGGACGAGAACTTCCGCGAGAGGTTTATGAAGAGCTATATGGCGGCTAAAAATGCATAATGCAAAATGCTGAATTGTGTGTGCGAACATAGACGTCCTTGGTGTCCCCTCATCACCCGCTACGTCAGAACCCCAAAAACGCGCAAGCGCGTTTCCGGGAACCCGACGGCGGGAGCTTCTCCCAGGAGAAGCCGTGAGAACTGTTAATACCGTTGTGTTTTTCTAAATATCGTATCTGAATATAATAAAACAAGGAATATTTATCGAGATAAATGTGCTCAACACAATGTAAAGAGCAAATTGATTTCAATAAAATATTCCTTGTTTTTCGATTATTGCAATACGATATTCATTAGTAATAAACTCAGCTGACAACACCCATAGGCTTCTCCTGGGAGAAGCTCCCGCCGCAGCGGGTGATGAGGGGACACCAAGAAAGCTATGTTCGCACAAGCTTTTTACTGAACAATCAGTGCTTCGAGCTTTTTGAAAATAGTGCCTACAAACTCCGCAGCATCTTTCTGAAGCGCTTTTGGCATATTTGTGAGGTACTGATCTGCCTGAAGAACAGCATATCCGTCAAATCCGATGCGTGCAACGGCGGGCATGATGGCCTCCCACTTGATATTGCCTCCGCCGATCATCGGGGGGAGTCCCGCGTCGGTATGACCGCGGCTGTCGCTGATATGCATAAGGACGAGCTTATCGCCGATCTTTTCGATCGCGCGAGCCTGATCCATCGTTATCGGATGCGCGTGACCGCAGTTCCAGCACACTCCCGCGCCGAGGGCATCGGCAAGGAGGATGACTTCCTCCGCGCTCTCGCCGAAGCGGCGGCGCAGGCGGTATTGGCTCGAATAATATACGTTCTCAACCGCAAGCTTGAAGGTGAGGGCTTCCTTAAAAAGCTCAATGTAGTCAAGAAGCGGCTTGTAATGCTCAAGGTTGGTGCGCATATTGACTTCTCTGTCGTATTCGCCGTTTATATGATCGTCAACGGGATGGATGACGAGCACTTCTGCACCGAGCAGATGCGCCATCTTTGCCGCGGCGACGGCATCGGCGCGCGCCTTTTCTATTTCTTCCTTAGATGCGCCGCGCTCGGGCATATAGAGTGTGGGATCGTGCGGAGCGTGAACCGAGGAAACGGTCATTCCCGCCGCGTTTATCTTCTTTCTGAGCTCGGTGAAGCGAATTCCGGCGAATTCGTCGCAGAACAGCTCTGCGCCGAGACCGCGCGAAAGATCGATCTCGACCGCATTCATACCCGCGGCTTTGATGAGATCAAGACTTTCTTCAAGTGTGAGAGCTCCCTCACGGGAACGCTCTGCGAAATTCAAGGACGAAGCAAATTTCATTTTGTTTCTCGCTTTCGTAAGTATATGACCTATTATAACTTAAATTTAATAAAAAATCAAGTATTTGTCGCGAAATCATTGACATTTTATCAAAAAAGTAATATAATGAACGTAACCTATTTTTGAAAGGAGAAATTCCATGAAAAAGCTTATCACCCTCGTCCTCACCCTTGCTCTTGTAGCATCTCTTTTCGTTCTGCCCTCCGCGGCTATCACCGAATCCGAGGTTGCTGCTCTTAAGTACACACTTATTATGCAGTCCTCCAACGGATTGACTTATACCGGAGACGACGTGCTCTTCTATGCTAAATATCAGATGCGTGGAATGGCTATCTCTCAGGACGGCAAATATGCCTTCGGTGGCTACCTCAATCCAAGCGGATCTTCAGCTATCGAAATGACTGAGATCGCAACCGGTAAGGCAGTTGCGGGAATTCAGTTCATCCAGCCCGAAAACGGCAAATCCTCCTACCCCAAGGGACTTGCAACCGATGACAGAGGTTACCTCTACGCCGGACTTGCATACAACCCCAACAATACCCGCGCCGATCTCGCTACCTATTCTTTCGCTGACGGCAAGCTCACTCAGGTTGGCTATGGCAATGTTATTATGACTGATGCCTCCACCAAGACCGGTGTCAACGGTATCGCAGTTGAAAACGTCAACGGTACATACTACGCATACGTTGTTGTAAATTACGATGTTGACTACCTCGTTCGTATGAACGTTAACGATCCCGCAAATCCCGTTGTTGATACCGCGTTCGGTAATAACGGTATGATAGACCTCAAGCAGGCTCCCTACAGCGTTAGCGATGCCAACTATCTCGATGTTGACACCGACGGTACCATCTACCTCTCTTGTAATACTGCCACCGAAAAGAAGCTCATCGTTATCTCCTCTGACGGCTCAATGATCCTCAACGAGGTCGTTCACGATACCGCATACGGCGTTGCACTCTGGGAAAATTATCTTTTCATTACTACTCAGAAAACCGGCAAGGTCGGTATCTATGACAAGGCAACCCTCGCTCCCGTTGCCCAGCTTGAGGTTACCGTTGATAATATCGTTCTTCCTATTGACCGCGATGATATCCTTCTCAACACCGGCGTTAACTCCTTCTGTAACGTAGCAGTTGTTGGCGATATCCTTTACCTCGGCGACCAGGGAAGCGGCGCGACCGGACTTGACCAGATCTTCGCGGCAGGCCTCACCGCAGACGCGGCTGCAAAGGTTGAATCCTATGCAAAGGGCATCCACGACCGTCTCGCTCTGGCATATCCCGAAAAGACCGAAGCCCCCGAGACCACCAAGGCACCCGAAACCGAGCCCGTTACCGAACCCGTAACGGAGCCTGCTACCGAAGCACCCGCGCAGACCGAAGCGCCCGCGCAGACCGAAGCGCCCGCACAGACCGAGGCTCCTTCCGTCACCGAAGCGCCTGCCGTAGAGAAGCAGGGCTGCGGCTCTATGATCGCAGGATCGGTTGCAGTATTCGTACTCCTCGGAGCAGCAATCGTTTTCAAGAAGAAAGACTGAATATAAACTAAAACGAACCGCCCGAGGGCGGTTCGTTTTGTTTTATAGATCATTAAGCGTCGAGATGCGCTTTATTCTGTCGTAAGAGGTTGCGATGAACTCCTCGGGGGTGAGCTCCTTGTAATCTGCTCTTGCTTTTTGGTAGACCTCAAGCACGAGCGGTCCTGCGTAGCTGTATTTATCGAGCTTGCGCATCATAGTGTGATAATCAAAAGTGCCGTCAAAGGGAAGCCAATGCGAATCAGGGTCGGTGGATTTGTCACCGAAGGGACGGCTCATGTTATCGTGGATATGAGTCGCTACGATCTTATTCGTAAATATATCGATCCACGGAACGGTCTTGGTATAGCAATGCTCGTGTCCGCAGTCGTAGCAGAAGCGGACGTTGTCGCAGTGCTCGTAGCGATCGGTAAGGTAGGCAAGATTGCCGACCATACGAAGGTTTTCGAAAGCAAGAGTTACGCCCTTTTCTACCGCATGCTCAACGAGCGCGTCGAAGCGGGAGAGACCGAGATCGTTCACGGGAGGAGCTTGCCAGCCGCTCGAAACGTGAGTAATTACCGCGCCAACCTCACAAGCTGCGGCAAGATCGATCGACTCGATGATCCCGTCGTAGATTCCGTGATAGTCCTCGCCCGCAAGCCACATATTGTTGATTCCGCTGTAAGGCGCGTGGAGATAGGGAAAATCCATGCCGTAAGCAACAGCCTTTTCCTTTATCGCACTGAGCATCTCAATGGGGCGTTTGCTCATGGTGAATACCTCAAAGCCCGTCTGATGTGCGATATCGAGCGTTACGGATTCGTCAAATCCGCCGCCGATACAGTCAATATTGATACCAAGCTTTCTTTTCATTTTTATTCCCTCATTTATTAGAGAAGTTCGATTCCGTTCTTCTTGCAGAGCTCAACGTCCTCTGCGGGCCAACAGGATGCCTGAACCTCGCCGATGTGAGCCTTGCGCAGGAAGAACATACACATTCTCGACTGACCGATACCGCCGCCGATGGTGAGGGGGAGCTTATCTTCAAGAAGATCGCGGTGGTAGGGAAGCTTTGCGCGATCGGTAAAGCCCGAGATCTCAAGCTGACGGCGAAGTGCCTCGGCGTCAACTCGGATGCCCATGCTCGAGAGCTCAAGAGCTATGTCGAGAACGGGATAGTAAACGATGATATCTCCGTTGAGCGACCAATCGTCGTAGTCGGGCGCGCGTCCGTCGTGCGGCTTGCCCGAGAGGGGAAGTGCACCGCCTATCTGCTCAAGGAAGAGCGCACCGTACTCCTTCGCCGCGCGGTATTCGCGCTCCTTAGGGCAAAGATCGGGGTATTTCGCTTCAAGCTCCGCGGAGGTGATAAAGGTTATCTCCTCGGGGAGCAGATGACCGATGAAGTTGTAGTCATCGGCTATGTAATTCTCGGTCTGACGGAGTGCATCATAGATGTAGCGAACGGTTCTGTGGAGATAATCGCGCGTGCGCTCGTTCGGACGGAGGATCTTTTCCCAATCCCACTGATCGACGAAGATCGAATGGATATTGTCGGTCTCCTCGTCGCGGCGGATCGCGTTCATATCGGTATAAAGTCCCTCACCGGGAGCAAAGCCGTACTTCTGAAGCGCGACTCTCTTCCACTTTGCAAGCGACTGAACTATCTCAAACGTGCCCTCGGAGTATCCCATATCGAATGCAACGGGACGCTCGCGTCCGCTGAGGTTATCGTTGAGACCCGATGCGGCATCAACGAAAAGGGGCGCGGAAACACGGCGCAGATTCAGTTGGTTTGCAAGATTGGACTGAAAGAAATCCTTTATTTTTTTGATCGCGATCTGCGTTTGTCTTGCTGTCAGATGCGAGGAGTATCCCTCGGGAATCTGTATGGGCATTGGTCTGCACCTCACTTCTTAAAATAATAAATAATTATATCACAACAATCCCAAATTGTCAAGCATTAAATATCCGCAAGCATATAGGGCTTGAGCTGACCGTTGGTTTCCGCGGCTACCGCGCCGAACACCTTGACGGCGGTGCGGAGCTCGTCCATCTCACCGATGGTCCAGATGCCGATGTTGCCGTACTTGCGGACCTCTTCGCAGAAAGCTTCGTCTGCGAATCTTCCCTTGAACCACGCGGTCGACTTGTTAGCGTAGGGAATCCAGTAGGTAACTCTGCCGGGCGCCGCCTTGCTTGTATATTCAAGCGCTTCACGGGTCATAAGACCGTCGTAGTGCATATGCGCCTCGGGGAATTTCTCCGCAAGCCAAGCAAAATAGGGAAGGGTCTTGCAGGTGAAGCCGACCTTCGATCCCATATCCGCCGCCTTAACGGTTTCGCAAAAGATCTCAAACTGCTCCTCGTTGAAGCCCTGAAAAACGTTGTCGAGCTTGACGTCAACGCCCGTGGGCTTGAGTGTTTCGAGAGTCTCTGCGAGAGTGGGAATGCGAACTCCGCGGAACTGCTCTCCCTTGAAAAGTCCCGCATCAAGTGCCTTGATCTCGTCAAGAGTGAGCGCGGTGGATGCGATTTTTTCATCAAACGCGCTACCGTCATCTCTGCGGCAGGTGCGGTTTATCGTGCCGTCGTGAAGCATAATGCAGACGTTGTCCTTGGTGAACTTACAGTCCATTTCGACTATCTTATAACCCTGCTCAACTGCTGCGAGGTAAGAAACAAGAGTATTTTCGGGATAAGAAACGCTATCTCCGCGATGCGCCTGAAATTTGAAATCGTACATAACGGTACCTCCAAAAATAATATAATATGATTATACAATCATTCGGGGCAAAAGTCAAGCGAAAATGACGCTTTCCCCGCGTTTAAATCAAAAATCCCGGATATAATGAATTCCTTCAAAATATCCGGGATAATTTACTTATTATTAATTTGTATGGCACGAATCGCCCTTACAGCTCCCATGTAGCGAGCCATTCCGCAAATTCCGTATAGGTCGCCTGCATCAATACCTCAAACTCCTCTGCACGGTTCATTATGTACTGAGTTCTGCCGTCACCGAACTGACCTGAATATTCTGCAACAGCCGTGTAGTTGCCCGCTTCTATCTCGGCTTCGACCTGTGCGGCAAGCGCCTCGGCTTTTCGGATATTCTCAACAAGAGCGGTGAAGTCGGTCTTGCTCACGCTTTCAATCGTCGCGATCAGATTGTCAAAGTAATCTTCTTTATATCCGTAATTGTACTGTGCACCGTCGGTCTGGTAGAAGTACTTTGCATCGTCGGGGTAGAGATAGTCTCCTCCTCCCTCAAACTGTGCCGTGTAAGTCGGCCAGAAGCAAAGGAAGTTGAGGTATTCATACATCTGATAGATATCCGCGATGACGTTGGTCGAGGCAAGCTGCTGCCAGAGCTGTATCTTGGGATCAAGCTTGTCGGTATCGAGGATGGTGTAGGTCGCATCCTTGATGCGGTATGTGTATTCATATCCGAATTCGTCGGTGTAGTCGCCGAATTCGAGCACTCCCGTCACCTGAATCGCACGGTCGGTGAACTCAAATCCTTCAGCGGATTTCGCATAGACCGCCATAGTGTTAGCAAGCTGAGTGGTGTTCGGAACGCAGAAGGGGCAGCTCTGGTAGGGAAGATTCATCAGATACATAAATGATCCCGAAATCGGCGAGAGCGTCGACATATATCCGATTATAGAAACCGTCTTGCCGTCGAGCTTTTCCATCTCCTCAACGCTTTGCGCCTGAGAGAATGAAAGAAGCTGAGCTCCGTCGGTCGATCCATCCTTTTCACAGGATGCGAGGGGCAGAATTGCGAAAACGAGTGCCAGAATAAATGCAAGCGTTCTTTTCATTAGTCGGAAAGTCCGTCCTTTCTTGACATGTTGAGCGTGCATACCACGGTGGGAATAACGCTGATCGTAAATATCAGCGCCATAATGGCAAGCTCAAGCGGATAAATTTTAGAACTGTTAAGAACGATACCCATCGAAGCCACGAACTCGCCCATAAGAATGAGGCAAAGTCTCGATGCCGCAAAGGCAAGCACGGTCGAGATAAGACCGATGATACCGTTCTGCAGGATGTAAAGCATATTGATCTTGCTCATACCGATTCCGATCAGGCGCATCAGCGAGATCTCCTTCTTCGAATCGTACATATTGAGCAAGGTGATGACCGAAATGATGAAAATGTTCATTATTAATATAATGATGCAAAGGATGTAAACGATCTTCGAACTCATATCAACGTTCTCAAGTACCTCGCGAAGCACCTCGGAGGGGTTGATGACGAGCAGGGAAGCATCCGCGCCGTATTCGGTCTTGACGGCATTGTAGTGGTTGAAGCTCTTGGTCTTTACAAGGATCGCACAGATCTCGCCGTGCTCCTCGTGCTCGTGCTCTTCTTGAGTGTGCTCCTCTTCGCCGCCGTGATCGTGTGTTGCCCAAACGGTTTCAACCGCGGTGAAGATCACGTTATCGTATGAGGTGTTAGTCTGCTTGAGGATTCCGACTACACGGAGCGGATTCTGCTCGTGCGCGTGACCGCCCTCGGCAAGTCCGTGCGAGGTAACGAGCTCGTCGCCAAGCGAAAGACCGTATTTTTTTGCGACAGCTGAACCGAGAACGCATTCAAAACGTTCGTCGAACATCTCGCCGTCCGAAAGCGCACGCCCTTCAAGGAAGACGGGCTCGGTGCCCACGATCTTAGCCCCGTTGTAAGAGTCGCCCATAGTGAAGGGAACGACCGCGTTGATTCGCATATCCGCGCGCAGATTCTCAACGTATTCGTAAGAGATCGTGCCGAGGGGCTTGTCGGTGAAGAACATCGTGTTCATCGCAAGCTGTGTCGAGCTGCCCGCGGGACCGATGATGATGTCGTAATAAGCCGCCGTGCTCTTGAAGCCGTCGTCGACCTGCTCGGAAATATTGTAGGCGAGAAGCGCAACGCAGGCGGAAATAACTATCGAAATAACAATGAGGACGATCTTTACCTTCTTGATCGCCATATTCTTTATCGCAAACTTAAACATCTCTTCTGCCTCCCGTCACTTCGTTCATGTCAATAGTGCAGTCGAAATATTTGCCGAGACGCTCGTCGTGCGTGACTGCAATGAGAGTCTTTCCCTTCGAAATCTCTATAAGCTGCTTGATAACAGCCTCGCCGATCGCGAAGTTGAGGTTTCCCGTCGGCTCGTCCGCGAGAATGATGTCGGGCTTTTTGACGATCGCACGCGCAATCGCAACTCTCTGTCGCTCTCCGCCCGAAAGATGCTTGACCTTTTTATTCTTCTTGTCAAGAATACCGAGAGAGTCGAGAACCTCGTCGGCAGCCGAAGTGTCAACACGCTCGAGCTTGAGAATATTGATGTTGTCAATGACCGTCATCTCGGGGATGAGCTTGAAATCCTGAAAAATGTATCCTATTTTATTAATACGGAATTTATCCTTCTCCTTTTGCGACTTCGAGGACATCTCCTCGCCGTTGATCTCGATCGAGCCCGACTCGGGGGAGAGAATTCCCGCTATCATATTAAGTAAGGTAGATTTTCCGCATCCGGAAGCTCCGAGGAGCATATAGGACTTGCCGTCCTCAAAAACGAGATCGCGGTAATCGATCGCCGTCTCGTTCTGAAAGTGTTTTGAAAGATTGGTTGTTTTTATCATTTTGTAACTCCTTTGAAATTCGATTGTCTCTGTGTTGAATTTCAAAGAGATTTACGATAATATTTCGTTCTTGAGCGTTACGGGAGAAGGTGAGAGGTGAGCTCTGAAGAGAGTGGGCAGTATGCCGCAAATTCGAAGGTGAGCTGTAATCACGGCACAAGCGATCAAGGCTATGATACAGCCGTCACGCAATGCCGAAATAGCGTTAGCGGTAACGCATAGAGCACATTCCGCCCTTGAGCAGGAGTGGTCGTGCTCGCCGTAAACGTCAAGAAGAGGCGAAAACAGCAAAAAAGCCAACAGTATCAGCGCAAAAGCAAGCGCCAACAGTCTTTTGGTTTCAAAAATCGCCATATTTCTACCTCCTTTGTGAGTATTCGATATAATTATAGCACAAAAAGAGCACAAAGTCAATCTCTGCTCGAGTGAAGCTTGTGTGAAAATTAATATAATATTAATACAATATAAACCGTAAACGCGCGCCTGCACGTGTTTATTAATAATGAAGAAAAAAGTGCCGGAGACCCAAAAAAGGAATAAATGATAAATTATAGAAAAAAGTGGATATTAGCGGTAGAGCGGATATAAACTCATACATATTTTTTTCTTTTTACCAAGAATTTTTTCAAAAGGTATTGACAAAAAGACAAAAGTGGTGTAAAATATGTTACGTGATGTTATGCTATGCCGAAGTGTATCAATTGACGCTTGGTATACGGGGGCGGCGAGCATTGTGTCCGGACGTAAAACGGACGCGGTTCTTGTCGAAAGCATGGCATGACGAACCCCAAAAAATACATTTTTTCGAAAGGAAGAAAACATGAAAAAGATTTTTGCGTTTATCCTGGCAACAATCATGGTAATGTCGCTCGTCCCTGCGTCTGTCTTTGCGGCTTTTACCAAGTGCCCGGCTACACACACCAAGGACAACTCCTCGTGCACTGTTGTTAAGGTAGTTGATCCCACCTGCCAGTCCACCGGTTACACTCTCTATTCTTGTAACGCGTGTGGCGAGCAGTTCCCCGATGATGTCAAGAAGGCATCCAGCCACAAGTGGGTTTCCGACCCCAAGAATGCTCACCTCGACATCGAAGCTAACTGTCTCTACGAGAAGAGCGGCTCTATCCACCAGATCTGTTCTTACTGTAAGAAGACTCAGGTTAAGACTGTTGATTACAAGTCTACTGAAGTTCACAAGCTTGTTAAGGTTTCCGGCGTAGGCTGTGAGGAACTCTACAAGTGTACCATTTGTGGCGATCAGGGCTACATCAAGGACAAGAAGCTTAACCCAACCGCTGCTCATACCATTGAGTTCAAGAAGATCATCACCGAGCCCTACTGGGCAGACGGCGAAGCTCACAATGGTCTTGCTCTTTATGCATGTAAGATCTCTGGATGTGTATACGAGAAGGAAGTTATTGTAATGTGCCCCGATTGTACTCATCCTAGCTACACCAAGATTGTAACTGAGAAGAATGCAACTTGCACTGTAGATGGAACCTATGGAGTACACAAGTGTGACGACTGTGGCGCTCTTTACTACGATTCCAACCTCAAGACTGACAAGACCGAACTCGCTGCTCTTACTGATGTAAATGGTGATAAGGCTATCACCACTGATGACGCCATCATTAAGGCTCTTGGTCACACCCTTCCTGCTGCAAACCAGATTACCCTTATCGGTTGCACCAGAAGCTACACTTGTACCACTTGCAAGGAAGCTGTTATCGAAGAGTTCCATGCAAACATCATCAACACCACTACTGTTGATCCTACCTGCGTAACCTTCGGTATTACCTACAAAGCATGTACTCTTTGCGGAACTCAGTGGCCTGAGCTCACCGATCCGCTTGGACACACCGATGACGAAGTTATCATCCCCTCCAACTGCGCAGTTCAGGGTGGTAGATACACTGTATGTACTCGTCCCGGCTGTCCTCTTGTTGAAGTAACTCTCAACAACGATCCTTCCGGCAACAAGTACAAGGTTGTTGGCGTTGAGCTCTTCCCCCTCGATAAGAGCGAGCACGACCTCTACAACATCGGCACTGAAGGCTTCGAGACCAAGCCCAGCTGCACCACTTCCGGTCTTAAGATTACTGCATGCCGTAACGGTTGTGTAGACTATCTCTCTCCCAAGGTTGAGTACCAGGCAGCTACGAACCACAACTTCGTAACCTACCGTACCACTCATAACTGCTCTACTGCTACCGCTACCCTCTTCTCTTGGACCGGTAGAACCTACCTCAAGTGTACCAACTGCGGTCTCAATACATATGATGATTATGCAGCTCTTGGTTACACCTCTGCTTACTATGTAGATACCAGAGATTCTGTTATCAAGTTCGAGTTCTCCAGCCTTGCTGAGGCTCAGGAGTATCACGGTGTAGCAATTAACTACTGGACCTACAACTCTTCTAAGAAGACCGTAAGCATTTCCAAGACTGAGACTCGTAAGGAAGCTAAGCACGAGCTCAAGTTCATCTCCACTGTTCCTTCTACTTGCAAGGCACAGGGCTATGATCTCTACCAGTGTACCGGTTGCGGTCAGCAGGCTAAGATCATGAAGGCAACTGTAAAGCACACCAACGGCACCTTCGTAAAGGGTACCGCTGCTACCTGTAACACTGCAGGTGTTCGCGAGTCTTGGCTCTGCGGCGTTTGCGGCGTAAACTTCTACTACGATTACGACGGCAAGCAGAAGACTGGTTCTCTCGTTATTAATCCTTGTGGTAACTACGACACTCTTAAGCCTGTTACAAACTGCAAGGGTACCAAGTCCTACCAGTGTACTGTTTGTAACACCTTCTACTCCAACTTCGATTGTAAGACCACAGTAGCTCCCATCGACGCTACCAACCACAATTGGCAGAACGCTTACAAGGGCACTGCTGCTACTTGTAACACCACCGGTGTTCTCGAGGTTAGATACTGTAAGGATTGCGTACTTCTCGAAGTAAATGCACTCTATGAGTATGCAGGCGAGATCGAAAGACTCTCCTTCGGCTCTTGGGCAGGCGCATACAAGAAGTCCGCTAAGGCAGTTTCTATTGACAACCTCCTCGTTGTTTCCAAGCCCGTTACCGTATCCATCGCTAAGAGCGGTGCTGTAACCTTCCTCTGCGACACTGTTACCACTTCTACCTGCCCCGTAGTAGTTAACAAGTTCGAGCACACCAAGCCCACTCTTGCTAAGGCAGTTGAATGGGAATCCGCAGTTACCTCCGAGAGAGTAGAAGATACCTCTAAGGATCACACCAAGCCCATGTTCACTAAGAACTACTGTGAGGCTTGTGCATACGAGTTCATCACCAACTATGTTGGCGCATACGCTGGTCACATCAATGATAAGGGCAACCTCATCACCACTAAGTGTGACAACGAAGGCGTAAAGGGCAACCGCGTTTGCCAGCTCTGTCTTAAGGCAGGCAAGACCGAGGCTGAGGCTACCATCACTGTAGCTCACACCTGGTCTTCTGAGACCAAGTCCACCATGACTTGCCAGGCTGATGGCTATACCTACAAGTACTGTCTCGAGTGCGGTCACTACAACATCTCCGGTGCTACTCCCGCAAACGCAGACTCCTACCACAAGTCAATCAAGAATGACCCCAAGAAGATGGAGCTCGTTGGTACTATTGCTGACTACGCTCACGATGGTTCCTACTACTATGCATGCCCTGAGTGCGGCAAGAAGCTCACCGATACCACTAAGGGTAAGGTAAAGGGCACTGGTCTTGAGATTTACCTCTCTACTGATGCTGATCTTTACATCCCTGGTTCTACCGTTAAGGTAACTGTTACTCTCGACTCTGCAAACGGCGTAAACGTTTGGGCTCTTGGATTCCCTGTAATCTTTGATGCTGACGTATTCGAGTTTGTTGGCTACGAGTTCAACACTGCTGAAAGCGCATTCCAGACCTTCGCAGTTACCGAAGTTGCTGGTGGCTACAATACCTTCGACGTAATGTTCCACTCTGGCAAGGTAACTGACGGTCAGTTCAAGGATTCCGGCGTTCTTCACATCGTTGCTAATGCTGATTCTGATACTCTCATCAAGGGCGAGCAGACTCTTGTAACTCTCGAGTTCAAGGTTGTTGCTGCTGAGGCTGTTGAAGATGCAACCTTCGCTGTTGCTGCTACCGAAGTAGCTACTGGCGGCGTTCTTGGTAAGAAGCTCACCGAGATCTATCCTGACTATGCAACTGATCCTATGTTCGTTGCACAGTATGGTAACCTCTACGATGTAGTTGTTGACTCCACCATCAAGACTATCGCTATCGAAGTTATCAATGCAAACGGCAAGCCTGTTGCAGCTGTTTACAACAAGACCAACGAGTCCGCTCCTGTTGATATCGCAGCATTCCTTGACCTCGATGATAAGCCCGGCATCACCCTTGCTGATGCATACGAGCTCTACTACCTCATTTACAACAATGAGTACGATGTAAAGGCTGACGCAAACTTCGACGGTAAGGTTAACGGTCAGGACCTCAGCATTCTCTACGCTGTTTACACCGGTGTTATTACCGTTGAGCAGCTCATTGCTCCCGATGCTGAACTTCCCGAAGGCTGGTACGCAGGTCTCGGCGTAAAATAATAATAATTAGTTGATCTACAAATTACAATAATAGAACAAGGAGAAACAAGTGAAAAGAATAGTTTCTATACTCTTCGTCTTGTGTCTCATAGCTGCTCTTGCGTTGTCAATAAATGCTGAATCAACCAATAAACTGACATATACAGTGGGGGCTTCGGCCTCCACTGTATCTGCAAATACCGAATTTACAATTTTAGTAAAGGTTACCGAAAATACCGGTGTTTGCTTTGTTAAAGCAGTGGTTAAGTATGATTCATCGGTATTGACCTATGTTAGCGGCTCGAAAGACACAACCGCATTCACGGGTGCAACACTCGATATTAATAATCCCAGAAAGGGCGAAGTAATCGTATCCCTCGGTGGAATCAGCGCATTCTTCTCCCCTAATCCCACAGTTTATTCCCAGACAGGCGAATTCGTCTCGTTAAAATTTTCCGTAAATGAAAATGCTCCTGTTGGAAAAACTGAAATTTCTATTACAACCGATAGCGGTGATGTTGTTATCACCAAGGATTCTGTTCCGAATTATAATTATGATATCAAAAATGCTTCCACAACTGTTACAGTAACAAGCGGAGCAGCTCATACCTGTAAACCCGGCACGGCTGTTAAGGAAAATGAAGTTGCAGCTACATGTACTATTGATGGCAGCTATGATTCCGTAGTAAAGTGTACCATTTGTAACGCAGAGATTACAAGAGACAAGATCACAGTTCCTAAGCTCGGACACAAAGAAAGCGGCGAACTTAAGGAGAATGAAGTTGCTGCATCCTGCATTTCTGTAGGTAAGTACGATTCTGTGATCAGATGTACCGTTTGTAACACAATAATTTCGAAAACAACAGTTGTCGTTCCGATTAACGATAATCATACACCCGGCGCAGCTAAAAAGGAAAACGAAAAAGCAGGTGACTGCAAAACCGCCTCCTCTTATGACATGGTCGTTTACTGTACTGTTTGCTCTAAGGAGATCAGCCGTAAGACTGAGACTGGATCAAAGGGTGCTCATGTTGCCGGTATTCCCGAAGTAAATTACGTTGAATCCACATGCACAAAGAAGGGTTCGATCACTGAGATCTCTAAGTGTAGCTTATGCGGCGTAGAGCTTGATAAAAAGGTTACCGAGCTTGATCTTGTTGATCATATCAACTCTGCTCCGGTTAAGGAGAATGTTGTTGAAGCAACCTGCACCAAGAGCGGAAGCTACCTTAGCGTAGTTAAGTGTGCTACTTGTGGCACTCGCATTTCATCCGAAGTTATTCAGGTTGATAAGCTTGCTCACATTCCTTCTAAGGCTGTAGAAGAGAATCGCAAGGAACCCGCAAACTGCGGTACCGTAGGTTCTTACGACTCTGTCGTTTATTGTACGGCATGTAAGATTGAGATCAGCAGAGTGACGCAGTCGATCGATCCTCCCGCGCATACTCCCGGTCATGAACCTACAGAGACCACCGCTCAGATCTGTATAGTATGTAATACAGTTCTTAAGCCCGCGCTAGGTCACACTCACCACTGGAGTTCTGCTCTTACCGGAGATTCGACTGGTCATTGGATCGCATGTTCAGGCTGCTCCGAAAAGAAAAATTTTGCAAGCCACAAGTATGATAATAATTGTGATGCAACCTGCAATGATTGTAATGTTCAGAGAACTCCCGGCGACCACGTTTTCGGTCCTTGGGCTACTATCAAAGAGGCTACAACCTCTGCTGAAGGTCAGCGCGAGCGCAAGTGCAACGTATGCGGATACACTGAGACTGATATTATTCCGAAGAAGGTAGAAGAAACAACTGTTGCACCTCCCGTGACAACAAATCCCCCCGAAACTACCGAGGCTCCTGTAGTTACTACTGAGCCTGTGGAAACCACCGGAGAACCTGAAGTAACGACTTCCCCTGAAACTACCGAGACTCCCGCTGTTACAACTAAACCCGATGATACAACCGAACCCAAGAAGGAAGAAGGTTGTAAGTCTGCGGTTTCTGTTGGCGTAGCATTCATTGCTATTCTCGGCAGTGCAATTATTTTGAAAAAGAGAGACTAATCGATCTTCCTTTCAACCCCCGGCACCCTCAGGGTGACGGGGGACTTTTTTGTAAATTTACTTTTTGTGATTGACATTCAATTAAAAATATGATATACTAAAATATAAACGCGTTCAAATGTAGCGCGGGAAATTACTGTCAATTATTGGTGAAATATGTTGAAATATGAAACACTGTCGGATGCTTTGAGCCGCCGAATCGAGGCAGAGAAGAGAACGGGCAGTTTTGAGAGAATGGGATTTGACAGCGCCGCTATAACTCGGCGCTCGAGTCTCGCAAAGGACACGGGAAGCGTATGGCGCCCGCCATTCGTCCACGATATCGACAAGATATTGCATTGCCCGTATTACAATAGATATACAGACAAAACGCAGGTGTTCTCGCTGATTAAAAACGATGATATCACTCGCCGTAGCTTGCACGTTCAGCTTGTTTCGCGCATAGCGAGAACGATTGGCGGCGCGCTGAATCTGAATCTCGACCTGATCGAAGCGATTGCACTCGGTCACGATATGGGACATCCGCCCTTTGCACACACGGGCGAATGCTACCTCGACGAGATATATTATGCCTACACGGGCAGACATTTTATGCACAATATCCATTCCGTTCGCGTGCTCGACGAGCAGTTCCCGCTGAATATCAGCCTTCAAACACTCTCGGGCATCGCGTTTCACGACGGTGAAATGGAGCTTGAGGAGTACGTTCCATCCGAGCTTAAAAGCTTTGAGGAGTTCGATTGGATAATCGAGCGTTGCTATACCGATCGAAAATTTGCCGCTAAGCAGTTACCGTCAACTCTTGAAGGCTGTGTTGTCCGTCTTGCTGACATTATCGCATACCTCGGCAAGGACCGTCAGGATGCCGCGCGTGCTAAGGTGGTGTCGGAGGATGCATTTGAAAATCACGATATCGGTTCGATAAATGCTGAGATCATCAACAATCTCGTTGTGAACATTATTGAAAACAGCTACGGCAAACCCTACATCAAGCTCGACTCTAAGCATTTCAAGGCACTTAAAGCATCGAAACGTGATAATTACAGTTTGATCTATGAAAGTGCCGCAACTCGCGCGAAGCTTGATATTACCGCAAAGCCGATGATGCGTGATCTTTACCGCCGTCTGCGCGAAGATCTCATCAAGGGTGATCGCACTTCACCGATATTTGTTCACCACATCGACTATATTAACAAGTCCTATTACAAGCGTAGGCGACCGTATGAGGAGAGCGATCCGGATCAGATCGTTGTCGACTACATCGCGGGAATGACCGATAATTACTTTATCGAGCTCCACCAACACCTTTTCCCCGAAAGCAATTATAAAGTAGAATATAAAGGATATTTTGATTGATGTACAGAGAAATTCTGCAGGAGATCCTGCAATATGATAAGATTATAATCCACCGCCATACCAATCCCGACGGCGATGCGCTCGGAAGTCAGATCGGTCTGCGACTGATACTTGAGGAAAACTTCCCCGAGAAAAAGATATACACCGTCGGCGACCACGCAAAAAGATACTCGTTTATGGCACGTTCCAAGATGGATGAGATCGATGATACGGTTTATGAGGGCGCGCTTGCGATCATTCTTGATACTTCCGCAAAGTCGCTGATCAGCGACGAGCGTTATACCCTGGCGGCGCGTACCGTGCGAATGGACCATCACATTTTCTGCGAGAAGATCGCGGACGTCGAGCTGACAGACATATCCTTTGAAAGCTGTGCGGGACTCGTTGCGGCGTTTGCAAAGGAGTGCGGACTCCGTCTGACTCCCCTTGCGGCAAAGTCGCTCTACACCGGAATGATCACGGATTCGGGCAGATTCCGTTACGATTCGACCTCCTCGCAGACCTTCCTCATTGCCGCTTATCTGTTTGAGCAGGAATTCGACACAAACGATATCTACCGCAATCTTTACGCCGACGATTTTGCACACATCAGGCTCAAGGCTGAATTCGTTTTGAAGATCAAGTTCACCGAGCACAAGGTCGCGTATATTTATACCACGCTCGAAGATGCAAAGGCGACGGGTGCGGATACCTTCGCGATCTCGCGCGGAATGGTTGGAACTATGGCTGAGATCCGCGGAATCGATATCTGGGTGAACTTCACCGAGACCGAGGACGGTGTCCTCTGCGAGATCCGTTCAAGCAAATATAACATCAATCCCATCGCCGTCAAGTACGGCGGCGGAGGTCACAAGAAGGCAAGCGGCGCGACCGTTGCCGATATGGAAGAGGCAATGCGAATGCTTGCCGATCTCGATAAAATGTCGGAGGTAGGAGAATGAACAGAGAAATTATGACGGCAGTCCTCGACAAGATCAAGGAGTACAATAAAATAATCCTTTTCCGCCACATCCGTCCCGACGGCGACTGTGTCGGATCGACCGACGGCCTTCGCGAGCTTATCCGCGCGAGCTTCCCCGAAAAGGAGGTTTATATTGCCGATTGGCAGAAATGCGATTACCTTGCGTTTCTGAACGACGCCGCGGGCGAGATCGACGAGTCGGTCTATGCAGATGCGCTTGCGATCGTGCTCGACACGGCAACGCAGGAGAGAATTTCGAATCAGAAATTCACTCTCTGCCGCGAGATTATCAAGATTGACCACCACATTCCCGTTGACGATTACGGCAATATGCGCTGGGTTGAGGAGCATAGCTCGTCGACTTGCGAGATGCTGGCACGCTTTTACGCAGAGTTTTGCGATCAGCTGAAGCTTACAAAGGAAGCGGCGACCTTTATCTACACGGGAATGGTCACCGATTCGGGCAGATTCCGTTTCCGCAGCGTTTCGGGAGACACGATGCGTGCGGCGGCTCTTATGCTCGAAGCGGGAATCGACACCGACCGCCTTTACGCAAATCTTTATATCGACGACTTTGATCAGCTCAAGTTCAAATCGCACGTATATAATAAGATGAAGATAACCGAAAACGGCGTGGCTTATATTCACGTCACCGAGAAGATGCAGGAGAAGTTTGCGCTGACATCTGAGCATGCAAGCGCGAGCGTTTCATATCTCGATTCGATCCGCGGAAGCCTTATTTGGCTTGCCTTTATTGACAATGCCGACGGCACGATCCGCGTGCGCCTGCGCTCGAGATTTTTGCCGATCAACAAGCTTGCCGAAAAATACCGCGGCGGCGGACATGACTGCGCGAGCGGTGCGACGCTTCATAAAAAGAGCGAGATAAAGAAGCTTCTCTCCGAAGCTGACGAAATGCTTAAGAATTATAAGGAAAATAACGAGGGTTGGATATGAAAATACTGATTACAAATGATGACGGAATCGAATCCGAGGGCATACGCGCGCTCGTTGATTGGGCTCGCAATTACGGTGAGGTCTACGTCTTTGCGCCGAACGTGGAGCAGAGCGGAAAGAGCGTGAGCGTTGAGCTTCGCCATCCCTTCCGCGTGGAAAAGGTTGATTATCCCGGGGCTACCGAGGCTTATGCGGTCTATTCCACACCCGCCGACTGCGTGCGCTTTGCGGTGCTCGGCTTTGGAATGAAGTTCGATCTTGTTCTTTCGGGCGTAAATAAGGGACAAAACCTCGGTCACGACGTCAATTATTCGGGCACAGCGGGTGCGGTTACCGAGGCGGCGATGCACGGTATCAGAGGCGTTGCGGTTTCCGCAAGCAAGAAGTCTCTCGCGAATGCTGTTGCGAATTTTGATAAGGTATATAATTACTTCATCGAAAACCACCTTTTCGACGTCTGCAAGACCTATAACGTGAATTTCCCCTCGAAGGAGGTTCGCGGAATTGAGATCACCCGTCTGGGCGGAGTCCGCTTCTCCGACAGATACATCCCGCAAGGCGACGGAACCTATCAGCCCGAGGCTTACGTTTGCTTTGAGCTGACGGGAGATAAGGGGATCGACCTTGATGCTATCAATCAGGGATATATTTCGGTGACTCCTCTCACCTGGTCGAGAACCGACTACAAGGTGCTCGAAATGCTCAAATAATTGAACCCAATGTTTCCCGCCCGAAAAGCCGAATAAAGCTTTTCGGGCGGTTGGCGTTTTCAACAAAATTTCCTCGTTAAAGATGAAACATAAGTGGGAGGATTTGTGTAAATCGTAGAAAACAGTTAAATGGAGCTCAATTTTTCGGGTTTGAAGATAAAAATATATTGACTTTTCTACTAAAATATTATATAATAATACTAATTCATACCGAATTACGGTATAAAAAGAAAGAGGTAAACACAATGAGAAAGACACTCTCCATCCTTCTCTGCGTTATGATGCTTCTCTCCGCTTGCGTATTTGCAATTCCCGCAAATGCTGCTCCCGAAGGAACCGCTATCAACACCGCAGACGAATTCCTGGCAATGGTTTCCACCGCTGCCGACGCAACCGAGCCTACTGCAAAGTACTACCTTGCAGCAGACATCACCCTTCCTGCATCCTATGCAGAGCCCTTCTGGGGTATCCTTGACGGTAACGGCAAGACCCTTACCGTAACCAACCCCGTATTTGCTGACTTCTCCGGCGAAGTTAAGAACCTCACCATCAAGGGCGAGATCTACTACACCGACGCTGATGCAGCAGGCTTCGCAACCACCTCCTCCAGAGGTTACACCGCTATCAACTGCACCAACAATGCAAACGTAACCGTTATGGGTAACGCTAAGCATCTCGGTGGCTTCTCCGCAAGAATCGTTAACAACGATCTCGGTGAGGCTGCTTGCCGTTTCGTTAACTGCACCAACAACGGTAACATCTACATCGACTCCACCGCAAACGAGAAGATGAGAGCCGGCGGTTTCGCAGGTATCATCGACAAGGTTTCTATGATCAACTGCACCAACAACGGTGACGTTTACTCCAAGGGTAACATCTGTATCGCAGCAGGCTTCGTAGCTCGTGTTGGTCTTAACGCGGCTATGAACGTAGCTGAGGCTTTCAACTGCGTAAACAACGGTGATGTTAAGGACGAAGAGACCTACATCTCCAAGGACGGTGTTGCAGGCGCAGGTACCGGCGGCGGTGACGCAGCAGGTATTTTCGGTCACATCGGTACCAAGAACAACGCGGGCTGGTACAAGATCTGGGGCTGCACCAACAACGGTAACATCGTTGGTCCTTACAGAGTAGGTGGTATGGTTGGTTACGTTTACGCTGCCAATTCTACCGCATACGTTGATATTCAGTTCTGCCAGCAGAACGGTAACCTCACCTACGGTCGTGTTGCAGGCGGTTCTGCAACTGCTACTAACGACTACTGCGGTCCTTTCGTAGCTTACACCAACTCTCCCTTCACCACCATCAAGTACTGTATCGATACCGGCGTTATCACCGCTACCGAGAACACCATCAACGCTAACGACGGTAGATCCTTCGTAGGTCTTTCCTCCGCTGACGGTACTCAGTACGATATCACCAGCGTATACGTTCTTAATAAGGAACAGTATAAGTGGGTAACCTACTCTCACAACCCCGATTACGTAGCTAACTGCCACGGCATCGAAGAGGCTGAGGGCATCGTTGTTACCACTCTCGAAGAGATCAAGTCCGGTAAGGTTGCATACCTCATCAACCAGGCTTCTCTCAAGGACGAGTATGAGTCTGCAGCAGGCTTCGAGACCTTTGCTCCCGAGGATTATGCTTGGGCAGGCGTTACCGCAGAGAATATGTTCAGCTTCGGTCAGAAGATCGGCACTGACAATGCTCCCACCGCTAACGTTACCGCTGCAAACTGGATCGTTCTCAACGGCGACAAGTATGAGAACGGCACCAAGGCTGTAGAAGAAGAGACCACCAAGGCTCCCGAGACCACTAAGGCTCCCGAAGAGACCAAGGCTCCCGAGACCGAGGCTCCCGTAGAGACCGAGGCTCCCGCAGCTACCGAGGCTCCTGCGGCTACCGAGGCTCCCGCTGACACCGAGCCCGCTAAGTCCGGCTGTGGCTCCTTCGTAGCAGGCGGCGTTGCAATCCTTGCAATTCTCGGCACTGCTCTCGTTATCAAGAAGAGAGACTAATTACATAAAGTAGCTTATCCTCCTCCCGCATTGGGAGGAGGATTTTTTATAACCAAACTGATTTTGAGAAAATTGCATAAAAATTAAAAATCCTCTTGACTTTTCTTTAAAAATATTATATAATATTTTTAATGATACCGAACCTACGGTATAAAAAAGAAAGAGGTAAACACAATGAGAAAGACAATCTCCATCCTTCTTTGCGTTATGATGCTTCTCTCCGCTTGCGTATTTGCAATTCCCGCAAATGCTGCTCCCGAAGGAACCGCAATCAGCACCGCAGATGAATTCCTGGCAATGGTTTCCACCGCTGCCGATGCAACCGAGCCTACTGCAAAGTACTACCTTGCAGCAGACATCACCCTTCCTGCATCCTATGCAGAGCCCTTCTGGGGTATCCTCGACGGTAACGGCAAGACCCTTACCGTAACCAACCCTGTATTTGCTGACTTCTCCGGCGAAGTTAAGAACCTCACCATCAAGGGCGAGATCTACTACACCGACGCTGATGCAGCAGGCTTCGCAACCACCTCCTCCAGAGGTTACACCGCTATCA
>JAFOEU010000093.1 GCA_017387685.1 Clostridia bacterium
GCGTTCTTCCCTACATTGAACGGTATATCCGCGATAACAAGCTGCGCTTTTGGTATCCCGTACACCTTGTAATTTTGAAAATGATCGTTGTATAATTCTATTCTATTCATTTTTGTTAATTTTTCTGTTTTTCTTGAATTTAACATACACGGAGCCTTTGAGAGGTCTGCCGCGCTTCTTCGATAGTCCTGTTCTTTTGGCCTGTCTGAGTACGGCCTGCGTGGTGCGTCCCAATCTTCTGCCTATCCACGCGGCGGTGTGTTCGGCGTAGTTTTCGCGCAGAAACCTCAGCTCCTCGCCGCTCCACGGCGGCGACGTCTGTCCTTTCTTCATTCCGCCACCTCCTCCCACTCGACGCGCACGGTGGCAATAAACATTTTTCGCTCTGCCGGGTCGGATAGCATCCTAAAGGCCTGTTCTGCGGCCTCCTTGCTGTTGTAAACCTGAGGCGCTGGTCTCATATTTTCTGGCGTTGTCTTGTAATTGTCAAAACTTGCGCGGTATATATTAACCCACCCCGACCTCCTCACGGTCTTTGGTTTCGGTTTGGTAGTTACGCGCAGCACCGTTACACCAGACAGCAAACTGTCTACTGGCTCCACGATAACGCTACAAAGCGGCGTGTCGTCGGTGACCATGATTTTCGGGTTGTCATGAAATTCGTAGCGGCAACCGTCCACGATAATCGTGATATTGCCTCCTGATAGCTCCGCCGCCTCGGTCATAAATTCTCCGACAGTTTTGCAGTCGGTTTCAACTTTCCGATTTTTCGTGTCTAATTTTATCATAATCCTAAAATTTTGGTGAATGTTTCGATGTCGTGGCAGAAAAACACGGTTTCCGGGTGCCGCGCTTGCCATGTCAGCTGCTCGGGGCGGACGTGGGCGGTGGCGGAGCGTTTGAACTCCACCATCACAAACCTCCCGTCCTTGAGGAACGAATAGTCGGGGATGCCCTTGTTGCCGTTGTTCTCATTTTTCCACGCGTCCCATCCGTTCCGCCTCGCCAGCTGAACACACTGTTTTTCAATGTCTCTTTCTTCGTGTTTCATAGCTCTTCGATTATTCCATTAGCAATTAAAAACAAAGCGCATAACAAAAGGATATCAACGAACACGAAGGCGGCGACGGCAAACGCCCGATCGGTTTTGTCTTTAAAAGATTTGAACAGCGGCGGTAACTTGATGTTGAATATCGCAGCCATAAACAGCAAACCAGTCGAAGACACAGCAATAAGTATGTTTATTACAATGTTTTCAACGCTCATTCCTCGCCTCCTTCCTTGATGCCGTACAGCGGTTTGAGTTTCTCGATGAGCGGCCTGAAACAGCGCAGGAACTCGTCACGTAGCTCTTCGGATTTGAAATATAATATAGTGCTACAGTAAGTTTGACACTGAAATTCCAACAAAGTACACTTTTCTATTTCAATGGTGTATTTTTGTTCATATTGGTCTTTCCAATTAGGAATCCAATCGCCGTTGTAGGCGTTGCGCAGCTGGATGAGCTGACATAGCGCAAGGACAGCCTCGGCGGTGGCGCAGTCTGGAAGCAAATTTGCATCCGTCGTTTTGCTGCGTTCATCTTCACTAACATCTTTCAATATCGAAGAATTAGCATTTATATAAAACTCCCCTTTGGTTTTTGGAAATAACTCGCAGAATTCCTCAAACGATTTAGGAAGTTCCCGTTCTTTTTCCTTGAATGTGACGACGGCCACGCCGTCCACGATTTCAACTTTTTTGATTTCGCACCCATCTGGCACGGTGATTTTCGTTTCTTTTTCCATAATTTTTTGATTTTTCGGTACATATTCAGTAGCCGCCATAAATGCAGGCATACAATTATAAATACTCATAATTTATTAATTTTTTGTTTGTTTATCGGTGAAAAATTCCAATGTTTTTGTACATACTGTGTCAAATAGTCTTGAAAAGGCCGCCTGCGCCTCCTGCATGTCGGGAAGCTTGCCGTCGTTGAGCAGCCCGCACTCCAGCAGCGTGTCAACCCTTCCGAGGGCGTAGCGCGCCTCGGCGTATTTCTTTTTTCTTCCCGTCAGCCATTCGTGGCAGCGCGAGCAGCAATCCACGAGGCCTGAGGCAGTGGCAATGTGCGTGGCGCGGTCGATGTCCGTGTATCTCACTTTCTGCGCCAGCGCGGCGCGGATTTCGTGGCGCAGGCGGTCGAGTTCTGGCTTGCAGGCCTCCAGAGTCTCTTCTATTCTGTCCTCGTAGTCGTCGGCGCGGTCGTCTCCCCATCCGCGCCGAATCTCCATCATCCTCTTGCGGATGATTTCCTGCACGTCGTAACAGTACGAGCGGGCGAATCCGTTTTCCCGCAACTCGGGCAGACGTGACAGTGCAAGTGTCTCCCTGCCCGAGAATCTCAGTGTCACGTCCTCGAGGATGATGAGCAGGTTGCGCTGGTCGGGAGTGAGCTTCTTCGCGCCAGCGATGGTGGTAATCGGTATCGTGACGTGATTCATTTTGTTGCGGCCTCCACCCGCTTGTTGGTTTTGTCCTTTTTCCTTAGGGCGAGCAAAACGCCTTCGTCCACCGTGTCTTTGGCAATAAGGTAGTACACCTGCACGGGCTTTGTCTGCCCCGTGCGGTGAAGGCGGGCGTTCGCCTGCGCGAAATACTCATAATTGTAAGTCAATTCGAGCCACAGCACGACATGACCGCCGTGTTGCAGGTTGAGGCCGTGCCCCGCGCTGGCGGGATTTGCGACCAGCACGTCAAGGTCTCCGTTGTTCCAGTCGATTAGCCACTGGTTCGACGACCCTTTTACGCTGGCGAACCTCAACCCAGCGGTTTTGAGTTCATCGCCCAGCCATATCGCCGTTTCGCGGTATTGGTAGAACAGCAACACGGACTCGCCCTCCGCCGCCGCCGTGCGGCAAAACTCCACCGCCGCCGCAATCTTGGAGCCGCCGCCCTTAATGCGAACCACGCCGTCGGGGCTGATGTCATGGTCGTTGTCATAGACGAAGCCGCTGCAAAGGGTCTGAATCTTGGCAAACCGCGCTTTTTCATCGACGGTGAAATCTTCGGGGCTGTCAGGCAGCTCGAAGTGCAGCGTTGCCACGAGTTCGTCATACGCTTTGCGCTCTTCCTTGCAAAGCTCGACGGATATTGCCTCCTCCATCATGGCTGGAAGCTCCAGATAGTCGTCTGTTGTCAGGGTGATGATGTCGGCGGCGTAGTCCGCGATCATGGCCTCCGGTGTAGCACCCGTGCGCGGAACCCAGCGCGGGAAAGCCACGGCACGGCCTTGGTTGACGTTCGTGAACCAACGCCCGCGCCATGCGTAGTAGTCGCGCTCGTCCATGCTTGCAATACCCAGCGCGGCGAGTTGGGCGTAAACGTCCATCATCCCGTTGGGCGCGAAGGTGCCCGTCAGCCCGATGCGGCGGTCAGCGTTGATTTTCATTATAGACTTCGTGCGCTGGCTCTTCATATTTTTGAAGCTCGTCAGCTCGTCGATGACGAGAATGTCAAAAGACATGCCCTCGAACAACTTTACATTGTCGCGGCTCACAATCTTGACGGGCGCGCTGCTCGTGGCGTCCTGTTTGTTTTTCGCCGTCACAAGCTGCATGTTTGCGAGCATTTTCCATAGCTCCCACTTCTCGGCCTCCTGCATCCACACTGTCTCGGCCACGCGCTTCGGGGCGACGATGAGCGTTGTGGCGGCAGGGTATAGGCGGCGCGTGTAGTCGAGGAAGTGCAGAACGGCGGCGGTTTTGCCAAGCCCCATGCCCACCGAAAGGCAGGCGTGGGGATGCTGGCACAGCCAGTTGGCTATTCTCTTTTGATACGGTCTTAATTCCATAGTTAAAAATCTAATTTTGTTTGATTAAAAAACATATTCGCATTTTGTGAGCTCATCCACCATTCCAACACTGAATCGGGCGTGGCGGTCGGGTATTTCTTCATAAATCCGTCATCCATCATTTCGGATATTGTTTTCAAAAATTGCGTCCTTAATTTCGGATATTTCCGGAACCAGTATATAATCTGCCGTTTGTTTGCGTATGGGCAAAGCATACACCCGACTCGGCCAAAAGTGTCATAAAGCGGGTTTATTGGCAGGTTACGTGATTCGATAAATTCCCACACTTCTGATTCCGTCCATTCAATAATCGGATAAAACCTGACGCGCTGTCCTTTGTATGTGGTTTTGTCAAACTCTTTTCTATTTTCAAGCACTATAATAGGGTAATCGCGTCTTTTAAGGCTTTCCTCGCGTCTTACGCCAAGAGCTGTGAAAATACCGCCGCGTTCTTTGAAATAGGAACAACAAAACCTCTTCAAACGTGTGGGTATTGTCTTTTTCTTTTTCATCAACTGCCAAAAATTCAATTTGGGAAATAAAAATTCGACTTCTGGGTAATTTTTGCGTATAAAATCCACATTAGCGGGCGGGTCGTTGGTCGTCACATTGTAAAAGGCTCTGTATTTTACGCCCGACTCCTTGAACAGCTGCAAAAGGCATTGTGAATCCTTCCCCCCGCTGAATCCAACGTGGTAGCCGCACGCCATTTCTGCATACGGCTCATATTCACGGATTAAAGCTATTGATTTTTCAATTTTTTCGGAATAGTCCATCATGTCGATTTTTTAATAAGGTAATTCCATTTCGTTGTCTTGCGTATAATCCGCCGCGGGCGGGTCGTTATTCTCCTTCAGGTCGCCCTCGAGCGCGTTCTTGAGGTCTTTGACGTTGTAATATTTGCGGTTGCCGCTGCTCCGCGGCTCCCCGAAAGCCCGCACGACCGCCTCCTTGACAATGTTCGGGTTTTTCCGAACGTCAAACGATGCCGTTATGAAGTTGGAGAAGAAGCGCGGGAAGCTCACTTGGTAGCGGTTGACGCTCACGGCCTGCATACCGTTTGCCAACGCCGCCTGAACGCGCTGGTTGCACTCCGCCTCGTAGCGTTCCAATTCCGACAGGAAATCGGGCGACGTGAACGCGCTCACGAGGTCGTCAATTGTTACACCGACTTCGCCTTTGACTTGCGGCATTGTGTCTCGGTACCATTTCGCCGTGTCGGGTTCCTCGGGAGCGTTTACGATGTAGTCGCGCCACAATTCAACCAGCCGCTCGTAGTCGGTCTGCTCGGGTCGCTGCATCTGAATGGCGAATATCCGTCGCTCGCTCTCGTCGGCCACGATGGTGGAAATGTCGTCGTTGGAAGTAAAGATGTAGTTGCGCCAGCAGGGCACGTCGAAACGCTCGCCGTTTTTCACCTCCACCTGACACGAATCAGACGTGAGCGCGGCCTTGAATTTGCCGTAATATTTCGCCGTTGATTTTCCGCCGGTGAACGCCTCGTCCATCACCACGCAGGCGTAGCGCGTGCCCTTCGGGCGGGCAAAACGCTCGAATTGCAGCTCTGTCGGGATATCGGACATGATTTGCGCCCGCTGGATTTCGCGCCACGTCACAAGGCCGTTGAGGATTCCCGCCACGATGCGGGCGACGGTGGTCTTGCCCGTCATCTTCTCCGCGCTCCACATGTAGAGAGAGCGGCACAGAGCAGGGTCGGGGTCGTCTTTGCGCGCCTGACATACAAAGTACCTCAGATATTCCATATCTAGTGCGGAGAATCGATAAATCCGCTCGATTTCCGACTTCGCGGACAAATACACCGCCGTGGATTTTTCGCCCGAAAAAACCGCGTTTCTGCGCTTCTTGACTTCCATCTTCTCAAAGTTCCTTATCCACATACCGTCGGCGGCGGCTCTGAGCTTCTTGACAGATTCGGCGGCGGAGCAGATGGAGTTGGCACGTTTATAAACTATACGCGCCAGCGGGAAGTCGCGCTGAGTGTCCTTGCTGGCAAGGTATTTGTCACCTGCCACGGCGTGCCACGCCCGCGAATAAGCCTCGGCCAGCTCGTCGGCTGACGAGAAGTCTATATCGGCCAAAAGCGGCTCCACGTCCGGCGGCATCTTCTTCAGGACGTCGGCAACCAGCGCGCAGGGTTGCGCGGTGGTGCTGGAGGTGTCTCCGTATTTCTCATTGTAGTTCATAAGGCTCTTTGTTGGTGATTAGCAACTGTTCTGTCACGTCCCAAATGTCGCAACCGTCGGGCAAGTGGTGACGCGATTTCAGCGGCGCGATGTCGATGCACCGCCAGCCGTAAGCCTCGGCGGTGCGCCGCCAGTTCCAATATTGGCCGTCGTCTGGGATGAGTGTAACGTTACGCCCCATCAGCGGCATGAGGTCAATCGCGCCCTTGAGCATCTGAGATCCTCCGCAGGCAATCCACACGCGCTCATAAATCGAATGCTGGTCGGTCGCCGCCATCAAGACGGCTGTTTTTTCGGCCTCTACGACGTAAACGCTGGCGTTCGGGTAGCGTTGCAAAAGGTGCTGGCCGAATAGACACTGCCTCAGTTCTTTGCCCCTCGTGTATTCCGCCACAGTCGGCGACTTGTGCAGCCACCACACGGGAAGCCCGCCGTCCTCGGTCTTGATTCTGTGTCCGTCCTTGCCGTAGAGGATGGCCTTTGCCGTGCGTATGTATTGTCCGTCGAATTGCGGGTAGATACACTCTCCATGCGCTCCTCTCATAATATCATAATATTGCATAACCTCATCCAGCTCCACTGCGTTCACGACCCATTTGTAAGCCTCAAAGAGCGTATTGCCGAAATTGTCAACGTGTTGCGGGAGAATCTCGCGCGGTATCAGTATCGGCTCTTTGGGCGGTTCTGGTGTGTATTCGCGGTTGGTGTCAGCCTTGACCTCGCCGCCCGGATAGCGGAAGTATCCGCAACTTTGCTCTCGGTCGCAACGTCCGTATTCGGGACCCGCTTTGACGGTCGGGTCGGCTGTCAAAACAAACGGCACGAACCTCAACTTCCCGCATTGAGGGCAGCGTTCCTTTTTTCCGCCTTTTCGCAAACTCCATTTGTAATTGTCGTTATTCATTGCTTTCTGTTTTTTTCAAGTCCGTGATTTCGATTTCAATCCCGAAGTTGTCGGTCATAACCTGTTGCAGCTCGATAAAGGTCTTGAGCTGCATAGTGCGTGACCCTTTGACCCACGCGGCAACCTGCTGCCAGCTCCATCCGCCGGCCTTGGCCACGGCGTACATCGTCACGCCGTGGCTCTTGAGTATGTCATATAACTTTGTCATGGCGGCGGTGTTAGAATGGAAAATTGTCACTATCGTTATACATCGGCGGAATCGGTGCCGACATGCCACGCGGGGAGATGATGTCGTCCACTGGCGGCGGCGGAAAACCTATATTTCCAGTCGGCTGCTGTTGCTGGTACTGAGGCTGCTGTTGCTGCTGCGGTTGCGGTTGCGGTTGCTGGTACTGTTGATGCTGCTGCTGCTGGTATTGCTGCGGCTGCGGCTGTTGTTGATGTATCGGCGGGACGGGAGCCGCGCCGGCCATCGCCGCAAACGGGTTGACCTGTGCCTCTCTGAATTGGATAGCGTCAACCCAATACCCTTTCGGGCTCAGCGGTTTCGTCGGGTCGCCTGCAACCTCGTTGTACTGCATCACCACTTCGTACATTTTTCCATCCAGGTCCATATTCGCGGGCTTGGCGACTGGGTTGGCGTTCTCGTCGAACCAGCGGCACTTTCTGCCGATTTTGAAGTTCACGCGAAGGCGCGGGTTGCCGTTTGCGTCCGCGTAAGGTTTGCCGTAAGTGGCGAAGGCGACGGCGGCAGGGTCTCCAACGGCAAAGGACGCGGTAAATCCGATATTGTCGTTATCACCTTTGATCTGTCTGTTTTCCCTTGCGATTCGCTCGTTGTACACCCTGACATCGAACCATCCGGTCAGGGTCTGCGTTAATTTTAATTCTTTTGCCATAATTTTAACGATTTTTATTTTGTAAATTATAATGATTTACGATGTCTCCGTAGCTGGCGTCCATGCGGCGGATGCACTCAATGTACGTGTCACGAATAGCGAGGTCATCGGAAAGCGTTGTATCCGGGACTTCGACCTCGACGGACAATCCGACCTGCTCGTAAGGGGCTAAGCGGTAAGAGCGTGTCGCCGCCAATTTGATGACTTTCGCGTTATTCATTGCCGCCCTCCTTCCCGTCTCTGATGGTGTCCGAGATGAGGCTTTCGACCTGCTCTACGGGGTTGCCGCCAAAAACCGCGTCCAGAGCGTGTGAAAGAGGCTCAGCAACGTGGCTATTGCCGCTCTCCTGCTCTTCTGCGAACAGCCTGCGGGCTCTCTCAACGAACGCGGCCTCAACATTCGCCGTATGAGTATTTTTTGTAAAATTCATGTCGATATGCTTTTCGACGGATTCGCCGCTTTCGGTAACGCCCACGAAAAAATCACCGTCTCTCTTGCGTATGATGTGAACAAACAGGAAGCCGTCTGCTGGAATGTTCGGCATCTTATTAATCAGTCGCCGCGCCACGATGCGTGCGGTGTGTTCTGAACCGTCGCAATAGACCGTATCCTGCTGCGGCTGCTCATTCTCGGGTTCTGGGTCGTCCTCGGCGGAGGAGCACCGACGCTCGCACTCGCTCTTGGTCTGCTGCATCTCGAATTTCAGCTGCGCCACCGTCGCGGCCAGCTGCTCGTTCACACCAGCGAGCTTGGCGCGGTACTTGGCCAGCACGTCGTAACGCTCGATGCTTGCGACTTCGAGGCCGTCCAGCTCCGCGGCGCGCTCCCACATCAGTCGGGCGCGTTTCCCCGCCGCCTCCGAGCGCGCGAAGGCGATTTTGGTTTGAAGTTCCGCGACCTTGAGTTTCGCCGCTCTCCTTAATTCGATGATTTTTTGTTCTTTTTTCATAATATAAGTTTTTAATATGTTTATTCTTCGTTTTTGTTGATTTTCACGGTCAGATAACCAGCTTTTTTTGTTAATTTCGTTCGATATGCGGCAAAAAGGTCGGCGTGATCGGCCTCGAACTTCTTGGCGTCGAATCCTACCGAAGAAGACGGCGCGGTGTAGGATACAGAGGCCGTGTTGCTCCACACTTTCGTCAGGTCGTTGCCGTCCATATAGGCCAGCAGCTCGGCTTTTTTGGTTTTTAGCATCTCTTCCTCCTTCGCCATAGTCTTTGTTATTGTCTCGATTTCGGCAATCAGCCTTGCGACCTTCGGCGGCAGCTCGTTGATTCCCTTCTCTGTGATGGTGAGGTCTATATTCGGGAAAACCTCGTCGATGGTTTCGAGGCTCATTTTGAGCAACTCCACCATTTTGTCGTCACGTGTGATATCGGTGGTTTTTCTTCCGTCGGCTGTGTCGGAACAAAGGCAGACGGCATCGGCGCCTAACATATAGTACCATTGCAGCTGCGCGGCATACTGTTTTTCGAGACCCTCGTGGTTGAATTTCCGGGACCATTTGCACTCTGTCACCGTGTTGGTCTTCGGATTCCAGAAGTCGGCATGAGCGAACACCCGGAAATTCTGACGTGAAGCCATTGTTGTGTTTGGTTTCGGCTGCATGAATGTCTCTCTGTCCCATTCTTTCGCATCTAATACCTTGGCCACCTCATCCTCGAAGGCTCTTCCCGCTTGGATTTCGGGGCTGTCAAATTCGGGGCGCGTCTCCAGCCCTTTGAGTTGAAGCAGGCGGTGTTTTTGCGTTGTTGTCAGTTGTTGTCCTGTGCTGATACGCTCGGCGATTTCCAAGACCATCGCGGCGTCGCTGCCTCCGAACCCTCCGACGCGGGTTGTTTTGATTTCTTCTGAATGATTGATTTTTTTCATAATTTATTTGATTTATAAGGTTATAAATAATTGA
>JAFOEU010000094.1 GCA_017387685.1 Clostridia bacterium
AAAAGAAACGATGTCATCCTGAGGCGGCGCCCGCAGGCCGCTTTGCCGCCGAAGGATCTCGTGCCGACCGAGTTGTTCCTCGGGCGGCGCGGTGCCATTACGAAGTGGTCTGCTCTGCATCCGCCGGTGCACAAGGTTTGCGCACCAGAATTTCACTCAGATCATCATACTTCGGATTGACCGCACGAATGAGATCGCGCTTCTTTTGCCGATTGATCCCTTTGAGAGATTTTTCTCTTGCTATTGCTTTGTTTACGTCGTGGTATCTTTCAAAATACACGAGTTTATTCACATTATACCTTGCGGTATAGCTATATTCGTGTACTTTATTTTCGTGTTCTTTATCTCTGCGGGCAAGATTATTTGTTATACCTACATAAAAAACACGGTTTCTTTTGTTTGCTTCAATGTAAACGTAATATGTGTTTTCGTTCATAGTGATTACATTAGGCTATATAATTTTGTTTTTTGGTTCACATCAGACTTCTTCGTACAGGTTTCGCGCCGCCCGAGGAACAACTCGGTCGGCACGAGATCTTTCGGCGGCAGGCGGTCTGCGGACGCCGCCTCAGGATGACATCGTCTGCGGTGAAGGGGGCTGCGCCCCCTTCACCCCTGCATTGCAAGTGCGAACATCAGTTTTCTGCTTTAAGTCAATAACTAACACTTATTTATCATTATCCCAAGGCAAAGCTACAACAATAACGCCAACAATGCCCATAATTACATAGATTAACGACCAACTGAAATCCAAATCAAAGAACGGCTTATCACCATTTGCTATCGTTAAAAGTATACTGAACAACAGCAAACCGATTCCTTTTAATTGTTTTCTCAATTAATTTACCTTAACTTTGCATTCTGAACTTCTTTAGTCGCAAAATTCCGCCACGCAACGTCTGTACGCCGCAACGGGATCCTCTGCCGCGGTGATGGGTCTGCCGACAACTATGTAGTCCGAGCCGATCTCCTTTGCAGCCGCGGGGGTCATAACTCTCTTCTGGTCACCGATGTCGCCGTCTGCAAAGCGGACACCGGGGGTTACGGTGACGAATTCCTTACCGCAGGTATCGTGCACCTTGCCTGCCTCGAGGGGGGAGCAAACTACGCCGTCGAGTCCCGACTTCTTTGCGACCGATGCGTAGTGAAGAACTACCTTGTCGATCGGCTCGTTGATGAGAAGATCCTGCTTCATCGTTTCCTCGTCGGTGGAGGTGAGCTGGGTTACTGCGATGAGGATGGGGCGGGTGCCGTCCTCGCGGGTGAGTCCCTCGATTGCGGCTTCCATCATTCTGCCCGTACCTGCCGCGTGGAGGTTGGTCATATCAACGTCGAGGCGCGAAAGAACTGCCATCGACTTCTTTACGGTGTTGGGGATATCGTGGAGCTTGAGGTCAAGGAAGATCTTATGACCGCGGCGCTTGATCTCGCGGACGATCTCGGGACCCTCGGCATAGTAAAGCTCCATACCGATCTTCACGAAGGGCTTGCGCTCCTCCGCTTCGAACTTGTCGAGGAAGGAAAATACCTTCTCCTTTGAGTCAAAATCACATGCGATAATTACGTCTTTTCCCATTTTTTATCTCCTTAAAATTTAATTACTCATATAATTTTAATAATCTTTTTTGCGCCGATTACCACCACTGTAGCAATACTGTCTAATTATGAAATATTAATCATAAAACCAATGTACTCACAATAATACTTAATCCGTAGGGACCGACGTCCTCGGCGGTCCGTGGGCATAAAATTATTTATGTGTGTAAAATCAAGAAAAACATCATATAACATTTTTGATAATGTGCGAATCAATAATATAATTGGGCTCGGACCGCCGAGGACGTCGGTCCCTACAGATTATAATGCTATTTGTGCCTCTGTATATAAAATACTATTAGTTTTCTTAAATTGACAGAATGATCCGGCGAGGAAATTCACCTTATTTCACCGCGCCGATGATGTCGGAAAGGTTTTCAATTCCGTATTTCGCCATCACGCGGGGCAGATCGTTTATTATATCTCTGCACGCATAGGGGTTGACGAGGTTCGCCGCGCCGACCTCAACTGCGGTCGCGCCCGCGAGCATCATCTCGATTACGTCCTCAGCGGACGAAACGCCGCCCATGCCGACAACGGGGATATTCACCGCGTTTGCCACCTGATAAACCATTCTCACCGCTACAGGGAAGATCGCGGGACCCGAAAAACCGCCCATCTTATTGGCGATGACGGGGCGCTTGGTGCGAAGATCGATTCGCATACCGAGGAGGGTATTGATCAGGCTGATGCCGTCCGCGCCCGCCTCCTCGCAAGCCTTCGCGATCGAAACGATATCGGTCACGTTGGGCGAGAGCTTGATGATGATCGGCTTTTTCGTCACTTTTCTGACCGCGCGGGTGACCTCTGCCGCCGCCTCGGGCTGTGTTCCGAATGACATTCCGCCGCCGTGGACGTTCGGACAGCTTACGTTTACCTCGAACCAGCCGATCTGATCGACCGAATCGAGGCGCTCAACGGTATAAGCATAGTCCTCGACCGCAAAGCCGCTAACATTTGCCATTACCTTTTTGTCAAAAACCTTAAAGAGCTTCGGAAGCTCCTCGGAAATTACCTTTTCAACTCCGGGGTTCTGCAGACCGACGGCATTGATCATACCGTTCGGGCACTCGGCGATTCTCGGAGTGGGGTTGCCGAAGCGGCTGTCCTTGGTCGTTCCCTTGAAAGAGAAGGTACCGAGGCAGTTGATATCATAGAGTTCTGCGAATTCATAGCCGAAGCCGAATGTTCCGCTTGCGGGGATGACGGGGTTGTCAAGCTCTATGCCGCAAAGATTTACGTTCATTTTTCCCACAGTATTTCCTCCTTCTCAAGGATCGGGCCGTCCTTGCAGATTCTCTTATAGCCCGTAACGGTCTTGCAGGAGCAGCCCATACAAGCGCCGAATCCGCATCCCATACGCTCCTCGAAGCTGTACTGACCCGAGCACTCGGTTGCTCTGTAAAGAGCCTTCAGCATCGGTTCGGGACCGCAGGTGCAGATATAATCGTAATCAAGTGTTTCAAGGGCGTTGGTTACGAATCCCTTGATGCCGACGCTGCCGTCAACGGTTGTAACGGTGACGTTCAGACCGAGCGCCTCAAAGAACTCAACGCCGAAGATCTCGGATGCGGTGTTGAATCCGACAACGATCTCGGGCTTCTTGCCCGCCGCGATGAGTCGCTTTGCAAGATAATACATAGGGGGAACGCCAACGCCGCCGCCAACGAGGACGGGCTTCTCGCCGACCTTTTCTAGAGTGTAGCCGTTGCCGAGGCCTGTAAGTATATCGAGCTCTGTGCCGACGGGGAGGGTGGTCATCTGCTCGGTGCCCTTGCCGACCACCTTGTAGATGATGGAAAGCAGACCGTCTTCGCAGTCAAAGACCGAGATCGGACGGCGCAGATAGAGACCGTCGAGCTGAATATTCACGAACTGACCCGCCGCCGTGATATCCGAGGTATCACCCTCAAGACGCATCAGCCACACAAGATCGGTCAGCGCGCGGTTTTCTTTTATGGTGAAGATTGATTGTTTCATTTTTTGTTACCTTTATGTTATCTAATAAATGCAATACAAGTGTTATTCTTTATTAAAAATCACAAAAACTATTATAAATAGTCCCATTATGTGCACTATGTTAGCACTTGCAAAGCAGGGGTGCAGGGGGCGCAGCCCCCTGCAAAAGAAACGATGTCATCCTGAGGGCACGTCCGCAGACGTGTGGTGCCCGAAGGATCTCGTGCCGACCGAGTTGTTCCTCGGGCGGCGCGGTGCCATTACGAAGTGGTCTGCTCTGCATCCGCCGGTGCACAAGGTTTGCGCACCAGAATTTCACT
>JAFOEU010000095.1 GCA_017387685.1 Clostridia bacterium
CGAGCGCAGCGAGAAAATTAACCTTACCTCTGCCCTCTGCCCTCTGCCTTCTACCCTCAAAAAATGCTCGGATACCGAGAAATTTTCCCGATATCCGAGCTTTTTATTAAAATTTAACCTTTGAAATACTTCACTGCCGATTCAAACAGCTTCATATCATACTCTCCGGGTACGTTCTTATAAAGTCCGTAGCCCTTACGCTCCGAGTGTCCCATCTTACCGAATACGCGGCCGTCGGGAGAAAGGATACCCTCAACTGCGTTCGCGCTTCCGTTGGGGTTGAAGCGGATATCGCCTGTTGCGTTACCGTTCATATCAACGTACTGGGTCATGATCTGCGAGTTCTGCGCAAGCTCAGAAAGAAGTGCGTCGGATGCTACGAAGCGTCCCTCGCCGTGGGAGATCGGTACGTTAAATACGTCGCCGACATTGCAAGCGGAAAGCCAGGGAGATGCGTTCGATGCAACTCTTACGCGGACGATCTTCGACTGGTGGCGGGAGATGTCATTATAGGTCAGAGTCGGGCAGTTCTCGTCGGTGTCGATGATCTTACCGTAGGGAACAAGACCGAGCTTGATAAGTGCCTGGAAACCGTTACAGATACCGCCCATAAGTCCCGCGCGGTTGTCAAGAAGGTCGGTGACTGCGTCCTTGACCTCGCCGTTACGGAAGAATGCGGTGATGAACTTACCCGAACCGTCGGGCTCGTCGCCGCCCGAGAATCCGCCGGGGATGAAGATGATCTGGCTCTCGCGCGCCTTCTTTGCGAACTGCTCAACCGAACGCGCGACAGTTTCTGCGCTGAGGTTAGCGATTACGAAGATCTCGGGGTCTGCGCCCGCGTCTGCGAATGCCTTTGCGGTGTCAAATTCGCAGTTCGTGCCGGGGAAGACGGGGATGAGAACCTTAGGCTTTGCCACAGCGATGGGAGCCGCGGTGGGGTATGCCTTGGGAGCACAGCTTACGGTCTCGATCTTGCGCTCGGGAGGAGTGATGTTGCAAGCGTAAACCGACTCAAGCTTGTCCTCGGATACCTTGAGGAGATCTGCAAGTGCGATGCTTTCGCCGCCAAGGGAGATCACGCCCTCTGCGTTGAGAGTACCGAGCTCGACGAGGTCGTAGTTACCCACAGCGACAACCGTCTCGGGCTTAACTTCAAGGATGAAGGAACCGCCTGCGAGGTTGAAGATGTCGGAAACTGCTACGTTTTCGTTCAGAGTTACGCCGATATTGTTACCGAAGCCCATCTTCATAAGTGCCTCTGCAACGCCGCCGATGCCGGGAGTGAATGCGGTCACGCAGTCGCCCGCGCGCTGGGATGCGGTTACAGCGGAGAAGAGAGCGAGGATCGACTCGGTCACGGGGAGACCGTTTTCGTCGTACTTCGGCTTTGCGAGAATAACCTTGTTGCCCGCCTGCTTGAACTCGGAGGAGATCATATTCTCGACCTTGTCAGCGGTTACAGCGAAGGAAACGAGGGTGGGAGGAACGTCAAGATCCTGTGCCGAGCCGCTCATCGAGTCCTTACCGCCGATAGCGGCGCTGCCGAGTGCGGTCTGTGCGGCAAATGCGCCGAGGAGTGCCGCCATAGGCTGACCCCAACGCTCGCCGTCGCGGCCGGGCTTCTTGAAGTATTCCTGGAAGGTGAGGTAAACGTCACGGTATTCCGCGCCCGATGCAACGAGTCTTGCGATCGACTCAACAACAGCCATATACGCGCCGTGGTAGGGCGATGCGGAGGAGAGGAAGGGGTTGTAGCCCCAGCTCATGAGGGAAACGTCGTTGGTATGACCCTTTTCGACGGAAATTTTATGTACCATCGTCTGAATGGGAGAAAGCTGATTCTTACCGCCCCAAGGCATCATAACGGTGCCCGCGCCGATGGTGGAGTCAAAGCGCTCGGAAAGACCTCTGCCCGAACAGCAGTTGAGGTCGGATGCGAGTGCGAGGTAGTTATCGGTAAAGGAAAGGGAAGGATCAAAGATAGAAACCTTATCAAGTGCTTCGCGGTCGATAGCGGGAACCTTGATGTCGATGTGCTTTTCCGCGCCGTTGGAGTTAAGGAACTCGCGGGAGAGGTCAACGATCTGCTTGCCGCGCCAGAACATAGTGAGTCTTGCTTCCTCGGTCACGGTTGCAACGTGGGTAGCTTCGAGGTTTTCAGCGGTTGCGATCTCGATGAAGCGAGCGGCATCCTCTGCGGCAACAACAACAGCCATTCTCTCCTGAGATTCGGAGATAGCAAGCTCGGTGCCGTCAAGACCCTCGTACTTCTTCGGAACTTTATCAAGATTGATGGTAAGACCGTCGGCAAGCTCACCGATAGCAACGGAAACGCCGCCTGCGCCAAAGTCGTTGCAACGCTTGATAAGGCGGGATGCCTCTGCGTTTCTGAAAAGACGCTGAAGCTTGCGCTCCTCGGGAGCGTTACCCTTCTGAACCTCTGCGCCGCAGTCGGCAAGGGAGGTGGCGGTGTGGGACTTGGATGAGCCGGTTGCACCGCCGCATCCGTCGCGTCCGGTTCTGCCGCCGAGGAGGATGACGTAGTCACCGGGTGCGGGGCACTCACGGCGAACGCAATCTGCGGGAGCCGCCGCGATGACCGCGCCGATCTCCATACGCTTTGCGGCGTATCCGGGGTGATAGATCTCGTTTACAAGACCGGTTGCAAGACCGATCTGGTTACCGTAGGAGGAATAACCCGCCGCCGCGCCGGTTACGATCTGACGCTGAGGGAGCTTACCCTTGATGGTTTCGGAAATGGGCTTTGTGGGGTCAGCCGCACCGGTCACGCGCATTGCGGCGTAAACGTAGCTTCTGCCCGAAAGCGGGTCACGGATCGCGCCGCCGATGCAGGTTGCCGCACCGCCGAAGGGCTCGATCTCGGTGGGATGGTTGTGAGTCTCGTTCTTGAAGAGGAGGAGCCAATCCTGCTCTTCGCCGTCAACTGTGACCTTGATCTTAACGGTACAAGCGTTGATCTCTTCGCTCTCGTCAAGGTTACGAAGCTGACCTGTGGACTTGAGATATTTAGCGGCAAGAGTGCCGATATCCATCAGGGAAACGGGCTTGGTTCTGCCGAGCTCCTTGCGGATGCCGACGTAATGATCGTATGCCTTCTGAAGAAGCTCGTCCTCAAAGGTTACGGAGTCGATCTCGGTGAGGAAGGTGGTGTGACGGCAGTGGTCGGACCAGTATGTATCGATCATACGGATCTCGGTGATCGAGGGATCTCTGCCCTCGGTCTGAAAATACTTCTGACAGAAGGTGATATCGTCAATATCCATAGCGAGTGCGTAGTCGGAAACGAACGCCTCGAGTCCCGCGCGGTCGAGGGCGGTGAAGCCTTCGAGGATCTTGACGTCAGCGGGAACGGGATATTCGGTAGCGAGGGTCTCGAAGGTATCGAGAGCAGCCTCGCGGGATTCAACGGGGTTGATGAGGAACTTTTTGATCTCGGCAAAATCGGCATCCGAAATGTCGCCGTAGATCGCGTAGATCTTCGCGGAGCGGACAGCGGGACGGTCGCCGCGGGAGATCAGCTGAATGCACTGCGCTGCCGAGTCCGCTCTCTGGTCAAACTGACCGGGGAGGTATTCGGAAGCGAGGATGCGAGCGCCCGAGAGATCTACCTCAGCGGTAGCATAGTCCATCTGGGGCTCGGAGAAAACGGTCTGAACGCAGTAGTCGAAGAGCTCCTTTGAGGTGCCTTCGCAGTCGTAGCGGTTGATCTGACGAACCTTTTCAACGCCCGAGATACCGAGAAGCTCACGGAGCTCGCCTGCGAGAGCGCGCGCCTCGTTATCAAAACCGGGCTTTTTTTCAACGTAAATTCTGTAAACCATTGCTTA
>JAFOEU010000096.1 GCA_017387685.1 Clostridia bacterium
CAATTTTGCCCTCAATCACCAATAAGAGCCTCCGCACTTTGGCCGAGGATATGGGTTTGGTTGTTGAGGAGCGCCCCGTGCCCGTCGAGGAGTTGGCTTCGTTCGAGGAGGCTGGTGCCTGCGGTACAGCGGCAGTTATCTCTCCTATTGGTTATGTTTTCGATATTGATACCGAGGAGAAGATTACTTACGGCGATGGCGAGCAGGTAGGACCTGTTTGTCAGGCGTTGTATAATCGCTTGCAGGATATTCAGTATGGTCGTGCTGAGGATAAATTTGGTTGGACTATCGAGATTGAATAAGGAGTTCCACGTGGAACACATAATAAAAATACCGCCTTTCGGGGCGGTATTTTTTTATAGGTGTTATAGGAATTATAAGTGTTATATATTTTTTACCTATAATACCTATAGCACTTATAACTCCTATATCTCCTTCTATCTCCCAAACTTTATCAGCATAACGTTTATATCTGCGGGACTCACACCCGGAATACGCGATGCCTGCCCTATCGTCTGCGGACGAATCTTCGTAAGTTTTTGGCGAGCCTCGATGGTCAGCGCATTCATCTGTGTAAAGTCAAAACCCTCGGGAATTGTGATGTTCTCCAGTCGGCGCAGCTTCTCGGCCAGCAATTTTTCGCGCTCGATGTAACCTTTGTACTTGATTTGAATCTCCGCCTGCTCGACTATTTCGGGCGTGATGTTGTTCTTCTCAACAAAACGCTTCACCTTCGGCAGCGCCTCAATCAGCTCGGCAAACGAAAATTCGTTGCGCGAAACGAGCGCATAGAGCTTGCGGCCCTGCGTCAAAGGCTCCAAATTTTTACTTTTTAAATAGCCCTCAATTTCCGATATTTTGACACTCTGTTCGTGCGCGTAGGAAATAAGCGATTCTACGAGTGATTTTTTTTCTGCGAATTTTTCCCAATTTTCAGCCGAAATAAGTCCAATTTCGTATCCAATCGGCGTCAATCGCAAATCGGCATTATCCTGACGAAGCAAGATTCTGTACTCGGCACGCGAGGTGAACATACGATACGGCTCATCGACACCCTTTGTCACAAGGTCGTCAATCAATACTCCGATGTAAGCCTCATCGCGCTTCAGTACCAAAGGCTCCAGACCTTGTAATCTACGATGCGCATTTATACCTGCCATCAAACCCTGCGCCGCAGCCTCCTCATATCCCGTTGTGCCATTCACCTGACCGGCGAAATAGAGATTTCGCACCAACTTCGTTTCGAGCGAGTGCTTGAGCTGCGTAGGCGGAAAATAATCATACTCGATGGCGTATCCGGGACGATAGACGTGCACATTCTCCAATCCGCGAATTTTTCGCAAAGCGGCAAGCTGAATCTCCTGCGGCAATGAAGAAGAAAAACCATTTATATAATACTCGTTCGTATCCCAACCCTCGGGCTCGAGGAAGAGCTGATGTTGCTCCTTCTCGGCGAAGGTGCGCAGCTTATCCTCAATGCTCGGACAGTAACGCGGGCCAATACCGCGAATCGTGCCATTAAATAGTGGCGAACGGTCAAATCCCTCGCGCAGGAGAGCGTGTACCTCGGGCGAGGTATATACCAAATAGCAACTTCTTTGCTCTTTAACTACTTGAGTATTAGCGGAAAAAGAGAATTTTGAAGGCTCCGCATCACCCGGCTGTTCCTCCAAAACCGAGAAATCCACCGAGCGGCCATCAATTCGCGCAGGCGTGCCCGTCTTCATACGGCCCACCTCGAAACCTATCTCCGCCAACGCCTCCGTAATGCCGTGCGAGGCAGCGTCACCTGCC
>JAFOEU010000097.1 GCA_017387685.1 Clostridia bacterium
AGGTGAGGATGACCTCGCGCCGGAAGAAGAACGAGCTATATGCAAGTATGCACAGGAAACTTACGGTAGTGACTTCGTTTTTGTGACTCATTTCCCAAGCGAGCACCGCGCTTTCTATGCGATGGACGATCCAGCAGACCCAACACTCACTCTTAGCTTCGATTTGCTGATGCGTGGCCTAGAGGTAACCTCAGGTGGACAGCGTATTCATAAGGAGCAGGAGTATCGTGATAAGATGATTAAGCGCGGTATGAATCCCGACGCTTTCCGCTTCTACCTCGATACTTTCCGCAACGGCATGCCTCCTCACGGTGGATTCGCCATAGGTCTGGAACGTATCACGGCATGCTTCCTCGGTATCGCAAATGTGAAAGAATGTTCGATGTTCCCACGCGATATCAACCGCGTAGCACCATAATCAAGGCCGTCCTTCGGGGCGGTCTTTTTTGTTGCCTCTCCGCGCGCTCCGTCTGTCAGCTATATATGCCCGTCAATCTCTTTTCTACTTCCTCTTATTTCCCTGTTAATCGGCTACCCTTGCGCTACCCTTGCGCTACCTTTGCTTGTAGGGTGATGGCTCGCGGTGTAGGCGGTTTACCGCGAGCCATCCTCTCTCCACGAGAGGACGTTTATTTGCAAGTCCCGTTCGTCATATTGGCGTCATATGCAGCCCCTCCCTCGCTTGTATCTATCTCGCTTATCCTCCGCGCCATAAGTCCGCCAAAGATGCCGTCCCGCCCGTGACTTGCTCAATGCGGACGTAGCCCATGCGGTGTGTAGCATTAGTAATTACATCGGCTACCGCCAATGTGTATGTCCTTTTTGTAGTTTAGTGTGGTAGATTTGTGTTCCTCTGATTAGTTGTCGCCGTTCCTTCACTCGGCGATTGCATCGCTGCAAACGTCCTCGTAACATTCGCATTCGCCGTCCTTACACTCGGGGATTTCATCACCGCCTACGTCCTTTTCCCGTAGTCGCCGTTTTTGTACTCGGCGATTATATCGCCAATAACGTCCATCGCCGCTAACGCAAACGCCTGTGTCTATCCCCTCGCCCGTTCTGCTTCTATCTCCTCTGCCATCCGGTTAAGTCGGAGGCATTGGTTTCTGGATATAGTGTGCTTCTCTTTCCGGTATGCCCACGGCGCTAACAATAGTAGTCGCCCCTCCGCACAAAGGTCGAACCATCGCCCTTGTGGTTTGTATCGCTCAGGGAAGCCGTTCTCTATGAGAAGGATGATGCTTCCGCCTGCTTCTATTGCCTCGTTTCGTATATCGCTCTCTTGTCTCGAAATGAACGCCCCCACCAACGCCGCGCCTTCTTTTGCTGCGCTTAGCCTCTCTTGCCGGTATGTCTCCTGCTCGTGTCTGTTCCATCCCCCGTGACAAACCACCGACAAACACCGTCCCTTTAGCAGTTCTGTATTCCCGTATGCCTCGAATGTCCGCCCCGCTGCTGTTATGTTCTTATGAACGTGGAAATAAGCCGCCTTCCTCTTGCGTACCGCTAACCGCCTCGGATTATCGTGTACGTATTCGATCATGTGCTTTAGTTGCCCTTTCTCTATCAGCGCCCGCGCATGATACCCCGTCTCAAACAGTGCTCCGCTTTGTATGTCCACACCCGCATTCGCCGTTCCCTCGCTCGGCGATTCCATCGCCGCATATGCCTGACCCTTAGTCGCTGTTTCTGCACTCGGCGATTCCATTGGCGCCTTGCCAACATCCTCGCTCGCCGCCAATATAACCTCCCTCCACGCTCGGTTACATCCCTGCTTAAGCCCCCGCACAACCAGCCCAAGAGCCACAGGAAGCGGCTCCATTACCTGTAGTACCACGTGCAGATGGTCGGGCATGATCTGCTTGGCTAGTATCTTTATCTGCGGGAAGAACTGTGGTAGCCGCTGTATCTCCTGCGATACGCGTATACCTAATGCCGACGCCTCTATCCTTGCTCTCTCCGCATCTCCTGCTAACTCGCCCAAAACTGGCTTCCATCCGTCCACATTGAGCGTCAGCAGGTATATCCCCGCCTCTTTCCAACCGTGCGGAACGAGCCTTGTTCTAATGCCCGCGGATTCCATATGGTTCTCTTTTTCTGCCATGGTCTCCAATTTGGGTACAAAGTTACTGCTTTTTCTGCATTCCTGCAAATCTCCGCCGTTCTTTCTTCTGATTATCTTTATTTTTTGTCCATATTTACTATTTTACGCCCGGCTCTGCTTGTATTCGTCCGTAGTCGCCGTTCTCTCATTCGGCGATTAAATCGCCGCTATCGCCTTTCCATCGCCCATATCTGCATTCGCCGTTCTCTCGCTCGGCGATTTAATCGCCGCTATCGCCCCCACGCCCATATTCGCCGTTCTCTCACTCGGCGATGACATCGCCGCCATCGCTTCTCCCACGCCCGCTTTGTCCACAACCACATTCGCCGTTTCCTCGTTCGGCGATTAATCGCCGCTTCCGATCAGCACCTGCCGTAAACGCGACACTCTCGCCGTATATCTTCCCAT
>JAFOEU010000098.1 GCA_017387685.1 Clostridia bacterium
CCTTATTTAACAACTCCGATTTTCATCAGAGTCAAGCTTGTACTTATTAGTCTGTTGTTCAATTTTCAATGACCTCGCCGCCGCTTTGCTCACCGCTCTGCGTTGTGCTCTGCGCGACAGCTTGTATATTATACCACTTTCGTCCCGCTTTGTCAAGCCTTTTTTTAAAGTTTTTTGAGATTTTTTTCACTTTGTATGTTTAGTGATGTTTTGCACAATTATCAGGTGTTTCGTTTGTATATTTTGACGAACAAAATCGACCAAAATCGCAAATTTCCCCTTGATTTCTTGCTTATTATATAGTATAATATAAGATGGTAATATATCCGACTTCAAAAATTTTCTCAAATTCGGAGGTAAAAAATGTTGATACCTAAAAGAATTTTAACCGTAAGCTCCGCAAATATGGACTTTGTTATGAGCGTCAGCAAGATCCCGCAGGGAGGCGAAACTCAGCTTGAAAGCGGAACGTATCAATTCGTTCCGGGCGGGAAGGGCGCAAATTCCGCTGTTGCTGTTCGCCGTCTTGGAGGTGACAGCGTATTTTGCTGTCGACTCGGCAAGGATGCAAACGGTTCCATAATGCATAATATTTATAAAAAGGAAGGTCTCGACACACGTTTCATCGTCGTTGATCCCGATGCAGTCACCGGTCTCGGGGCAATTATGGTCGAGCCGAACGGTCAGAATCGCATAATTCTCTTCCCCGGCGCGAACGTTCGCCTCACAAAAGAGGACATTGACGCTTCATTCATCTGCCGCCCCGATGCTCTCCTGATGCAGCTTGAGATCACGCAGGACGCCGTTATGCACGCGGCTTGGACTGCAAACGAAAAAAATATTCCGATAATTCTCGATGCGGGACCCGCAAATAGAGATTTTCCGCTTGCGGATCTTCCTCCGCTTGAAATTTTTTCGCCCAACGAAACTGAAACCGAGATCTTCACGGGCATCAATCCAACAAATCCCGACAACTGTCTGCGCGCGGCAATGGCGCTTCAGAAGCTCGTCAGTGCAAAATATTACGTTATCAAGCTCGGCGGACGCGGATGCTACATTTACGACGGCAAATATTATCACTGTCTGCCCGCTTACGGCGTGAATGCTGTCGACACTACTGCCGCCGGAGACGCTTTCACCGCCGCGTTGACGCTTGAATATCTCCGTTCGGGTGACATCGTCCGCGCGGGACGCTATGCGAATGTGGTTGGCGCACTTGCGGTCAGCAAGAAGGGTGCTCTCCCCTCTCTTCCGACAGATGCTATGGTTAACAAATTCATCGCGGAAAAGGCTATCAGACTTTAACCTGCTTACCGAAATATTATGAAAGACAAGCCAATCAAATTATATACCGAATGCGGCAATCATCCCGCCGCTCTTTTGGGAAGCGGTGCTGTATTCTTCTTTTACGCGATTATGGATTTTATTCTTGCTCTGATACTGTTCCGTATATATTTTCCGTTGTCTTTGGCGTCGATACTGATGGTGCTCTGTTTGATCGCATCGTGGGCTTTTACAGTATTGAGCAATTACGTCATTTTCGACGGTGATGAGATACGCTTTTATTCGGGATTCAAACACAAAAAAACCTTCTCGAAATCAAGCGTTTCCTCTGTCAAATATCTACGCGCTGCGGCACAGACACGCGTTCAAAGCGGAAAACGAGGCAGAAACCATCCCGGTGGAGAGATTCTTTGCGTTTACAACGCGGATGATTTCGCTTTGTTTTACGTTGCAGATGACAACATAGCCCGCGAGTTCTTTCGAAAAGAATTCAACATCGTAATTGACGTTTCCGTAGCGTTCTTCGGAGACGATCTCAATAATTGATTTTTCTACATTATATTATATATGAGGTACACTATGACCGACACTAAAATCTGCCGACTCATCTCGGCTCTCCTTGACCACGCAGAAAATTGCGGAATGCTTGACTCCGCCGACCGCATCTACGCCGCAAACACTCTTTGCACAGAGCTTGGGCTCACAGCTTTTGAGGATTACGTTTCCGTTGAGGAAAAGGGACTCCGTTTGCACGAAATTCTCGACGCGATCTGCGAATATGCGGTAGCCAATAATATTATTAATGAAGGAATTACCGCGCACGATCTCTTTGACACCAAGCTGATGGGCATTCTTATGCCCCGTCCGAGCGAGGTCACCGCGAAATTCTTTGAGCTTTACAAGAACGATCCAAAGGCGGCAAGCGACTACTTCTACCGTCTTTCGATCGATTCCAACTACATACGCGAGGATCGCGTGGAGAAGGACCGACGCTGGTCGGTCGATTCGAAATACGGCAAGATCGATATTTCGATCAATCTTTCCAAGCCCGAGAAGGACCCGAAGGACATCGCGGCGGCGAAGCTTGCGCCTCAGTCGGGCTATCCTAAGTGTCTGCTCTGTCCCGAAAACGTGGGTTATGCGGGACACGCGAACGCGCCTGCGCGACAGAATCTGCGCCAGATCCCCTTTACCCTTGGCGGAGACGAGTGGCTGCTTCAGTATTCGCCCTACGTTTACTACAACGAGCACTGCATCGCGCTCTCAAAGGCGCACGTTCCGATGAAGATCTGCCGCGCTACCTTCGAGCGTCAGCTTGACTTTGTCACCGAGCTTCCGCACTACTTCATCGGTTCGAATGCCGATATTCCGATCGTTGGCGGCTCGATCCTCTCGCACGACCACATGCAGGGCGGTTGCTACACCTTCCCGATGGAGCGCGCAGAGATCATTCTGCCCGTTAAATTTGAAAAATTCCCCGAGATCGAGGCAGGAATCGTCAACTGGCCGATGTCAGTTCTCCGTCTGCGCTCTGCAAACAAGGCGGCGCTCGTCGAGCTTGCCGATCAGATCCGTATCGCTTGGTCGGGCTATTCCGACGAGGCAAACGGCGTTGTTGCATTCACAGATGACGTACCGCACAACGCGATCACTCCCATCGCGCGCCGCCGCGGCGAGGACTTCGAGCTTGATCTCGTTCTCCGCAACAACCTCACAAGCGAGGAATTCCCGATGGGAATTTACCATCCGCACGCGGACAAGCATAATATAAAGAAGGAAAATATCGGTCTTATTGAGGTTATGGGACTTGCGATCCTTCCCGCGCGACTCAAAAAGGAGATGGCGCGCCTCGGCGAGATTATTCTTGCAGGCGGCGACGTCCGCGCCGATGCCGATTGCGAAAAGCACGCGGATTGGCTTGATAGCTTTAAGAGCAGCTACACCTTCACCGCAGAAAACGTCGAAGAGATCCTCTACGAGGAGATCGGCAAGACCTTCACCGCAGTTCTCGAGGATGCCGGAGTTTATAAGGCAACCGACGAGGGACGCGCGGCGATGATGAAGTTCGTGGAATACGCCGGAGGCGTTAGTTGCTAATATTAGTTGCTAGTTACTAGTCGCTAGTTGCTAGTTGAAGGTGAATTTTCGCCAAGGCGAAAATTTTCCTATAAAAATAAAAATATTTTCGCGACAGCGAAAATTTCCTATTCACTAGCAACTAGAAACTAGCAACTTGGCACTCGCAAAAGTCAAACATCCCAACAAAATTACTACCTTAAATAAAGGACAAACATATGCTTAAAATCCTCCACACCGGCGACTTCCACCTGGATTCGCCCTTCACCGGGGTCGATCTTCCAACCGGAGAGCGGCTTCGCAATGAACTTCGTAACATCTTTATAGACGTCGTCGAGCTGGCGGGCAGTCACGATATGCTGCTCATCGCGGGCGACCTTTTCGACTGCGGTTACGTCAGCCCCGACACGCTCGCGCTCGTTCGCGACAGTCTTGCGGCTTACGGCAAGCCCGTCGTCATTGCGCCCGGAAATCACGATCCCTATTCCCCCGGAAGCATCTGGACGGCGGTGGGGTGGCCCGAAAACGTACATATTTTTGACAGCGACGAGCTTTCGGTCTTCAAGCTTGAATTGAACGGTCAGCGCGTTGCGGTTCACGGTTGGGCGTTCACCTCGCCCTCGCTTGAGCGTTCTCCGCTTTCGGACGGAATTATGATCGATCCCGCCGCGATCAACCTAATCTGCGCGCACGCGGACACCGTCTCGCCGATCTCGCGCTACGCGCCCACGCCCCTCGCGCTCTTTGCCACATCGGGATGTACTTACGCCGCGCTCGGACACATTCACAACGTCCCCGATATCACTCTCGCGGGACGCACGACTGTCTCGTACTGCGGTTTCCCCGAGGGTCGCTCCTACGATGAGGAGGGCGACGGCGGTGTGCTTTCGGTCGTGATTGAGGAAGGGCGTGCTCCCGTTATCGAAAAGCTTATCACCTCGACGCACAAATACATCACCCGTCACCTTGAGATCACGGGTGCTGACAGCGATTCCGAGGTCGCCGCGCGCATCATTGAGCTTGCGCGGAGTGAGAAATGCGACAAAAACGTGTCACTCAAGGTCTACCTTGAAGGCTCGATACCGCCCACTTACACTCCGAACGCGGCGCAGATCGAGCTGCTTGCGGGTCTTTCGCTCTGCTCATTGAAGCTCCGCGACCGCACAGCCCCCATCTTCGGCGCGGAATATCTTGAGGGGGATATGTCGATCAAGGGCGAGCTTTACCGCACTCTGTTGCCCCGTCTCGCCTCGCCCGACGAGGACGAGCGCCGCATCGCCGCGGACGCGCTCCGAATCGGTCTGCTCGCGCTTGAAGGCAGAGCCTTTATTTAAGGAGGCGGCAATATGATTATAAGGAAGATAAATATTACCTCCTTCGGCACGCTCACGGACTTTACAGCCGAGCTTTCGGGAGGACTCAACATTATTTCGGGCGCAAACGAATCGGGCAAGAGCACGATCCTTGCGTTTATTCGCTTCATCCTCTACGGTCTGCCCTCTCGCAGAAGTGAGGAGGGCGCACTCGAGCACGATCGCGCACTTTCGTGGGAAAGCGGTCGTGCCGAGGGAAGCCTTGAGATCGAATGTGAAAAGGAATCCTATCGCATTGAACGCTCGGGAATCCGCTCCGACAACCGCGACGGTTACAGCGAAAAATGCCAGATCATCGACCTCTCCACGGGAAGCGTAGCTTTCAAGGGCGAGGTGCCCGGTCAGGTCTTTCTCGGGGTGCCCTCGGGCGTATGGGATTCGACCTCGTCCGTAAAACAGCAATCCCTCTCGTCGCTTTCGGGCAGCGAGATCGGTTCGTCCATTGAAAACATCCTCTTTTCCGCCGATGAGGCGATATACACCGAACGCGCGCTGACCAGACTCAACACCGCGCGCCGTCAGTTCCGTCTTCAGCGCGGAAACGGCGGCAAGATCGCTGATCTGACCGCAGAGCGCGATGCTCTGCGCCAAAGACTCGCGCAGGCGGAGGAAGCTTCAAAAAATACTCTCGCGCTTCAATCTACGGTTGAACGCGCGCGAAAGCTCACCGCCGAGCTTCGAACCAAGCTGACGGCGGCAGAGGACAGACTCCGCGCGTTTGAAACGATACAAACGCTCAAGCGTTTTGATATGCTCCACGCGGGCGAGGCGAAGGTCGCCGCGCTGACCGCAGAGCGCGATGCTCTGCTCGCGGAATACGGCTTCGAGGGCAGACTCCCCGACCGCGCCTACGTCGCTGAACTCGATTCGCTTTCGCGCCGTCTTGCCGTGGCTGAAAGTGATGCCGCAAAAACCGCGGGCGAGCTTGCAGGTCTTCGATCCGATCAATCGGGCGACACGGTTCTTGCCGCGCGCGCCGACGATATAATCCGCACGGGCGGTCCCGAGGCGGTTGCAGACAAATACAAAAAGCTCCGATCCGCGGTCGGCAGGCGGCTCGCGTTCGGAATCATTCTTATGGTGCTCGGTATCGCACTCGCGGGCGCATCGCTCGCGGCATACTTCCTCGAGCTTCTCCCCGCACTGACGATGCAGTTTTCCTCCGGCATTACCGTCGGCGGGCTCGTCGTTGCGCTGATCGGTCTTGCAATCACACTTTCATCCTCGCGAGCGCGCAAAAATGCGGAAAATTATCTCTACGACCTTGGCGTCGAGCACGATGGACGCGTAAAACGCCGGGATATCGTCGCGCACTCGGAGGCTTGCCTCAAGGCAAAGGACGAGATCGAAGAATTTTCAAGCAAGATCGGTATGCTCGAGCGCACTCACGCTGATAAAAACGCAACCGTGATCGAGATCGTCGAGGCGGCAAAGAGCACACTCGCAGGCTTCGGCATTGAATGCGAAAACGCCAACATCGCCGAGCTCCTTGCGGCTACCTCTGAAAAATTCGCATCGGTTGCAGATCGCGGAGGCGAGCTGAACGCGGACATTGAAAAATACACGGCATCGGTTAACGATTCCCGCTCAAAGCTTGATGGGGCGGATGAAGCCGCGCTCCGCGCACATCTTTCCCCCGCCGCAAAATCCTTGCTCGATCTCGCAAACCCCACGGCTCTCAAGCAGGAGCGCGACGAATATGCCGCACGCCTTGATGCGGCGCGCACACGTCTGCTCGAATCCGAGAAAAATCTCGGTATAATCGAGGGCACTTGCGAAAATCCGAACCGTCTCGCCGCCGAGCTTGAAGCCGCAGAAGCCGCTCTCGCAGAGGCAGAGGCAAAGCACGCGGCTATCGTTCTTGCTTACGAGTCGATCCAGGGCGCGGGAGAAAGTCTGCGCCGCAACGTCACTCCGCGCCTTCGTTCAAACGCGGGAGCTCTTATGCGCCATCTGACGGGCGGAAAATATTACGATTTCGGCATTTCCGAGGACTTTTCCCTCTCGATACTGACCGATTGCGGCACAAAGCCGATCTCCTCCCTCAGCGCAGGCACGCGCGACGCGGCGTATTTCTCGCTCCGCACCGCCCTCTCATCGATGCTCTTCCCCGCCGACCGTCCCCCGATGATCCTCGACGAGGTATTCGCCCAGCTCGACGACACCCGCGCAGAAAATCTTCTCGATCTTCTTTCAAAGATCGCGGATGAATCGCAGATCATAATCCTCACCTGCCACTCGAGAGAAGCGGAACTGCTCAGACAGAGCGAAAAAGATTTTTCGCTTATCACTTTATAATAAAAAGGAAGCAACCGACTCCGCGGAGTCGGTTGCTTCAGCTTACTGACAAAGTATCAATATTATCAATCCACAAAAGGGCTGAGATTGCTAAAAAAGCATCTCAGCCCTTTTTATTCGGATTATTTCGCGTAATCCACAGCGCGGGATTCGCGGATAAGGTGGATCTTGATCTGTCCGGGGTACTTGACGTCTTCCTTGATCTTCTGCGCCATATCGCGCGCGATGACCTTCATGGTCACGTCGTTTACTTCCTCGGGCTTGACCATTACGCGGAGCTCGCGGCCCGCCTGAATAGCGTATGCCTTATCGACTCCTTCAAAGCCCTTGGCGATCTCCTCGAGCTTCTCAAGACGCTTGGTGTAGTTCTCGAGATCCTCGCGGCGTGCGCCGGGACGAGCGGCAGAGATTGCGTCCGCTGCCTGAACGAGAACCGCAATAATCGTCTGCGGCTCGACGTCGTTGTGGTGCGCCTCGATCGCGTGAACGACCTCGCGGCTTTCCTTGTACTTCTTGACCGCATTTACGCCGATCTGTACGTGGGTTCCCTCAACGTCGTGGGGGAATGCCTTACCGATATCGTGGAGAAGTCCCGCGCGGCGTGCGGTTGCCGCATCAACGCCGAGTTCTTCAGCCATAATTCCCGCAAGGAATGCGACCTCGACCGAGTGCTTGAGCACGTTCTGACCATACGAGGTACGGTAGCGAAGTCTGCCGAGGAGCTTGACAAGCTCGGGGTTGAGTCCATGAACTCCGACCTCGAAGGTTGCGCGTTCGCCCGCCTGCTTGACGCCAGCCTCGACCTCGCGCTTTGCCTTTTCGTACATCTCCTCGATGCGGGTGGGATGGATTCGTCCGTCCGAAATGAGCTTTTCGAGGGTGAGTCTTGCGATCTCACGGCGAACGGGATCAAATCCCGAAAGAGTGATAGCCTCGGGGGTATCGTCGATGATGAGATCGACGCCCGTAAGCTTTTCAAGCATAAGAATGTTTCGTCCCTCGCGTCCGATAATACGTCCCTTCATTTCCTCTCCGGGGAGAGAAACCGACGTGATCGTGCTTTCGGAAACGTTGTCCGCGGCGTATCTCTGAATAGCCAGCGAAATGTAATTGCGTGCCTTAGTGTCAGCCTCGTCCTTGAACTGCTCCTCGAGCTCGATCATACGCTGAGCGAACTCAAACTTTGCAACGCTTTCAAGCTTCTCGACGAGTTCAGCCTTTGCCTCCTCGGCGGTGAGTCCCGAAATACGTTCCAGTGCCTTGGTCTGAAGCTCAATAGCGGCATTGAGCTGCTCGCGTGCGAGCTCGTTGTCCTTGATCTTCTTATCGAGCTGCTCGTTTTTCTTTTCGAGCTGTTCGGTCTTTTTATCAAGAGATTCTTCCTTTTGCGTGAGTCTGCGCTCTGATCTGGTAATTTCGCCGCGGCGTTCCTTGATCTCTCGCTCCGACTCGGTGCGCATCTGATTGATCTCCTTCTGCGCGGCGAGTATCATCTTGTTCGTGTCGGCTTCAGCCTGGATCTTTGCATCCGCTTCGATCTTCTTCGCGCGCTCCTCGGCGATACCGAGCTTCTTTTCGGCGATGGATTTACGGATCAGAATTCCCACGACGATACCTGCGGCAATACCAACGATGCCGACGGCTACGCAGATAAGAATTTCCACTAATGTCAATTCTTTTGCACCTCCTTTGTTGCTTTCTTTCAAAAATGATATTATGAGATATAGGTATAATAATATAAATTAAAATAAGAATAAACTCATACTACTCTATTGTATCACAAAAGCCTTGATTTGTCAAGCAAAAAATGCAGAAAGTGTGCGCACTTCCTGCATTTTTTCGTCTTTTCCGAACAATTGTCAACAATAATTGTCTTTTAGAAATCATCGTCCTTATCGTAGCGAACGAAGGGATCCATCCTGTGTCGTGATTCAAGCGGAGCTGCCGCAAAGAAAATTACGATACACACGGCAGCCGCAACCGACACGGCGATGGCGGGATTATACCGCGAGGCAACAACGATGAGATCGTTCATTACGTAATACTTATAGAAAAGGTATCTGATAACGTAGGGCATAAACGCGGGATAAACGGGCAAAAGCATAGTCAAAAGCACAAGCCATTTGCCGGGGAAAAAGGTCTTGAACCATATTTTTGCGCGGTTGGTCGGGACCGACATCGGATCGCCGATGAGGATCGCGATCGCAAAGATCAAAAGGTAGAGCGAGAGCACGCCGGCGATGATAAAGCACCATGTGTACGCCGTCGTTACGGGTCCTAAAGCACCCGCAAGAAGCTTGGTGTAGCTGTCGTCCTTCGCCGCATCAAAGGATCCCATTCCCCTAATTGCCTGCGTAACCATTTCGTTTACTGATTGCAGGCTGTAAAACTGTTCTCCGTCATAAAATCGCACACCGCGAACAAGGCAGGAGAACCAAGAAAACAGCGTAAGTATCGCGGGGGAGCAGTATTTCAGCCAGACGAGCGTTCGCTCAAATTTATGTCTTTTGCGCGTTTGCTCCGAGATTTTTCTTACTCGAGCCACGGTCAGTTGTCCTCCGGCATACCCTCAAGGAAGTAGGCAGCTTCCATATCCGCAACCGACAGCGCGAATGCAAGCGGGAACATTTCAAGCGCCTTGCCGACTGTTCCGTTATCCTCGGGACCCGAGAAGCCCATATGATATCTGATCGCAAAAGCCTCGTCGCGAGTCAGGCGCATAAAGCCCGATGCGATATATACCGACTTTTCACCGTGACCGTAGGGAAGCGTGTCTTCGATGGTATAATAGGGCTTGGTCACCCATTGACCGTTTACCTTGACGTTGCGGCTGTCAACGCGGTAGAAATTGATCTTGCAAAGATCGTGGAGCAGAGCGGCGATGGCGATGCTTTCGTCGCTGTAATGGATTCCGTAAACGTCCTTCATACGCTTGCGGTTCATAATGTCAACGAGGCAATCGTAGACGTTGAGGCTGTGGCGGCAAAGTCCGCCGACCTCCGCACCGTGGTAGCGCGTGGATGCGGGCGCGGTGAAAAAGTCGCAGGACTCGGAGCAAAGGTACGCAAGCAGCTCTGTGGAGCCATCGCGGGTGATCTTGTCCTTATAGATCTGTATAAATCTTTCCTTATCTGTCATAACGTTTTTCCTTTCTTTTTTGGTTTTAACCAATTGTAAAACACAGTTTTAGAGTTGCCTGATTTATTGATTTTCGGCAGCTTCTGCCTTTTTGATAGCATCGATATTCGCATTGTGATCCTTGAGAGTGGTGGCATAATACATCACTCCGTATTTATCGGAAACGAAATAATAATACTTTTCCTCAGTATCCGCGGGGTCAAACGCGCAGGCAATCGAGTTATAGCTGGGGTTGCAGATCGGTCCGGGGGGCAAGCCCTCCTCGTTATAGGAGTTGTAGGGGTTATCCATATTGAGATCATCGAGCGTAATATCGGTCACTCGCCTGCCCGCCTCGCAGGAAAGCGCATAGACTATCGTCGAGTCGCATTCGAGCTTCGGGAAGGTATCGGGATCGAGCAAACGGTTATGGATTACCGACGAAACGACGTCAAAGTCGTTTTGATGATAAGCCTCCTTCTCGATGATCGAGGCTATGGTGAGCAGCTGATCGATCGTATATCCGGTTTCCTCAGCCGCCTCAAAGAACTTCGACTGTCGGAATACCTTTGCGAACTGATCAAGCAGACGACAAAGATAATATTCGGGCTTTCTTCCCGTATAGAAATCGTAGGTGTCGGGATAGAGATATCCCTCGAGCAGATAATATCTGTCCGTCATATCAATATCTCGCAGAAAATCGTATTCCGCGCCAAAATCGTAGGTCTTCATACATTCGAGGAACTCCTCGCGGTCAGAGCATCCGTTTGCCTCGAAGAGAGCGATCATCTCATCGACCGTTGCGCCCTCGGGGAAGGTGATTCGCACCGTGGTCAGCGTCAGAGTCTCAACGAACGAGAGCATCAAGGTATCGTAGTTCATCGCCGTCGAGATCGTGTAGCTTCCGCTCTGGAATTTATACGCGGGGCTTGTATCGACGTCCTTGAGGTTGCAATAGAGCCTGAACAGCCAGGGGTAATTGATCGCTCCCGCCTCGCCGAGTATATCGGCAAGCTCGTCGGAGGTGACGTAATCGGGAATGACGACCTCTACCGTTTTCTCCTCCTTTACGAAGGCAAAAACGTCGTTTGCGCAGGAGATCGCAAAGACCGCGAGCGCGACGGACACGGTAATGATCGCAATTATATAAACCATAGCCTTGATAACCGCAGAAACAGTGCTCTGCGTTTCGGTGTAATCGGCTCGGTCGAAGAAATCCTTCTCCTCAGGATCGAGCTCCCTGAGCGCTGCGGCATACTGCGCGCGAGTGTAGCCGCCGATCAGCTCTTTTCTATTCGGTCTTTTCAATATTTTCTTTTTTGGAGTTTTTTCGGGATTGGTGTTCTCCATCTGAAGCTCCTTTCTAAAATTCAATGAAAACTGCCGCGGTATAAGCGACGTAACATACGAGTGAGGGGAACGAGAAGATCGCTCCGCAGGTTGCGGCTATCCTCGGATGCTTCGCGGCAAGCTCCTCGAGAGGAGTGGAATCGGCATCCGCGGGGGGATAGGGCGGATCGAGCTCTCTATACGCGCTTGAAAGATCAAAGCGCGCATAATTTTTATAAAGTCTTGCTGCTTCGGCGGCAAAAATACCCGAAAACAGCAAAAATATCGCCGTAAGCAGAATCATAAAAAGCTTTTCGCCACCGAGGGAAACGAGAGTTTGCATATACGGTCTGCCGAAAAGTCCGACGAGATTGTGCCATAGATGCACGGCTATCGCCGCGGGGAGGGAGCGCGTAGCATAAAGCGTCATCGCCAGAACGAGCCCCGCAAAAAAGTAGACGAGGAAGCGCTCGATATCGAAATGCAAAAGCGCAAAAAAGAGCGATGAAAGCAGAACCGCGGCGGTCGTGCTTCTCTTCTCATATTCTGATATCAGAAGTCCGCGAAAAACGAATTCCTCGCAGATCGCGGGAAGCGAGGCATAGGCGAGGATCAGATAGATCGTGTTCGACACAGTGCCCTCGTTTTTTGAGATGAACACGCCCCATAGGTCGTAGCTTCGGTCAAGAGATGCTCCACCGACGGTGTAAAACTCGATAAGTATCGTTCCGGCGGTCAGCGAAATAAACGCCGAAAGAAGCAGGAGCAAATGACCGGGGCCAAAGGCGGAGATCCTGAAGCGACCGAAATCAAGCCCGAGCGCCTTGATATAAAAGGCGGCGGGAAGCAGAAAAATTATGAGCTGCAGCACGATAACGGCAACGTATTCGTTCTCTCGGTTGAGCAGAGTTGTGTCGATAAGCCTGCTGACGAGGAGCAGAACGAATATTCCGAGGACGAGCAGCGGTGCCGTATTCGCGGAATTTTTGAAATAATCCTTCATTATTTTGCAAGAACTGCGGCGAAGAGCTTGTCAGCCGCCCCTCTTCCCTTCAGCGCGGCAACGATCTCGATGCCGAACTCAAGAGCCGCGCCCATACCGACGCCCGTGATGACCTGACCGTCACGAACAGCGCGTCCGCCGACGTTCGCGCCCTCGAGATATTCCTCGAATCTGGGGAAGCAGGTGGCGTTTTTACCCTTGAGAATACCGCGCTTACCGAGGATCATCGGTGCGGCGCAGATAGCGCAGATAAGGGAGTTATTTTCAAGTGCCGAGTCGAGTGCCTTATGAACGACGGGGGAGGCGTCGAGATTGGTCGTTCCGGGCATACCGCCGGGGAGGATGACGCATTCGGGGGAGTTATCCGAAAAATCCGAGTCGAGCATATCGGCTTTGACGGTAATTCCGTGCGAGCCGGTGATATCGAGCGAGCCGATGCCGACGGTCTTGACAGGGAGACCCGCGCGGCGCATAAGGTCGAGGGGCATCAGAGCCTCAACTTCTTCAAATCCGTTTGCGAGAAACATGTAGATCATTGTTTTGGTTCCTTTTCTTTAGTCAGATGGTTTTGAGTGCAGAATGCAGAGTGCAGAGTGCAGAGTTATGGTAACTTTTCGCCGAGGGCGAAAAGTGATTTTATTCAAATCCGAAAATTTTCGCCAAAGGCGAAAATTCACCTTCAACTAGCAACTAATAACTAGCAACTAGTAACTTTTTACGCTATTGGCGTAAAAACGCAATTTGACGGCTGATAATCGAGTCCGAGGTCGATCATCTCGCGCAGCTTTTCGCGTGTATCCGCCGCGCGCATGCAGATGCGGAGGTCGCGCTCGTGCAGGTCGCCGATGATGCCATCGGGCAGATCGGCAGAGTCAGCGATCTTGAGCGAAAGTCCCGCGTAGCCGAGGTCGCAGAGCGCGTCATAGTGCTTTTCCTTGGCAAATATCAGATGTACGAATATCTCGGGCGAAAGTCTTCTCGCCTCGGCGATATAATCGAATTTTACCGAAGAAGCAACCGCGTAATCGAGCATTCCCCGTCTGCGCAGGCTCTTTATTGCCGCCTCAACTCCCTCGGGGGTCTTAAACTCGATAAAAGGCACGCATCCGTAGCGCATACAAACGTCAAGATACTCCTCAAAGGTAGGCACGCGGAGCTGATCCTCGGGCAGCTTGTCCGCGCCGACGCCCTTATTGATACGCGCACGGCGGACTTCATCGAAGGTCATTTCCTCAATAATTCCCTCGTTATCCGTCATTGTGGCAAGCGTACTGTCATGCATACAGACCGCCACGCCGTCGCGTGTCAAGTGGATATCCGTCTCGATCGCCCACACGCCCATCCTCGCAACCGTCTCAAAGGCGGGTAACGAATTCTGCGGCGCGTAATTATTACAGCCTCTGTGCGCTATAATAAGCGGTCGGCGGTATGAATTTCTCTCGTGAAAAATGGGTCCTGTCTGCATTTTTATCTGCTCCTTAAAATGAATTATATTATCTCAATTATATTATATCACATATTTCCGAAATTTTCTATACCTTCGCAATTTTTCTTTGAATTTTTTCGGATTTTTATTCGCGCAAAGTCATTGACTTCTCCCCTTTACTGTGCTATAATTAACATATCATATTATGCCTATCGGAGGAAGATATGTCAACTTCAGCAGCCAGAACACTAAAGGCAAAGAAAGAGATCAGCTTCACCTCGGGCCCTCTCTTTATGCCCATCCTTCTCTTCACGCTACCCATCCTCGCGACGGGCATTTTGCAGTTTCTTTACAACACTGCAGACACACTCATAGTTTCGAATTTCGCCGCCGACGGAGAAGCCGCGCTCGCCGCAGTTACCTCCACGGGCGCACTTTCGAACCTGATCACGGGACTCTTCATCGGTCTTTCCGTCGGTGCATCGGTCACGCTTTCGCACTCGCTCGGCGCGGGACGCGACGACGAGGCAAGCGACGTTGTCCACACCTCCATCACCATCGCCGCGATCCTCGGAGTGATCGTCGGAGTGATCGGATTTATCGCCTGCAAGCCCCTTTTGGTGCTTATGGATTCGCCCCTCGACGTACTTGACCACGCCGCACTTTATATGCGCATCGTCTTCCTCGGTATGCCCGCGCAGATGGTTTACAACTACGGCGCCGCGCTCCTCCGCGCAAAGGGCGACACCAAGCGCCCCCTCTACTTCCTTATGGTATCGGGCGCGGTAAACGTCATCTGCAACCTTATTTTCGTTATCGTTTTCCATCTCGACGTTGCGGGCGTTGCGCTTGCGACGATCATTTCGCAGTATCTTTCGGCAACCTTGGTCATCATCCGACTCACACGACTTGACGATGCCTGCAAGCTTGACCTGCGCCACCTTCACATCGCACCATACCTTATGGTGAAGATCATCAAGGTTGGCATTCCCGCGGGAATTCAGGGCTGTCTTTTCTCCTTCTCGAACGTAATAATCCAGTCCTCCGTCAACTCCTTTGACAAGATCGGCGTTGCGGGCAACGGTGCCGCGGGCACGATCGACGGACTTATCTACATCGCTCTCAACTCCTTCTACCACGCCGCGCTGACCTTCTCGGGTCAGAATCTCGGCGCACGAGAGATCACGCGTGTGAAAAAGACCTGCTATTACTGTCTGCTTTCGGTGCTGATCATAGGCGTCCCGCTCTGTCTTGTCACCTACGCATTCGGTGAGCCTCTGCTCAACATCTTCCTGCCCGCTGACGGCGCGGCAAACAAGCAGGCGATCATTGAATTCGGTATGGAGCGAATGTTCTACACAACTATTTTCTACTTCCTTTGCGGACTTATGGAGGTAATGTCGGGAATGCTTCGCGGACTCGGAGCATCAACGACCTCGATGGTCGTCAGCCTGATCGGTGCTTGCGCGATGCGAGTTGTCTGGGTCTACACCATCTTTGCGGAATTCAGAACTCCCGGTTCGCTTTACATCTCCTACCCGATCTCGTGGCTTGCAACCGCAATCGTGCTTTATATCTGCTACGCCGTCATTCTTAGGCGTATCGAAAAGGGCTTTGCCAACATTGCTCCCCCCGCGCATCATAAGGGCGCGTGAAAATAAAATAAAAAGGAGAATCGCTATGAAGACCAACAAATTTTTTCGCATTATCACAGTCCTCTGCCTCTGCATCGCAATGATCCTTCCCGTTCTCTCCTGCGCGGAGACCTCGGGCGGTGACACCACCACCGCAACCCCCGACCAAGGAGGAGCCGCACAGACTCAGGCTCCCACCGACACAACGACCGAGGAAACCTCCTATCCCTTCCTTGACGTTAACTACGCAAACGAGGAATTTCTCATTTTCAACAGCGAGCCCAAGTACTCGATGATAATGAACATCCTCGCCGACGACGTAACCGGCGAGCCCGTCAACGATGCGCAGTACAAAGCTATGTTCAAGGTCGAGGAACAGTACAAGATCGACCTCGTTGAATACGCCTGCGGATGGGACAATCAGTACAACGAGATCATGAACGCCTCATCGACGGGGGAGGATATCTATGACGTTGCCTATCTGCGCTCCACCCACATAGGCACGATGTTCACAAGCTCGTATCTTCTCAACCTCTACGGCGTTGAAAACCTCAACATCGATATGCCTTGGTGGAATCAGCAGCTCAAGAATGACGCAACCCTCCTCGGCGATCACCTTTACTATCTCTCGAGCGATGCTCATCTTATGGCATTCGAGGGCACTTGGGCAATCTACTTCAACAAGGCCCTCGCTTCAAACGTAGGACTCCCCTCTCCCTACGAGGACGTATACAACAACACCTGGACTCTCGAGCGTCTGACCGAGCTTGCTGCTCAGGGCGCGGCTCTCGGCGGCGAAGCATCTTGGGATTTCACAGCGGGCGGCTCGAGCATTTACGGCATGGCATCCTTCAAGAACCTCATCAACGCTCTGATGGTCGGCTGTAACGAGCACTACTGCCTCAAGGACGCAGAGGGTGTTCCCTACTATGCAATGGCTGAAAGCCAGACCGTCTACGACGTTACCGAGGCGATCGCCGCACTTACGGGCGATACCGCAAACGGAACCTACATCAGCGCAAACTCCACGGGCAAGCACTACATCGCAGATATCTTCTCTCAGGGCAGATCGGTATTTATGGGCGGCGAGCTCAAGGCGGGTGCCTCCGAGCTCAAGGATATGAGCGATCCCTACGGAATCCTTCCCATTCCGAAATATAATTCCGATCAGGAAAACTACCTCAGCAATATGTATTGGGGAACTCTGCTTTTCACCATCCCCACCACCTGCGCAACCCCCGAGCGCACCGCGGCGGTTATGGACCTCCTTTCCTACCACGCTTGGCAGGACGTTCTTCCCGTTTACTATGAAAGACTCTGCTACCGCGGCACTCGCGATGCGGAAAGCGTTGCAATGCTTGAGATGATCAGCGAGAGCAGATACCTCAACTGGGCGATCGCATACGACTGGATCGACTCCATCGAGCCCCAGCTCAACACCGAGCTCGATGCCGGCAGAGCAACCGCCATCGCCTCTCTCATCAGAGGTTCTAAACGAGTTGTGCCGGGTCTTATAGAGAAAACCCTGAACGCATTGAAAGCGATGAATTAAAATTTTAAAATTTTCAGCAAAACCGCGGAACTTTTTCCGCGGTTTTGCGTCTTATATAGGTGAAAGCGGAGTGATATGTCCTTCGGACACGATATATTCCTATTAAAAATAACGTTTGCGAAGTAAACATATCGCATCGGCGAAGCCGATAACTCCCCTTCCCGGTTTACGGGAAGGGGGCGGGGGATGGGTCCCGATTTGCCGAAACAAAATTATCGGATATCGAGAAAACCAATGTAGCCAAACCTCACACAAGCACTCGCAAAACATCAGCCACGCTGATGAAAAAGCCCGCCCGCTTGCGGGAGGGTTGGGTGGGTATACAGCGGATAGCTAAAAAATCCGCGCAAAACCAAACCAAGTATAAAAAACATCACTCAAAAGGAGAGACCGCCATGAAAAAATCACATTCCCGCCTCCTCTGCGCACTCCTCGTGCTCTGCTTTATCCTCCCCGCGCTTGCCGGCTGCAGGATCAACGGCTCGGACGGCAGTTGCGCTTTGACCGAGCCCGATTATTCCCCGATGCAAGGTGCTGACGTCGAATTTCTCGCGCCGACCGACACCTCGCCGAGCCGTGAGCCCGACGAGGTAGCCAAAAGCTTCCGCGAGGCTTATGCTGATTTCGCGCTGAATCTTCTCCGCGAAAGCCGCGCCGTTTACGAGGGCAACGGACTTCTCGTTTCTCCGCTTTCGGCAATGATCGCGCTTGCAATGACGGCGAACGGAGCCGAGGGAGATACTCTCCGCGAGATGGAGAACGTACTCTGCGGCGGTATGCCGGGCGGTATGTCGATCGACAAGCTCTCCGCCGAGCTGTATAACTACACCTCATCGCTTGCCTCGACCGAAAACGCGCGCTTTAACCTCGCAAACGCGATTTGGGTCACGTCGAACCCCGCCTTCAGCATCAATCAGAACTTTGTCAACACCGCCAAGAATACCTTCAACGCCGACGTAATCGCCGCCGATCTGCCGAATTCTATCGGCGCGATCAACGATTGGGTGAAGGACGAGACTCTCGGAATGATCCCGAGCATACTGAACGAGGGCGACCTTGACGAGCTTTCGGTAATGGTCCTTCTCAACGCCCTCGCCTTCGACGCGCTCTGGGCAAGTCAATCGAGCGACAGCGCGTGCTTTGAGGACAGCTTCAAGGCGCATAACGGCAGCAAACAAAAAGCGACCTTTATGTGGGCGGATTGCAACGGCTACGTTGAGGGCAAGGGTGTGACGGGCATCGTCAAAAATTACAAAAACGGGAATTACGCCTTTCTCGCGCTCCTGCCCGAGGGCGACGTTTACGATTACGCCGCCTCACTTGACGGAAAAGACCTTCTGAAGCTCTACGATAACCGCGAAAAATCCTCGCTTGGCATCGAAATACACGCCAAAATGCCGCATTTCTCCTATGATTGCAGTATCGAAATGGCAGACGTGCTCGCAAAAATGGGTATGCCCCGAGCATTTGACAGCGGCGCGGCAGACTTCTCCTCCCTCGGGGTGGACACGCGCGGCAACCTCTATATTTCGCGAGTCATACAGAAAACTCACATCGATCTCGACAACTCGGGCACCCGCGCCGCGGCTGTAACCGCATTGATAGTTAAAGCCGAATGTGCACCCCAAAAGTCGTACAGCGTCAACTTCGACCGCCCCTTCATCTACGCCATCATCGACACCGAAAACGGACTCCCCATCTTCATCGGAGTTTGTGATAATATCGGTTAAATAAAAGGATCTCGGATATTTCGAAGCCTCGTAATATCCGAGATTTTTCTTTATCTTCGCTTTATAGCATATTTCCCTCCCCGCCGACGTATTAATTACTGTATTAATTTTGCGAGGTGAAGCTATGCGAAGGAAAATTTTTGCGTATTTAGTCTGTTTATGTATGATCGCGGCGATTGCCGTTCTGCCGTCATTTGCCGCAGAAGACGGAGAAGCTCTGCTCTCTCCCGGTCTCGACGTGATCGCGGCGCGGTGCGGGATGGTGGTATCGGGCGTGCCGAGCGGTGAGGTCGTTTTCACGCGCGAGGATTTTGCCCGCGCGGTCGGTTACGTGCCCGAAAGCATCAGGATCACGGCGCGCCCCGATCTTGCGGTCGGTCAGCTTACGGTAGGAAGCGTGGTAGTGCCCGAGGGACAGGTGCTGTCAAGGTCGAGCCTTGACAAAATGGCGTTTATGCCGAGCGGGTTGCCCTCGGCGCAGGACACCGTCTTTTACTTCACAGCCGACGGCTCGGCTTACGAATACGCTTGCTCGGTTCGTCTGAGGGATGCGGGCGCAACAAACTCTGCCCCAACGCTTGAATGCGCGACCGCGGCATCGCTCTCCGCGCGCGTGCCCGAGGGCGGTATCTGCGGCGGCATTCTCGCGGCAAGCGATCCCGAGGGCGACGAAATGGTCTTTGAGATCACCTCATACCCGCGCCACGGAAGCGTTATCCTCTCCGACCGCTCGCGCGGACACTACGTTTACCGTCCGAGTGCGGGCTACACGGGCAGGGATTCCTTCACCTACACCGTCCGCGACGAGTGGGGAAATTATGCGGGTGAGGCTGAGGTGAACGTAACGGTCAGCCGTTTCTCCGCGCCCGATTACGCCGATATGGCGGGCAGTAACGAAACTTTCGCGCGCATTTGCGAGGCAGAGTGCTTAATGAGCGGTACCGTCTACGGCAAGGATACGCACTTTTATCCCGAAAAGGGTATGACGCGCGCCGAATTCACCGTCACTCTGCTCACGGCGGCAGGGATCGCGCCCGAGGGCGAGGCTGAATGCAGCTTTGCCGACAAAAATGACATCACCGCATCGGCTCTCCCCTACGTTGCCACGGCGCAAAAGCTCGGGCTTACAAGCGGATGGATCATCGACGGCGAGCAGATGTTTATGCCAAACGCCGAGATAACGCTTGCCGAGGCGGCGCATATGACCGCACTCCTGCTCGGACTCAACTCCGATCGCGCGGTCGAGGTATCGGTCGGCAGTGCGAATTTCGCGCGATACGAGCTCTCCGCGCTCTGCTCGGCGGGCATTGCAGAGGCATTTTTTGAGGTCGCGCCGAGCAAGGTGCTGAGCCGCGCCGACGCCGCCGAGATATTCTGCTCCGTGCTTGCGATAGCTCGTTCGGGAGGTATCGGAAATGAATAACAATCCCTATCCCGGACTTACCTACATCCCCTACGATCGCTCCCGTGCCGTCGCATACGCACGAAGGTGGGCGCTCTCGCGCAATCCGCTCTTCAGCGACTACACGGGCATCGGCGGCGACTGCACGAATTTCGTTTCGCAGGCGATTTTCGCGGGCACTTGCGTGCAAAACTACACGCGCGAGCTCGGATGGTATTATATTTCCCCCGAAAACCGCGCGCCCGCCTGGACGAGTGTGGAATATTTCTACGATTTTATGACGGGAAATCCGAGCTTTACCGCAGAAAACGGCGGTACGGGACCTTTCGGCTTCGAGATAACTCTCGACCGCGTGCGTCCGGGCGACGTCATACAGCTTGCCGACGAGGCGGGCGACTTCTACCACACCCTGATCGTTTCGATGGTGGACGGCGGCGAGATCTATATCTGCGCCCACTCCGACGACGCCCTCGACCGCCCGCTTTCAAGCTACAACAACGCCTCCGAGCGCGCGATAATGATCGCGGGAGCAAGAACCCGTCCGGTTTACGGCTGCTTTGATGAGTTGATGAGAGGTGGGAGCGATCTCCCTTCGGGAGAATGATGATCTGCTAACGCAGAATGATGATCTGCCCCTCGGAGCAAAATTGAGGTGAATTTCCGCCCTTTTGGGGCGGAAATTTTCATTTTGACAAAACCGTTAAAAATGTGATATGTTAAATTGCAAATAATAGTCAAGGTGATACGTTCGCACTTTCATTGTCATCCTGAGCGGAGTCGAAGGATCTCACGAAGTGGGTCAGTTATGAAGTCTGCTGTGAATTATATCAATATGTTTTCATATTGAGAAAATGCAATACAGATTTTTTTGTAAGTGACAACGGGAGTGCGAACATAGCTTTCTGAATTTTGTACATATTTTATCATCGGCTTAAAATTTCGCCCTTTTTGGGCGGAATTTTTTCATTTTTATTGGTTGACAAACCGAATTTGGTATGATATTATATAAAAAACGAGAAAATTTTCAAAAAATCGGTGACGCGAGGGGTGCAAAACGCTTCTTATAGGATGAAAGGAGTTGACGAAAATGGATGACAAAAAAATAATAGAGCTCTTTTTCGCCCGTGACGAGGCGGCACTTGACGGCGTCGAGAAAAAATACGGCGCGCTCTGCCGATACATCGCGTCCAAAATTCTCGTGATGCGCGAGGACGTTGAGGAATGCGTCAACGACGTTCTGCTCGCTCTGTGGAACGCGATCCCTCCCGAGCGTCCGCGCGATCTGCGTGCTTACATCGGCAAATCGGTGCGAAACCGCGCGCACGAAATTTCGCGCGAGGAAAACGCCTGGAAGCGCGGCGGACGGATTCGCATTGTCGGCGATGAACTGCTTACTATGCTCGATGACGGCACCGATCTCGCCGCCGATTTCGAGGCGAAGCGCGCGGGCAAGATCATCAGCGATTTTCTGCAGAAAATAAACAAAAACGATAAAAAGATCTTCGTCCTCCGCTATTGGGCGGGGCTTGAGATCCGCGAGATCACACAGCAGACGGGATTCGGCGAAAGCCGCGTCAAGATGTCGCTCCACAGATCGAGAAAAAAGCTCGCCGAAGAGCTCGGAAAGGAAGGTATTACGGTATGAAAAACAACATAAAGCCCGAAAACAGACGCCTGCTTGATGCGTTTTATTATATCGACGAGTCGGTCCTCTCGGACGTTCTCGCCGACATCCGCGTGCCCGACACCGCGCCCGAGACCTCGAAGCGGCGTGCGCTTGCGCGTTCTCTGCGCTCCGCAGTACTGATCGCCGCCTGCGCTCTGCTTCTCGGCGCGGTCTTCCCCGTAGTGTCGCATCTGATCGCGTATTTCGGGGAGGGGACGAGTACCGATTCCCCCGCGAGCATCCCCGGAGCGCCCGATTATCTGAAATATTCCGAATACGTCATCACCAAGGACGACCTCGATGCGATCAACGCCGCGTGGAAGGCGAATCTCGGTAGTATTCTGGCGGAAACTGTCGACGAGGCAATGGAGCGGACGAGGGACGGCAACCATTATTTCGGCAAATACGGCGACACCTTCGTATTCTGGCGCAGTTCCTTTTACGAGGGGGACGGTATTAAAGCGCACATAAAATTTATGGGGAACGATTATTTCTTCTCGCCCGGTAAAATGTGGTGCGTAAGCGGTTCCCAAGTTTATTCGATAGGTGATGCTGCCGGTTCGTTCGGTCAGAGCGAAGCCGACGCGCTTTACGAATATTATTCCGAGGAATACCTGACCTACAACGACGATTGGAACGATTACTCCTATCCGATGTTTGTCCCCGATCTTGAGTATCTTTCAAAGAAGACGATGGCGAAGATCAACGAGGACTACTATGCGTGGAAGTACCGCGAGCTTTATGAGGAATATTTCAGAGGCGTTGAGATCTCCGAGATACCCGAAGTCGATCCCGTTGCCTCGGCGTATGCCTTCAAACAGCTCGGCGACGACAAATACCGCTTCTTCAATCCGAAAAAATGCGATCTTTATCAGTATTACGGCAAATTCGGTGACTGTGTCATGCTCGCGGTCGAAAATGCGTTTTACGTTCTTCAGACCATCAGCGTAGCGGATTATACCTTTGAGCTCGGCGGCACGGGAGGGCTCTACGTCTGGCGCGGCGGCGAGATAATTCACATCGGCGAAGCACTTGAGAACGGTTACCTGACCGAAGCAGATATTGGCAAGGCGTACGAACGCTATCTTGCTTATCAAGAATATCTGGAGGGGTACACGCCCACTCTGTCGACGTATGTGATCCCCGAATACGCCCCGCCCGAGCACACGACCGAGCCCGTTTATTGGGCGTTCATTCCCGGCACGCTCTCGCGTGAGGAAATGCTTAATATCCGAGAGGCTTACGCGAAATACGTGTTCACTCACACCTATATGAGCACTTACGAAAATCACATAATGAATGATTGGAGCAAGGAGGATGCGGAAAAATCTGCATTTTCAAATGCCAAATCTTATGCTGACAGAGCTTTCGTCAAATTCTTCCGAAACAACAATATTTCCGAGCGTTGCTACGGTAAGGTAGGCAACACGGTGGTGCTTGCGGTAGCGGACCCGAAGCTCGCCGAATTCCACTATCCCCTCGCGGACACGGCGATAGAATTTGAATTTGCTACCGATCTGCTTTTATACAACGGCGAAGACGTTTTCGATTATGATGAATATAGATACTCGCTGAGCACGGAAGAGCAGTTGATAATCGCCTCGCGCCACGAAATTTACGAGGCACGGATCGAATTTGAGGTCACCGATGTGGAAGCTAAGGCGACAGCTCCCACTCCGATCGGAAGCATCGACCTTGTGCCCTATTTCGGCGCGGATTATATGAACGATCCGAACTGCAAACCCGTGAATTACTATGGCATTTGGGACGACTGTATGGTCATCGGCAGAACCTTTGGCGCACCGTATAATATGGGTACGTTCGTCGGCGCGTATGAATTCTACTATCCCGAGAATTATATGATCACCGTCGGCTGCGGCGGGGACGCCTACGACCTCTCAGTAGCTTACCACTTGGGGCTGATAGACGACTACGAGCTTGCGGAGATATACGCGATGTTCAGGCTTTACGCCGAGAGTCAACAATAAACAGGAAAATTCCGCCCTCGGGCGGAATTTTCCGTTTTATGGCGATATGTTGGCGATAAAAAAATATTTATATTTTGTTATTTACTTTGTTGCAAGTATTTGCTATAATATAATAGAATATTTTTATCGGAGGACGATATGCCGATCTTGCATAAACTTAAAAAACTCACCGCGGGAGCGATCGCGGTGCTTTGCCTGCTTTCAACCGTGGTGATTTTTGCGCCCGATGCTTCTGCCGTTGCGCCGACGTATAACGTCAGCAGCCAATACAAAAGCACAAATTATTACAAGGCGCTCACCGATTACACGCTCACGGGCGACGAGAGATTTGACGTCGTTTCGATCGCTATGACACAGTACGGCTATCACGAGGGCAACTCGGAAGACGATATGGACGGCGCAAACCTTGACGGACACAAAAATTTTGCCGAATATAACCGTATGTACGGCAAGCTCGACAACAACGAGGGCAACGGATTGAGCTACGGATACTCGTGGTGCGCATCCTTTGTTTCGTGGTGTCTTCGTCAGGCGAGAGTTCCCACCTCGACTGTTGAGACCTTCGTTTCCTGCTCAAAGGCAGTCCGTAATTTCCGCACGCAGGGCATCTTCAAGGAAGCCTCGAGCGGATATATTCCCCGGGCGGGCGACATAATCTTCTTCGTCACTCCCGAGGAGAAGGCTAACGGATATATCTCGAGCCACGTCGGTCTCGTCATCGGCACCGACAGCGGATTTATCTACACCATCGAGGGCAACACCGATAACTATTACGTTTGTCAGAAATCCTACGCCTATGATAACGAAAAGCTCGTCGGCTTTGCAGTTCCCGATTATAAGACCGTTGAGGGTATGGTTTATGATTTTCCGCAGAAGACGGATATGAAATTCCCCGGCAACTACACGGTTACCAAGGAAGATCTCGCCGTTTGCAGTGAGTCGGAAAATTATGAAACCGCACTCGGCTATCTCAGTGCCGGCGACAATGTTGAGGTCAAGGAGGTCGTCCTCGGATGGGGCCTTATAGACTATGACGGTGCGGAGGGCTGGATCTACCTTTACCACGCCGAAAGAGAGCAGCTTCGCATAAAGCTTGACGGAAACGGCGGAATCCCCTCGATTTCGTATCACAACAAGGATATCGGAGTCGGACTCGAGCTTGCCACCCGTATGCCGCGCCGCGACGGATATACTCTCGCGGGCTGGTCGACTGTCCCGGGCGGCGGAGTTGAGCTTCTGCCCGAATCGCTCTATGAAACCGATGCTGAAACGACGCTTTACGCCGTTTGGAAGCCGATTGAATACACCGTTGAGTTTGTCGATTACGACGGAACGCGCATCTCGATCAACCAATACCCCTACGGCGCAGCGCTCATCCTTCCCGTTTCTCCGACAAGACCCGCAGATTCGCAGTTCTCATATGAGTTTTCGGGTTGGGACAAGCAGGTTGATCAGACGGTAACGGGCGATGCCGTCTACCACGCGACCTATAAAGCAACGCTTCATCCCGTAACCACCGCGCCCGAAACAACGGTCGCTCCCCCCGTCACCACCGCGCCCGAAACAACGGCAGAGGTGACCACCGCGGCGCCCGAAACGACCGTGGCACCCGAGGTCACTACCGAGCCTGAGGTCACGACCGAGCCCGAGGTCACTACCGAACCCGAAGTCACGACCGAACCCGAGATCACGACCGAGCCCGAGATCACGACCGAGCCCGAGGTTACAACTGCCAAACCCGCGGTCAAGGAGGAAGAAACTCTTCCGCCCCTGCTCCTCAGCGGATGCAGATCGACGGTTGCGATGCCGATCTTCACCGTTCTCGCCATCGCCGCAATAATCTTCAAAAAGAAAAGAATATAATATAAAAAACTCGGAAATTCCAAGGAATTTCCGAGTTTTTTATATTTGAACACTTTCGCCGGCACGAAATCCCATCCGCACCGCACAAAATTATCGCAGTAAAATTTTCGCTCCGCGAAAATTTACCTTTCACCAGCAACCGGCAACCAGTAACCAGTAACTTTTTAGTCCTCGTCAACAAGCAGGATTCTTCCCTTTACCGCGCCTGGGATAAGATACTGCTCGAATGCCTCCCACGCCTTTGAAAGCGGGTACTTCGCAAATACGAGTCCGTCGTCGTACTTAAGTCTGCCGTCAGAGAAGCACGCTGCGGTGAGCTCCCATTCCTTGCCCGGGAAGGGTGCGGAATAGCTCATCCACGAGCCGACAAGGCGGAATTCCTTGCGGTTGAGGTTTTCCCACATCTTGGGCGTGAAGGTCACGTCGGTGTGGGGAGTGCCGACGAAGCAAACGTGCGCGCGGTTAGCGGCAAGCTCGAATGCCATCTTCATCGTTGCGGGGCTGCCCGCAGTTTCGTAAACTGCGCCAAATCCCGCGCCGCCCGTGTAAGCCTTGACCTTTTCGGCAAAATCGGGGTCGGTGGAGTTGAATCCCTCGTCCGCGCCGAGCTTCTTTGCGAGCTCAAGACGCTCGTCGAGGATGTCGATAACGACTACCTTCTTCGCGCCGAAGATTTTTGCCCACTGCGCGGTGAAAAGACCGATCGTTCCGCCGCCGCAAACTGCAACGACCTCGCCGCCGGGGCACTCGTTGAGAAGAACACCGTGGAGTGCTACGGTCGAGGGCTCGAACATCGCGCCCTGCTCAAAGGAAACGCTCTTATCGAACTTGATCGCGTTCTGCGCGGGGATTGCCACGTACTGCGCAAAGCTTCCGTTCTCGCGCGAGCCGATGAAGGAATAGTGCTTGCAAAGGGAGTAGTTACCCTTCTGACAGTCGCGGCACTTTCCGCAGGGCTTGAGGGGCGCGCCCGAAACGCGGTCGCCGATCTCAAATCCCTCAACACCCTCACCGATCTCCGCGATCTCGCCCGAGAACTCGTGGCCGAGGATTATGGGGAAGAAATGCGCGCCCTTATGGAGCACACGGGGAATATCCGAGCCGCAAATGCCGCTGGCACGGACGCGAACAAGCACCTCACCCGCCTTCGGGGAGGGCTTTTCGGTCTCTTTATACTGAAGATCTCTGTCGCCGCAAAGCACGGCAGCCATCATTTTTTCGCTCATTTTATGTTACCTTTTCTGTTTTTATAATAATCGGGAAATTTCCGCAAAGCGGAAATTCACCTTTAACTAATAACTAACAACTAATAACTAATAACTTTTCTTACTCCTCACAAGCCGCCTTACGCTGAAGGATCGCCTTGAATATCTCGGGATCAAACTTAACCTCGCGGTTATATGTATAAAGTCCGTTAACCTCCTGCTCTACGTCGGTGAGCTGGGTGTAGCAAAGACCTCCGATCGCGGGGTTATCGAGGAGGGCGTCGGTAAGTCCCTTGAATCTCTCGATGAACTCTTCACCCGTCTTCGGCGCGTTACCGTAGCCCCATCCTGCTCCTTCGGGAGCCCAGCGGATTCCGCCGTACTCGGAAACAAATGTGGTGGTGTAGCCGAAGTGGTTGCGAGGCATACCCTGGAGAGTGCCGTTGACTCTCATATCCTCGTATCTCGCGCGGAAGGTTTCGGGATTCTGATCGTAATCGTGAACGTCCCAGAAATCGGAAATATGGCGAACGTGAGTCCATCCCGATGTGTCGATGTAGGCACGGGTGGGGTCAAACGCACGGTTCACAGCCGCAAGCGCGCGAAGGAAGTCGGGATCCTGATTCTTCTGAGTTTCGTTGAGAGGACACCAGCCGATGATCGCGGGGTGGTTGAAGTCGCGCTCAAGGCACTCGACCCACTCGGGAATGAAGCCCGCCCACGCATCAGCGCGCGCGATGTCAAGTCCCCAGTTGCCGTGCTCGCCCCAGACGATGTAGCCCTCGCGGTCGCAATGGTATAGGAATCGGGGCTCAAAGATCTTCTGATGGAGTCTTGCGCCGTCAAATCCGCAAGCGACCGAACGCTTGATGTCGTTCAGAAGCTCTTCCTCGCAACGTGCGGTGTAAATTCCGTCGGGATAGAAGCCCTGATCGAGAATGAGGCGCTGGAATACGCACTTGCCGTTGAGGTAGAGGAAGCCGTCCTTGACCTCGACCGAGCGCATACCGAAATACGTATCTACCTTGTCGTCACCGAGGGTGATGGTCATACCGTAAAGTCTGCCCGCGCCGATCTCCCAGAGCTCGACCTTGGAAAGCTTAACTGTGACGGTTGCGATTCCGCTGCCGACGATAGCTTCAGCACAGCCTGTGCACTCGGAATCATAAGAGGTAGCGACCTTGACGGTCTTGCCCTCTGCCGCTATCGCGCTGACCGAAACGGTAACGGTGCCGGCGTGGATGTCGGTGTAAACCTTGAAATTCTTTATGTAAGAAGCGGGAACGCGCTCAAGCCATACGGTCTGCCAGATACCGGTGGTTCTGGTGTAGGAGCAACCGTGGGATGCCCATTCGGGGCACTGCTTACCGCCGGGCTGATTGCCCGAACGGATAATATCGTCCGCGCAAACAGTGATGATATTCTCACCCGCCTCGAGAGCGTCGGTGATATCTGCATTTACGGGAACGTAACCGCCGACGTGATTTACCACGTTTTTGCCGTTTACCCAAACCTCGGTCTTGTAATCGCAAGCACCGATGTGGAGGAGGATGCGGTCGGTGCCATTATTCCAACCCTCGGGAAGGGTGATAGCCTTGCGATACCATACGCACTCGCAGAAATCGGTGTGACCGAGACCCGAAAGCACGCTCTCGCGGCAGAAGGGGACGGTAATTCTCTGGTCAAGAGCCGCATCGGCGTGATAGAGCTTACGCGCTCTGCCGGAACGGCTGTAATCCTCGTGGAATTCCCATTCGCCGTTGAGGTTTACCCAATCGGCACGGTAAAAATCAGGACGCGGATGCTCGGGACGCGGAATATTCATCATAATTGTTTCCTCACTTTTAATAGATTAAGGATTATTTTTATCCACTATATATGATACCAAATTTTCGGGCGTTTGTAAAGAGTTTTTTGAAAAAAAGCAAAATTGAGGTCAATTTTCGCCTTTGGCGAAAGCAAGAGCGTTTCCGGGAACCCGACGGAAGCATGAGAGGAGTGATGTTTTTCTCCTGCGGAGAAAAGTGATGTATTGGCTACGCCAAAGTTAAGTTTGCGCTCCGCGCAAGTGAAGTTTCGTCCTTCGGACGAAGTTGAGGTAGAAATTTGCCGGAGGCAAATTTTTATTTTGATTAAAATTGCTTGTGCGAACATAGCGTTCTCGGTGTCCCCTCATCACCCTCTGCGGAGGGAGCTTCTCCCAGGAGAAGCCTTAGGACAAGGCTGATGCCTTGCGTGAAATATTTCTCCTATGGAGAAATGTGAAATTTTTGCTCCGCAAAAGTGAAATTCACGCTTCGCGTGAGTGAAATATTCCGCTAAAGCGGAATGTTAAGGAGGAAATTTGCTGAAGCAAATTTCAATTTTTATAAAATTAATGTAGCTGAACATAAAATTCGCAGTTCTAAACCTTAGGCTTCTCCTGGGAGAAGCTCCCTCCGCAGAGGGTGATGAGGGGACACCGAGTGTGCTATGTTCGCACTCGGTTTATAATTAAATGGAAAATTTTCGAGCAAAGCGAGAAAATTCTCCTTATATTTGCACTTTGAATTTTATCCAAAATCGTTGACCTAACGCCCAAAATTATGATATAATATTTAATGAAGAAATTTACTCGAAAGGAATAAAAAATGAAACTTGTATTATTGACAGCTCTCGGTGTCGGCGGAGCGACCCTCCTCGGCGCGCTCCTCGGCTTTATTTTCAAAAAGATATCCCACAAGGTGGGCGACATAATCCTATCCTTCGCGGCGGGAGTTATGCTCGCGGCGGCGGTGATCGGGCTTGTTCTCCCCTCCGTCGAGCTCGGCGGAGGCGCAAAAGCGCTCCCCGTCGTCATCCTCGGCATCTTCCTCGGCGCGCTGACGGTCAATCTGCTCGACAGGCTCGTGCCCCATCTGCACAAGCTGAGCGGCGTCGATAGCGAAAGCCACCCGGAGAGCGGAAAGATCGACAAGATACTGCTCTTCGTCCTCGCCATCGCAATACACAACTTCCCCGAGGGAATCGCGGCGGGAGTCGGCTTCGGTACGGGCGACGTATCCGACGGACTTATAATCGCCGCCGGAATCGCGCTCCAAAATATCCCCGAGGGTATGGTAATCATCGCGCCGATGCTCTCGGCGGGAATCAGTCAGCGCCGCACCTTCCTCATCGCCGCATCAACGGGCGCGGTTGAGGTCGTTGGCACGCTGATAGGATACTTTGCCGTCACCGTTTCGCAGGCGATCTTGCCCTTCGCCCTCGCATTCGCGGGCGGAACGATGCTCTACGTCATCAGCGACGAAATGATCCCCGAAACGCACACGCACGGAAGCGAGCGCGGCGCGACCTACGCTCTGCTCGTCGGCTTCTGCCTGATGCTGGCGATGGACGTGCTTTTGGGTTAAATAGAAGAGGCTGTCAATCAGCCTCTTTATTTTTTTACATTAAAATCGCCGAAAACCTTGAAATTATCTATCGAATTGTGGTATAATATATTTTAACAAAATTCGATAAAATCATCAAGGAAGAACAAAAAATGAAGGCTGTACTATTAACCGCACTCGGTGTCGGCGGGGCAACTTTGCTCGGCGCGGTACTCGGATTTATATTCAAGAAGATTTCTCACCGCGCGGGAGATATCATTCTCTCATTCGCGGCGGGCGTAATGCTTGCGGCGGCGGTGCTCGGACTCGTCATCCCCTCGGTCGAATACGGCGGAGGCGGCGCGAAGGGCCTTCTCATCGCCGTGGTCGGCATCTTTCTCGGCGCGCTGACGGTAAACGCGTTCGACAAGCTCGTTCCCCATCTTCACAAGCTGACGGGAATCGATCCCGAAAACGGGGAGAAGGGTGGCAAAGCGGACAAGGTGCTGCTTTTCGTCCTCGCAATAGCAATACATAACCTGCCCGAGGGCATCGCGGCGGGCGTCGGATTCGGCACGGGCAACGTGGCGGACGGAATCCTGATCGCCGTCGGAATCGCGCTTCAGAACATCCCCGAGGGTATTGCCATTATCGCACCGATGCTTTCGGCGGGAATCAAGCCTCGCCGCACCTTCCTCATCGCCGCCGCAACCGGAGCGGTCGAGGTCGTAGGCACTCTTTTCGGATACCTCGCTGTCACACTTTCGCAGGCAATACTCCCCTGGGGCCTTGCATTTGCGGGCGGCACGATGCTCTACATCATCAGCGACGAAATGATCCCCGAGACCCACGCGCACGGAAGCGAGCGCGGCGCAACCTACGCGCTGATCGCCGGCTTCTGCCTGATGCTGGTTATGGACGTTTTGCTTGGGTGATTCTTGGTGGATGCGTACTATCCGCCTTCGGCGGAGTTATAATCTCGCTTCGCGAGAGTGATAATCTGCTTCGCAGAATGATAATTTGCCTTCGGCAAAATGAAGGTAGATTTTCGCCGCGGCGAAAATCTTTGAAATTATAGTAAAAACAAGTGCAAACAAAGCGTTCTTGACGCCTATGTTCGCACTTGTTTTTTATTTATTGAAAATTTTCGCTTGCGAAAATTTACCTTCAACTAGTAACTAGCAACTAGCAACTAGCAACTTACTCTACCACTCTGATGCTCTCGATGACAACGCTCTCACGGGGAACGTCAGCCATATAGAATCCGAGAGTTCCGGTCTTGACGGATGCGATGAGGTCGATCACCTCAAGTCCCTCGATGACCTTGCCGAAGCCCGCGTACTGCGCGTCGAGGTGGGGGGAATCCTTGTGCATAATGAAGAACTGCGAGGATGCAGAGTCGGGATCGGAGGTACGAGCCATGGAAAGCACGCCCTTGGTATGCTTAAGATCATTCTGAACCCAACCGTTAGCCGCGAACTCACCCTTGATCGAGGGAGCTTCCTTGTGCTCAAACTGCGCATTGTATCCGCCGCCCTGAATCATAAAGCCCTTGATAACGCGGTGGAAGATGAGTCCGTCGAAGAAATTCTCGCCGATGAGCTTGAGGAAATTCTCAACCGTCTTGGGCGCAAGCTTGGGATAAAGCTCCGCCTTCATAGTGCCGAAGTTTGTTACTTTGATTTCAATAATAGGATTTGCCATTGTTTTATTTCCTTTTCTATAAATATTCTGTCGCGAAATTTAAGCTAGTGCGAACATAGGCACACTTGCTTTTTATTTCAAATCGGAAAATTTTCGCCTTGGCGAAAATTCACCTTACCTCTGCCCTCTGCCCTCTTACCTCTGCACTACCGCAGGTCGGGATACCCAATATCGAGCAGCTCGTTCATCCTCTGCGTGTCGCCATCTAAATAGAGCTGCCCAAACAAGGTCTCCACTCCCGTCGCGCGGCGGTATTCGCTGACGGACGCGCTCTTTGGCGTATTCTTACCGTGACCGAGATTTCGCCCGCGCTTGTAGGTTGCTTCTTCGGCTTCGGTGAGATGCGGGAGCATTCGCTCGAGTGCCTCGCTCTGTGCCGTTGCCTTGACGTAGGCAAGGGATGCGTTATTCAGCCGCTTCGACGAGCAAAGTCCCGATCGAACAAGCCTTTCACGAATCAGCACCTCCATCGCCGCGTCGCCGAGGTAGGCGAGTGCTTCTACGGCGATCACGCCGCCACTCTCACTCAAGGGAGCCTCCGTTGCGCTCGATCGCCTGAACGATAGTGCTTGTGATGCCCTCTGCCATCAGATAATATCCCATATCGTTCGGATGTACGCCATCGATCACGAAATCGTCCTCGCCGTCAACACCGAGGAAGAAGGATTCGCCGTCGATGTAGTAAACGTTCTTGTCACCCGCGTCGAGTGCCGCACGGTAGGTGTCGATGATGATCTTTTTGCGCTCCTCTGCCTTTGAGGGGTTGGTCGCCACGTTCGGACGGGTGATGAGAATTATCGGAATATCGGGATGCGCCGCACGGATGATGTCAAATCCGCGCTTGTGAGTTTCGGCAAGATACTCGGGATTCGGCGCATTGTGGTCGTAATCGTATACGAAGAGGCTCATTTCAAGCGAGGCAAGGTAGTTCATTATCGGAAGCTCCGCCTTTGCGTTGCCCGAGAAGCCGAGATTTACAACGTCCATATCGAGCTTGCGGCTGATAATGTTGGAATAAGCAAGTCCTGGACGGGATGCGCCGGTGCCGTGAACGATCGAGGAGCCGTAAATGATAATCGGCTTTTTGTTCTTGTAGGGCTTGCCCGCGCCGATCTGCGCATCCTCCTGAAGACCGACGTAGAACTCGGAAACTACCGAATGAAGCGGGAAATTGATGGTAAAATATCTCATCTTGCGGCTGCCGAAGCGGATGATCTGCTCGTAGCCGTCCTCCATCTTGTAGGGGGGCATGAACGCCTTGACAAATCGGCTTCCCGTGGGGGTGTCCTCGTAAAGGTCGAATCCGCCCGACATAAGCAGGGTCATATGCGAGTTTCTTGCGATTACGGGCATTTTGGTCTTGATGAGGATATAGCCCGAGTCGGTCGAAAAGCGCACGCGAACGCCCGCGGTCTCTTTAGCGAGCTTATTTACGCCCGCGCTCGTCGCCTCGGCAACTGCCTTGGGCAGACGGCGATAGATCTCATCCTGCTCGCCGTAGAGATTATAAAGCTCGAAGGGCTCGTTTCTTACGTTATGGAATTTAACGTCCTCGGTATCGGGAAAAACCGTTTCGACGATCAGATTTTTATCTACTTCAACATAAGCTTCTTTTTTGATGTCACTCATGATTATCTCCTTTTAATTACCTATTACCTTCTTGGGATACGCTTCGGGATAGAAGGTGTCCATATTGACAGCCTTCGCCTCGATTTCGAGCTCGCTCGAGATGCACTCGATGACCTTACCGCCCACGCGCTCGATGCCTGCGGGGGTGGAATAGTGCGTCATGTCGCTGTGGCATTCCTCGGGAGCGGTCGCGGTGACGGCGTAAAGATCGTCGATGACGGTGCCCGTGCCGTCAAGAGCCTTGATCGCCGCGGCGTTGAAAGCCTCGATGGTCGCATTTTTGCGCTTGAAAACGGGACCGAACTTTTCCTCCTGAACGGCGGTGCTCGTCGCAAAAACGATCTTTGCATTCGGGAAAAGCAGGCGCAGACGCTTATCTATGCGCGCGATCTGAACGGCGTACTGGTCGATGGGAGTTACGGGCTCGTCGCCGAGGATCTCGGGGACGTCCCAGAGTCCCGCGTTCCAATGAACGAGGTCAACGTCATCGGGCCACTCGCCCTTCTTCTTCCACTCGTGAACGAAACGGAGTATGTATGTAGCAAAACGGCAGTTATCCGTGGGATAATAAACCTCTGCGGTCTCGGAAAATGCTTCCTTGACGTATTTATCGTAGCCCATACGGATCGAATCGCCGATAAGAACTATTTTTTTCATCGTCAATCCTCCTTGATGCGGCTACGGAGCACGCGCTCGAGGAGCTGACCGATCGATTCCGCCATCTTCATCATACCGATATCGTTGGGATGCGAGCCGTCGGTCGAGCATTCTTCCTTGTGGTAGCCGCGGTAAAGTCCCTGACCGTCGATGTAGAAGACGTGCTTGTCCCCCTCCTCGCGTGCGCGATAGAAGGTATCCTCGATCACGCGGCGGCGATCAACACTCGCCTCGTAGCCGTTGTCAAAGTCGGGCTTGGAAACGAAGATTATGGGGAGCTTCGGGTGCGCCTCGCGGATGGTCTTATAGAAATCGTAGTGGGTTGCCTCAAGGTGCTCTGCGGTGGGGGCGTTGTGGTCGTAATCGCAAACAAAGGCGGTCATTTCGCGGGAAGCGATATAATTTGCCATCGACTGCTCGCCCTTCGCGTTGCCCGAGAAGCCGAGGTTGACAAAGTCGATCTCGTTGCGGCGGCAGATTATCGACTGATAAGCGATACCGGGACGGCTTGCGCACGCGCCCTGAGTGATCGAGGAGCCGTAATAGATGATGGGAGCAACGTCGCGGTATTTCGCACCCGCGCCGAGCTGTGCGCCCTCGTCGATACCGATCTCAAGCGCGGAAACGGGGCTGTAAAGCGGGAAATTTATGGTATAATAACGCATCTGACCGCCGAGAACTCCCCTTTTCGAGGTATATCCGTCGGTATCCGTCATCTTGCAGCGGAAGGTGCAAACGTAGTGATGAGAATTCGGGAAATCCTCATACATATCAAACGACGCCGCACCCGTCATGGGCATGTGGTCGTATTTGGTCATATAGGGCATCTTGGCACGGATGGCAATGCGCTTCGAATCGGTCGAGAAACGAACGCGTCCGCCGCAGGTGTGAGATGCGTTACGCGCGGTTCCGGGATTGGTAGCCTCTGCAACGTCAGCGGGAAGGCGGCGGTAAGTGTCGCCCTCAATGCCCGCAAAGCCGTAAAGGTCAAGATTCGCGGCATCATACCAAACAAATCCCTCCGCATCGGCAGAAACGATCATATTCTGGTCAAGTTCTTTCGGAATGTTACTCATTTTGACGTACCTTTCTATTATTTTATAAATTTTGAAGATAAGAAGGTAATTTTTCGCCGCGGCGAAAAATATTTTATTAAATCGGTTTGGTATCCTATACTATATGCAGTACAGACTCCGATCTCCTCATCCACCACTGCCGTGGTCCCCCTTCCCCGCTGGGGAAGGCTTATTGATAATTCCGCTCAATACTCCTAAACATCGTTAGCATATTGAGTTATCAAAACAATCTTTAAATCGACACTTTTGAACATCATTAATTTTTCAAGCTGTAAAATCGTGTTAAACGTACGAGCCGGGAAGCGAAATAACGCTATCATTGTAAATTTGGCGATATAACAAGCAATATTTTCAAGATTTACACGAAAATATATCACTTTAGCCTATGTTCGCACTTGCCAAATAAGCCTTCCCCAGCGGGGAAGGGGGACCACGGCAGTGGTGGATGAGGAGATCGGAGTCTGTACTGCAGAAAAGACAAGCGTACCAAAGCTATTTTGCAGGCTTCAGATCATTGATGCTTAACCCCAAGTGCTTCAAGATATCGTTACAAACTGCGTCAAAATTGCGGTTTACATCAATATTTCTATATCGGAGTACCTTAATATACAGCTTTTCAAGCTCCGCATCTCTTTCGGCATCTTCTTTTTTGTTGCTTGGCAAGTTATGCCCACTTCCGTCGAGTTCAATGACTATTCTTGCGCTTGCAATATAAAAATCAACGATAAAATCCCCGATATTCTTTTGTCTGTTTACCGTAACGGGCAATCTCTTCAAAAAGTCATACCAAAGATGTTTTTCTTCATCCGTCATTCGTTTTCGAAGAGATTGCGCCGTACCGACGAGCTTTTTGTTGTAATTATAACTCATTGTTTATCAACGCCGTACACATCTCCGCAAAAGTGGGATATACCATCCCCGCGCCCATATCGGCGAAGCTTTCGGGGGTTACGGCGCCGGTGCAGACGGCGGCGAAATCGACTCCGGCGTTGATTGCCGTTTTCATATCGGTGACGCTGTCGCCGACGTAGAGGATATCGCAGAGCGCGATGCCCGTCTTTTCGGAGAGGTAAAAGATTCCGTCGGGCTCGGGCTTGTGCGCCGCGACCTCGTCGGGGCTGATGACGGAGTAGATATACTTATCCACTCCCGCACGCTCAAGCGGACGCCATATCTGATCCGAGGATTTCAGCGAAAGCACGGCAAGGACGATACCCTTTGCGTGCAGAGCGGCAAGCCCCTCGGCAACGCCGGGATAGAGCTCCGTCTGCTCGCGCATTGTTTCGGCTGAATATGGAATGTATTCATCGTGAAGCCTTTTGGCATCGGGTGCGCTGCAGCCCGCGTTGAGATAGATCGTCTCGGCGGTCAAGCCGATGCCGTCGCGCAGGATCTTTCGGTCAAGATCGTAGCCAAAGCGCGCGGCGTTGGTGTAAAGGCAATCCTCAATGAGCGCGGCGGTGTCGGCGAGAGTCAGGTCGAAATCTGTGATTATTGCTTTATATTTTTTCATTTTTCCTCATATACGAAGCAGTCCATATATCTCAATTTGAAGAGATTGATGGCGTGCTTGCGGTCGATCGCCGCCTTCTTTTCGGGAGTGGGCTCGATGCCCTCGCGGATATATCTGTCAAGCTCCGCATATGTGAAACCAAGGTTGTCCTCGTCGGTCTTGCCGCAAAGTCCGTCGATGGGGGTCTTATCGACGAGCTCGATCGGCAGACCGAGATAGCGTCCGATCTGCTTGAGCTCGGTGACGGTGAAGCAGGAGATCGGCGAAAAGTCGCCCGCGCTGTCGCCGTAGCGGGTAGAATATCCAACCCAGTCCTCGGAGAGGTTGCAGGTGTTTGCGACACGTCCGTTGACCGACTGCGAAACGGCGTAAAGGGTGGTCATTCTGATTCGGGGCGGAATATTCTGAAGCGATTGGGGAGTCAGCGTGCTTCCGAGGGCGTCAGCGACGGTCTTGTCCATCGCATCGGCGACCTCTTTGATATTGACGACAACGTGCTCGATTCCGAGATGGTTTACAAGCTGATGCGAGCAGGAAATATCGAACTGCTCGCCGCGCGGCATAAGAACGCCGAAAACGCGATCCTTGCCGAGTGCCTTTACGCAGAGCGCGGCAACTATCGAGGAATCCTTGCCGCCCGAAATGCCGACGACCGCGCGGCAACCACGGCCGTTTATCTCAAACCAATTCCTGATCCACGCGACACATTCCTCTGTCGCGCGGACGGGATCGAATTTATATTCCTTCATATTAGTCTTCCTTCTTTTTAATAATAAGTACAGCCGCGGGAATGAGCGCGAGGATGGAGAGCGAGATCATCGAACCGCAACCCTTTTCCTCTGCGGGCTCGGTCTCGGGAGCAGATGTGCCTACGGGTGCTTCTGTAACCGCGGGAGCCTCGGTGGTCACCTCTTCGGTGGTCTCGGGGATGGGCTCAGCCTCGACGTTCTCGGTTGCGAGGATAACGGGAGTTACGGTGTAGTAGGAGGTTCCGTTCGAGAGTGTCTTTTTAAGCTTGAAGAAGAAGCCTTCCGCGCCATCGGAAAGGGTAACGTAACCGTCCTTATAGGTTCCCGTACCGCCGATGACAACAAGCTCTGCCTTAGCCGAGCCCGCGTTGTTGCCGGCGTAAGTAACGGCATTCAGAACGAGCTTGCCGCTTTCGTCAAAGGAAGCGGTGAAATCCTCAACGTATGTGCCCGCCCACTGGGAGTAGTTGGTGGTGATACCGCGGATACCGCTGATGAAGAAGGAGTTGAAGGCATCCTCCTTGTTGACGGTCCAGTTCCAAAGGGTTACGCCGCGGACGGCAAGATCTGTATAGAGATTGATACCGAGAGTACCCGAGCTCTGGCTAGGCGAATACGCGGTATTTATCGGGATCACTTCCGAAAGAACGTCCTGTGCTATTGTAAGGCTTCTTTGCTCGTTGGCGGTGATAGCGCTTGTGAGGAAGTTGATCGAAAGATTGGGGTTCGCCGCGCGCATTGCCGTGATCATCGACTTATTGAACGCGATGACAACGACCTGACGCTCCATACCGTATTTTTTGATAAGCTTTGTAAGAGGCTCGGCGATCTTTGTGTTGCTGCCCTTGAGCTCGACTACAAGAACCTCGCCCGTGCCCTTGAATCTCTCAAAATAGTCATCGAGAAGCGGGATGGGCTCAGGCGCAACGCCTGACTTGGAGTCTACCTGGAACTTCTTGATCGTCTCTGCGGTCATATCGACGGTGTTACCCTCACCGTTTGTGGTTCTGTCGATAGTTCCGTCGTGCATAACGATGATATTTCCATCCTTCATAAGGTAGACATCGTTTTCAACCATCGTCGCGCCGAGTCTGAACGCCTCAACCGAGCCCGCAACGGTGTTTTCCTGCTGTGTCGAGGGGTTTCCGCGGTGACCGATGATCTCGGGTGTGCGGACGAGGGTGTTTTTATCGTAATATTTGGTGAAGCAAGCCTCTGTCGCCTTGACGTCGGGAGTGATCAGACCGAGCACGCCGTTATTGATCGCGCTGACGGCGGAAACATCCTTTTCGGTGATCGCCTGCCATACGACGAGGTATCTGTCCTGAAGATAGGAAACAAAATCGCGTGATGCAATATCGGTGGCAGAGCTCATGATCGCGCCACGCGCGCCTGCCTCGATACAGCGAGCTCGAAGCTCCTCGGCGTCCCAGATATTTCCGGTAGTGTCGAACATAGCGTAGACTCTATTGTTCTTTGAGCGCACCTGCTGGATGATCTGAGTGCTCGACGAGATAATATAAAGGTCGGGGAGCTCGAGAGATGCCACGTATTTTGCGAACGCCTCAGCCTCAGGCGAGGTTTCAATGCGGAACGCGGGAATAACGCGATCGCAGATCGTAATATCGGAAAGCTTGACAAACTTTTTGTCGAGTGTAACGCCGAGCTCATTTCCCTCGACCTCGCATTCAAAGATCGCGATAGAAGGAAGAGTCGTCTCGAGTGCCTTCAGCTGCTCGGTGGTGGCTATCTCTGTGATAAGCGCGGGCTCAAGAGCTATGTTGGATTCGGGATCGCGTGTGTCGTGGAGCTGAGGTCTGGGTCTTGAAACCTTGCTTCCGAGATTGACAGTGATCTTTACGCTGTCAACGGTAAGGCGTGCGCCGCGAACCTGAAAGCCCATTGCACCCGCGTCATAGGGGGTATTAGTTTCTGTGAGATAGGTCTTTCCGTTTACCGTGCTTGTTGCTGTGCTTCCGCAGAAGTTTACAGTAACGTCAAAGTACGAGCCGCCGGTGATGCCGGTAACGGGGCCCTTCTTCGTTACGCTCCAAGCGTCCGACGCAGTACGCTCCGCGATCTCAAGACCGTTCGATGCCGAAATATCGTATCTGAATGCATTCTGAACGTAGGGGATCTTCTTGCCCGCGGGATCCTGAAGGCGGAAGATCAGCGCGCCGTAGCGGCCCGTGGAGGTCTGCTTGGTGATCTTTACGCGCGCAGAATAGCTCGCGTCGCCAAAGGCGTCAAGATAGGAGGGGAGAAGCACGCGCATATGGCTCGCGCCATCGTTTGAGGCGTCAAGATAGATCGCGCCCTCAGCTTCATCGTAGCCAAAGGTGGTACCTGCGGGCTGCTGAATTATGCGGAACTTCGAAAGGTCGGGCTTTGCGGAATAATCGTCCTCATAAAGAACGTATTCGCTCTCGCCCTCATTCTTCGCAACGACGTAGACCGTCTTCGACTTGCCGTTTGCGGTTGCGGTCAGGGGATAAACGCCCTTTTCCGCGGGGGTGTATGCGGTGACGGTATTATTGCCGTCCTTCCAAACTATATCAGCGGGAGCTGTGAGATTTGCGCCTGCTTCAAACTGAACGCTTACCTTGGTAAGATCGACCGCCTTGCCCGCATCCGTGCAGATCGCGGGGCTCGAGAAGCCTACCTCAATCTCACCCGCCGCAGAAGCAGGCACAGCCGAGAGAAGCATCGGCAGAAGCATTAGTACGCATAAAACTGTTGCGAAAATTCTTTTCATAGTTGTCCTCCGTATAGGAAATGTCGTGTTTCTATTGGGTGCGAACCCGCCACCCAATAGAATACAAACAATTATTTATTATATTATATAACATTTCTTCTCCCCAGTCAATGAAAATTTCAAAAAAAGCATTGATTTTCCTTCAATTATGTGATAATATATAATTAGAAAAATATGCTTTTTAAAATAAAGGAGCAAGACAATGAAAAATTATGACGTTATTATAATCGGCGCGGGTCCCGGCGGTATTTTTACTGCGTATGAGCTCAATAAGCTCTCCCCCGAGCTCAAGGTTGCCGTTCTTGAAACGGGCGCACCCCTCGCGGAGCGCAAGTGCCCCATCGACGGCAAGAAAATAAAGTCCTGCATCGGATGCAAGTCCTGCGCTATTATGAACGGCTTCGGCGGCGCGGGCGCGTTCTCGGACGGTAAATACAACATCACCACCGAATTCGGCGGCACTCTTCACGAATATATCGGCAAGGAAGAGGCGATCGACCTGATGAACTATGTCGATACCATCAACCTCTCCCACGGCGGCGAGGGCACAAAGCTCTACACCACCGCAAATTCCCAGCTCAAAACCAAGTGCCTGCAGAACGGACTCCACCTGCTCGATGCATCCGTCCGCCACCTCGGCACGGACGTAAACTACATCGTGCTCGAAAACCTCTACAACAAGCTCTCCCCCACCGTTGATTTCTACTTCCGCACACCCGCAAAGGACGTTGAAAAGATCGAGGGCGGCTACCGCGTTAACACCAAGGATGAAACCTTTGAGGCACCCATCTGCATCATTTCGGCGGGCAGATCGGGCAGTAAGTGGATGGAGAAGGTCTGCGATGACCTCGCGATCCCCACAAAGTCGAACCGAGTTGACATCGGCGTCCGCGTTGAGCTCCCCTACGAGATCTTCGCGCACCTGACCGACGAGCTTTACGAATCGAAGATCGTCTACCGCACCGAGAAATTCCGCGATCTCGTCCGCACCTTCTGTATGAATCCGCGCGGCGCGGTCGTTAACGAGAACACAAACGGCATCGTCACCGTAAACGGCCACAGCTACGAGGACCCCGCAAAGCACACGGGCAACACCAACTTCGCGCTGCTCGTTTCAAAGCACTTCTCGCACCCCTTCAAGGATTCGAACGGCTACGGCGAGAGCATCGCGCGCCTTTCGAATATGCTCGGCGGCGGAGTTATGGTTCAGCGCTTCGGCGACCTCATCCGCGGTCAGCGCTCGAATGAAAAGAGAATGTCGGACTCCTTTGTCCGTCCCACCCTTCAGGCGACCCCCGGCGACCTCTCCCTCGTCATCCCCAAGCGAATCCTCGACGGCATCATCGAGATGATCTACGCCCTCGATAAGATCGCCCCCGGCACCGCAAACGATGACACCCTGCTCTATGGCGTCGAGGTCAAGTTCTATAATATGGAGGTCGACACCGACAACCACCTCCAGACCTGCCACGAAAACCTCTTCGTAATCGGCGACTGCGGCGGAACAACCCACTCCCTCTCGCAGGCATCGGCAAGCGGAGTGTGTGTAGCGAGGTATATCGCTTCGCGATAGTTGCTAGTTACTAGTTGCTAGTTGAAGGAAGATTTCCTCACTTCGTTCGGAAATCTGAATTTTAAATAAAAACCTCGGATACCGCAAAATGCGATATCCGAGGTTTTATTATATAGGAAGATTTTCGCCTCAGCGAAAATCAACCTTTAACTAGCAACTAGCAACTAGTAACTAGTAACTGTCGCGAAGCGACAATTTACTGTGCCGCGTTTACGATAGCAGCGAACTTCTCGGGAACGAGGGATGCGCCGCCGATAAGACCGCCGTCTACGTCGGGCTTTGCAAGAAGCTCTGCAGCGTTAGCGTCGTTCATAGATCCGCCGTACTGGATGGTTACGGACTCTGCAACCTCTTCGCCGTAAAGACCTGCAACTACCTTACGGATAACTGCGCAAGTCTCCTGTGCCTGCTCGGGGGTAGCGGTGAGGCCGGTGCCGATTGCCCAAACGGGCTCGTATGCGATGATTACGTTCTTGAGCTCCTCAGCGGTGATACCTGCGAGGTCGAGCTTGGTCTGCATGCCAACAACCTCATCGGTGATGCCTGCAAGTCTCTCTTCCTTAACCTCACCGAGGCAGAGGATAACCTTCATGCCTGCTGCAAGAGCAGCCTTGGTGCGGAGGTTAACGGTCTCGTCGGTCTCTGCGAAGTACTGACGTCTCTCGGAGTGGCCTACGATAACGTACTCAACGCCGATAGCGCGGAGCATTTCAGCGGAAACTTCACCGGTGTACGCGCCCTTGGGTGCGAAGTGAACGTTCTCAGCGCCGATCTTGATATTAGTGCCCTCTGCTGCTTCCATAGCTGCCGCGATGGTTACGTAGGGAGCGCAGAAAATGATGTCGCAATTGTCCTTGCCTGCAACGAGGGGAGTTACGTTCTTAATGAACTCACGTGCCTCTGCGGGGGTGAAATTCATCTTCCAGTTGCCTGCGATTACTGTTCTTCTCTTTGCGGGATTCATATGTTTATCCTACCTTTCAAAAATTACAAATTAATTTAGATAGCTGAAATTGGTATATTTCGGTGCGAGGACCGAGGTTTTTAGTTGTTAGCAGTTAGTTTTTAGTTGTTAGTTGAAGGTAGAAATTTTCTCGCAAGCTCGAAAATTATTTCAATAAAAATGAAAATTTCCGAACGAAGTGAGGAAATTCTCCTCCAACTAATAACTAACAACTAATAACTAAAAACTTACTCTTTGTCCTGGAGGCACGCGATACCGGGAAGCTCGAGACCCTCGAGGAACTCGAGAGATGCGCCGCCGCCGGTGGAGATGTGAGTCATCTTGTCTGCATAGCCGAGCTTCTCAACAGCTGCTGCGGAGTCGCCGCCGCCGATGATGGAGATCGCGCCGCTCTCTGCAACTGCGTTAGCAACTGCATTGGTGCCTGCTGCGAAGTTAGTCCACTCGGAAACGCCCATCGGGCCGTTCCATACAACGGTGCCTGCGCCCTTGATAGCGTCAGCGAAGAGCTTCTGGGTGTTTGCGCCGATGTCAAGACCCATCCAACCGTCGGGAATGTTATCGGAATCAACGTCCATATACTCGGTGTTCTCGTCGTAAGCCTTACCTACTCTGTTGTCGATGGGGAGGAGGAACTTAACGCCCTTTGCCTGTGCCTTTGCCATCATTTCCTTAGCGAGGTCGATCTTGTCGTGCTCGCAGAGGGAGGTACCAACGCTGTAGCCCTGTGCTGCGAAGAAGGTGTATGCCATACCGCCGCCGATGATGAGGGTATCAACCTTCTCGATGAGGTTGTTGATAACGCCGATCTTATCGGAAACCTTTGCGCCGCCGAGGATGGAAACGAAGGGACGTGCGGGATCGGAAAGAGCCTTGCCCATTACGCCGATTTCCTTCTGGATGAGGTAGCCGCAAACTGCGGGGAGGTAATCAGCTGCACCTGCGGTGGAAGCGTGTGCACGGTGAGCCGCGCCGAAAGCGTCGTTTACGAAGATCTCAGCCATAGAAGCGAGTTCCTTAGCAAACTCGGGATCGTTCTTCTCTTCTCTCTTGTCAAAACGGGTGTTCTCAAGAAGGAGAGCCTGTCCGCACTCGAGAGCTGCAGCCATAGCCTTGGTCTCGGGACCAATGGTGTCGGGAGCGAGCTTTACTTCCTGACCGAGGATCTCGGTGAGGCGAGCCGCTACGGGAGCGAGGGAGTACTTGGGGTTAACTTCGCCCTTGGGCTTACCCATGTGAGAGCAAAGAATAACTGCCGCACCCTGATTGAGGAGGTACTTGATGGTGGGGATAGCCTCAACGATTCTCTTGTCGGAGGTGATCACGCCATCCTTGAGCGGAACGTTGAAGTCGCAACGTACGAGGACTTTCTTACCGGATACCTGAATGTCCTCAATGTTTTTCTTGTTGTAGGTCATATTAAAAACCTGCCTTTCGCAAATTTAATTTCTTTCCAATATATTAATATATCACAAATTTGGTGATTAATCAATAGGATTGCGTAAATTTTTTAAAAATTACGTCGGCGAAGCCGACATATCGTGCCGAAGGTATATCGTATCCGAAGGATATATCGTGCGTAGCATACCGTGTCGAAGACCAAAATGGGTAAACACGATATATTCGCTTCGCTCATACGATATATTGCGCAAGCGCAATACGATATATGAATACGATATGTTCGCCGTTGGCGAACGTGAGCGCTCGTCTTTTAGTTTATGCGAACAAAACGACTCCGTCAATCCTCGATCCCGCGAACCGTGATGATCTCCTCGGTTGCGAGTGCCTTTTCGCAGAGGGCGGCGAAGTCGAGCTTCTGCTCCTCGGCGATGACTTTATCAAGCTCGGGCTTGGTCTTGGGGTGGCGGGGGGTGAAGACGGTACAGCAGTCCTCGTAGGGGAGGATCGAGGTCTCAAAGCTGCCGATGCGGCGCGCGTAGGTGACGATCTCCTCCTTATCAAGACCGATGCAAGGTCTGAAAACGGGGATATTTACTGCCGAATTGGTGACGTGGAGTGCCTGAATGGTCTGCGATGCGACCTGACCCATGCTCTCGCCCGTGACGAGCGCGTTGCAGTTCGAGTCGATCGCGATGCGCTCCGAGATCGTCATCATAAAGCGGCGAAGAAGGAGGGTGAAATAGTCCTCGTTGCAGCTCTTGGCGATCTCCTCCTCGATCTCGGTGAGAGATACGATATGGAGTCGCACGCTTCCCGCCCAGCCCGCAACGATACGCGCGAGCTCGATGACCTTTTCACGCGCCTCGATCGAGGTGTAGGGGAAGGCTTCGTAATAAACGGCTTCGATCTTGACGCCGCGCTTTGCCATCATCCAGCCGGCAACGGGGGAGTCGATTCCGCCCGAAAGCAGGAGGAGTCCGCGTCCGTTCGAGCCGACGGGCATACCGCCCGCGCCCTGCTCCTGACCCGCGCCGATATAAGCGGCGTCATCGCGGATCTCGCACTTGACGAGAACCTGGGGATTATGAACGTCAACCTTTAAGTGGTTGAATCTTGAAAGTATCTTACCGCCGAGCTCACGGCTGACGGCGTCCGAGGTCATCGGGAAACGCTTGTCCGCGCGCTTGGTCTCAACCTTGAAGGTGCGCGCGTTCGCAAGTCGGTCGCCGAGATATTCAATGGCGAGCGCGACGATATCGTCGAAATTCTTTTCGGTCTGCGCCACGCGGGATACGGCAACGATGCCAAAGGTCTTGCGGAGAAGCGCATAAGCGGTGTCAAACTGCTCCGAGGTCAGCTCCTCGGCGGGTTCGACGCGGATAACGCTCTGGGAGCGTACTATCTGAAATTTACCGACGTGTCCGAGGCGGAATTTGATCTCGCGGACGAGCAGTGCCTCAAAGGTCGCGCGGTTTGCGCCCTTGAGCGCGATCTCACCGTATTTGCAAAGGAAGATCTCACGCATCGTCTTCGTCCTCGCTCTCGAGTGCTGCCTCTTCCTCAAGCGCGGCAAGCTCCTCGTCGGTCAGCTCTACGGCATCCTCGCCCATAACGATGACGGTTGCATCGTCGAGCATATCCTCGGGGACGTAAAAATCAACGCCCGAGGTACAAAAGCCCATAAAAACGCGCATCCAGGAGTCGGTTGTGTTCTCCTTGCAGACGTAGGGAATGCCCGCGCCGCGCAAAAGGCTTTCGATAACTCCCTGCTCGCCGTTGTCGGCGGCGGTCATAAGCTTTGCGAATTTAACACCGTCCTTCAGGAAGGTGGGAATATCCTCTATGCCCGCAGTTTCGGTGGGCATAGGTCTGCGTCCGAAATCTTTCATTCGTTTGCCTCCGGTTCACTCTCATAATAATGAGGGAAGAGTCTTTCCCAGACCTTCATACAGCCGATGGTGTCGGCGATCGAGGTGTGGGCAACGCCGTCCCATTCGATGCCGAAGCAAGCCATCGCGTCGGTCAGGCTCGCGTGCTCGATATCGGGGCGGTGCTCGTGTATGTAGCGAACGAATTCGTTAGCACAGCAACGGATCTTCGAATGAAGCGCCTTGCGCTCCTTTTCGGTAGCGTAAATGTACTTGATGTGGCTGTAGTCGGTCGAAACACCGTAAGCGATGAGGTTATCCGCACCCGCGAAGATCTCCTTGATCTGGGGGGTGAGCTCCTCGAGAGTCTGCGCGTCCTTGACCATTTCGGGGGTAATGCCGTGGATCTTTTCGGTGCGCTTCCACTTCTTTGTGTGAACGGGACGGACGAGGGTGTCCATTATCTTCTCGCCGAGGGCGTTGAAGATCGAGATCGAGATGATCTCATCGTGATCGTAAAAGCCCGTCAGCTCAAGGTCGAAGAAAAGAACGCGGCTGCGGTCCATTCCGTAGTATGCGTTTCTGTGCGCATCTCCCTCAGCGCGGCGGACTGCAAGATCCTCCTCATAGCAAGCGCGGCAGAGCTTCTTCTTGAAGCGGACGTCCTTACCGCACTTGACGCACATAAGCGGCATGCGGAGGGTGGTCATTTTGTCGTAGAAATAAACGATCTCCTTATCTCTGCGACGTGTGAAGGCAACGGGCTCCTCGATGACCTCGAGGTGCATCGCGGTGAGTCGCTCCTTGGGATAATAGCCGAAGGATGCGGCACGGCGCATAGACATACGCTCAATCTCGGTGCCCGATTCAAGCACGACGGTCTCCTGACGCGCATCGGGCGCGTACCAGAGCTCGGGATCCGACTCGGTAAGCTTTTCGGGATCGAACCAGAAAACAACGCCTCCGTTTTTACCTTCCGAATACGCCGCAGGTGCACCGTCGGGTGCAAGATGCATGAGCTTGAGAGTAGCTCTGTCAAGATAATTTTTTGCTTGCGCTTCACGGTAGCTGACTTGCGGCACTGTCGCCCCGCTGCGCAGTCTGATACTTTCCTTCAAAATCAGACCTCCTATAAAACTAATGCACGGCGCAACCCGCGCATATGACTTTCCAAATAACTATTATATCATATATTTTTAATATTTACAATAGTAAAATATGAATTAAGTTTATATTTGAATGATTTTGTTATATATTATATATTATTATACAAAAAACGAACAAGATGATGTTGCGTGGTCGACGGTCCCGGGCAGCACTAAATTAATAATAGATAATATTCAATGGAAATTATAAAATTATCACAGTAGGGACCGACGTCCTCGGCGGTCCGTGGGCATTAAATTATTTATGTGTCTAAAATCAAGAACATATAATGCTATTTTCTTGATTATATGCAAAGCAATAATTCCATTGGGCTCGGACCGCCGAGGACGTCGGTCCCTACAGGTATAATTAAATTATTACTCCTAAACATCATCAAATAACAACCTTTGTGCTGCTCGGGACGTCGGGGGCGCCGTCCCCTACGGCTTTTAATTTTATATGTGCATAGGGGTAAAGAGTGCGGTAGAATAAAGTTCGGGAGTTGCGCCGTCTGCGGACGGCGCGCGATATGCTTGCTTCGCAAGCGCGATATATCCGCTTCGCGGATACGATATACCTGCGGCACGATATGTTTCGCTTTGCGAAACGTAAAGGTAGAAATTTGCCCGGGGGCAAATTTCAATCAGAATCAAATCAGCCATACGATCTTACAGCTCGGAAATATAGTTCCCGCACACAAAAAGCCCCGTCCGCTTGCGGAAGGGGGTGGGGAAGGTAGTCAGCACCTGTACGAGGGAGTTCGCTCCCAAACAAAACCAAGGGCGAAATTTAATAAAGATGAAAAAATCCGCCGAAGCGGATTTTTACCTTCACGTTCCGCAAAGCGGAACATATCGTATCGAAGATATATCGTGTGAAACATATCGTGCCGCAGGCATATCGCGTGCCGAAGGCACCAAAAAACGATGTCCGGAACGCTGAACAAACAAGTTCCCGCGCACTAAAAATCCCCGTCCGCTTGCGGACGGGGATGGGGAAGGTAGTCAGCACCTGTACGAGGGAGTTTGCGCCCAAGCGATATCATGAAGGAATGACTTAACCCCCACTTCCCTACAATCGGGAAGTGGGGGTTAAGTCCAAAAATCCGAAGCAAGCTTCGTATTTTTGAAGCGCGGTGGCGAGACCTGAAGGTCTCGCATTGGTCCGAGGCTCTGCCTCGGCTCCGCTTAAGAAATTTTTTGAAAAAAGTTTCTTAAGGATCTTCAAAAACTTTGCCGCCGGTGGGGGGGAGTTAGTTTTTGCGTTGTTTGGTGTCGAGGACGAGGTTTGCGGCTTTGGGGATATTCGTCACAGTGACCTTTCCGGGGCAGATCGCCTTTTCTCCGTCGAGCGTCCAGGGTGTGCCCTTGGGCATCTCGAACGTGACGTGGCGCGTGCGGAAAAATTTGATCAGCTTACAGTTATGCAGATCCGACTGCATAACCGCCATTGCGATCTGACTCAGCTCCGCGGGGTCCTTCGGCATCGTTACAAGCACTACCTCGAAAAGTCCGTCCGACATATCGACCTCATCCTCGCCGAGCTTCACAACTCCGCCGACAGAACGCGTATTGCTGACCGCACCGAATGCGAGATCGGCAATTATCCGCTTACCCTCAGACGTGGTGCAAACAGTATGAATCGGCTTGATCTTAAAGAAGTCGTTGACGCCCGAAAGGACGTACGCGAGGTAGCCGAGATTATTCTTGACCGACTGCGGCGTGGTATAGGACGGCGATGAAAACGCGCCAAAGGATGCGATGTAGCTGAAATAACGCTCCGCGCCGAAGCGTCCGAGGTCGAAATTGAGCAGCTTTCCGCGATTTAAGTTCTCCGCGATCTCCCTTGCCGCCTCGGGCGGGTCGAGCGGGAGTCCGAGACCGTTTGCAAAATCATTTGTCGTGCCCGCGGGGATATATCCGACGGGCATTTTTGAATGCGCCTCGCGCAGACCGGTCAGAACTTCGTTGAGAGTTCCGTCGCCGCCGCAACAAAGCACGGCATCACATCTGCCCTCGGCATGAAGCGCCGCCGCTTCGCGCGCAATACGGATGGCGTCTCCCCTTCCCTTTGTCAAAAGAACGGTCGGAACAACGTCCTTTGCCGACAAAGCCTCGATCACTCCGAAGAGTGCGGATTTGCCCTTAAGCTTTCCCGAAACGGGATTTACGATAAGAATTACGTTTTTCATTTTCTCCACTTGTTTGCGAGATCCATTCTGTTTGTCAAAAGAGTATCAATGCCCATCGAGAAATACTTGTCGTAATCCTCCGCGGTGTCGGCGTAGTAAAGATTGCAATTGATGCCCGCCGCGTGCATCTTTTCGATGAGCGCCTCATCGAACATATCGAGCCAGAACTGAACGCCCGAGCAATGGTATTTCGTTGCCATTTCATAGATCTCGACGGTGTCCTTGGGGAGCTGGATAGCGGTGCGCGGGATCTCGGGCGCGACCTTTTCCATCCATTCAAGCTCGGAGGGAGAGCCGGCGAAGTAGACGCTCTTCCAAGCATCGTATTTTTCGACCAATTTGACGAGCTCGCGGATCAGATAACCATCCTCGCCGTGCTCCTTGAGGTGCATATTGAAGACGATCTTGTTCGCGAACTGCGCGAAGACCTCCTCTGCGGTGCAGAAGCCGACCTCCCAGCCGTGCTTTACGCCGATGTTCAACTGCAAAAGCTCGTCGAGAGTTTTCTCCTTCAGCTTGCCCTCGCCGTCGGAAATACGCTCAAGAGTTCCGTCGTGGGAAACGATGAGCTTTTGATCCTTGGTGAGTCTGATATCAAATTCGATCTCGTCCGCACCGAGAGAAAGCGCCGCCGCGAAAGCGGGCAGAGTGTTCTCGGGCATTAACTTGGAAAGACCGCGATGTGCACAAAATTTTTTCATTGTTTTATATTCCTTTTCAAAATAAAATTCAGCTTAAAAGTTTTTGAGGTTTCTTAAGGAACTTTTTTCAAAAAGTTCCTTAAGTCGCCGTCCGCAGACGGCGAAACTCCCTCCGTGCTTCAAAGCGGCGCCGCCCCGGCGCCGTTTTGGAAGGAGTAAATCCTCCCGCAAGCGGGAGGATTTCGCTCCTTCACCCCTGATGTACAAAATTATTTAACCAAACAAAACCAATATGAACAAATAAAATTATCACCGTAGAGAGCAGCGCCCCCGATCAACCGAAA
>JAFOEU010000099.1 GCA_017387685.1 Clostridia bacterium
CCCGAATGACAGTATGAGCTGGAACACCAGCTCCCTGGCGTGGGTTTTTGCTGCGAACTCAAAAGCAGCACTTGACGATCCGGAGCGCCGTGTACACGGCTACATGCAGGACATTATAAGAGTACCGGGAATTGAGAGGCCGTATATAGTCCGCCCGCGCGGTAAGAGCAGTAAAGCAGACCAGGCCTTTGCATGGGTGAGGGAGGCGGAATTATGAAGAATAAGCTAACTGATCTTAATGACCATTTATTCATGCAGCTTGAGCGATTGAACGATGAGAGTTTGACCGGTGCGGAACTCGAGCAGGAGTGTACCCGCGCCCGTGCAATGGCCGATATTGCAACACATATCATAGCAAACGCAAACACTCAGATCGCCGCGGCCAAGACTTATGCGGAGTATTATCGCACGTCGGCCGATAAGGGGGCTGTAGGAATTAAAGAACTGGTGATCAAGGATGAGTAAGCTCACGCCGGAGCAGATAGCCTGGCTGCGGGAGCACGCTCCGGGTACGCCCTTTGCGCAGCTGACCGATGAATTTAACCGCGTTTTTAATCAGTCGCGCAGTAGGGCGGCGATCGTATCCGCATGTTTTTACCGCAAGATCGGTAACGGCCTGAGCGGTGAAGGCCTGCCGGATAAGGGCAAGAAGTACCGCTTTAAACCGGGTCACACGCCGGTGAATAAGGGTGTTAAGGGTTATGTGACCGACGACCCGCAAAAGCTGGCAAACATGAAAAAAACGCAGTTCAAAAAAGGCCAGCAGGCGGCAAACTATCGGCCCGTAGGTTCGATCAGCTATACAGCTAAAAGCGGATGCCTGATTAAGGTCCAGGATAACGGAGCATATAACGAATGCTGGAAACCGGCGGGGAGGTTCATGTGGAACAAATATCATCCGGAGGATCCGGTGCAGAAAACCGACCGGATCATATACGCCGACGGTAACCCGCAGAACCTTGACCGGGATAATTTGATCAAGTTAAGCGGTGCCGAGTATGCGACATATACACATTTACGCGGTGCACTGATAGAAAAGGGGAACGTCGATCCGGATGCTTTGCAAGCTGTTATCACACTGGCAAAGATTCGGAGCCGGCTAAGAGATAAAAGGAAAAATAAGGGGTAAAGTTAGAATATGTATTTTTTATCAGGATATAGGAGGAAAAAATGACATTTGACGATTTACAGGTCAGTGACCTGGCGTGGATCCGCGCGATTGCCGGACTGACTCAGGCCCAGGCGGCTGAGAGACTGGGGGTAAGCAAAAGCCATTACGCGGGCATAGAGGCCGGCAGCTATGCCGGCGGCAAAGTTATGCTCAATATTGGCAAGCTGCTGGATGAGGATCAGATCAATAGAGCGATCTCGGTGCTGCAGTTCATACGTTTTATTAAAAATATTTGAGTGTATTCGCATTTTTTGTTAAAAAATACTTGCATTTTGAACGAAAAATTATATAATTATAATTTAACGAGGGGCAAAGGCCCCTAAATGTGAGTAGGAGTAACAATTATGCTTAAATTAACGAAAAATGAAGTCCGTAATCTGTGCATCGCCGACCAGGCGGCATATATTAACGACGTTTGCGCCAGCTGCGGATCGGATCCGTATTTCTATATCGACGACTGGTATAACGTTTATGATGTTGAAGATCTGACCGCCTCCGGTGAGCCGGATGAGGACGCCGAACCGATCGGTGACAGCGACTGGATGTGGGAGTATATCCTGGATCTGAATTATGAGGGTACCGGGATCTGCGGCCGGGTATTTGCGACTGAGGATGATATTTACGCCCGCATGGCAGAAGATCCGCGGTTTGACGATATCTGGACCCGTGAAGGACTTAAACAGTACCTCGAAAATAATTATACAGACACGGGCCTTGAGCATGACGATATAGTTTACGGCGCGGCAATGGCCACATTCGACGAGAACCCGGAAGATCATTATTTTCGCTGGTTCTGTGAGTGCGTTCTCCCGGTTGACCTGGAGCAGCGCTGGGATAGCGCTAACTGTAGGAGATAGTATGACGCCTGAGGGGGCACTGAGCGACCGTCTTAAGCGGCGGATAAAAGCCGCGGGCGGTCAATACCGCAAGATTGAATGGAGCGCACATCACGGCGCTCCGGACCTGCTGATCATGATCGGCGGGCGTCATTTTTTTATTGAAATGAAAGCCCCAGG
>JAFOEU010000100.1 GCA_017387685.1 Clostridia bacterium
CATCGGGATAAGGTCAAGACGGAAGAACCCTGCAAGCTCGGCGTAATCGAAATCCTTGACGTCGGCATCAAGGAAGTACCGCTTCTGCTTTCCTTGAAGCTGAACGTCGTAATCTCCGACGCCGGGCATCAGATATTCCCACTTGCCATCCACCTGCTTCCACCCTGTAAAGGTGAAGATGGATTTCTTTGTGGCAAACCTTGCCGTGCTTTTCATCGCGTGGCGCACGTGCTTTTCCACTTGTGGGATGATCTCAAGATCGAGGGAGGCATCAAGATGATTGTGAAGCCAATCCATCTTTTCAAGCTCTGTGGCATCGATCTCAAATTCGGGGAGAGGACGACCGTATTCGTCCACACCTCCGATGCGGTATTTGCGTGTCAGCTCCGTGCCATCATCGATGGTCAGTTCGCTGACGATCTTGGGTGCGAAATTACAAAGTCTTACGTAAAAATTACCTTGCTTCGTGATATGCACCTTGCAAAGACATCCGTTCACCTCTTCATAAGGCGATGAATAGACGTCTTGAGTGTCCGACAACGCGGACGGGGTTTTGTTAGTAGATTCACTCATTGGAATCTCCTTTCTGCCTTATGGCGTAAATTTATTTGCAAACAGAAAAAGCCCTCCGATTTGCTTCGGGGGGCTTGTCTGCGGTTGCCGATTTTAAGATTATGGGAGTAGTATTCATATTACCACTCGCTATATTTCCCCGCTCGATGTCACACAAAAGAGGGCGTATATGGGGCGTATTTCTCCCCATTTATAAGGGCTTCTTTTGGCTTTTGAGGCGTGAAAATATCTTCCGAGGGTAAACGTACCACCTACCCGTGAAACGCCGAAAAGGGCGTACATCGGGCGGGATTATGGGAGTAGTATTCATTTTACTGCACCTATTGAAAAATTCACAAAAATATGGTATAATGATAAAAAGAACTACTAACAGGAGGCGAAACAATGTCCCATATCCGTTATAAAATACATACCATATCCGCGCAGGCATTGATCGCCTACGCCAAAGGATATAACGCTGATCCCGACCGCTATCATTACCATTTGAACAAGCGCGAGACCGAAAGCACCATTGTACGGCAGGGCGAGACCTACCAAGAGGACAACGCCATCTTCTTCCAAGCTATGTGCGCCGTCAAGGGTGATGATTACAAACACTCGGCTCTTGATACCATGCTTGATGATCTTTCCGACGTTATCTTTTACGTTGACTTCAAGGGCATCTTTGACCGAAGCAACAGCAACCCGAGAATTGCTACAAGGCAGAAGAAGGCGGAGAGTATGTTCCGCCCCGAAGGTATCTTCCTTGACTTCGGCAACGGTGAGGCACAGTATTTCGCTTTTGAACGCTCGGCAAGTATGAGCCGTAACGCTCGCCTTGCCTTTATCCGCGCTGACGTATACGGCAAGGTTCACTCTCGTATGACGCTTGATATGAAGATCGGAGATTGTCAGCTCTCCAAGCTCTACGCTTACAATGGTCTGATGTTTTCAAGCGGAACGAGAATTGAAGCACCGAACCTTTGGCGCAACCACAGTATCGTTGTTATTGATAACCCCAAGGAAGTTGTCAGAGGGGTGGACGTCATTACCGTGGAGGATGCCACGGGCGAAGGCAACGTCCGCAAATATGAGCGTGTCGAAACCAAGACCGATATCAAGGTCACGCTCTTTGACGGTGAAGGACTTATCTCCAAGGAGTTCTCGGAGCAGATAGACAAAACCCTTTCCAAGCGCCACGAGCATCATTCGTTTCAGATCCGTATGCCTTATATCAAGGGAATGGTTCACGAGGTGGACTTCCGCAAAATGCTTTTGGGCGTTGGCATTACGGCAATTAAAGATATATGGGGCAATACTCACCCTGTCAGTGAGATCAATCTAATTCTCACGAAGAGTCAGTTGAAGGGCTTCGGATGGCTTGAGGAAAGCGGATACCATTGGTTCAAATATATCCGCGTGTGTGAAATGTACCGCCACGCGCTCTACGTGACGGGTATCAGCAAGGCTGAACCCGAGGAAGTGACCGAGCTGAACTATCAGTTCCTTAACACCGTTTCCATGAAAGCCGAGCTGTTCCGTCCCGCTGATCTGCCTCTCGGTTGGGAGCATAGTCCCGACGAGGAAGAACGTAATTGGCTGACCAAGGCGACCGAGCAGAGGTATTATGATCTGATTGCCAACGAGGACTATCGCCGTGAGATGTTCCAAGAAC
>JAFOEU010000101.1 GCA_017387685.1 Clostridia bacterium
GCTCGGATAATCGAGATTTATAAAGAATACACAGAGTAAAAAAGCTCCGCAGGATCATTTTCCTGCGGACTTTTCTTTTTCTGCCAGGTCGAGAAGAAACATCCCTCCCAAAAAAATAATAAAGGTCATCATTACGTATTCAAGCATCGGCGCGTAATAAAGCTCCAATCCACTCCCGCCCTTCAAAGAATCCTCATAACACATCGAGCAAAGAGCACACAACGCGCAAATGACCACAGTACAACCGCATCTGAAAAACAACAGCGGCATTTTGCCGATTGATGAAAACTTAGAATTCAAGTATTTTATCATAATATGTAACTCCTTGTAATGAATATTTTAAAAATATACATAATATTGCGGCATAAAACAACGATATATTTAATTATACTATAAAAAATAAGCGTTATCAATGGCAAAATAATGGAATTGATTATGCATCGTGATCGAAAATCACACCATTTTTATCCAATTTTTCCCGTCTGCGAGTGGAAGCAACAAAGAAAAGGGAGTGTGATCTTGCTTGATAAGGATAAAATGTCGTACCTGATGTCGTTGAGTTCCCAACTGTAATGGTTATATTTTTGTTTAATTGTGCAAAATATACAAAATTTACTGCAAAAATCTTCCGTGCAATCAAAATACCCAATGTGGTATCATATTATATATCAAAGCTTGCTCATAGGAGGACGATATGAATAATTTTACGGGAGAGAAAACACCCCGAGGTCTTTTGCTCAGAAAGAACAAGGTCGATTTTTCAGAGGGTGTGCTCGTTTACGAACTGAGAGCAGTTAAAACAAGCGATGGCGTTTTGCTGTCGGTCAGCGCAAAGCTTGGCGAAGAGGTATCCACTTGTCTCTTTGCCTCGCGGATCGGTGAAGTGCTGAAATTTTATAAATCCGTGGTTGAAAATACGGTAACTCCTTGTACTTTGTCTGACGTAGCGGAGGATTTAAAGAATCAATTCATTTTAGACAGAGTTATTTGAAACGAATTTTGGCTGAAGTCTTTACAAATCAATAAAAATGTGGTATCATATAATATATATATTTCATTTCTTTGAAAGGATGGTTTTTATTATATGAAATGTCCTCATTGCGGTTGCCTTGAGAGTAAGGTAATAGATTCCAGACAGAATATCGAAAGTAACAATATCCGCCGACGCCGCGAGTGTATGGCTTGTCAGAAGCGCTTCACAACCTTCGAAGTCGTTGAATCGGTTCAGACTATCGTTATCAAGAAAAACGGCACCAAGCAGCTTTTCGACCGTCAGAAGCTCCTTACAGGACTTATGAAGGCTTGCGAGAAGCGACCCGTAAACGCGGAGAAGATCGCCGCGGAGATCGAAGCCGAACTCCATAATTCACTTCGCCAGGAGGTAACCTCGGGCGATCTCGGCGAGATGGTAATGCGCAAGCTCAAGGAGGTTGATGACGTAGCATACGTTCGCTTTGCGAGCGTTTACCGTGAGTTTAAGGATATTGAGACCTTCATCAAAGAACTGAACGAGATCAAGAAAACAAACGTTGATTAAGGCGGTGAAATGATGAGAAAAACAAAAATCGTATGCTCGATAGGTCCTGCAAGCGAAAGCGAAGAGGTGCTTCGCGGTCTTTGTCTTGCGGGTATGAACGTCGCAAGACTGAACTTTTCCCACGGTACTTACGAGGAGCATCAAAGACGTATAGATGCGATAAAAAAAGTCCGCAAGGAGCTCAATCTTCCTATTGCAATAATGCTTGATACCAAGGGTCCCGAATTCCGTATCAAGACCTTTGCCGAGGGTAAGATAATGCTCGCTGAAGGCGATAAATTTACCTTCACGACCGATGAGGTTATCGGTGACCAAACGAAGGTATCCGTAACTTATAAAAAGCTTAACGAGGAGCTTTTTGCCGGTGATAAGATCTTGCTCAACAACGGCTTGCTTATCTTTTCGGTTGACAGCGTTGAAGGCAATGATATCAACTGCACCGTTATTTGCGGCGGCGAGCTATCCGACAGAAAGAGTATGAGCTTCCCGGGAAAGCACTTAAAGCAGCCCTATCTCTCCGAGCAGGATAAAGCCGACCTCCTTTTCGGCGTCAAGAATGAAGTCGATTACGTTGCGTGCTCCTTTGTATCCTGCAAGCAGGATATGATCGACATCAGAGAATATCTTGAAGGAATCGGAGGCGGATACCTCGATCTTATCGCGAAGATAGAGAATCAGTCGGGTTATGACAATATCGAGGAGATCTGCGACCACTGCGACGGCATAATGGTTGCAAGAGGTGATATGGGCGTTGAAGTGCCCTTTGAAAAGCTTCCCGCAATCCAGAAGCATCTTATAACTAAATGCCGCCTTCTCGGCAAGCGCGTTATCACCGCAACAGAAATGCTCGAGTCGATGATACATAATCCCCGTCCCACCCGTGCGGAGATCTCTGACGTTGCGAATGCAGTTTACGACGGCACGAGCGCGATCATGCTTTCGGGCGAAACCGCTGTCGGTGCATATCCCGTTCTGACGGTGCAGACTATGGCAAAGATCGCCGAGACTGCAGAAAGCGATATCAATTACGCTTCAAAATTCTACGGCTCCGAATTCAAGATCAAAAATTCGGTAGACGCGATCTCGCACGCGACTTGCGCGGTGTCTATCGATATTGATGCCAAGGCGATCGTAGCGTGCTCGCTCTCGGGAATGACCGCGCGCCTCGTTTCCCGCTTCCGCGCACCCGTTCCGATCATCGGTCTTACCACCAATGAAACGACCTGGCGCAAGCTCGCCCTTTCGTGGGGAGTTATGCCCGTAATGTGTGAGAAATATACCTCTATCGACGTACTTTTCTACATCGCAAAGAATACAGCCGCAGATGTACTTTCACTTGAAAAGGGCGACAAGATCGTTGTCACCGGCGGTGATATTACGGGTAAATCGGGAAACACCAATCTTATCAAAGTCGAAGAAATCAATAAATAAACAAATAACCCCGACCGATTCGGTCGGGGTTATTATTATAAGCTTTAAACTTAAGCGTTGAGTCTTGCCTCGAGAGCAGCGAGCTCCTCGTACATCTCAGCAGGAACGCGGTTGCCAACGAGAGCGTAGAATTCCTTGATGTTCTGAACGTCCTCAAGCCAAGAAGCCTTATCAACGGTGAGAAGATCCTTGATGGTGTCAAGAGTAACATCCTCGAGACCCTCGATGTTGATGTCTTCAGCCTTGGGAACGAAACCGATAGCGGTCTCAACAGCGTCAACCTTATCTTCGCAACGAGCGAGGATCCAGTCGAGAACGCGGAGGTTGTCACCGAAGCCGGGCCAGATGAAGTGGCCTTCGTCATCGGTACGGAACCAGTTAACGTGGAAGATCTTGGGAGCGTTGGGGATAACCTTGCCCATCTCGATCCAGTGCTTCCAGTAGTCACCCATGTTGTAGCCAACGAAGGGACGCATAGCCATGGGGTCACGACGAACTACGCCGACTGCACCTGCAGCTGCAGCGGTAGTCTCGGAAGCCATGATGGAGCCAACGAAGGAGCCGTGCTTCCAGTCGAAGGACTGGTAAACCAGGGGAGCGGTCTTTGCGCGACGTCCGCCGAATACGATTGCGGATACGGGAACACCCTTGAGGGAGTTGAACTCGGAAGAAATGCAGGGGCAGTTCTTTGCGAGAGCGGTGAAGCGGCTGTTGGGATGAGCACCGCAGGTGGACTTATCCTTCTTATCGAACTTGGTGCAGTCCCAAGGTCTGCCCTGCCAGTCGATAGCGTTGCCGGGTGTAGGAGGATTGTTATCGAGACCTTCCCACCAAACGGTATTGTTCTCGGTGTTGTGAAC
>JAFOEU010000102.1 GCA_017387685.1 Clostridia bacterium
ACTCAGCAGTATTTTTTTCATTTTGAAAATCCGTTTTCAAATCAGCCATACACTTAGAAAATTTTGAGCTATACTTTTTGTACACTCTAATTATATTTCTACTTACAGCTTTGCAAATTTTCGAATAAGACTTTTGGGTTTCAATTTTATACACGTAATAAAAGTCTATCTTGCCTTTATTTATGCGGCTTACACAATCAGGCTTTTGGATATCTTCCCTCGTTTTATTCTCTCTATTCTTTGCCATGATCAACATCTCTCCTGCAGTATAAATAGTTGAGCTAATGCGGAGCAATTTACTTCCACAACATTAATTGCTTACATTATATCACAAATCTCACATCTTGTAAAGTACTGTCGTATATCGTATTATAAAGAAACAAAACCTCCGAGAGCAACCATAATGGTTGCTCTCGGAGGAATAATATTAAGTTTAATTTCTGAGGATTATTTTATATAATAATGAAAAACACCTGCAACATCATTAATACCTGCACACTAAAACAACCATTATCAATAGCTAAGCTTTTCGTATAGTATTCAGAATTTCTTGTTCATTTTAGCATTGATCCACATACAGATTGGGGCAATTATCAATACATACACGGTCAATGCAAGTTTGTTTATATAGAATAATCTTTGCGCTGATCTCATTTCTCCATTGATCAACGAAGCCAATATCTCATAAAACGCCTCGAAATGAAATTCATAATCAAAAACATTGCCTTTCTGCGGCACCGCATCGCTCGGTAGATTCCCGGCAGCGCAGACTATCAGCAATAGAATAACAAACAGCAAAATCAAGAATATCCATTTGAGGTTGCTTTTGCGGAATCGGATGAGGTTTATAAATGTAACCGTTCCGGATAACACAAGTAAGATAACATACTGCGTCACGCGCATCTGCTTTTTGTAATATACGATATCCGACGATTTTGCTTTCATCAATCGAAGCGAGAGCTCCTCCGGGACTTCACCGGCGCAAACAACCGCGGCAACTTTCAATTCACCGTAATCGGCAACCGAGGTGTATGGAATAAAGAAGGTATCGGTGAAATCAATTCCCGCAATATCCTCAAAAACATTCGTTTCGTCATCAAAAACCGCGCTGATCTTGTATTGAACCTTGTTGATCTCAACCGTGCACCCGAGAACATCGACGCTCAAAAACTCTTCAAGCGCGTAAGATTTGCTGACCGCAATAACGCAGTCACCTCTGCTGACAATTCCGCTGTCAAAATCTCTGCCAATTATGAGGTCAAATCCGACTGCATCGAGGAATCCTGCGCTTACAGCATAGACACCGGTTTTATATTTCGCCGCAAAGGTACATGAATCCGAATATTTCTCAATCCCCGAAAGGGTGAATCCCGACGGACTGTGCCAGACCTTTATATCGGGATTCTGTAAAAAAGAAAGAGGTGGCAAAAATATCGGCAGTAATAAGACGATCAAGAGCAGAACAAGCGCGGATTTTTTAAGTATTATACGAAGCATAGCCACCTCATTCCTCGATTGCCTCGGCGTGCGAGCCGAGAGATGCCGTCGTCGAGGTGACAACGAACTTATCCTTGCTGAAATTTCGTTTTATCGCGGCATAAATATCGTTTTCCTCGATCACGGTGACCTCGTAGCGGTAAATATCGTATCTGCCATCCTCAAGCGCTTCGGCGAGGTAAACATAATATAAATCATCCTTATCCGTGGCAAAAAGCGCGGATTTGGGGATAACACAGTCGTGTGCATCTCCCTGTCTTGTCAGTTCAAGATCGAGACTATCGCCGAATTCTATCTTGCCCTTCGTGTTATCAAAGGCGAGAGTAAAGATATAATCTGTGTAATTGGCCGCAAGCGCTTTCGACTTTATTGTTCCCTTGATCGAGGTCGCCTTGCCGTCGCGAACGGCTTTGCCCTTGACGTCATCGCCAACTTCAAAGGTCTCTCCTTTTGCCTTTGGCACTGTTACGGTCACGTAGACCATATTGACCGCTTTTAGATAAGTGCAAACCTTCTCACCTGTCTTGACCGAATCGCCGAGGTCAAAATACAGATCAACCAGATACCCATCCGCAGGCGCAACAATATCGACTTCGTCTATGGTGATAATAACGTCTCCCTTCTTCATCTCGGTCATCTCGTTTTGATCGCATTTTGTTACAACTCCGTCGCTCTCACAGAGAATAACTGTATCGGGAGTTGCCTCCGCGCGCGCAGAAACCGAATAAGAATATTCAAGCGCACCTTCCTTGATCGTGGCAAGCGTCACACGCGGTGTTCTCAGATCTTCTATCGTCACCGATGCGTAAAAGCAAACGATCATCAAAAGCAGAAAAGCAACGAGTAGAAAGAAAAATTTATTGTTCAGTAATTTAGTCATTTTAACCTCACACGGTATCTATGAATGATTTAAGCTTTTCCGCAAACAATCCGAAAAGCAGAAAAGGAATAATAAGGCAAAGCACACCCATCGCGTAATTCCGTCCCGTGCCGGAAACCGATGTAAATATCACCGAAATTGGCATTTTATCTACCGAAGTCAGAAAGATCTTCGGCGCCTCTACCATATTCCAGGAATCAAGAAAGATGAGCAGTGCTGCGGCAACGATGCTCGGAGCCGCGCCGGGAATCGCCATCTTTGAAAGAAGTCTAAAATCTCCGCAGCCGTCGATCTTCGCCGCATCGAGCACGGAATTATCAACGTATCGCATCCCCTGCCGCAAAATGCAAACACCGATCGTCGAAAAGATATTCGGCAGAATGATCGAGATCTGCGTGTCCATCAGCTCCCATTCCTTCATCAAGAGATAGTGCGGAAGCTGAAGTACCTGATAAGGCAGGAGCACAAGAATAAGATAAACTCCAAACAAGATCTCCTTACCGGGGATCTTGTATTTTTCAAGCGCAAATGCGGCGGGGATGGATATCGCAATCTGCCCGAGCGTGATCGAAAACGCCATCAAAGCCGAATTGAGCAGACCGCGCAAGAACTTGCTGTTCTCAAAAAGGCTTTCGTAATACTGCCCGAGCGAAAAATGCGAAATTCTCGAAAGAAGCCCTCTCGGCAGATAGTTCGGTTTAAGCACGGAATTGAACAAAAGTGAAACCATCGGGTAAAAACATATAAGTCCAACCAAAACCATCAGGCAGAACAAACCCACCCGCGGGAGAATTCTTTTCACTTTTATCATGACTCCACCTCCACGCGGCTTTGAATGAAGAAGAGTATACCGACGATAACGAGCGTGACGATCAAAATCAAAACACTCGCGGCTGCAAGGCGGTGATAATTGAGCGAGTGGAGATTGTTGTTGATGAAATGCTGGATCATATAGATCGTTTCATTTGGGTAATCTCCGCCGATCCAATATGCCTCGCGGTAAAGCTTGTAGGAATTGATGATCGTGACAATAAAAGTCAAGAAAAACGTCGGCATCATAAGCGGAAGTGTGATCTTAAAAAAGCTCCGCACCGAGCCCGCACCGTCAAGTGCCGCGACTTCGTAATACTCCTTCTTTATCCTCACGCGCCCCGCAAGGTAAAGCAGGAAGTTGTATCCGGAATAGCGGAACACGAAAACGATAACGAGATAAACGAAAGAAAAACCATCGCCGTGCGTGTCGATTGGGGTCATACCAAGCCATTCGAGCGCGGAATTGAGAAACCCATTACTTACAAAAAACGAGTCAAGCACAAGCATCACCGAAACAAGCGGCATAACGATCGGCATAGTCATCGCGACGGTGCAAAAGGAAGAGATCTTCTTGTTTCTGACTGCCGCCAGAGCAAGCAAAAGCGGAATTATCAAAAGCGCGGGAATGGCAATGGCGTAGAATCGCAGAGTATTGCCGACCGCAAGTGCGAAAGCCTTGTTTGAAAAGAGATCGGTGAAATTTTTGAAGCCGACATAAACCTTTTCATTCACGCCCTCGGTGAAGCATTCGGAAAAATTATTTATGAGAGGGATGATGTAAAGGATCATTACGCCGACAATACTCGGCGCGAGCATAATAAGCGGCGGAATGATCCTTTTCATCCGTATAAAAATACGTTTCATATTATTCGGTTAGGAAAAGTTCGAGTTGTTTTTTGTACTTTTTTATAGCTTCGTCAAGGCTCATGCCGTTTGCATCAACCTCCCACGATATATTTGCCACCTGTCTCAGAGGGTCTGTGCTTACAAATTTGGGGAAATACAACCTGTTAATAATTGAATAATAGGAACCAAGAATTTCTTCGTCCAGATCTTCATAATCAAAGCTGTAGGATCTCTTTTTGTAATCTGCAGAAACTTCAAGTTCCTCGCCGTAGAAGACGTCTTTTATCGCTTCTCTGTGTTTGTTATTTATAAAGAGGGGTCTGTGCCATTCATCATCGGCGCAATATTCAAGGCTTGATGCATATCTCAAAAACTGCATACACGCCTCCGGGTATTGGGTGTTCGAATTGATCGCAAGAGCATATTCGACTCTTGCTGCAACACCTTGACCGTCCATTGTCGGCACGTAGGTTATTACAGGTGTGTTTCCGTTTTCAATTATTGCTGTGATGATAGTGTCAATGATCGGCAGATTACAATTTTGATAGTTATAGCGGTCGGTGCTGTAGAACAGTACTTCTTCGGCAAGAAGTGCACCGCACAAATCATTTGTATATCCTTTGTGGCTGATTTTCAAATCGTTGTAGCCACCGTTATATATATTGGGGAATAATTGAACATAACACTCCATAAAATCTCTGAATTCCTGACTTTCAAAATCTGCCGTTCCTTCTTTTTCGTCGATAACTTCAAGACCGACAGAGCGATAAAAACGATATGCGTATTCTGGGCGGTCAAAAACAGGCATAGAGGAAGCAATGCAAGACTCGGCGAATTCCTTAAAGGTTACACCGTCGCCGTACTTGATACCTTCCGCATCAAGAACCTCTTTCATTCCGATCAGGATGGGGAAAGAATAGAATATCGGGAATATAACGCGCTTTCCGTCAACGATGCCGTAGTCCATTGCATCTTGGTTGTAATTATCCCAACGGAGATAGTCATAAACTGCGTTAAGCTCGTCAATATCCGCAAACACACCGCTTTTGATATAATCGTATGTATTGAAGAAGATCTCATCATTAATAATAAAAATGTCGGGACCGTTTTGTGCCAGAACATCTGCTGCAAGCTTTTCTTCGCAACCGTTGCGTCCGTCTTCAAGTACCGTAAGATTTACCTTTACACCGTATACGGTTGATTTAAAGCCCTTTACAAGATACTCAACCAAATCTATGGTTGCAGTATTACACATAATATTAATTGTCTGATTCAGCGGCACTTCCGGCTTTTCGGGTTTTGCGGTTGTTTCGTCAATACTTAAAGTGGTTTCGGCACTTGTCTCCTCGGACTGTGCATCGTTGCAAGATGCGAGAGAGCAGAGAATCATAATAATTGCCAAAATCGCGGATAAAAATCTTTTCATAATAAACCTCCGTTGTATATCCTTTGCGATCTTATCCGACCGCATCATCATTATATCACAATTTTCGCGCCAAAATATAAAATGGGATAATTCGCGGCGGTTTTGGGATAAAACGGTCGAAGGTATCAATTTATCCCTGAAATGCTTGATTTATCCCAAATCACCCCAATTATCCCAACCGTAACAGAAAAGCACACCCGCTAAAGGTGTGCTTTGTGTCTTTAGTTGTAAGTTCGCTCCAACATCGAGCAAAAGCTTCCGATATCGTGAAAGCTCAAATTCTGCCAAGTCTCACCGCCAATCACCTGTGTCCAGGTTGTTTTGTCAAGGAAAAATGCCTTGAGAGGGACGGGATTGAAAATTACAATTTCGTGTACGTTTCCGCTTTGGAGGACTTCGACTCCCTTTGTGTAGATAGTATTACTGGGGAACTCGACCATTTCTGAGTGTGTCAATTTGAGCATATCTGCGGGGATATTTTTTGGTCTGAATATTCTCGCTAAATTGATGTAGTGTGCCGCGGTGGTGTTAAGAAGAATGTAACCGACATTCTTTTCGCTAACGTAAGCATCGGGAGCAAAAAAACGAAGGGTGCGGTTCTTTCCAAATGTCGTAAGGAATCTTACGTTATATTGAGTAAGCCCCTTGGTCAAAACAAAACAAGTCTCCATATTGTGTGAATCGAAGTTAAGATAACTGCCGGTCTTTTGGCATTTGAATCCCGCCCTCGCTGCACTCTTTTTCAGGTTCCTAACGGCTTTCGTTCGTTTATTAACCACTCTCAAATATCTGTAAATAAAATAGATCATCACGCATCCCAGAACTATCAGTGCAAGTTCTCCGAGAAAAACGATCCAATTGTATATCGACTCCCACATTTCATAGTTTTCTACTCGTGATAACATCATTATCTCCTTTCCGGTCTTACCCGACCGCATCTATATTATATCACATATTCCGCCCAAAAGCAAAAAGTGGGATAATTAGTGCATTTTCTGGGATAATTTGATCAAAATTCTCAAATTATCCCTAAAATCAAGCGATTTATCCCAAAATCTGCGCTCGAAGCGAATTTAGTGTATAATTATAATAGCATAAAACATTTACATTTCCGCGCCGATATGCTATAATATATTTATCAACACAACGGAGTAAAAACATGATCAGAATAGTTATCTGCGACGACGATCCTTGCTTTGCTACAACGCTGACCGAAGAGCTGACCGCGCTTGCCGCGAAATACGAGGGCGATCTCGATCTCAAGATCGGTCCCACCTTCACCTCGCCCGAGCTCGTTCTTTCGTTCATGGAGCAGATGGATTTCGACATTATCTTCCTTGATATAGATATGCCGAAGATCACGGGCTTTGATCTCGCGGCGAAAATATCCGAAAAGGATCCGAAAGCTCTCATCATATTCGTCTCGGCTTACGATAATTACGTTTATCAGTCCTTCGCTTACAGTCCCTTCCGCTTTTTGCGTAAGCTTCATCTTAAAGAAGAGCTGCCATCCGCATTCGATAAGGCGATAGAAAAGTGCCTTTCGGAAACGCAGGCACTCTCATTTAACTCGACCGAAGGAAACATCACCCTCCGCCCGAGCGACGTTCTATATTTTGAAAACGACAAAAACTATTATAATATCTATTGCGAAAACGGCGCGACCTACAAATGCCGCGGCACGATAAAGGCGCTTGAAAGCATCTGCACCGATAAGAGATTTTTCAAGATCCACTCGGCATATATAATCAACCTCGAGCACGTTTCGGAAACGCATAGCAGCTCCGCGGTTACGATGAAGGATGGCGCCGTCCTCTCGATAGCGGCACCCCGCCGTTCCGAGTTTAAGGAAACCTATATGAAGTTCGTCCGCAGGAGGTATTCAAGATGATGCAGATGTTCGAAGTTGCGGCAACACTTTTTGACTCGATCCTCACGATATGGTTCGTAACAAGGTTTTGTAAGCTTGAAAGTAAAAGGAGATATCAGATCGGCGCGGTTCTGCTGATTTTATGTGTAACCGTTTTTTGCGACAAGCTGTTTGCCGATTTTAATACGGTATCAATATTGTTGTGCGCTGCGATCACCTTGATGTATACCGCTCTTTCAGCGTATAGCATTTCATTCAGACAAATACTTGCCGTATGTCTGTTTTGGGTTTCGCTGATGGCGGTCAGCAGCACACTTTTTATCGTGATTTCGATGATAACGCAGGATTTTGAATCCCACCTTATGGGCAGCGATTCGACGGTAAGATATATTTACGTTATTCTACACAAGATAATACTTTTTACGCTTCTTCGCCTGATCCTTGCCTTAGTAAATGTGGATGGCAAAGTTGGCAGATTGAATGCGGTGCTTACATTCACGGTTTCTGCGGTTTCGGTGTTTGGACTTGGCGCGACAATGGTGATCGCCACAACGGATCACGCAAGCACTCTCGGCTCGCAGATCGCCGTGCTGATCGTTTCCTTCCTTTTGGTAAATATTATTCTGTATTTCATGCTCGCGCAGATTCAAAGACTGCAAAAGAAGGAATACGAGCTCAAACTCCTCGAAGAAAAGACCGCCTTCGACAGCGCGCGTCACGAGGAGACCACAGCAGTTTGGCAGAACGTCCGCCGAATTCAGCACGATATGAAGCATCATTTCTCGGTTATAAACGCCCAACTCGAGGCGGGTAAAGCCGACGAAAGCCGCGAATACCTTGCAAAGCTCATACCCGAGATCGAGTCGATGGGCAGAGTTATCCGCTCGGAAAACAAGACGATCGACTATATAATCAATTCCAAGCTCAGCGCGCTTACAGATACTCAGATAGTAATCTCGGGTCTGATCGCAGATTTTTCTGACATCGAAGACCGCGACCTCGCCTGCCTGTTCGGCAACATTCTCGATAACGCCATCGAAGCGATCTCGGAGCTTGAAGAAAAACGGATAGAGATCCTTTTCTCTGTCGAAAACGCAAGCCGAATGATCATCTTCAAAAACACGATTGGCAAATCGGTGCTGAAAAACAACCCCGACCTCCGCTCGACCAAAAAGGATAATTCCTCGCACGGTTTCGGTCACAAGATCGTAGAAAAGATCGTCTCCGACCACCGCGGAATGATCGACTACTTCGAGGAAGGCGATATGTTCGGAGTGCAGATCATTTTCCCGGGAATAGCAAAATAATATAAAATAAAAAGTAGGGTGTCGTAAATCTTTTGGGTTTACGACACCCTATTTAATAAAAAATCATAAGTTATGATTGATTATGAGAAAATTTACCTTCGTACAATAATTACAACCAGCGTTCCCGATATGTATATATTCCATCTCGCTTAAATTAGCATTATATCGAGTGAATTAAGGTCTTTTGACATAGTTTTTCGGGGGATTTGACCGCCTTTTTCCGCTTTATCTATGGCGTCTACGAAAAAACGGTATCAAAATGGTATCAATGATATCACCCGGAAGTACGGTTCTTCGGTGTAATTCATTATACCATAAACAAGAAGTTTGCAGAGAATTTAAGTTTACATTTTTGCATTGGAAAAGGCGGCACCCTGCAGGTGCCGCCTTTCCTTGTGGTAGTCGTCGAATGATTGGCGGCTTATTATTCAACCTGCAAGCTCAGGAACTCCAATCTCCAAATAGATGCTTATAAATTTAATCGTATTCATATTGGATATTTCCTTCAATGCTTCAAGATTGATGTTCTCATACTTAACAGACAACCAGGCAAAAGCACTTGTTTGATACTTTCTCGTTACGTTGATTGTTTCATAATTTATGTCCTTGAAAACTTCTTCGGATAAAGCTGTACTGCTTGTTATCGAAATCATAATTCTATCTGTATCATACTGCCCTGCTACGATCATAGCATTGATTTTATCAATCAACTCTGCATCCGTTTTTGCAAATCGCGAGGAATGATCGAAAGTCTCACATTCAATCTTTTCAAGTGCAAAACCCGTTACATTATTCTCATAAGTGGGTATATCGCCCTCTTCGTGCTCATAATTTCTACGCTTTGCAAGACTTAACTTATAACTACCCTTGTCTACCACTTCAAGATTCGCAAGCTTTTCTTTTTGAATGAAAACAAACAATTTATTGTTCTTAACGATAGTACACAACCCCAACTCAGAGAAAACCTTTTCAGTATCATCCACGTAGCTACTGTGATAAGCCTTGTATGCATCATCCGCCATAATTTCTAACTGTTCCGCTTCGGCAAAAACATTTGAACTATCTTCCTCCACTTGAGCTTTGTTAAACTCACCGTCCACTATATAATTCGACAAAAGATCTTCACCGTAATATTCAATCCGTTGGTCGTACAGCTCTTTTGCCCATTTTTCACCTTCGGGAGTCCCTATCGTATATACCAAGTCACCGTACTTTAACACATCACCATCTTTTAGAAGTTGAGCGAGTTTTTCAAAAAGGCTACATTTATCTTCTTTCTCTTGCCTTATTTGAGCTACGGTTTTTCCGTTGAAAACAAATCCGTCCGAAAAGGTTTTAGATATATGCAACGCAAAGTATTGATTGGGAGCCGCTCTATCCAATTTTTGATAAAGTGAATATGAATCCACGCGCCAACCTTCCCATAACGGTACTTGTATACTGATGTCGGGTGCATCCCCTATATCCGTATTCCAAATAATATTGTCTATATCAGTAGGAAGTCCGAATGAGGGTTCATCCTTGCTTAACATCGGTATCACGATGATTGTACTCAAAATCAGAGCAAAACACGCCGCAAGCGAAGCCCATTTTACCCACCCGTTTCTTTTTTTCTTTTGCACCGTCTCGGCAGGAGCAGCCTTTGCGATGAGTTCGGGATCAAGACCGCCGAGGCTCCTATAAATATTTGTATTCGTCATACGTCAAAGCCCTCCTTATGTAAAAATTCTTTCAGCTTCTTTCTTGTGCGGAGCAAGAGGACGGTTACGGAGCTTTCTTTCATTCTGTACTCCTCCGCAATCTCGGCTACGGAGCTTGAGTACCAATACCGGCGCACAAAAACATTCTGCGTTTTGTCGGGCAAAGACCAAACAAACTTATTTAGAGCGTCCCTCAGAGCAACGCTCTCGCCAATGTCCTCTCCGCTGTCGTTGTCGGGAATACACTCGGCAAGCTCGTCAAGAACAAGCATCACTTGTCCTCCGCGCTTCTGCGTGTGGTATTTCTCATAGAGATCAAGCGAAAGCTGACGGCTTATCATCCCGACGTATGGCTTTAGCGGATCGGGGCGATTGGGTGGAATCGTATTCCACATTTTGAGATAAGTATCGTTGACGATCTCTTTTGCGTCTTCGTCATTTTCGAGAATGCGATATGCGATGTAATGGCAGTACCGTCCGTACTTCTTTTCGGTCTCGGTGATAGCAGACTCCGAGCGCTCAAAATATAGATCTACTATCTGCTTATCTTCCATAACTCACACTCCTTTCGTGTGTTCTTGAAGGTCCTTCACCCTAAAAAACGGGAATACTCCCGCCCACACTACACTCTGACGAAAACTTTTTTATAATTATAGCATATTTTTTCAAAAAATGTGTGAACTGATATAAAAATATGGGTGCCACAGAATCTTTAATAAATAGCGGCAGAGACTTTTACATCTCTGCCGTTGTTCATTATTCTATTTGGTATCAAAACGGTATCAAAAATCCGCTTTGAGTGCCGAAAGTCCGGTTACGGCGGCAATCTTTTTGACCTGCTCGGAATAAAAATATCTGCGCACGAACACCAGCGCATCAAGCTTCGGCAAGGATTCAAGGAAACAGTCGATAAGGTGTCCGATCTCCGTCGATTCGTAATCGGGCATATCGGCGGGTATGCATTCATCGAGTTCTTCAAGGATCGCGCTCCGCTTTTGTCTGTTTTGTGCCTTGAGGGCGTTCAATGCGAGATTTCTGATTATGCGGCAAGCAAAGCTCTTGAGAGATGCGGGCCGCTCGGGTGGGATAGCTTCCAAAGGCGGAGATAAAGGTCGTTCAGACATTCCTCTGCGGTCAGGTGGTCGCCCGTGATGTCAAGAGCAAGCTTCAGGCACAAAGCCTTGTATTTCTTTTCAAAAAGACTAAGCCCCGCTTCATCGCGCTCAAATAACAGCTCGATGATCCTCTGCTCGTCATTCATAAGACCGCCTCCTTTCTTTCGTCCTTCATTAAATAAGACAACATTTTTTCGGATTTCTGACAAATAATTAAAGTTTTCAAGTATATAATACCACCTTTTCTATTTACAGTCAAGAAAAAACTCTGTATAGCACTAATTACCAGACGGATTTTCAAAAAAGTATTGACAAACGATTCGTTATGTGATATACTATATAAGAACTTTTGGTTCTTTTATCGCGCGTAGTTTTTGTGAGGCAGTTATGAAAAGGATGAATGAAGACAAACTGAATCAAATGGCGGAGTTTATTCACCGCTACATAAGTGAAAACAACGGTGAATCGCCAAAATTCAAGGATATACTTGAGTATATGGAAATGAGCAAATCGGTGGGATACCGTTATCTGACCACGCTCCGCGATCGCGGGGTTATCAAATATAACGGCCAGGATACACTTTCCATCAATGGGCAAGAAAAGATGAAGTCAGCGTTCCGACGCGTTGCCATTGTAGGATCTATTGTATGCGGCAAGCCCGAAGACAACTCGCAGATGATTCAAGGCTATGTTGCCATTCCTGAAGAGTGGATCGACGGTGATTGTTATCTGCTTCGCACATCGGGAGACTCAATGATCGACATAGGCATTGATGAAGGCGACCTTGTCCTCATAAAATGCGCCAAGGAGGCTTATGATAAACAAGTTGTTGCAGTACTCACGGAAACAGGTACAACTTTGAAACGTTTTATGAGACACGAAAACAGTCGTCCATGGCTGATGGCAGAAAATAAAACCTATACCAAGGAGCTTCGTGAATTGAAGCCAAGCAAAATTGAAATACAGGGCATTGCCCTTAAAGTTATCAAAGATATAAAGTGAGGGGAATATAATTGCGTAAAGCTACACAAGATAAATACCCTATAGCAAGGTGTGCGAATCCGTCTTGCGGATGCACCATTCTCTACAGCAATGATCCGCGGAAAAAGCGCGACGTAACCGTGCGAATAGCTGAGCCCGGATTTACAGGACTTACATACCTATGCCCCAGATGTAAGACGATGCTTGCAGTAATTGAGAAACCGACGGTTGCAGAAGGGTACGTTGCACTCCCAATCATCCAAGCAGTCTAATATTTATAATTGAAAGTGAACCATCCTCCCGGCTGTGAAATCGGGAGATAAGGGTGAGTATCAGGTTTATTACAGAGTCAAGATCTGTTTTATTCTGATGCTCACCTTTTTGATATTTTTTTACAAACAAACATATAATATATACACCTTGAAATAATTCGATATTTAAATATTTTATTTAGACAAATAAACATTATATTTGACAAAATAAAACATTTGTGATATAATATCCTCAAGCGAGGTGATATTATTATGGATTATTTTAAGGCATTAATCGACTGGAGAAAAAACTCATCCTTTTTTATGCTTTTTTTAATTTTGATAGCTGCGGTAACAGCCAACTATAATAATCTTAAAAGTACCCCAGATTCTCTGTGGTACAATAATATAGACTATGTTTTGTTAATATTGTTAACAATTGCACCTATTCTTGTTGGCGCATATATTATCTTTATGCGAACATACATTCCCAAAGCCAAAAAAGGGAAAATCGGAATTGTGTTCTGCATTTCATATACAGAACCCCAACAATATAAAACCATATGCGACAAATTCGTCAGACCGTTTAAAAAACTTATTAACGCCAATCACTTAAATAAGTACGATGTTGTCATTGTCAACGACTTTGTCGCTGCGAAGTACTATCAACGTTTTGAAGAATATGGCAAAGACGCTGGTTTGAAATTTTTAAAGAAATCGAACTGCCAAATTCTAATTTTGGGTGATTGTATTAACGGCGGCGAAGGAGAAGAGCTTTTTTGCAAATTAAATCTTACGTTGGGCATAATACACCCCACCTTAATTCAAGCTATGGAACAGCTCCTCTGGCATGATATCAGTGTTGCATTCTCGCCCTTGAAAAAAATTGTTATTAATAAAAAGACTCAAACGCAAGATTTCGAAAGCAACGCCGATATTTTACAATATGTATTCAAATTCATATTGGCAACTACGCAATTATATTGTAACAATATTGAAGAAGCTACCAAATTATTTTTAGAAATAAAGTCACTCCCCACCTTCAGTAATTGTCCCACAATTGATCAAATAAAGCAAACCCTTGACAACAGATTAGGGCTTTGCTATTTTGTTTTTGCAAGACAACAGTATTCACTATATCAAACCTCTCGAGATGCTTCATATCTCCAATCTGCACTTGGAGCAATCAATATGCCATACATCAAATCAATAAAGTACGATGTAAACGTACTAAAAGGAATTTGCTTATTTGTACTTAATAGAGATGTTGAGGGAGCTATTAACTGTATGAATACTGCCGAAAGAAATGATCCTATTTTAAAATTCAATAAAGTGTTTTTGAAGTTATATCAAAACAACTCATCAACAAATATTAATAAGGCTTATTACACCTATCAATCCATCGATAAACTCCCTCAGCAAACTATTGAAGAATTGGAACGATTCATTTATGATGCATATAAGCAGGATGAAGAAAAAACTCAATTACTCTTCTTGCTTTCTATGATTTATAACTACTTGGGCAATTCAGTTTTAGCTAAGTATTGTTATGATATCTTTTATCAAAAGAACCCCCATATTCAAAGCGCTCCCTCATTAAAGGCTGTTTTAAACTTCTTTAACGAGGAGTATAAAAACATCGAATATACAGATGAGGAGGTACAGTTTTAATGACAGTATCTTATAACAAACTGTGGAAAGTAATGATAGATAAAGGAATAAACAAGACAGAGCTGCGCCAAATGAGCGGTATATCTACAGTTACTTTAGCAAAATTAGGAAAGAATCAAATAGTTAGCATGGATGCATTGATGAAGATTTGCATCGCTCTTGAATGCGATATAAAAGACATTTGCGAGTTTATTCCTAATAATAATTAATAGAAAGTGAACCATCCTCCCGGCGGTGAAATCGGGAGACAAGGGTGAGTATCAGATTTATTGCAGAGCCAAGCTCTGTCTTATTCTGATGCTCACCCTTTTGATATGAAATTAATAAAACAGATAGGAGATAAAACTATTGCCAGAAGAAAAAGATATTCAACAAATCGCGGATGAATTCGTAACCGCGCTTGTAAACACCGTTAGAGATGGGACAGTGCAGGAGGTTGTTGAGAAAAACAAAAATGATGCTCTCGACATAACCAACATAGCTGCCGCGCTTCCACTCAAAGAAATGCCGCCGGAAGCGGTAAAGCATCTTAAAGAGCTCTCGCAGCTCGTGAAAGATACAAGTATGGATACGCGCCATGATCTGAGTTTGGCGTTTCCACCATCACACTTTTCGGGGGAAGATAATCCGCTTATGCTGTTTTATAAGGCATTTTATGATACTGTTACTTATTATACCGCACTTATTCAAAGTACACCCGAGATGCGTGATGCTCTTATTAAAGCAATGGCAGACAAAGGATACAACGAGGATAATATTGACGAGTTTTTGAAACGCGAGTGGGATATCAATGCATATCTTATGAATCTTCCGCAGATTGCAGAGATTTTCAAGGAATTGCCCGATTATTCCGATTATAACTGCGGCAAGCCTTACAATTATTCACTTCAAAACGCCAAGCGCAAAATTGAGCATATTATCGACGGACAGCTTGTTGAAAAAGTATCGCTTGAACGTGGAGGTCCCTTAGATTCAAGCGGTCAATATACACCTTATCCTTTGGATGATGTAACCGATGTTACTGCCGAAGTCATCGATAAGGTATATCTTGAACAATGCCTTGCTCTGCTTTCGCCCGAAGATCGTGAGCTTTTGATTCGTCACGCCAATGGAGAAACCTTGACCGCGCTCGCTAAAGATTACGGTTATGCCAATGCAAGTGGAGTAAGAAAACGCATTGAACGGATCAAGAAACGAATTACTGAAAAATTTTCTGCGTAAATTGCTCGCACATTTGCAAGGATCGAAGACTTATGATAAAATAAGCGCGAAAGGGGTGATTAGATGACAGGCGTTATTTACGCAAGATATTCCTCGGATAATCAAAGAGAGGAATCTATCGAAGGTCAGCTTCGCGAATGCACGGCGTTTGCACAAAAGAACGATATCAAGATTATTGAGCATTATATTGACAGAGCCTACTCTGCCAAAACGGACAACCGTCCCGAATTTCAAAGAATGATCCGGGAAAGTGCTCGAAAAGCGTATGATGTGGTGATCGTATGGAAGCTCGACAGGTTTTCGAGAAACCGTTTTGACTCTGCTAAATACAAAGCTGCTCTGAAAAAGAACAATGTGCGCGTAGTTTCCGCAACCGAGGCTATATCCGAGGGTGCAGAGGGTATTATTCTTGAATCGGTACTTGAAGGAATGGCAGAGTATTACTCAGCAGACCTTTCGGAAAAGGTTACAAGAGGTCATACCGAAAATGCTCTCAAATGTCAATCCAACGGCAGCATTGTTCCATACGGGTACGTAGTCGACAAAGAAAAGCATTATCAGATCGATCCCGAAAAAGCGCCCGTAGTTCTTGAAATATTCAATCGCTATACAAGCGGGGAAACGGTTACAGAGATCATAACCGACCTTAACGCCAGAGGTCTTCGCACGTCAAAAGGAAACGAATTCAACAAAAACAGTCTTCATCATATGTTGAAGAATCGCAAATACCTCGGTGAGTACCGCTACAACAATATCGTTACACCGGGAGGAATTCCCGCAATCGTTCCCGAAGACATTTTCAATAGAGCCGTTACTATCTTGGAAAGCAACAAACGCGCTCCTGCGAGAAAGAAGGCTAAGGAAGATTATTTACTTACTACAAAGCTTTTCTGCGGAGATTGTCTTGCGATGATGGTTGGCGACAGCGCACAAAAAAGCAACGGTAATATATACCGTTATTATAAGTGTGTAGGAGCAAAAAAACATATTTGTCGCAAAAAAGCCGTCCGTAAGGAATGGATCGAAGAAATAGCTTTTAAGCTTACGATGAAGATATTGATGAGTGATGACGATCTTCAAAAAATAGCCGATAGGATTATGGAGTTACAAAAAGCCGAAAACACAATAATCCCAATACTTGAACGGCAACTCGAAGATATTCGCGCTTCTATTGATAACATGCTCAAAGCCATCGAAATGGGAGTGTGCACGCGTTCAACGAAAACCCGCCTTGAAGAACTTGAGGCAGAAGAAGAAAGAATCAAGTGTGACATTGAACGCGAACAAATGGGATCTCAACTAATTACCGAGGATCAGATCTGGTATATCTTTGAAAAATTCCGTAAAATGGACTTGTCAATGCCAAGGCAGCGCCAACGTCTTTTTGACAGCTTTCTGCAATCAATCGTTCTTTTCGATGACAGACTTATTATATCGTTTAATTATCGCAGTCAACCCGTTACAATTATGCTCGATCAACTGGTTGAGTTTGTTAATGGGGACATTTCGGATTTGAAAAGTTCAGCTTCACCATAAAGAAAGCACCTTGCAACGCAAGGTGCTTTCTTTATGCTTATTTTTACAGAATCAGAACTCCGCGAGTTTGCACAGCAAACTCGCTATAGTGTGCGGCAAGCTGTATTGCAGTTTAGCTCCAATTTTATCCGCACACATGAGTTCAGATTCTCGTACGGGTCACCAAAAACAAAAGCACGATGCGTTGCATCGTGCTTTTGTTTTATCCAAGCCGCAGGCTTGGTATATCATCACGCGCCAGCGTGTATATCATCGCCGTAGGCGTATATCATCACGCGGAGCGTGTATTTCTGCGGCTTGATGATATACAAGGCTTCGCCTTGATGATATACAATTCCTTCGGAATTGATGATATACACGCCTTCGGCGGATGATATGCACGCCTACGGCGTGATTGAGCCTTATTCTCTGCTCTGCCGCTTTTGCTTCAGCGCTTCATTGACCTTTTTGGTATTTGCTTTGGTTACCGAAAAGATCACCGCCCAGATCGCTATGAAGCCGATGATGAATATCAAGCTGAAAACGATTATGGGCATCACGCCGTTTTCGATCCAACCGTTGAGGAGATATGTGATCAGATAACAGACATACAATACCCCGCCGTGGATCAGGATGGCAATCGTCAAGGGCAGTCGTTCTATTTGGTATACTACGTTTGAGCCTCCCACAATGAACGCAAGGATGTATAACGAAACTATACCGACGCAAATCTGACCTGTGCTGACCGCATCCACTTCTGCCACGCTGTTCAGTATCAGATATACCACAGCCAATACGATCGGTCCGAAGCCTCCGGCAATCAGTCCGCGGAGAAAAAATTCCGATGCAAGCTTTTTCATTTATTCATACCTCCTTCTGATCTCCGCAAAGCAGCGTCTTGAAACGTATTCGCGGTATCCGCAAGCAAACACGGCGTCAACTCCTCCGCTGAAAACGGCATCAAAGCGCGTAATACGCTGCTCGTTCGCAATTGCTGATTTGTTGATACGGATAAAATACGATGGCAAGATCTCCTCTAAATCGCGAAGTCTGTCACGGACGGTGTAGCGATCACCCGCCGTGTCAATTGCCACAACTTTTCTGTCGATAACGGTTATGCATTCGATTTCAGCAAAAGCAAGCCTGCGCATTGCATTGTCGCGATACCCCACAATGCTGTCCGCGCCCGTGTATTCGCGGACGAGATTTTCTATCTGCTCGCTCAGGGCAGACGGCGCGTGAACAGTCACGGTCACCGATTCCTCCGCATTTTTATCTATTATGAGTTTATATTTCATAGTTTTTCCTACTGCTTTTTCATTTGTCCGATAAAGCACAGCACCGCCGCCGCAGAAGCAATAACACTATAAATAACGATCGGCAGAATGTGCGCTCCCGCAGCCTCAAAATTACCGCTGAAAAGTGCTTTTTCAAATTCTACAGCGTGAACGAAAGGCAGTGCATTCGCTATTTTTCCAAACGCACCGCCGACGAGCTCGAGATCAAACCAAACGCCTGAAAGCCACGCCGAGAGATTGGTCAGCAAAGCTCCGCAAATACCGCCGACCTGCTTTACCCCCAAAAGACTTCCGCAAAGGAGTCCGAGCGCGATATTGAATACCACCATCGGGATTATCCCAATCACGGCATAGATCACGTTCACTCTGACGGTCAGCCCGAGCGGGATCGCAAAAAGATAGCATATCACCGCCTGCCCGAGCGCGATGGGTATGATCGGTAGCATATATCCGAGAATGAAATCAAATCCCGTCAGCGGAGTTGTGTAAAGCCTCTGCAAAAGCGCGCTTTCGCGGTCTTTGGCAGCCAAGGTTGCCGAAAAGAGAGTTATAAACGAAAGTCCGAAGACGGTGATGCCGGGAGTCAGCGTATCGATCTCAAACATACTCACAGGGATGTTTGCTTGAATTGCGCTGAGAAGCAGGAGCAAAACGAGCGGAAATCCAAGCCCGAAGCATAGATTCAGCGGATCGCGCAATATTTCTTTCGCGCATCTTCTCGAAAAAGTCAAAAGCCTCATACTGTCCCCTCCTTTACGATAGCAACGAAAGCGGATTCAAAGTCACAGACGCCCGCGCGAGCCTTCAGTTCATCGGCAGTTCCGACGGCAAGCAATCTGCCGTCCTTCATAATGCCGATCCTGTCGGAAAGTGCCTCGGCTTCTTCCATATAATGCGTAGTCAGAATGACGGTCACCCTTCCCTTAAGTGAACGGATCGCATCCCACAGAGCGTGTCTTGCGATAACGTCAAGTCCAAGCGTAGGTTCATCGAGAAAGAGTATCTCGGGCTCGCAGATCAGCGCCATTGCAATACTGAGGCGGCGTTGCCATCCGCCCGAAAGCTTGGCTGCTTTTCGTTTCAAGACGCCGTCAAGATCAAACCGCGCGGAAAGCTCCCCGATCTTCTCTTGCGTTTTCTCTTTTGAAAAACCGTAAATACCGCAGATCAGCTCAAGGTTTTCTTTCACGGAAAGGTTCGGCGCGACCGCTGTCTCCTGAGGCGAAACGCCGATTATTCGCTTGACCTCGTCAGCTTGCCCGATTATACCGTATCCACCCACAAAAGCCTCGCCCGCAGAGGGCTTGCTCAAGCCTGTCAGCATTTTGACCGTCGTAGTCTTGCCCGCGCCGTTGACACCGAGCAGAGAAAACAGCTCTCCGCGCGCAATTTCAAGATCAAGACCGTCCACGGCGGTTATCCCTTTATAACGCTTGGTAAGTCCGAGAGTTCTGATAGCATACATTTATCCACGCCTCCTTTTTTAATATTATAGCACAAAACCGCGCAAAAATCTATATTTTTGTCTCTTCGGTCATTTGCGGAGGCTCATCGGTTTCATATTTTTGCAAAAGCTCATATTTTATCTTGACAACCGTGCGAAAAACAGTTATAATATAACCAACTAATCAAACGGAGGCTACACGCCATGTCAAAGCTCAGATTCGGTTGGGGAGAGGTTTCGCTCGTTCCCGAAGGGAAAAAGATAAATCTTGCAGGTCAGTTTTATGAAAGAATAACCGACGAGGTTCGCGATCCGATCGCGGTCACGGCACTTGCCGTTGAGGGCGAGGATATCGCCATCTTCTGCTCCTGCGACCTTGAAAGCACAAGCTACACCCTTCTCTGCGCTGCCAGAGATATTCTGAAAAACGAAAAAAACTTTCCTTATTATAATAAGGTGATCGTCAACGCGATCCACTCGCACACCTCGATCTCCTACTCTAACTACAGTGACGCCTACGGCAGCACGCTGAGCGTCCTCGACAAATACATTCCCGAGGGCGTTGGCTACGAGGAATTCGCAAGTGCGGATTCGGGCGATCTGCTCGACGGTGAGGCGGCTTTTGATTTTATCGCACATAAGATCGCCGATGCGGCTGTCCTTGCATATGAAGATCTCAAAGCGGGCAAATATGCTCCCGGCTTCGGCCGCGCAGCTGTCGGAATGTGCCGCCGCGTTTGCTATGATGACGGCAGCGCGAAGATGTGGGGCGACACCAATTTCGCCAACTTCACTGAGCTTGAGGGCGGAAACGACAGCGGAATTGAGATGCTTTTCATCACCGATGAGAACGAAAAGCTCACGGGCGTTGTTGCCAATCTCGCCTGCCCCGCGCAGACACTTGAACACAGAAGCATCATATCCGCCGATTTCTGGGGCGACGTCAAGAAAAATCTCCGTGCGAAATTCGGCGCGGACGTTCATCTGCTCCCTCTCTGCTCTCCCGCGGGCGACCAGTGCCCCCGCGATATGATCCGTTGGGTCGAGCCCGAGACACCTATCAACGATCCCAACATCATCCGCGAAAACGTACCCTACCGTCGCGCCGATCCCTCGATGTTCGATATCAAGGGCTGTATCCGCGCGGCTCGCAGAATTACCGATGAGATCCTTTACGCTTACGAGGATATCGAAGCATATATTTCCGATGCGGAATTCGTCCACAAGGTCATCGCACTCGATATGCCCGTCCGCCGTGTAACCATTGAGGAAAAGGACCGCGCGCTCGAGGCGATCAAGACCTTCTTCGCAAATCATAAGGGCACGCTCACCTTCAAGGACAGCGCCGCAATGCACGTCCACGCGGGAACGGTAACACGTTACGAGGTTCAGCAGACGGTCAACACCGACGAGATCGAAATTCACATCCTGAAGCTCGGTGACGTTGCGTTCGCGACCTGCCCCTACGAGCTCTTCCTCGACTTCGGCAACCGAATCCGCTCGCGCAGTAAAGCCGCACAGACCTTCCTCGTTCAGCTCTGCTGAGGAAACAAGGGATATCTGCCCACGGAAAAGGCAGAAAAAGGCGGTCACTACTCCGCATACGTTTCAAGCGGCACCTCGGGCCACGAGGGCGGCGACCTCCTCGTCCGCAAAACGCTGACCGAGATCAATAAGATGTTTTAACATAAATAAGGAAGGAAATCCGCGGATTTCCTTCCTTTTTTATTTATCAAAATACGTTTTTTGTAGTGTTTTCGTTTACGGGGAAGACAACGTCATCGGGATAGAAGCTGTAGCCGCGAATGAACGCGCGGTCGGCTTCGTCCTTGATGTAGTTGACAACGTATATCTCGCCGTCGGAAAACTGCACCCATCCCGTATATCCGAGATCGGGGCTCGGGTTGCGGTCGTAATCAAGCGGCATAATGCGAACGCGCTGATCGCGCCTGCCGGTCGCCTCGATACTTTCTCGACTCATAAAAGCGGCAAACATGTTCTGCGTTCCCGAGGGGATATAACGGTATGTGACCATAACGCTGCCGTCCGCAAGGAATCCCGAAACGGGGCGGTGTCCGCTGTCCATCGAGGTTTTATATATCTCCGACCAGGTCTCTCCGCCGTCGGCGGAGAGTACCTTGAGGATCGGACATCCCTTGAGGGAATTTTCGCGAAGGTATGCTACGAGTTTATTTTCACCATATTCGAGGATTGAAACCTCGCAGAGATTGTATCTCGGATCTGCGGCAACAGTCACGCGATCAGACCAAGTTTTGCCTTCGTCATCACTGTACCATAGATACTGCTCGAGCTTGCCCGTTTCAGCGCTCTTGAAGTGCGCCGCAACGATGAGTCTGCCGCTTTTGAGCTGACGGTATTTGTCGGGAACGATTCCGCAGAATGGGAGTCTGATCGGATCGCTCCAAATCTCTCCCTCGGAATCACCGAGCCAGAGATAGTTTTCAGCCTCTCGGTTTTCGTTTCCGTAGACCTTGTCGCAGATAATGGCAAGCGAACCGTCATTCAGCTTTGAGATGCGCGCGCAGTTGAAATACTCGCCCGCGTGTCCCTTTTCGGTCAGCGGATGCTTCTGTGACCACGTTCTGCCCCGATCGGTGCTTTCGGTGAGCATCACGCGCGCCGCCTCGCGGTTCTTGTGATGCTCGCATTCCGAAAACACACAGACCAGCTTTCCGCCGTCGGTGAGCACTACGTCAGGCCATGCCTCGTATATCGAATCGTCACGGCTGACGTTGAATTTTTGAATCATTCCTCGTCTCTCTTTTTCTTGAGAGCAACAGCGGTCGCAATTGCACCAACTACTGCAGCCGCAGAAACAGCGGATGCGCCGCAGCCCTTCTTTTCGGGAGCGGGCTCGGTGACCGCGGGAGCCTCGGTCGTAGCAGGCGCTTCGGTGATAGCGGGAGCTTCTGTTACAACGGGAGCTTCGGTCTCGGGTGCGGTAGTGGTCTCGGGAATTTCGGGAGCTTCGCCTGCCTTCCAGCCGGTAAGCTGCTCGATCAGCTCGATGATAGCATCACCGCGGCTGATATAAGCATCTGCCGTGGGATGGCTTGCGATTCCAAGCTCCTTGCCGCTGCAGGGCTTGAGCTTGAGGTAAGTGATATGAGTGTCACCCGAGCTGCGGAGCTCTTCGACTACCTGCTTGATCTGAGGAGTCCAACCGGTGCTCATCATACCGTATGCGTAAATGATCTCCGCGTCCGGATTCTTCGCGCGGACGTCAAGAAGGAATGACTTAAGAGCTGCGCTAAATTCAGCTGCGGTAAGACCGGTAACGCTACCCGAGGCATCGTTAGTACCCGCGTTGATAACGATAACGTCAGCCTTACGCTTGAAATCGTACTTCACGCCCTCACGGTTGTAGTCGTCAAGGGATGCGTAAAGCAGGGGGATAAGTCTTTCTGTCGTGTTGCCGTAGTTGCGGGCGATACCTCTGCCCGAAACTGCGATTACACTATAATCTGCACCGAACGCGTTTGCAATATACTCGGAATAGGTCTTGGTAGCATCCTCGGTAGCGGTGCTCCAGGACGTAGTAGTGCTCGCCTCCTTGGATGCGGAGTAACCGACTGTGATCGAGTCGCCAACGAATTCGATAAGTCTTGCCTTCTCTGCGGGAGGAGCGAGCTTTTCGCCGTCGTTAAGCTTAAGTGAAACGAGAGCGGCGGTCGATGAACGCGCGTTGCTTCTCTTTACAACACGAATGGTGTGGGTGCTGTTAGGATCAAGTCCCTCTGCAAGAGTTACTGTCTGATTTGCCTTGGTAAGTACAACGTCGGGCTGTTCAACGCCATCGATAAATATCTTGATATACGCGTTGTTACCTCCGCCGGGAGCGTTCGATACGATCTCTGCGCGGACTCCGCTGCCCTTGAAGGAGAATTCAAATCCCGACGCGGACCAGTTGAAATAGTGCTTTCCGTCCATCGAATAGGTTCTACCGAGCCAGCGGACCTCGTTTTCGATATCAAAGAAGAGCTTTGCGGGATTAGTGGTGGTTACGGTTGCGGTATACACTTCTTCCTTCACTCCGTTTGCAGACATAATTTTAATGTAGAAGGTGTTGGTTTCCTTATAGAGCTTAACGGGATTTGCCATCTCCTTGGTGAGTTCCTTATCGGAGTATACCTTGAAGGTATTACCCGCGGAGGTGGTGATCGCCACCTTGTATTCGTCCTTGGTTACGCTGTCCTTGAGAGTCTTTGCACTCTTATCGACGGTACCGGTGCTCGGAACGCCGTCAACGACCGACTTGGCGGGATCGTCCTTGGGGCTTCTGTAGGTATTATCCTTCATATCGACCTCGGTAGTCGACTGAGGAAGCGAGAGTGCGGTGGGGATATTATCGAAGGTGTTGCCCTTGACAACGAACTTCGATGCGAGATCGCGGGAGTCGGTCGCACCGTGGATAGCTATGAAGTTATCCGAAGCAACACCCGAAACCTTGAATACGTTGTCGATAATGTTGAAGTACACGTTATCGCTCTTGATCTGCGGAACGATGATGTTATTGTTCGAAGCAACGCCCGAATCATTGTCGATAAAGACGTTGTTGGTAATATTAACGGTAACCTTGGAGCATCCGGCTACGTTCTTGACCATATTGTGTCCGCCCGCACCCGTGGTGACGTTGCAGTTGAGAATCTGATTGGTCTTCTGTCTGAACATCGAGTCACGAACGGTATAGATCGCCTCGCCGCCTGCCTGAACTACGCTGGACATAGCGATGAATCCAAACATCTGCTTGGTGGATGCCGCGTCAAAGTAGATACCGGATGCATCCATTGCGTCAACGTCAAGATTGAATCCGGGGGCGGTTGTCATACCCTCAAAGCGGATGTTTTCGCAGATAAGGTTACGCGAGTAGTCATTTACCGCCTTATCGGGATAGTAGGAATAGCAATAAAAGGGACCGTTTCCCGAGGTGGTGTAGCCGTAAACGAGCATATTCTTATAGGTAAGAGTAATATTGCCCGCCACACCATAGTTGGAACGGAGCATGCCGGCACCGGAGATAGCGATACCGTCAATGGTAACATTGTGGCAATCGTAAACTGCCTTATTGGGCGCATTGATACCAACGTGCCAGCTTGTGGTAAGGACAGCCTCGCCCTGACCGCGCTCGGGATTACGGGTCCAATCATCTGTCTTCTCATTGCCCTTTACGTTGGGGTTGATACCCGCTTTAGGTCCGAGAATAGTGACGTCCTTCTTGATCGTCACACCCTCGGCGTATGTACCTGCGGCAAGAATGACAGTTCCACCAGCGGGAACAGCTTCAAGCGCGGCACCGAGAGTAGAAAATCCGGTTGTACCGACAACAACGGAATAAGTCTTGTCACCGACCTTGATATCAGTTGCAGTGCCTGCCGCCGCAGAGAGCGCAAGGTCAACAACTACGGTGTCGGCGGGAACTACTTCAGCCGCAGCGGGAATGGCAAAGCCAAAGCTCGCTGTGAGCATTGACAGTAATAATAAAGCGGAAATAATACGTTTCATTAGAACGCCTCCTGTAAAAGTGTTGTTTTAATTATACCATATTTGCCAGCGTAGGTCAATAGTTTTTTAATTTTCGTACACATATTTATATAAAAGGAAGGAATAACAATGCGAGAGATCTTTTGGTAGGTTTTCTTCCTTATTATATAAAGCTTTATGTATTTTTTATGAATACGGTTTTGAAGGAAGTGCAGGCAAAACTTGCATTTTTATTTTTTCATTCGAAACATATTATTTCTGAAGAAAGTGAAAAAATAACTGTATAAAGTCAAAAGCCTCCCAAGTGCGGCACATCCGAGTCTTTTTTGTGCCGACTATTTTGCACACGAATTAATCGAACAGGTATTTTCGGTTCAGATTAGGCACATATAGCCGATCCTCGCCCTTCAGGCTCAATAATTCAAAATGCAACATTTTTCAAAAAAGTGTCAAATTCAACTTACGGTTTATAATCTTATGAACAATTGGTTAATTCTATGTAAAAAACATTAACAATTTTTACAATATCCGTTGACAAAATACTCATTATGTAATATAATATTCCTGTACATTTTCCGCGGGCACTCCTTATGTAAATTGCCGTTAGCATAAGGGGCGCTGTCTTTGCGGTTTAGTGACAAAAATAATGAGGAACAACCTCAAAAATTCAATGGAGGAACACCAAATGTTCAAGAGAATTCTTTCGGTTGCTCTTGCACTTGCAATGCTCGTTTCTTGCTTCGCTCTCGCAGCATGTAAGGACGACGGTTCTCTCAAGAGAGACCCCAATGCAGAGTACACCTACAACACATTCCTTTCCACCTTCCCCACGGTTTGGAACAACCACACCTACCAGACCCAAACTGACTCCGAGATCATCGGTTACACCGAGACCGGTTTCTACACCTTCGATTACAACGAGACCCTTGACGGTTACAAGATCGTTCCCGATATGGCAACCGCAGAGCCCGTAGACGTTACCGCTGAGTACGTTGGCGAGCAGTGGGGCATCGCTGAAGGCGACACCGCTAAGGCTTGGAAGATCACCCTTCGTCAGGATATCAAGTGGGAAGACGGCACTCCCATCAACGCTCACGATTTCGTTGAGTCCGCTAAGAGACTTCTCAACCCCGTAGCTAACAACTACAGAGCTGACTCTCTCTACCAGGGCAACCTCGTTGTCCACAACGCTAAGAATTACTTCTACGGCGGCAAGACTGTCACCCTTCCTTCGGATGACATTTACGAGGTTTACTCCGCAGATCTCGATTCTAAGCTCGTATTCTCTCTCGCTGCTCCCAGCGAAGACAGAAACTGCGAAGTTTCTATGAGAACCTCCATGGGCTTCCCTGCATCCTACGACGCAGCTAAGTGCGCAGCTTACATCGCTGACGGTTATCTCCCCGGCTCCGCATTCACCGTAGAAGTAGCAGCTACCATGGAAGGCAAGACCTTCGCTGAGATCAAGGCTGACGCTACCATGAAGGCAGCTTGGGACGCTCTTATCGGCTGGTGGCAGACCGAGCCCAACGAGGAGCTTGACTTCTTCGTTGCAGAGCAGACCTACGAGGAGATCTCCTTCGATACCGTTGGTGTCAAGGCAGTTTCCGACTATGAGCTCGTTCTCATCATCGACAAGCCTCTCGAGGGCTTCTACCTCCTCTACTCCCTCACCGGTGCTTGGCTCGTTAAGACCGATCTTTACGACTCCTGCATCACCATGACCGACGGTGTTTACAACATCACCTACGGTACCTCCGCAGAGACCTATATGTCCTACGGCCCTTACAAGCTCCAGTCCTTCCAGGCTGACAAGCAGATCGTTCTCGTAAAGAACGACCAGTTCTACGGCTACAACGACGAGGCTAACAAGAACAACTACTGGACCACCAAGATCGTTTACGATTACATCCAGAACGGCGAGACCGCTATGGAAGCTTTCCTTCAGGGTAAGCTTGATGCTAAGGGACTTGACGTAGACCAGATGGCTGAGTACTCCAAGTCCGAGCACACCTACTACACCACCGGCGACTCCACCTTCTTCATCGCTATCAACCCCGACCTCGACGCTCTCAAGGCTGAGCAGGAAAAGGTTGGCGCAAACATCAACAAGACCATCCTTACTGTTAAGGAGTTCCGTCAGGCTCTCTCCTTCACTCTCGACCGCGCAGCATTCTGTCTCGCAACTTCTCCCTCCAATGCTCCTGCATTCGGCGCATACTCCAGCCTCATCATCTCTGACCCTGAGAACGGTACCGCATACCGCACCACCGCTCAGGCTAAGGACGTTCTCGTAGACTTCTGGGGCGTTAAGGATGAGATCGGCGACGGTAAGCTCTACGCTACCATCGACGACGCTATCGACTCCATCACCGGCTACAACCTTGAGATGGGTAAGGAATACTTCAACCTCGCTTACGACAAGGCTATCGCTGACGGTCTCCTCAAGGAAGGCGACACCATCGAGATCTGCGTTGGTATCCCCAACCCTGAGGCCAAGTTCTACAACAACGGTTACGACTTCCTCGTAAACAACTACACCGAGGCTGTTAAGGGCACCAAGCTCGAGGGCAAGCTCACCTTCACCAAGGACGATACCATCGGTAACGGCTTCTCCGACGCTCTTAAGGCAAACCAGGTTGACCTCCTCTTCGGAGTAGGATGGACCGGTTCCGCACTCGATCCTTACGGACTCATGGAGGCTTACACCTCTTCTGATTACCAGTACGACCCCGCTTGGAACACCACCACCGAGACTCTTACCCTCGCTATCGAAGGCAAGAACTACACTGCAACCGTTTGGGATTGGACTCTCGCTATCATGGGCGAAAAGGTAACCCTTACCGCTGATGACAAGTCCACCATCGAATACTCCTGCGGTACCGCAGACAAGAAGCCCGAGGAAAGACTTAACATCCTCGCAGCTCTCGAGGGCGCAGTTCTCCAGACCTACGACATGATCCCGATCATGGACGACGCATCCGCAGCCCTCAAGGGTGTGCAGATCAAGTACTACACCGAGGAGTACATCTACGGTGTTGGTCGTGGCGGCATTAAGTACATGCAGTACTACTACTCTGACGCTGAATGGGATGCATTCGTTGCAGAGCAGGGCGGCACTCTTAACTACAAATAAGATAGAATTCTCTTCTGTCTGACTCAAACATAATGTTTGAGACATACGACTCCCCGAGGGACACCCCTCGGGGCAGTCGTGTCTAAAAGGGCAATTTTCACAGACGGCAAATTTTGTTTGCAAGTCTTTCAAGAACACGTTGTGGATATTTTATTTCCGTTTCTTTAGAAAAGAGTGAACACAAGCGTTTTTGAAGGCGTGCAAATGCAATTTGCATGCCGAATTTTATTTTCGGCATCTTTGCATTTCAAAAAGAAAAACTTTTTTCGCAAAAACACAGCCGCAAAAGCGGCAAGAAAGAGGACAACATGTTTAAATACGTTCTGAAAAGAATTGGTTTGATGCTTGTGGTATTCTTCATCATCATCTCAATTTGTTTCGTACTCGTCAAGCTCCTCCCCAATACCGAAGCAACACAGTTCGGTAAAGACAGGGCGATCATAGAGCAAAGACGCGCACAGCTCGGCTACGACAAGCCTCTGATCGTGCAGTACGGTATCTTCATTCAGAAAACGCTTCTCGGCTTCAACTGGGGCGTTTCGGAAGAGCTCTACCGCGGTCAGGACGTCTGGCAGATATTCGTAAGCAAGCTCCCTCCCACAATGCTCGTAAACACGTATACGATGCTGATCGCAGTACCGATAGGTCTTCTTCTCGGTATCTACTCCGCGCTCAAGAAGAACAAGTGGCAGGACCACGTTATCTCGACAGGCGTTATGATCTTCATTTCGGTTCCTTCATACGTATATGCATTCCTCGTTCAGTATCTCCTCTGCTTCAAGCTGACGGGCTGGGTAGGTAAAGAGGTCTTCCCGCTTCAGATGCAGGCGGGTACCGACTACTTCTCCTGGGGTATGTTCGTTTCGCTCATTCCCGCTATCCTCTCGCTCGGCTTCGGTACCATTGCAGGACTTGCAAGATACACCAGAGCAGAGCTCTGCGAGGTACTGACTCAGGAATATATGCTTCTTGCAAGAACCAAGGGTCTTACCCGCGGACAGGCTACCGTCCGCCACGCGCTCCGTAACTCGATGGTTCCGATCTTCCCCATGATCATGGGTGAATTTATCGGTATTATCGGCGGTTCGCTCATCATCGAGCAGATCTTCGGTATCCCCGGAGTAGGTCCGCTCTATATCAACTCGATCACAGCACGCGACTACAACTTCTTTATGCTCCTTTCCGCATTCTACACCATCATCGGTCTTGCAAGCGGACTTCTCGTTGACCTGAGCTACGGATTTGTAGATCCCCGCATCAGAATGGGAGAGAAATAATGGATTATCAGAATATACCCAAGGAAAAATTCGTATTTGCGGATCCCAACCGCAGAACGGGCGACAAGAAGTTTGATACGAAGCCCGTAAGCTACGCAAAGGACGTATGGACTCGCTTCTGCAAGAACAAGTCCTCCGTTGTTGCGGCTTGCATCATCGTATTCCTCCTTCTCTTCTCGATCCTCGTTCCGATCATTGCCTCCACCACCTATTCCGAGGCACTCACTGACACCACCTACCTTCAGTATGCAAAGCTGACCCCCAAGAACAATCTCCTCGCGCCCCTCGGCATCTGGGACGGCTGTCAGAAGACCACTCTTAACAAGGCGACCTACGACTATTGGCAGGCTATCACCGAGGAGACCGGCTTCACCATTATGCCCAAGATCTACAAGGCGGGCTACAGCCAAGGCGGTCCCGCATCGCGCTCCACCTACTATGACGTTAAGATCGACACCTATATCAAGAACGGTATGACTTACCTCACTCTCACCGAGGCACAGTTCAAGGATATTCAGGCATGGCAGAATGAGACCGGCATTCAGGTCATCTATCCTGCTGTCAACATCAAGAAGATCAAAAACGAGATGTATAAGTCGGACGCTAATATCTGGTACGAAAACGATATGAAGGGCGCTCCTATTATGCAGAACGGCAAATACCAGGACATCTACCTTAACTCCGGCAACGAGGACGGCTACGACAGCCTTCGTATTGACGGTGATGACGGTTCTCTTCGTTACGCCCGTATCGGCGGTACCTCGGATAACAAGTCCTATATCGTCCGCGTATTCAAGTACACCTACTTCCAGTACCGCTACGGCTTCGAGCCCTCCTTCCTCTTCGGTACTAACGCAAAGGGTCAGGACCTCCTCACCCGTCTTGCTGCCGGCGCGCGTTTCTCGCTCGTTCTCGCAGTATGCATTTCCGCTATCAACCTCTTTATCGGTGCCATCATCGGTTCTATCGAGGGTTATTACGGCGGCGCGATCGATATCATCATCGAGCGTATAATCGATATTTTGGGCGGCGTTCCCTCTATGGTCGTTATGGCGCTCTTCCAGCTCCATCTGGCATCAAAGGTCGGACCTGTCTGGTCAATGGCATTTGCGTTTATACTGACCGGATGGATCGGTATGTCGGCGAGAACCCGTATGCAGTTCTACCGCTTCAAGCGTCAGGAATACGTTCTTGCGGCAAGAACTCTCGGTGCATCCGACCGCAGACTTATGTTCAAGCATATCTTCCCCAACGCAATGGGTACTCTTATTACCGGTAGCGTACTTTCGATCCCCGGAGTTATCTTCTCCGAGTCGTCTCTCACCTACCTCGGAATCGTAAACCTCGAGTCCTCGACTCAGACCTCCGTCGGTACCCTTCTCTCCAACGGTAACGGTATGCTCGCATCCTTCCCGCACATTATCTTCTTCCCCGCACTCTTTATCTCTCTTCTCGAGATCTCCTTCAACCTCTTCGGCAACGGTCTCAGAGATGCATTCAACCCGTCACTGAAGGGAATCGAGGACTGATACTATGGAAAAGAAACTTGAAGTCAAAAATTTAAGAATATCGTTCAAGACAGCCAACGGTAAGGTTCAGGCTGTAAGAAACATCAATTTCGAGCTCTATAAGGGCGAAACTCTCGCGATCGTTGGTGAGTCGGGTTCGGGTAAGTCTGTTACCTCGAAGTCGATGCTCGGCATTCTCGCGGGCAACGCGATCATCGAAAGCGGCGAGATCATCTATGACGGCCGCGACCTCCTCAAGATCACAGAGGACGAGTTCTACCGTATCCGCGGCGATAAGATCGCAATGATCTTCCAGGATCCTATGTCCTCCCTGAACCCCATCATGAGAATCGGTAAGCAGCTTACCGAGGCTATGATCCTCAAGGGCAAGGCAAGACAGAAGGCAAGCCGCATCGCATTTAATGATACCCTTAAGCTCTTGAGTGAAACTATGATCAAGGCTATCGCCGAGGGCGGATATACCTCCGTTTCGGGCGAGAAGCTTGCAAAAACCAAGTCCGCCGACGAGCTGACAAAGATCTGTAAGGATTTCGACGCATTCGAATTCAAGCACATCGAGCTTGAGCAGGCTTACAACGAGGCAAAGGAATCCGCCGTTGAGGCTCTCTCCGCCATCGTCGACGTTCTCTTCCACATCGAAAAGAACGCATTTGCAGATCCCAAGGAAAAGATCCGCGAGATCGTAAATCTTGCCTCGAAAACCTACAACGAATACGTTGTTAAGGAAGATGCCGCAGAGCTTAAGGCGCTTCTCTCCAAGCTTACCAAGAAGCTCTCCGCGGATATCAAGTCAAATAATTACACCGCCACAGCAGAAGCGCTTACTTCGATCAAGGCAATTCTTGAAGCCGCACTGGCAAAGGAAGTTCCCAACTTCTTCAGAATGGGTTACTACCTCAAGTTCTCGGGCAAGGCACTTCCCGAAATGCCCGTTGCAGAGCTCAACGAGTTCCTTCTTAACTACCTCAACGAGCACTTTATGCTCGAGTTCCTGACCTATGCAGAGACCGCGCTCAAGTATTCCGCTCTCGTTTACGCGGAAAAGAAGAAAGCCGCTCTCGCAGAGGCGGCAAAGGCTATCGCGGTATTCTCCGCTGACGGCTCCCTCGACAAGAAGACCGTTGAAGCAGCTGCAAACGCACTCATTGAGGCAGTTGAAGCGTCTATCGACCGCCTTGAGATCAATAAGGACAGTATCGCATACACCTTCCACACCAGCCTTAATTACGCTATCGAGAACTACTTCAACGCTATCCCCAGAAATGCGGCGGCACAGAAGGCTCACGATAAGCAGCAGGCGAAGTACGATGCTCTTTGTGCAAAGGGCAAGAAGCCCGATTGGAAGGTCATTCCCGCGGCTCTCATCAACCTCGATGACGCAAAGCAGGATATCGTAAACGTAGTTGACCGTCTTATCGCTCATTATGAGCACCTCCTCGCTGTTGCGGCTAACCGCGACTTCGCCAAGGAGACCGTTGCGCTCGTCGACTTCCTCAAGCTCAATGCATCCGAGACCGTTTATAAGGTCACCAAGAGCATGGCAAAGCACAAGGCTATCAAGCTTATGGAGGAGGTTGGTATTCAGGAGGCTCGCAAGAGATTCAAGCAGTATCCCTTCGAGTTCTCGGGCGGTATGAGACAGAGAATCGTTATCGCGGTCGCTCTTGCGGCTAACCCCGACATCCTTATCTGTGACGAGCCCACCACCGCGCTTGACGTTACCATTCAGGCGCAGATCCTCGAGCTTATCAACAAGATCAAGGAAGAGCGTCAGCTTTCCATCATCTTTATCACTCACGACCTCGGCGTCGTAGCAAATATGGCGGACAGAATCGCCGTTATGTACGCGGGCAAGATCGTTGAATACGGCACCGCAGAGGAAGTATTCTACTCCCCCGCACATCCCTATACCTGGGCACTTCTCTCCTCTATGCCCGACCTCGACACCAACGAGCGTCTTGAGGCGATCCCCGGTACTCCCCCCAATATGATCTATCCCCCTGTCGGCGACGCTTTCGCAGACAGAAACAAATACGCTCTTGAGATCGACTTCGAGATGCAGCCGCCTATGTTCAAGATCACTGAAACCCACCACGCGGCTACATGGCTTCTCCACGAGAATGCTCCCAAGGTCGATCCTCCCAAGATCGTTACCGACAGAATTGAAAGAATGAAGAACCGCGGAGGTGAAGAATAATGGAAAACAAAAACGAAGTTTTGCTTGAAGTTAAAAATCTTTGCCAGTACTTCAAGATCAACAAGGCTGTTGACGACGTTAGCTTTGCAGTAAAGAAGGGCGAGGTTTTTGGACTCGTTGGCGAATCGGGTTGCGGTAAGACCACCACAGGTCGTTCCATCATCCGCCTTTACGACATCACCTCGGGTGACGTTTACTTCAAGGGCACCCGTATCGCGGCAGGTACAAAGTCCTATAAGGATGCTATTGCAAAAGCGAAGGCAGACATCAAGCAGCTTAAGGCTTCGGGTGCTTCGGCAGCAGAGATCGATGAAAAGAATAAATTCATCGCAGATCAGAAGGCGGCTATGGCGGCGGCTATCCACGATCATAAGCACTGCCCCAAGGATCTCGTCACCAAGATCCAGATGATCTTCCAGGACCCCATCGCATCCCTCGACCCCCGTATGACCGTCCGCGATATCATCGCAGAGGGACTCATCATCAACGGTATGAAGGATAAGAAAGAGATCGACGAGAAGGTATTCAAGATGCTTGAAATGGTTGGTCTCGTTAAGGAGCACGCATCGCGTTATCCTCACGAGTTCTCCGGCGGACAGAAGCAGCGTATCGGCGTTGCCCGCGCGATCATTATGGAGCCCGAGATCATCATCGCGGACGAGCCTGTTTCCGCGCTCGACGTTTCGATTCAGGCACAGGTCATCAACCTTCTCAACGACCTCCGTCGCGAGCTTGGTCTGACTATCCTCTTCATCGCACACGACCTCTCGGTTGTAAAATACTTCTCCGACCGTATCGGCGTTATGTACTTCGGTAAGATGGTAGAGCTTGCAGATGCAGATGAGCTCTTCAAGAATCCTCTCCATCCCTACACCAAGTCGCTTCTTTCGGCTATTCCTCTTCCCGATCCTCAGTACGAGAAGCAGAGAAAGAGAATCAAGTACGATCCTCTCGAGTCGCACGACTACTCCGAGGAAGGTCCCACTCTCCGTGAGATCACTCCCGGTCACTTCGTATACTGCAATACCGCAGAGTTCGAGAAGTATAAGAGCGAGCTGAAATAAACCCGATGGAAAATAAAAAAACAGAAAAGCTTATAAGCTTTCTGACATCGACCGTTATCGGCTTGGGAATTGCCTTTGCAATTGCCTATTGGCGCGGCGTTTTCGAAGCCGATAGCGCGCTAAAGGCTCTCAGTGCCGTCAGCGACGGTGCATTCGTAACCGGCATACTCTATACCGGCTTCGGACTGCTCCTTCTGATCGCAAACGAAGGCATCCTTGATATCTTCGGCTTCGGCTTCAAATCCCTCGTCTACCTCTTCACTCCTCGTAAGCTTGATAAAAAAGCGACGAATTATTACGAGTACCGTATGAAAAAGAATGAAGAACGCGCGGGCAAAAGCGTAAATACCAATATCCTTCCCATCGGAGTTGGATTTATCCTCCTCTCGATCCTCGCAGTCGCATTAGCATATTCAATATAAAAAATACGGTATGGTTCAAAAGAATCATACCGTATTTTTATAAAACAATAACCCCGAACCGAAAGCGGCACGGGGTTTTGTCTTTTAGAAATTACTCAGCGTCAGCTGCAAGCTCTTCCTCTTCAGCATCTTCGAGCTCGATCTCGTCGCAAAGCTCGTCGTCGAGGCAGCAGTCATCACAATCGCAGCAATCGCAGTAATCGTCGCAGCAGCAGAAATAGCCTGCTCTCTTAAGAAGAGCGTAGAGTGCAACGCCTGCAGCGCCGATAGCAGCAATAATGCCAAGGGTAATGCCAACTATCTTCCAATAGTTAGTCTTTTCTTCCTTCTTCTGAAAAAGAAACATGGTGAAATACCTCCAATATAAATTATTTTACAATTATATTATATCATATTTTTTCAAAAATGCAAGGCTTTTCGTAATAATTTTTGATTTATTTTTACAGTATTAAAAATCCTCTCATTTTTTTGCTCCAAAAGTATTTATTTTTTCCAAGATTTATGATAAAATATATAATAGATTAATTTGCGGAGTTTTAAATGACCTATAACAAAGCCGTCGCGCTTCTGTGTGAAGCGGGAATCGAAAATGCGGAGACCGACGCCGCCATACTTTTTGAGCATTTCGCGGGAATGGCAAAGCATTCTCTTCCCTTCCGCCGTAATGAGGAAATTGAAAGTCGTGAGCTCATGTCCGCGCTTGAGCGCAGAACAGCACGCGAGCCATTGCAATACATCCTCGGAGAGTGGGAATTCTTTGGACTTCGCTTCAACCTGAATTCAGACTGTCTTTGTCCCCGTCCCGATACCGAGCTGATAGTTGAGCTCGCACTCAAAAATCTTCCACCTCGTGCGCACTTCTGCGATATCGGAACCGGAAGCGGTGCGATCGCGGTTTCAACGGCACATTACCGTAAGGATACCACCGCAGAAGCTTTTGACATAAATGAAAATGCCCTCTCTGCCGCTTCTCATAATAGCGTGATCAACGGCGTTTCTGATAGGGTAATGTTTACGCAGGCAGACGCGCTTGCCGAGGATTTTCTTGACGGCAAAAGGTTTGACGCCATACTATCTAACCCCCCCTACATCCCCGCCAAAGTCATCCCGACTCTCGCCCCGGAGGTTCTCCTTGAGCCACACCGAGCACTCGACGGCGGAGATGACGGACTTATCTTCTACCGCGCAATCACGAAAAAGGCTACGTCCGCGCTCAATCCGGGAGGCTTCGTGCTCTACGAAGTCGGCATCGGTCAAGCACATGACGTGGCTCACATCGGCGAAGAAAACGGTTTCACCGCCGAAATATATCCCGACCTCGCAGGCATCGACCGCGCGGTCCTCTTACGAAAAATTTAACTCTGGAAGGTATTTATAAATGAAAATTGCAGTTCTTGCAGGCGGTCTTTCCCCCGAAAGAGACGTTTCGCTCACCTCAGGCTCGCTCATTGCGACCTCGCTTTCAAGATCGGGGCACTCGGTCGCCCTTGTCGATCTCTACCTTGGAATCAAGGATATCCCCACCGATATCGACAGCCTTTTCGTCAAGGGCGGAAGTTATTCCCATAAGGTAGAAACCGCAGAGCCCGACCTCGAGGCTCTTATCGAATCCAACGGAGGCAGACGGGCGCCCATCGGCGAAGGCGTTCTCGATATCTGTCGTGCGGCGGACGTCGTTTTCCTCGCGCTTCACGGCTCGATCGGCGAAAACGGTCAGCTTCAGGCAACCCTCGATTGCCACGGCATCAAGAGATACACGGGCACCGGCTACATCGGCGCACTCCTTTCGATGGATAAGGACATTTCAAAGCGCCTTATGGTCGAGGCGGGGGTCAAAACTCCCCGTTGGGCGTACGTTGACACAACGAATCCGAACGCCAAAGAGATCGCGGCGAACGTAGGTCTCCCCTGCGTCATCAAGCCCGTATCCTGCGGATCGAGTGTAGGCGTTTCTATAATCAACAATATTGACGAGATCGACGAGGCGATCCGCGCGTCGGCTAAATACGAGCGTTATCTGCTCGCGGAGGAAATGATCAAGGGGCGTGAGTTTACTATCGCTGTCATTGACGGAAAGGCTCTCCCCCCCGTCGAGATCATTCCGAAATGCGGATTTTACGATTACAAAAACAAGTACCAAAGCGGTCTGACCGAAGAGATCTGCCCCGCACACCTCACCGACGAGCAGAACGCAAAGCTCGCAGAGGCGGCACTCGGCGCTTTCTCCGCGCTCCGAATGGAGATGTACGGCAGAGCCGATTTTATGCTCGGCGCGGACGGAGAATTCTACTGTCTTGAGGTCAACGCTCTCCCCGGAATGACCCCCACCTCGCTTCTTCCCCAGGAAGCTGCCGCTATCGGCATCGACTACGATGCACTCTGCGAGCTTCTTGTCAAGCTTGCATATAATAAGGAGTAAAAATCATGCTTTATTCAAAGGAAGTCGATCAGAGCGGTCTTGTCCGCTACGGAATTTTAGGTCTCGGTATCGGTATGGCGCACGTCGGTGCAGCCGCCGCATCTAAGAATTGCGTTCTTTGCGCTGTTGCAGACCTTGACGAAAAGCGCCGCGCAACCTTCTCGGAGGAATATCCCGACGTCCCCACTTATAATACGCTTGAAGAAATGCTTGAAAACGAGCAGATCGACGCCGTCAGCATCTGCCTACCCACGGGTATGCACGCCGATTATGCCATCCGCGCAATGGAGGCGGGCTGTCACGTTCTCGTTGAAAAGCCGATCGACGTAACCGTCGAGAAGGCGCTCCCCGTCATCGAGGCATCAAATAGAACGGGCAAGAAGTGCGGTGTCGTTTTCCAAAACAGATATAATTTCGGTCTCGATCCCGTCTACGAGGGGCTTTCGGACGGAACGCTCGGCAAAGTCTTCCTCGGCACGTTTGCCGTAAAATGGCACCGCGACGATGCCTATTACGCCGCAAACGGCGGTTGGCGCGGCACTTGGGAAATGGACGGCGGCGGTTCGCTTATGAATCAGTCGATACATACCGTCGATCTTATGCTTCAGCTTCTCGGCAAGCCGAAGTCGATCACCTCGCAGATGCGCCTCTGCGGTCACGATATTGAAAGTGAGGATCTGACCGTTTCAACCCTCACCTTTGAGTCTGGCGCAGTCGCAACCTTCACGAGCACCACCTGCGCTTACCCCGGCATCTGCACGGAGATCTCTCTGACCTGCGAAAACGGCTACGTTGCCCTCGACGCGGATAAGCTGACCACCTGGAAGCTTCGCGGAGCAGACCCCGAGGCAGAGGCTGAAAAGCTCGCAAAATACTCGGTCGGCAACCGTAAGGCGCAAAAGCTCTGCCGCGGAAGACTCTTCGGTCACAAGAGAGTTATCGACGATTTCTGCCTCGCTATCATTGAGGACAGAGCTCCCGCCGTCACCGCAGAGGAGGGACTTCTTCCCCTTCGCGTTATCTGCGCGGCTTACGAGTCCGCAAAGAGCGGAAAAACCGTATTTTTTAATTGATTTTTTCAATTTTTTTGTCAAAAACTATTGCAATCGAATAAAAAAAGTTTTATAATATTATATTATATTTCTCGGAGGTGTCACGAATGAATTCCAACGTAAGACCCGATTCTATGGAAAGAATCACAAATTTTGAACTCGCAAATAAATTTATTGATGAACAGGTTGCCGCCGTACGCGAACAGGTAGGCGACAAGAAGGTTCTTCTGGCACTTTCGGGCGGTGTAGACAGCTCGGTAGTTGCCGCGCTCCTTATCAAGGCGATCGGCAAGCAGCTCGTTTGCGTACATGTTAACCACGGACTTATGCGCAAGGGCGAAAGCGAAGCCGTAATCGAAATGTTCGGCAAGGCTCTTGAAGCAAACCTCATCTACATCGACGCAACCGACCGTTATCTCAACCTTCTCGCAGGCGTTTCGGATCCCGAGACCAAGAGAAAGATAATCGGTAAGGAATTCATTGAGATCTTCGCAGAGGAAGCAAGAAAGCTCGAGGGCATCGAGTTCCTCGGTCAGGGTACCATCTACCCCGATATTCTTGAATCCGTCAAGCAGGCAGAGGGCAAGAAGGCAGTCAAGTCGCACCACAACGTCGGCGGACTTCCCGAGGACCTCAAGTTTGAGCTCTGCGAGCCCGTAAAGCTCCTCTTCAAAGATGAGGTAAGAGTAGTCGGCGAGGCTCTCGGACTTCCCCACGAAATGGTATACCGTCAGCCCTTCCCCGGTCCCGGACTCGGCGTTCGTTGCCTCGGTGCGATCACCCGCGACCGTCTCCACGCACTCCGCGAAGCAGACGCGATCCTCCGCGAGGAATTCGCAAACTGCGGACTCGCAGAGAAGGTATGGCAGTATTTCGTAGTCATCCCCGATATCAAGTCGGTAGGCGTTAAGGACGAAAGCCGCTACGAGGGATGGCCCGCGATCATCCGCGCCGTAAACACCAAGGACGCAATGACCGCAACCATCGAAGAGATCCCCTACGCGGTTCTCCACAAGATCGTAAACAGAATCACCACCGAAGTTCCCGGCATCAACAGAGTTCTCTACGACCTCTCGCCCAAGCCTACCGGAACTATTGAGTGGGAATAATAAACGTGTTTTAGCAAAAATGATTTATCCTCTTCGGGGCAATTTCTTTTATCCTTTCTCGATTAGATAAATCACTGCAAAAGCAAACAATATAGTAATTTTGAAGACCTTGTGTCATCGGAAACGATGACCAAGGTCTTCTTTTTTTGTCGCAAGAGAGACCTTGACCACTAACTTTTCGCAAGATTAGACCTATCCTTGCCAAAAACCTTTATTTTTCAGCATATTTTCCCCTTTTTCTTCTCTTTTCGTGAAGAAGAATCCTTGCCAATCACTTTAATTTTCTTGATTTTTTCGGGTATGAATGAAAGAAAAAAGAAGGGTTTGGACGAGAAATATCCTTGCCAAAAGTGGCATCATCCTCGCTAAAAATGCAGAGGAAATGCAGAAAGGAAAAGGATAAAAAGTTTTGCCTTGATGAAACTAAAAGGAAAATGGCGAGACAAAACGTAAGTCGAAAAAGCCTTATATATCAAGGGTTTTCGGCACTTCAAACGGATTTTTGATACCGTTTTGATACCATTGGTATTATTCTCATAACAAATTCAATATAAGAGATAGCCTCTCTTGTTGAACCGCTTAAGTTCAGCAAGAGAGGCTATTTTTGTATTCTTACTCTTTTGGCTTCCTGTTCGGGAAGTAACCTTCCATCCAAGCAACGTATTCCTCAACGGTGATTTTACCGTCCGAGCACTCATCGCGCTTGGCGAGAGCTTGGAACTTCCATTTCTTAAAGTCCGCTTCTTTGATCTGACGGGAACGTACACGAGCTGCATAACGCTTATAGTATTTACTGTAAATCGGGAGTGCGGGATTTTCAGCCGCTTTCGCCTTGTAGTTCTCTTGCGCTGCGAGATCTTGGCAAGAACGTGTCTGACCGTCCGCAACTCGATCACAGTAGTTGGTATCGTAATTTCCCTTCATAATGAAGTATTTGCCACAACGTTTGCACTTGCGAAGTCGGATATTGGATTCAAGCATTTTGGTAAACTCAAGTTCAAGCATTTCGTAAATACTTGAGCAGACATATTGTACACCTATGCAGGAAGGGATTTTCAAAACAACATCAACCAACTTGTTCTTTTTACAATATTTTTCCTCAAACTCTCTATATTCATTAGATGTTGTATCAATTTTTAAAGCCATGCGTTGCTTTACAAGCTCGATGTTATAACCGAATGGCATTTCGCTTTCTCCGGAAATTCGGCGATGTACGCTAAATTTCTCTCGGCGCATATGTGTAGACGGACCATCGCTATATAAATCGTTGTATAACCGATATCTTTCAGCCGGGTATAAATGCCCAAGTAAAGACGGGTAAAAGTCGGGGTCAAAGCAAAAAGTCAATTTCTCCTTGAACTCATCTTGCAATATTTTTATGTAATTGATGTAGCGGTTCAAAGAAGTTGCTTCAACATCAAGGATGACGGGAGTAAATATAGCGGTATAGAGTGATGAATAGAAATAATCTCTACAGAACTCATTGGTAATTCTCCATTGTTGATCAATAAACTCGCCCTTTTCATCTAAATTCTTAATTTTAATAGGCTCATTATTCGGTTCTTCTCGATCAACCATATTTGCAATCAGCTTTTTCCCTTTGCTCGACAGTAACGCAAACATAAATTGCAAAGAGGAAATATGCTTTTCTATGTCAAAGTAAAAAAAGTCTAATATGCCTTCTCCGAGATGATAAAAAATACTACTTCCGCTCAAGGCATTGGCGTAATATTCATGGTCATAGTGTTTGGGTATTTCTTCTCCTTCTTCTACCTCGTCATAGAAATGTATTTCAAAACGTTTGCATAATCTTGCCAATTCTTCTTCGGCTGAAGTTGGTTCGTTATCGACATCATCCTCTTCATCCTTATGCTTACTTTCTTCTATGTGAGAAAGAATTTCCTCTCCTGTATAAATACCGGGACCTCGACCTTCTGATTCTTCATATTGTTTTGCAAAGTACGGGTCAACAAATATGCGGACTGTTTTTCCGTCGTTGCTAAAATGAACATTACAATTTGAATTATTAAGTATCAAACCTTTTGAATTGCTACGCAAAGCCATATATTTTTCATATTCGCTATATTGATATTCAGACATATCGAATTTTGCCATACGAACACCTCTCAATTTTAGAAAATGTAAATCAAACTTATTTTAGACAATCAACATCACTCCAATAAACATTATACAATTCTATTGCAATTTTGTCAAGAGGCTTGTATAATATATTTGGACAATGTGAGATAGACAAATCAAGATTATCCAAAAGCTAAGAAAGGAGGCGGTTTTATGGAATTGAAACTTTCGGGGAAAGGAGGTACGTTGAATGGAGAGAAAGCTTATGGTCACCGCAGTTGAGATCGTTTCTGATCTCGGAGTTTCCCGCGCTTACGCATATAACCTGATCAAGCGTCTGAACGCAGAGCTTGAGGCAAAGGGTTATATCACGATTTCCGGCAAGGTTAGCCGCAAGTATTATGAAGAAAAAATCTACGGTATGCAGACAGAAATGAAAGGAGCGTAATAATGCCAGCTTACAAAGAAAAAGATGCCAAGACTTGGTACGTGTCCGTTCGCTACGAGGATTGGACGGGCAAAAAAACACGAAAGGTCAAGCGAGGTTTTGCAACCAAGCGCGAGGCTCTTGAGTGGGAGAGAAAATTTCTGCTCAAGGAAAATGCAAGCCTTGATATGACATTTGATTCCTTCTTAGAGCTTTACAAGGAAGATCTGAAGGACAGACTCAAGCTCAGCACTTGGATTATGAAAACAAGCGTGATCGACCAAAAGATCCTCCCCTATTTTAAAAACAAGCGTATGTGCGATATCAAGACGTCGGATGTGATTGCTTGGCAGAAGGAGATCATGGCATATAGGGATGAGGACGGCAATGCTTACACGCCCACCTATCTGAAAACGATCCACAATCAGCTCAGCGCGATATTCAATCACGCCGTTCGCTACTACGAGCTTGCAAGCAACCCTGCGGCAAAGGCAGGAAATATGGGCAAGGAAAAGACGAGAGAAATGCTCTTTTGGACAAAGGAAGAGTACACGAGCTTCGTCGAGGAGATTATGGACAAGCCAATTTCCTTCTATGCTTTCGAAATGCTTTATTGGTGCGGACTCCGTATGGGTGAGCTTCTTGCTCTGACACCGAGCGATTTTGATCTGAAGGAAGGTATCGTCCATATTACAAAATCCTACCAAAGAATTCACGGCAAGGACGTTATCACGGATCCCAAGACCGAGAAAAGCGTTCGCAATATCAAAATGCCCGATTTTCTTGTGGATGAGATTAAGGACTACCTTAACGCCTTGTATAACGTGGAGAGCGATACTCGTATCTTCCCGATCACCAAGAGTTATCTTCACCATGAGATGACGAGAGGCTGCAACGCTACAGGCGTGAAGCGTATCCGTATTCACGACCTGCGCCATTCGCACGTGTCCTTGCTCATCAATATGGGATTCTCTGCCGTGGCTATCGCAGACCGTGTAGGTCACGAGAGTATCGATATCACCTACCGATACGCACACCTTTTCCCTACCACACAGAAGGAAATCGCAAACAAATTAAACACAGAAAGAGGTTAATATTATGTCAGCAAAAAATCGAGACAAGTATCAAAGATGGCGTTGCCATACCATTGCATTCAGAATGTCACCCGAGGAAAGCCAACAGCTCGATATTGCCGTGAAGCTTTCTGGACTCACAAAGCAGGACTACGTTTGTAACCGTTGCCTTGAGCGCGACGTGGTCGTACAGGGCAACCCAAGGGTCTACAAGGCTCTCAAGGAACAGTTGGCGGAAGTACTCGCAGAGCTCCGCAGGCTCGCTACAGCGTGCGAAATAACGCCCGAATTGCTCGAAACAATCAACCTTATCACCGTTACAATGGACGGTATGAAAGGAGCGAACGTATGAGCGAAAAAGAAATGACTGCCCTTGCAACATCTGTTGGCGCAGATGCAGGACAGCCATTCAACAATATTCACACAGATATTATAACACAAACCGAAGAAGAAAACAAGGGGTTTGACGATTTTTCTTACGATTTTCAAAGAGAGTGGCTTTTGGCGAATGACACCTCCTATTTGAAGACCGTTACAATGGACGAGCTTTATGAAACGACCTTTGACGTTAACCTTCCGATAATCGAGGGTGTTCTCTATCCGGGAACGTATCTTTTCGCAGGTCCTTCCAAGGTTGGAAAGAGCTTCTTTATGGCTCAGCTTGCCTATCATGTAAGCACGGGCATTGCTCTTTGGGGCAATGCCGTGCGCAAAGGAACGGTTTTATATCTTGCGCTTGAGGACGATTACGCACGTCTTCAGCGAAGATTCTACCGTATGTTCGGAACGGACAGCACACCAAATCTCCACCTTGCAACCGAGGCGCGAGTGCTCGGTGACGGCTTCGACGAACAGATCAAAGCGTTCATCCGCAACCATCCCGACACAAAGCTGATCATCATTGACGTCCTTCAGCGCGTGCGCGATGTAGGCGGGAAGGATTACAGCTATGCGAGTGACTATGATATCGTTGCCAAGCTGAAGGCAATGACCGAGGGTTCGGGCGTTGCTCTCCTGATCGTCCATCATACGAGAAAGCAACACGCAGACGATATCTTTGATATGATCTCCGGCACGAACGGTCTAATGGGTGCCGCCGACGGCGCTTTCATCATCAGCAAAGAAACACGTACCGGGAACGGCGCCACCGTCGCCGTTGTCGGCAGAGATCAACCCGACCAAAGATTTCACCTCCAGCGCAACGTGGAAACGCTTGCGTGGGAGCTTGAGAAAGCCGAGAACGAGCTTTGGGTTGAGCCGAAGGATCCGTTGCTTGAGTTGATTTCTTCTTTCCTTTCTGCCGATAGAACAAGCTGGTCGGGTACGCCGACCGAGCTTGTAACTCTCCTTGGTGTTGATCTGAAGCCGAACGTTCTCTCACTCAAGTTGAACATCAATGCAGGACGGCTGCTCAAGGAATACGGTATTTTTTATAAGAGCAGCCGTAGTCACGACGGGCGCAGAGTGAGTCTATCACTTGCAGAACCGCGCCGGGCGTGACGCTCCGTGACGGTCGTGTCGGTGTTTTTGAGGTGTATCAAACATCGTCACCACCGACACGCATCGTCACGGTGCCGGGGTGCAGGGGCAGCGTCCCGCCCCCTCGGGAGAGCGCAATAGCGCTTTTGATGGCCTTTAGGCTGTCAAAAGTGCTTTTGCGTTACTTTTGACAAAAGTAACAAAACCGCTACCCTTACGGGCAGCAGATAGGAAGGTGATATTATAGAAAGAACGATAAGCGCAGAGATGGGAAAGGGATCTGTAGCCCACAATTCAAGACAGTTCAAAGCTGCCAACGTCGATCCCGAACGAACCTCGCTGAACCGACGATACTGTAACCGTAATATCAAAAAGGTTTATGAGGAACTCTTTGGAGAAGCGTTAGAAAAATACAATGCCAAGCAAACACGCTCGGATAGAAAAATAAAAAACTACTACGAGAAGATCCGCACGAGCAAACAGGAAAAGCCCTTCACCGAGCTTGTTATGCAGATAGGAAATCACGAGGATACCAATGCACAAAGTGAATTTGGAGCAAAGGCTGCGGAGATCCTTGACGAATATATGAAAGGCTTTCAAGAGCGCAATCCGCACCTGCGAGTGTTTTCAGCCTATATGCACATGGACGAATCAACACCGCATTTGCATATCGACTTTGTTCCTTTTACCACCGGGAGCAAACGAGGACTTGAAACGCGCGTATCTCTGAAATCGGCTCTTGCTCAGCAAGGTATTACAGGTGGTACAAAGTACGAAACCGAATGGAGCGTTTTCACTCGCAGAGAGAAGGAACAGCTTGCAGAAATCATGGAGAGGCACGGTATCGGATGGAAACAGCTCGATACTCACGAGGAGCATTTGTCCGTGCTTGACTACAAGAAAAAGATGCGAACCCAAGAGGTGGAGGAGCTTTCCACCGAGCTTGAAGCCTTACAAGAAAGCAAGGAGACCGTCGAGGAAGATATTGCGGATGCGCGTGAACGCTACGATGCTCTGACCGATGCTCTCGGTACAATGAAAAACACGGTTGAACGTGTAGAAACGGAGGTGTCGAAATACTACGTCGGTCAAGAGTGGCGCACGCCCGAACCGAAAGGCTTGATGAGTGCCAAGACGTATAAGGAGAAGCTTGTAGATCCTTTTGTAAAAAAATTGAAGGATGTCATTGCAACCTTCATCAGCAAGTTCTTGGATCTGACTCGTGAGTATCAGCGTGTCAAGGATCAGCTTTGGAGGGCGCGTAACGATAACGAAAAATTAGCAAATAGAAACCGAGCGCTTCAAAAAGAATCCGATGAGCTTAAGCTCATCAAGAGCGAACTTGGATCCGAGCAGTACGAAGAGATCTTGGATATAGCCTATCAGAGAATAGAGGACGAAGAGCAACGCCAAGAGCAAGCTCGTCAAGCAAAACAAAAAAATCACAAGTGGGAAATGTCCCTATAAAATTCAAGAAAGGATTTAGGATTAATGACCTCATTCGTACATATATAAAGTGAAAGGGCAAAGATAATGCCCCTGTGGCACAATGCCACCTTTATATCTTGTCTGTCTCATAGAGGAATCTCCTTTATGGGACAGACTTTTTTTATGCTTACCACTGACTGTCGCACAGTACATTTCCCCGATTTAATAGCATTTGTCGCATTCTTTAATTGGAGCGAAATCGCAAATTCGCCAATCAAATTATGAAAGGAGAAATGCTACTATGGCAGACCTAAGATTTAATTGTACCGAAAAATATAAAAAGCAAATTAAGAAACAGGCAGTGGATAAGGGTGTCAGTGTATCTACACTACTGAGCGAAGTGGTTTTATCAGCGATTCCTGCTGATGAAGAATTCGTTGATTATGATGAACTCAAAAAAGAATTGGATATCGCTGCTGGCATTCCTCGGAAGCCGTATCTATTGCCGCCGTCAGATCAGCGGAAGATAAACGCACAACCGCATGAATAACAAAAAATTTGAGGCTCCCGCCGTTCCGGGGGGAGCCTCTGATCATATCAATTTTGCTCGAAGTATTGACAATCGCCGTAATATCTGATATAATATAAATAATCTAAAGGATTTCGCTACTGTTACAATCTCAACTTTAGCAACAGTATGGCAACAAAAAATCAGATAGCCTCTGCTGTCTGAATAATGGAAATAATCCTAAGACCTTGAACTAAATCCCATAAGCAAATCTGTTTAAGATTTATTTTTCAGGAGCGAGTGGGAATAAATCAACGAGCGCTGCCGGTGGCAGATGAAGCGAGTTGATTTATTGCGCCGCGGTCTATAAAATCGAGGAAAAGCGAAAGCCCGAAGATTTTATAGGGCACCGCAAGCGGGGCGGCCAAATTTCACGCAG
>JAFOEU010000103.1 GCA_017387685.1 Clostridia bacterium
CGCACTTTTACTTCGTGAAAAGGTCTCCTTTTTTTAACGGAAATTTCTCCGCTTATCCTTTTCCTAAAATTCATCTGCCGCGGATAGGCTTCGCACGGTAATTTTTTATTTATCTTTCCTATTTTATCTAATTCCTCCTCTAAGGTAGAGGAGGTGCCCGTTAGGGCGGAGGAGTCTGTAAAACTTAAAACTCAATTTTGAATCTTGAATTTCTTAATCCTCAACCACCTCTTTGGTCTTTTGGGGGTCTTGCAGGTTGATGCCACGTCGTTGCAACTCCTCGCGGATGGCGGCGTGGGTGGTCTTGCCATACAACTGCTCCTGCAGACGTATTGAGCGCTCACGCACCAACTGCACCTCGCGCTCGACACGCGAATAACGCAGGTCGGCATACAAGGCTGTAAACATCACGAAGATGCTCACAAAGCACATCACCGCAATGGCTATCAAGTAGGAGTAGTTGGCCTTGACACTGCTCGTCACAAGGATATTACCCGAAAACAACTGCCAGAACAGACGTGAACGGCGACGTTGCTTCTTCACGGCCTCGGCCTGCTCGCGCTCCTGCTCCTCACGCACCTGCTCCTTATCGGCCTCGATGTCTTCGTCGGCCTCGCCGCTCTGGATGCGCAACACCTCACGACGAACTCGGCGGCGGAACTCCTCGTCCTCAGCCAAGCGGCGCAACTCCTCCTCGGTCAGAGGATTAAATTCATCGTCTTGAGGTCTCATATCTCATCAGTTTTTATTCTTTATAACTTTGCAGCGGCACGCAACTTTGCCGAGCGTGAACGGGGATTACGCTCGACCTCCTCGGGCGTGGGAACAACCACCTTGCGCGTAACAATCTCGAAGGGAGTCTGCGCACGACCAAAGAAGTCGCTCTCGACCTTACCCTCGAAGTTACCGCTACGCATAAAGTTCTTCACCAATCTATCCTCCAGCGAGTGGTATGATATAACCACCAGACGGCCACCCGGCTTGAGCAACTTGAGCGACTGCTCCAGAGCCATCTTCAGCGCCTCCATCTCGCCATTGACCTCGATGCGCAGAGCCTGAAAGAGTTTGGTCAGGAACTTCGACTCGTCACGCTTGGGGGTACAGGGCTTGACAGCCTCGACCAATTCGCGGGTTGTGGTGATGGGCTGCTGCTCGCGGGCACGGACAATGCACGAGGCAATCTTCCAGGTGGTATCCAACTCGCCATACTCCTTGAAGATGCGGCCCAGCGTCTCGGCATCGTAGTTATTGACCACATCGGCTGCAGTACGACCGCCACGCTGATTCATACGCATATCGAGCGGGCCGTCGCCTCGGAACGAGAAACCTCGCTCGGCGGCATCGAAGTGGTGCGACGAGACGCCCAAATCGGCCAGCACACCATCCACCTGCTCCACTCCACGCAGACGCATCGCACCACGCAGAAAGCGGAAGTTGCTCTCGACATAGTGGAAACGCTCATCATCGGGGGCGTTGGCCAGCGTATCTCTATCCTGGTCGAAGGAGTACAACTGCCCCTTGGGGCCCAACTTCGATAGGATGTGGCGCGAGTGTCCGCCACCGCCAAAGGTGAGGTCGCAATAGATGCCGTCGGGCTTGATGTCGAGCAACGAAACCGACTCCTCGAGGAGTACCGAAACGTGGTATGTATTGTCGTTTGAGGGCATATTCCTAATTATATTCCTTTTTTATATATAAATTTGGGGGTAAAGTTACAGATTTTGCCGCAAAACTCGGTAATAATATTCGGGATATTTATTAACAATCTCGAAAAAACAACTGTGGAGTGACGTTTTTATATTAACAGACTCCTCCGTCGCTAAAGCGACACCTCCTCTAACTTAGAGGAGGAAATTTTTACTATACAAAAAAATCATTACCGTGCGTTAGCCCATCCGCGGCAGGCAAGTTTTCGGATGTAGGGCGACGCGCAGACGGAGGGTTAAAAAACGGAGAACTTTTCACGAAGTAAAAGTGCGAATGCATCCGTTTTACCGACGGCAAGCGGAGAACCCGAAAACTTGTCACCGCGCCGCTTTTTTCTCACCTTTTTACGGCTAAAAAGGTGAAAAAGACACGAAGTGGATTAAGTTCAAAAATGAAAGTTCAAAGATGAAAGATGAAAATTTACAGACTCCTCCGTCACTCGCCAAGCGAGTGCCACCTCCTCTAATTTAGAGGAGGAAATATTTACCTATAAAGACTCTGTGGAGCGACGTAGAGAAACAAAAATTATCGCGCAAAAACCTATTGCAGCAAAAAGGAACGAAATTTTGAATTTTGAATTTTGAATTATGAATTTTTATCTCTATCTTTGTGCGCAACAAAAACCCGAAGAATTATGTCGTTCATAAATGAAAGGGTACAATCGATGGGCCTCACCTTCGATGATGTGTTGCTCGTACCCGCCTAC
>JAFOEU010000104.1 GCA_017387685.1 Clostridia bacterium
AACAGTTCAATTATCTTTTCATCTGTCATAGCTTTTCTCCTTTCCGAAAAGTCTTTTCACCTACATAGACACCGATTATTGAAAAAGGTTACATCAATTTTTATTATTTTATTATATTTTTTAATCGTGGTACTACAATTTAATGCACATCATGCGCGCAAATGATTGCTGTTGCAAGCAACAGCAAGGGGTTCTGCGTCATCAATCGGTACGAAATAAGACACCCAACCGCTTCGCGGTTGAGTGCCTTATTTGGTGCCGGTGGCGGGACTTGAACCCGCACGATATTGCTACCAACGGATTTTGAGTCCGTCGCGTCTGCCGATTCCGCCACACCGGCGTCTTTTAATATTATAGCACAAATATGTGGAAAAATCAATAGTAATTGTTGAATTGTTGGAAAAAATGTGATATAATTAATTGAGCAGGAGATTGTTCAATTATTGTTGAATTCCAATTGACCTTCAGTTTAATTCAATAATGTATAATAATTATTGAAATTTGCTCTGCAAATTATTCGCTGAAGGCGAAAACTATCACCGTAATGACAGCAATATCATTGCCATGGAGGTTAAATATGTTTAAAATTCTCATAGCCGAAGACGATCGCGAGCTTCGTCAGCTTTTCTCTCACGTTCTTGCCAAAAACGGCTACGGCGTCGTCGGCGTTTCTAACGGAAAGGAAGCACTCAAGGAGATCGATGCGGGATATTTCGATCTTATTATTTCCGATATTATGATGCCCGAAATGGACGGCTACGAGCTCGTACGCACGCTCCGCGAGGCTGATAATCAGACTCCCGTCTTGATGATCACCGCCAAGGACGCGTTCGATGCAATGCAGCTTGGCTTTATATCGGGAACCGATGATTATATGGTAAAGCCGATCAATGTAAACGAAATGATCCTTCGCGTCGGTGCGCTTCTTCGCAGGGCGCAGCTTATCAGCGAGCGAAGACTTATCATCGGAACTACCGTTCTCGAATGCGATTCGCTGACGGTTACTTCACGCTGTGAGCGTATGGTTCTTCCGCAGAAGGAGTTTATGCTTCTTTTCAAGATGGCTTCTTATCCCGGAAAGATATTCACCCGTCAACAGCTTATGGATGATATCTGGGGATACGATTCCGGAACGGATACTCATACGGTAGACGTGCATATAGGCAGACTTCGCGACCGTTTTCGCGATTGCAGTGACTTCAAGATTGTAACGATGCGCGGCGTCGGTTACAAGGTGGTGAAGCTGTGAATAGACTCAAGAGGTTCTTCCGCAAGCTTTTCAGCCTGAATTTTTATTTCACGCTGTTCACGATCGGAGAGATAATAATTGCGCTTGTTATCGCGCGCCTGATTTCGTCCGCTTTCGGCATAGACCTTAACGATTCCCCATTTACTTATTTCTTCATCTGTGCCGTTTTCGTCGGCGCCGGACTTGCTATTCTTATCAACTCCTTTTTTCTTAAACCGATCGGGAAGCTTTGCGAATCGATGAAGCAGGTCTCGGGCGGTGACTTTTCGATCAGACTTAACGAGAACAGCAAGATCAAGGAGATCGGTGAGCTCAACCGTAGCTTTAACGCGATGACGGAGGAGCTTGGTCAGACCGAGGTGCTTCAGTCGGATTTTGTTTCTAACGTTTCACACGAGATAAAAACACCCCTCAATGCGATTGAGGGCTATGCGACTCTTCTTCAGGATTCTGATTGCACAGAGGAAGAGAAGCGCCGCTATACCGAAAAGATTCTTTTCAACACTCGCCGTCTTTCTGATCTTGTAGGTAACGTGCTTATCCTATCCAAGCTTGAAAGCGGAGCGGTAGACGTCAGCGAAAAGACCTTCCGCCTTGACGAACAGATAAGAGAATCCTTGATGCTCCTTGAGCCGAAATGGGTTGAGAAGGATATTGAATTTGACGTCGACCTCGATGAGATCATTTTCACGGGAGATAAGAATCTGCTTTGCCATGTATGGAACAACCTTATCGGCAACGCAGTAAAATTCAGCCCGAGCGGAGGGCTTGTGACCTTGCGTCTTGAGGATCGCCCTGATCGAGTTACTTTTTCGATATCAGATTGCGGCCCCGGTATCGGTGAAACGGCGAAAAAGCATATCTTTGATAAGTTCTATCAAGAGGATAATTCTCATAAGCAAGAGGGTAACGGTCTCGGTCTTTCCCTCGTTAAGCGCATTCTTGATATGTCAGAAGATAAAATTCAAGTCGAAAATCTGCCCGATGCAGGATGCAAATTCACGGTCACTCTGAAAAAACGATAAAATATCAAAAAATATAAAAAATATTCGAAAAAGGTATTGCATTTTTCTCCAACTTGTGGTATAATATTCGGGTGTGTGGCAAACACACGGGGAGCGGTCCTCTGCATGCTCGGTATGAACGCTCTTACATCACTTCTATAAGGAGGAATAGGTAATGGATTTCATTGCAGCTATTACCAAGGAGCATCTTAAGTCTGAACTTCCCGTAGTTAATGTCGGTGATACCGTTCGTATCCACAACCGCATTAAAGAGGGAGCACGTGAGAGAATCCAGCTTTTCGAAGGCGTTGTCATCGCAAAGCACGGCGGCGGAATCTCCGAGACCTTCACTGTAAGACGCGTTTCTTACTCTGTTGGTGTTGAGAAGACCTTCCCCATCCATTCTCCCAACGTTGTTAAGGTCGACATCGTTCGTTCCGGTGTGGTCAGACGTGCAAAGCTCTACTATCTGCGTGACAGAGTGGGCAAGGCTTCCAAGGTTAAAGAGAAGATCTAAGCTTACCTGCATCAATAAAAGACACCTCATCATTGGGGTGTCTTTTGTTGTTTCTATTGATTTTGACTGCGCTTTATGATATAATAAATTATAATCCGACACAAGAGGTGTACGAATATGAAGAATAAATACGATATAATCGTAGTCGGCGGCGGTTTCGCGGGAGCCGCAGCGGCTATCAGCGCGGGCAGGCAGGGCAAGCGGGTTCTGCTCATCGAAAAATATAACTGTATGGGCGGCGCGGCGTGTTACGACCTTGTCAATCCGTTTATGCCATATATGACCACCAATCCCGAAAGCGGTGAGCGTATCGACCTTAGCTGCGGTCTTTTTACCGAGATCGTAGACCGTCTGCGCGCCCTTGGCGGAGCGCGAAACGAGAAGCGGAGTTTGCCGTTTAATGAGGAAGTGCTCAAATACCTCCTAAATACAATGGCGATTGAAAGTGGTGTGGAATTGCTGTATCAAACATACGTTACAGGCGTTTGTAAAGAGGGAGATAAAATCAAGGCGGTAAAAATATCAAATGTATCGGGCAATTCCGAGATCGAAGCCGATTGCTTTATTGACGCCACGGGCGATGCAAATCTTGCCGTTATGGCGGGATGCCCTTATCAGCTTGGCAGAGAGAGCGACAACCTATGTCAACCGATGACTTTATGCTTCCGACTTGCAGGTGTAAAAGGGTATAACGCTGACATTAAGGCGAAAATCAACGAGCTCTACACAGAGTATCAGTCGGCGGGTAAGATCAAAAATCCACGCGAAAACGTCCTGATATTCCGCACGCTCGTTGAAGACATACTCCATTTCAACACAACTCGCGTTGTAAAGCTTGATCCCACAAACGCCGAGGACGTGACCAAAGCCGAGATTATCGCGCGCGAGCAGGTGTTTGAAATGTATAATTTTCTCCGCGAGAATTTCGAGGAGTTCAAGGATTCCACATTGATCTCCACGGGTATACAGATCGGTGTTCGCGAGAGCAGAATGATCGATGGTGAATATACTTTAACGAAGGAAGATCTCCTTTCCTGCGCCCGTTTCGAAGATTCAATAGCCGTTTGTAACTACGATATTGATATACATAGCCCCGACGGTAGCGGAACGAGTCACTATTATTTCCCGAAGGGAGAGTATTACACCATTCCATACCGTTGCCTTATTCCGAAGAATGCCGAAAATCTCCTCGTGGCGGGCAGATGTGTATCAGCGGATCACGATGCGCAGGCGTCACTCCGAATTATGCCCACCTGCGCAACCCTCGGAGAAGCCGCGGGTATCGCCGCTTCCTTGGCACTGGATAAAGGCTCGGACGTTCGACTCGTTGACGTTGAATTGCTTCGATCCATCCTCCGAAAAAACGGGGCAAAAGTGGATTAAGTGCCAAAATATGCTTGAAGCCTTAATTTGAATAACAGCCTCCGTGTATTGCCGATACTAATTTCAGCAAGAACACGGAGGCTCTTATGTATTGCGGTAAGGTAGAAATAAGCGGAATTAACACCGCTAAATTGAAGGTCCTGACGGATGAGGAAAAGGAAGAGCTTTTGAGACGGACAAAAACGGGCGATTCCTTCGCCAGAGAAGAACTGATATGCGGAAATTTGCGATTGGTTTTGAGTATAATACAACGCTTCGGCGGTAGAAAGGAATCTCCCGACGATTTATTTCAGGTTGGATGCATCGGTCTGATCAAGGCGGTTGACAATTTCAATATTAACTTGAACGTAAAATTCTCAACCTATGCGGTGCCTATGATAATAGGTGAGATCAGGCGCTATTTGCGCGACAACAATGCGGTGCGCATCAGCAGATCTATGCGGGATCTCGCATATCGCGCCTTGAGTGTGAGAGAGGAGTTGTCCCGCGAAAAGCAGGAGGAGCCAACTCCCGACGAAATAGCCGCACGCCTCGGCGAACGGCGCGAGGACGTCATACGCTCTATGGAGGCGATAGTTGAACCGATCTCGCTTTACGAGCCGGTCTTTACCGAAAACGGAGATTCCCTTTACGTTATTGATCAGCTTGCCGATACCGGTGCAGGCGACGAGGCGTGGCTTGAAAATATTGCGCTCGCCGAGGCCCTTGACAGACTCGGCGAGCGCGAAAGAAAAATAATTGATATGAGATTTTACAAAAACAAAACTCAAATGGAGATAGCCGACGAGATCGGAATCTCGCAAGCGCAGGTCTCGCGTCTTGAAAAGGGCGCGCTCGAGCGTATGCGCAAGCAGATCACTTGAGAAAGATCACCTTGTCCGCGATTCGCTCGGCGAGACTTGTATCGTGAATGACCGCAACAGTTAAGGCGTTCGAGGTGCACTTCTTGATGACTTCGGTGCAAAGGAGAACGTTTTCTTTGTCAAGGTTTGCAAAAGGCTCATCGAAAAGGTAAAGATCAGCTTTTAGTGCAAGTGCACGCGCGATCGAGATGCGCGCCTTCATTCCTCCCGAAAGCTCGTCGGGATACAAAAGGGTATCGGTGATACCAAGCTCATAAAGCAGCTCTTCCGCTTGCGGAAGGGTTGCTTTTTTATCTCCAAGAACGAGATTGACGTTCTCAGCTGCGGTTCGCGTGGCAAGCAAGCGGGGCTCTTGAAACGACATAGAGATTTTAGGGTTCGGAATATCGAAAGCGACACGTCCGCCGTCCGGCTTTGTGAGCTGTGCGATAAGATTCAGCAAGGTGGTTTTGCCACACCCCGACGGTCCGCATATCGCGACGAAGCCGACTTGCGGAAATTCCAAGGTCAGGTTATCAATGACATTTTTATCGTCATATTCTTTAGATAAATTAATCAGCCTTAACATTGGTGCGCCTCCTTTGTGTTCGTTTCAGCGTGATGCGCAGAAGGTATTCCAGCAACAATCCGATAATGAGTATCGCCGCAGTCCAGGCGAGAAGATCCGCAGGCTCCATATAGCTTTTGGCGTCCGATAACTTTTTTCCGATTGATGTGGGAATATAAGCAATAACCTCCGCCGCGATCCCTGCCTTGAGAGCCAAGCCGACAGATGCTGTGACCGCCGCAAAGAAATACGGCGCGATTGCGGGGGCGTATATCCTTTTTAATTTGAGTGGGAAGGAAAGCCTGAACACCCGCGCCATTTCGAGAAGCTCACGCGGCACAGATATGATTCCTTCGCGTATGTTTTCGTAAAGAACGGGAAATACCATCATAAATGCGATTGCGGACGGGATGATGCTGCGGTCAAAAAGGAAGATGGCGATCAGAATGAAGGAAACCACGGGTACAGATTTCATCAGCGTTACAGCCGGTGAAAGGAGCGCGTCAGCAATTTTCGATGAAGAGCACAGCCAAGCAAACAGCGCAGAAAAGGGAATAGCGATGGCGATTCCGACAACTACCCGCAAAAGCGATGATCCGACGGTCTTCCAAAATTCCGATTCGAGCGACAGCTCTGCAAGTCTTGCGAAAGTTGCAATTGGAGAGGGCAATATCAGCGGATTCCCGACTGCCATTGAGGCACCAAACCACAAAAGAAGCCAAAACGTAGCAGATGCAAGCGCGAGTGTGAGTTTTTTGAGAGCCTTCATTTAACCGAAAATGCCGTTGTCGGGAAGCTTGCCGCCGATCGAGGTCGGAACCTGAGCGAAGAGTGCGCCCCAGAATTCAGTAAGTCCGCTCTTCATTTCATCACCGACAAGATAGGTGATATTGCAACGGGGAAGCGCGTTCTTAACAAGTGCCTCGTTTGCCGCGATACCTGCCGCAACGACAGCAGCTGCACCCGCATCGGGATCGGAATTAAGCTTGTTTACGGAAGCTTCGTAAGCCGTCAGGAAGTTTTCAACTGCAACGGGGTGATCTGCAACAAACGCCTTTCTTGCGATAATACATCCCTGAACAAGCTCGGTTCCGGTAAGGGACTTCCATTCCTTTGAAAAGTCGACGGCAACCTTAAGCGAGGCATTCTTAGTCATAGCCGCGGTAACCTTCGGCTCGGGAAGGACTCCGAGCGATGCCTTGCCGCTTGCAAGCGCGGCTGTCAGCTCATCGGGAGTTGCGTATGTGTAGTCGAGAGTAACCTTGTCGGTAAGTCCCGAAAGCTCAAGAAGTGCTTTGAGAACGTATTCGGGGTTTGAACCGCTGCCGGGGAGATAAACGGTCTTGCCCACAAGGTCAGAAAGAGTTTTTACCGTGTCGCCGTTTTCTATCAGATAGAGAACGCCGAGAGTGTTGACAGCAAGAACCTCGATTTCTCCCTGTGTCTTGTTATATAGCGTAGCCGCGAGATTTGTCGGTACAGCGGCTATATCAACGCTTCCACCGATAACGAGAGGAGCAACGAGTGTCGCATCGGCGTAAAAGTCGATTTTGGCGTTCATGTTGTGATCGACGCCGTTTTGAATATCGTTGTATAGAGGCGCGATACCGAATCCGGTCGTGCCGTTTAGAACCGCAACTCTGATTTCGGTAAAATCAGCGGGTGCTGTGTCGTCGTGATTGAGAGTTTCTTCCTGTTCGCCGACGCTTGTGCAAGCACAGAAGGAGAAGAGAAGAAGGAGTGCGAGAGTGAGTGATAAAAGCTTTTTCATTATTTTATGTGTCCTTTCAATAGTTGTCAAGTGCATCGCGGGAGAGAACGGTTATGCGGTCTCCGTCGCGAGTGATTATTCCATCGCTTTGAAGAGAATCAAACGCGCGGTAAAGTGAGGCTCTGCCAATATCGAGGGCGTGCGCAAGTGCTGTCATCGACATACCGAGCGAAACACAACCGCTTGAATCAACAGGTGAATTCTTGATAAAAAGTGCGAGCCTTCTTTCCGCACTGCCGCCCGTTACGCAATCGATCCTCGAATTGAGAAAGGTAACTCTGTCGGAAAGAAATTTTATTAGATTGGTTCGGAATTGCCCGTCGGATTCTTCATTCATGAGCTGCTCGAAAGCCTCTCTGCCTATGAAGAACATTTCGCTCTTTCCGTCACCGCAGGCGATGATCTGAGTTTCGGGCGCTTTTGCGGCAAATAATCCCGCCACACCCACGGCATCTCCGGGGGAGATAAAGCGCAAAAGGGTATGCCTGCTTTTGTCGGAGGAATATATTGCACCTCTGCCCGACAGCAAAATGCCGACCGAACGGAAATCTGTTTCCATTATATCGCCCGAACGGAAGGAAAGAGGCTTGCCACCGTCGATTATTATTTTTTTGATATCCTTTTCGGAACATCCCCGAAAAAGATTGTGAGAAAGTATGATGTTTTTGTATACTTGCTTCATAATCCACCAAAAGTGTATCAAATGATACAGAATTACTATTATTATACCATCGTGCGCGAAAAAAATCAAGTGGCAAATGTAATAAATGTTTGCCTTATATGACGATTTTTATTTTATATTCTATTGACATATCTCGCCTTTTGTTATATAATATAATAGATATAAAATGCGAAAGTGTAGGTATTTATTATGACACTTGTAATTCTTGCGGCGGGTATGGGTTCGCGCTTCGGCGGAATGAAACAGATCACCCCCGTTGGCCCTTCGGGCGAATTTATAATCGACTATTCCTGCTATGATGCTATCAAAGCGGGATTTGATAAGATCGTTTTCGTTATCAAAAGAGAAAATCTCGAGATATTCCGAGAAACGGTCGGCAAGCGCGTTGAGCCGCACGTCTGCGTCGAATACGCTTTTCAGGATATGGACGATATCCCTGCGCCCTTTACTGTTCCGAATGGCAGAGTGAAGCCTTGGGGCACGGGCCACGCCCTGCTTGCGGCAAGGGATTGCGTCAAAGATAATTTTGCTACGATCAACGCCGACGATTTTTACGGTGCTGAATCATATCAGATCATGGCAGAGTTTCTTAAAGCTACTCAGCCTATGAAGTTTGCAATGGCAGGCTACCGCCTTTCCAACACGCTTACCGAAAGCGGAAGCGTCTCCCGCGGAATTTGCCATGCGGATGAAAATGGTCTGCTTCTCGATATTACAGAGCGCACCGCGATCCGCACAGCGGGCGAGGATGCGGAATATGATGACGGAGAGGGCAATTGGATACCCGTTTCGGGTGATAGCATTTCTTCGATGAATTTCTTCGGCTTTACACCCGAGGTGTTTGAGTTTGCCGCAGAAAAGTTCAAGGATTTCCTCGGCACAATGAAGGATCCTATGAAGAGCGAATATTATCTCCCGAGCATTGCCTCTCTCGCAATGGAGGCAGGACTTGCAACGGTTAAGGTCTGCCCCACCCCCTCGCGTTGGTTCGGCGTAACCTACGCTGCGGACCGTGAAGGTCTTGAAGCAAAAATACGCGAAATGATAGAACAAGGCAAATACTCAGCAGACTTATGGAGGTCACTGTAATTATAATGAAAGAAATTTTCAATATCGCAAAAAAATTCAATCTTCCTGCCGAACCCGTTTCGATGCAGGAGTGCACGATCGGTCATATTAACTCAACTTATTTTATTGACTGCGAAAACGGAGAAAGATTTGTTCTTCAGCATATCAATACCAATATCTTCAAGGATCCCGATGTTCTTATGAATAACATCGTGGGCGTTACCTCGCATATTCGCAAAAAGCTTGAGGCTGAGGGCAAAGATCCTCTGCGCGGAACGCTCAAATTTTATTGCTCTGAGAGCGGGCTTTACTACTATAAGGATGAAAACGGAAGATGCTGGCGTCTTTACAAGTACGTTGGCGACGTTGATTGCTTCCTTACTGCAGATTCTACCGAGCTTCTTGAGCGCGTAGGCTGGGCTTTCGGACATTTCCAGATGCAGCTTGCCGATTATGATGCGGGTACGCTTCGCGAAACAATTCCGAATTTCCATAATACCGTTTCACGCTTTAATGACTTTAAGATCGCTCTTGAAAAGGATGCTGTGGGAAGAGCCGCTTCCGTTCCCGAGGATATCAAGTTCGTTCTCGATCATGCAGAGGTCTGCTCCTACATTATGGATAAGATCAAGGAAGGCGATATTCCGCTCCGCGTAACCCATAACGATACCAAGCTCAATAATATTCTTATGGACCACGAAACCGGCGAGCCCGTTTGTATAATCGACCTTGATACCATCATGCCCGGTTCAGTTCTCTTCGACTTCGGTGACGCGATCCGCTTCGGCGCATCGAGTGCACTTGAGGATGAAACCGATCTCTCGAAGGTTTATATGAGAGAAGAAGCTTTTGACGCTTTCGCAAAGGGCTTTGTAAGCGGTCTTGAGGGCTCGCTTTCCGAAACAGAGATTATGGAGCTCCCTATGGGCGCGCTCATTATCACTCTCGAAACAGGTATCCGCTTCCTCACCGACTATCTTAACGGCGACGTATATTTCAGAGTACATCACGCTGAGCATAATATCGACCGCGCGCGCAATCAGTTTGCTCTTGTCCGCGATATGGAAAAGAAGATGCCCATTATGCGCGAGATCGTAAAGAAATACATTTGAATTAAAATACTTTAAAATACAGAGGTAAAAGAAAATGGCTGTTCTTGTAACCGGCGGTGCCGGATTTATCGGCTCGCATACCGTAGTTGAACTTATCGAAGCCAACCGCGAAGTTATCATCATCGACAATTTCTCCAACAGCAAGCCCGAGGTTCTTAACAGAATCGAAAAGATTACGGGCAAGCGCCCCAAGCTCTACGCTTGCGATCTTCTTGATCTCGAGGCAACACGCAAGGTCTTTGCGGAAAACGAGATCGACTCCGTTATCCACTTTGCGGGACTTAAGGCAGTAGGCGAATCCTGCGCTCAGCCCCTTCGCTACTATAGCCATAATTTTGACGCAACCTTCAATCTTATTCGTGCGATGGTTGAATACGGTGTAGGTACTATCGTATTCTCCTCCTCCGCAACCGTTTACGGATCTCCCAAGACCGTACCGATCCGCGAGGATTTCCCGCTTTCCACCACTAACCCCTACGGCGAGACCAAGCTCGTTATCGAGCGTATGCTCAAGGATATGTGTGACGCGGGCGAGCTCAAGAGCGTTTCTATCCTTCGTTACTTCAACCCCATTGGTGCACACGAATCCGGACTTATCGGCGAGGACCCCAAGGGCGTACCGAATAATCTTCTTCCTTACATCAGCCAGACCGCTATCGGCAAGCGCGATAAGCTTCACGTATTCGGTGACGATTATCCCACCCACGATGGCACGGGTGTCCGCGACTACATTCACGTTGTAGACCTCGCTCAGGCACATCTTGCGGCTCTCGACAGAGCTATGGCTGTCACCGGCACTGAGTATTATAACGTCGGCACAGGCGTTGGCTACTCTGTTCTTGACATCGTCAAGGCATTTGAGAAGGCAAGCGGTAAGAAGGTTCCCTACGTTATCGATCCCAGACGTCCCGGCGATATTGCCGAGTGCTACGCAGATCCCACTCTCGCGCGTGAAAAGCTCGGTTGGTCTGCGAAGTTCGATATTGAGCGTATGTGTAAGGATGCTGACCGTTGGCAGACAATGAATCCCGACGGATATACCGACTGAAATGATTGAAAAGAAGCTTTTTGGAGAGATAGAGGGTAGAGCGGTATCTCTCTACATATTGAAAAACAATAATCTCGAAGTAACTCTGTCCGATTACGGAGCAACCATTATCCGCGTGCGCCTTACCCTTAAGAATGGCGAGGTCCGCGATCTCGTTCGCGGCTATGACGATCTTGATTCCTATATCAATGCCGACGGCTATCTCGGCGCAGTTGTAGGACGTATCGGAAACCGCATCTGCCGCGGTAAGTTCACACTCGACGGCAAGGATTATGAGCTTTACTGCAACAACGGTGTAAACCACCTCCACGGCGGTAAGATCGGATTTGATAAGAAAATATACGATACCGCAATTGACGGCGATTGCATCATTTTCTCCGCCTCCTCCCCCGATGGTGAAGAAGGCTACCCCGGGCAGCTTGATTACTCGGTAAAGTACACACTTTCCGATAATTCGCTCCGCCTTGATTATTATGCGGTAACCGATAAAGCAACTCCCGTTAACCTCACCAATCACGTTTACTTCAATCTGATGGGCGCGGGAACCGTATATTCCCACAGAATCACCGTTGACGCCGACCGCTATATCCCCACCGACGATACTCTCATCCCCACGGGTGAGATCGCGTCCGTTGAAGGTACTCCCTTTGATTTCAGAGAGGAAAAGTTTATCGGCTCGGGTATCCTCGGCACTCATAAGGATATCACCCTCGGCGGCGGACTTGACCATTGCGTCGTATTCACCGACCGCGGAGAGGGAATGCACGAGCGCGTCAAGGTCACGTCACCTGACGGACTTGTTACGCTCAAGGCATATACCGATCTGCCCGCAGTTCAGCTTTACAGCGGCAACTTCCTCGGTAACAAGAATTTCCCCTTCAGAGGCGGCGAAAAGCAGATCAAGCGCGCGGCGTTCTGCCTTGAAACCGAGGCTTATCCCGATTCGGTAAACCACGCAAACTTTACAAATACAATTCTCCGTCCCGGAGAGGAGTATAAGACCGCAACGGTCTACGAATTTATTGCTAATTGATATGAAAGATATTTTCAAAGACAAAGCGACGGGGAATTTCCCCGCCGCTTTGCCCTATATGATCGCGCTTGCCGTATGTTGTATTGCTATGTCGGCAATAGAGTTGATATTCACCCCGACCTATTTCGTTAAAGCCGCGATAAAGCTTGCGCTTTTCGTTATAATCCCAATGTCGCTTGTTCTGATCCGCAAGGAAACGAAAATGCTCCGATTCTTCAAGCCAAACAAGAAAACGCTTCTTCCAATGCTCGGCTTCGGCGTGCTGATGTACGGATTTATAATAGGCGCATATTTTCTGCTCGGCAAATATTTCGATCTTTCCGGCATCACCTCGTCGCTTGACGAGATAGGCGTAACAAAGCAAAACTTTATTTTCGTCGCACTCTATATTGCCGTTTGCAATTCCTTTCTCGAGGAATTTATCTTCCGAGGATTCGGATTTATTGGACTCTCCGAAAAGCTCGGCGCAAAATGGGCTTGTATTTTCAGCGCAATTTGCTTCGCATTGTATCATATCACAATGATGATAGGTTGGTACTCAATTTGGCTGACTGCACTCATAATTTTCGCACTTTTCGTCGGCGGAGTGATACTCAATATCCTCGACAGCAAATGTAAAACCGTCTACCCCGCGTGGATCGTGCATATCTTTGCCAACCTCGCAATAAACACGATAGGAATGATCCTGTTCGGTATTTTTTGAATTTATGAAGTTCGTTTTCGAACGGGCTTCATATTTTTATAGCCTTCCGCATATAATCAAATGCAAAGGAAGGTGAACGAAATGAATATTCTTTTCCGCTTATCTAATCTCTATTACAAGCTTGACCGCAAAAAGCTGTGGTTGATATGGACCGCAAGCATACTTTGGATAGTTCTGCTTTTCACATATATCTGCTGTCTTGAGGTAGGTGCCGCGGCTTGGGAAGAGAAGGTGCCCGCGCTCGCTCCGCTTGACTGTAAAAGCGCGGTGCTTATGGAGGCTGCGACGGGTCGGATACTCTATGAGCAAAATGCGGACGCAGCGCTCCCGCCCGCTTCCGTCACCAAGGTGATGACTCTATTGCTTGCAATGGAAGCGATCGAAAAAGGAATTATTACGCTCGATCAGATGCTCACCGCATCCGAACACGCCGCGTCAATGGGCGGAACGCAGGTCTTCCTTGAGGTTGGTGAGCAGATGAGTGTAGAAGATCTGCTAAAATCGGTAATAATTGCATCTGCGAACGATGCCGCGGTTGTCCTTGCCGAGGCAATTGCGGGAAGCGAAGAATCATTCGTTGCTATGATGAATTCCCGCGCCGCGGAGCTCGGAATGAATAATACTCATTTTGAAAACACGAACGGACTTGACGATACGGTCACGAACCACGTAACTTCCGCGCGTGATATCGCCATAATGTCGCGTGAACTTATATCGCACGAAAAAATTCTGCAGTACAGCGGTATATGGATGGACACGGTCAGAAACGGAGCGTTTGGACTTACCAACACAAACCGCCTCGTGCGCTTTTACAGAGGTGCCACGGGACTTAAAACGGGATCAACGTCAAAAGCAAAATTCTGCATAAGTGCGACCGCTAAGCGCGACGGAATGCACCTGATCGCTGTAATAATGGGCGCGGAAACAAGGGACGTCCGGAACGCTGAGGCGGCAAAGCTTCTCGATTGGGGCTTTGCCAATTACTCGCTCTATACTTATGAAGCCTCTGATCCGGGTGAGATCAAGCTCCTAGGTTCAAAGGAAAAATTTATAACTTCTCAGGCGGATGGGATTGCAATACTTGTTCCTAAAGGAAAGGCATCTAAAGTTACCGTTGAAGCCGAATTGCCCGAAAGCATCAGCGCACCGATTGCGGAAGGTGATACAGTCGGAAAGCTTATCTTCAAACTCGACGGAGAGACGGTAGGAGAGCTGAACGTCACGTCTTCGGAGAGTGCAACGCGTATTACATTCGGCGAATTGTTCTTTATTATGCTTCAAAGATTTATTTTGTGGTAATTTATTCGACAAATACTCAAAATACTGTTGAAATTCGGAGCGTTTTGTGATACAATATATATGTAAAAATATATTCCAAGGACGGATACTTAAATGGCACTTAGACTTGACGATAAGTTTGTAAAACCCTTTATCACCGACGAAGAAATCTCGGCGATCGCTCCTGAAATCGAAGCTGCAGCGGCTTCACTTCGTGCAAAAACAGGCAAGGGCGCCGAGATGCTCGGTTGGCTCGATCTTCCCGAAAACTATGATAAGGAAGAATTTGCAAGAATCAAGGCGGCAGCAGAGAAGATCAAGAAGACCTGCGACGTCTTTATCGTTATCGGTATCGGCGGCTCCTATCTCGGATCCCGCGCTGTAATCGAATTCCTTCGTTCTCCCAGATACAACCTTCTCAAGAAGGATACCCCCGATATCTATTTCTCCGGCTGTAACATCAGCGGCAGCGATCTCGACGAGCTTCTCGCTATCTGCGAGGGACGCGACGTCTGCATTAACGTAATTTCCAAGTCGGGCACTACCACCGAGCCCGCTGTTGCTTTCAGATATTTCCGCGCGTGGCTTGAAAACAAGTACGGCAAGGAGGGCGCAAAGGAGCGTATCTTCGTTACCACCGATAAGGCACGCGGAACTCTCAAGTCCTTCTCGACCGATGCAGGCTACGAGACCTTCGTAGTACCGGACGACGTCGGCGGTCGTTTCTCGGTCCTCTCTGCAGTAGGACTTCTCCCCATCGCAGTTTCCGGCATCAATCTCGACGAGCTTATGAGCGGCGCGGCAGATGCTATGACCGCACTTTCTGCAGGTGACGTTTATACAAACGATGCATACAAATACGCCGCACTTCGCAATATCCTTTACCGCAAGGGTAAGGTCACCGAGATCCTTGTTGGCTACGAGCCCTATGAGCAGATGTTCTGCGAGTGGTGGAAGCAGCTTTACGGTGAAAGCGAGGGTAAGGACGGTAAGGGACTCTATCCCTCCTCCGTAATCTTCTCGACCGATCTCCACTCCCTCGGTCAGTACGTGCAGTCGGGTCTGCGCACTATCTTCGAAACTGTTCTCTCCGTTGAAACTCCCGATAGCGAGGCAAAGGTTCCGAATGATCCCGCGAACATCGACGGACTTAACTTCCTCTCCGGTATGCCTATGGCAGAGGTTAACCGCACCGCTATGAACGGCACTCTTCTCGCACACGTTGACGGCGAAGTTCCCAATATCGTTCTTCGCCTCGCAGAGAGAAGCGCACGTGCGCTCGGTTATATGATCTACTTCTTCGAGCTCGCTTGTGCTGTTTCGGGCTACGTTCTCGACGTAAATCCCTTCGACCAGCCCGGTGTTGAAGCGTACAAGAAGAATATGTTTGCCCTCCTCGGCAAGCCCGGATACGAGGAAATGACCGCAGAACTCCGCGCAAGACTCTAAAAAAATAAAAAAATATTCATTTTTCCTTAAAAACACTTGATTTTATTGAAAATCTATTGTATAATATAATAAAGAATTATAGTTACCCAACTTCCAGGAGGTTAATATGCTTAAATTAATTGTTGGTAAAAAAGGTTCCGGTAAGACCAAGGCTCTCATCAATATGATCAATGAGACCCTCGATACCTCTAACGGCTGTGTAGTATGCCTTGAGAAGGGCATCAAGCTTCGCTACGACGTAAACTACCGTTGCAGACTCATCAACGTCGATGAGTACTATCTCTACGGTGCGTCCCAGCTCTACGGCTTCATCGCAGGTATCCTTTCGGGCAACCATGACGTTACCGATCTTTACGTTGACGGATCTCTCCGCATTTGCAACGGCGATGTTGATTCCTTTGAAAAGTGCGCTCATCACCTCGACGAGCTCGCTGATCGCTACAAGATGAACATCACTCTCACCGTTTCTCTCGATGCAGAGGAGCTTCCTGAGGCTCTTAAAAAGTATATCTGATAAAATCGGATATCATATCTCAATAGCCGGGTCTTTTTGAGGTCCGGCTATTGCGAAATTTTACTCAGAATCAATTATTTTAAGGATGTATTAAAAATGGCTTATTATTATAACGAACCTTCTCGCACTTTCAGCGAATATCTTCTTATTCCGGGCTATACTTCGCCTGACTGTATCCCCGCAAACGTATCGCTCAAAACTCCCCTTGTAAAATTCCGCAAGGGTGAAGAGCCTGCTATCTCTCTTAATATTCCTATGGTTTCTGCTATTATGCAGTCGGTCTCTAACGATAAGATGGCAATTGCTCTCGCTCGTGAAGGCGGTATGTCCTTTATTTATGGCGCACAGTCTATCGAAAGTGAGGCTGCAATGGTCGCAAGAGTAAAGAACTTCAAGGCAGGTTTTGTTGTAAGTGACTCCAACCTTACTCCCGACAATACCCTTGCAGACGTTCTTGAGCTCGTACAGCGCAACGGTCACAATACCATCGCTATTACTGCGGATGGCACCGGCACCGGTAAGCTCCTCGGTATCGTAACCAGCAGAGACTACCGCGTTTCCCGTATGTCCACCGATATTAAGGTTTCCGAGTTTATGACTCCCCTTGAAAAGCTCATCACCGCTCCCGCAGAGACTACTCTCAAGGCAGCTAACGATATCATTTGGGAAAACAAGCTCAACTCGCTTCCCATTGTTGACGCTAACGGTCATCTCCTTTATTTCGTATTCCGCAAGGACTATTCCGCTCATAAGGATAATCCTCTCGAAATGCTCGATGCTCAGAAGAGATATATGGTAGGCGCAGGTATCAATACCCGCGACTATAAGGAAAGAGTACCCGCGCTTGTTGAGGCGGGCGCAGACGTTCTTTGTATCGACGCATCCGAGGGCTATACCTGCTGGCAGAAGATGACTCTCGACTTCATTCGCGAGAAGTACGGCGATACCGTTAAGGTAGGCGCAGGTAACGTAGTTGACCGCGAAGGCTTCCGCTTCCTCGCAGAAGCAGGTGCTGATTTCGTTAAGGTCGGTATCGGCGGCGGTTCTATCTGTATCACCCGTGAGCAGAAGGGTATCGGTCGTGGTCAGGCGTCGGCTCTTATCGAGGTTTCCGCTGCTCGTGACGAGTATTTTGAGGAAACCGGTATCTACGTTCCGATCTGCTCGGACGGCGGTATCGTTCACGACTATCATATGACTCTCGCTCTCGCAATGGGCGCGGACTTCATGATGCTCGGTAGATATTTCGCAAGATTCGATGAATCCCCCACAAACAAGCTCTTCATCAACGGTCAGTATGTTAAGGAGTATTGGGGTGAGGGCTCTAACCGTGCGCGTAACTGGCAGAGATATGACCTCGGCGGCGCTACCGGTCTCGGATTCGAGGAAGGCGTTGACTCCTATGTTGTTTACGCAGGTTCTCTCCACGATAACGTAGCAAAGAGCCTTTATAAGGTTAAGTCCACTATGTGCAACTGCGGTGTTATCAATATCCCCGACCTTCAGAAAAACGCGCGCATCACGCTCGTTTCTTCGACAAGTATCGTCGAGGGCGGCTCGCACGACGTTATCCTTAAAACAGCAAACGCTAAGCTTTAATTATGAGTAGCGACATACATTCAGGTCATCGTCAGAGAATGAAGGAAAGGTTCCTCACAAGTGGGCTTGAAGGCTTCAGTGACCACGAGGTTCTTGAACTTACTTTGTTCTATGCAATACCGCGTCGCGACGTGAATGAACTCTCCCATAAGCTTGTCGAAACGTTCGGATCATACAAGGGTGTATTTGATGCAGATTTCGAGGACCTTTGTAAGGTAGAAGGCATTGGAGAAAATGCTGCAACGCTTATCAAGCTTATGGCGGAGTCGTTTCGTAGGTACGCCCTTGACGATGAAAAGGTCTTCGTTTATGACAATCTGAAAAAGGTCGGAGACTATGCCGTAAAGCTATATATAGGAGTTTCAGTCGAAAAGCTATATGCTATGCTTTTTGATAACAAGATGAAACTGCTCGATACCGTAATGCTTGCTGAAGGCGCTGTCAATTCTGTCAGAGTTTCAACGAGAACGGTGTGCGAGAAGGCGATCAAGAAGAATGCATCCTCAATAATTTTGATCCACAATCATCCGGGGGGAACACCGTATCCATCCGATGAGGATAAGCGGTTTTCAAGTTATCTTCGCGATTTGCTTGCAAATTTTGATATTACGCTTATCGATCACATTATTGTAAGCGGCAGATATTACAGACCGGTGTTTGAGGGGGAAACTCGCGAGAATAAGTTTGCTGCTGTGACCCCGTTTACTTATGGAAGCCGAGTGGCTTCAACCGGCATAAGAGTCTGTGAGCCTGCTGTGGCTGCTGATATACAATATTCAGATATTGATGGAGAATGATACTACTTTATTGCTTTGATATTGATGAACGTTTTCGTATTCACGACTATTTCAGAGAAAAAGGCATAAGGCTTGAATCCGTTTCTCCTTCCGAGTTTCGCATCCGTTCTTATGCATTAGGTACGGATGCGATTTTAATTGCAGGGAATACACCGTATGGATTTATAAGCGAGATCAATCACGCCGTTCCTTTGATCACAATAGGTGAATACCCTCTTGGTGACTCGATCAATTTCAGTAATTATGAAGACCGACGTCTGCTTGATCTGCTGTCCAGCTTTCCCGATGCTGACGAAAGCTTTGATTATAACGGCGTACTGTATTCAACGGGAAAAGAAGTGATTTATCTCGGATATGAGCTAAAGCTGACTCCCATCGAGCGCGAAATACTCGGGCTTCTTGTTGTTGAAAGAGAGAGGGACGTTCCGACAAAAGAGATAGCCGAAGCTTGCGGCGATCTGCATCTGAAAGAATCAACAGTTTCAAGACACATATCCTCGATCAATTCAAAAGCGAAAACGATCGGCGGAAGAACCATCATCTTCTCACCGTCAAATCACTATTACAGAATTAAAAAATACATATAAAAAAGCGACGGATCACCGTCGCTTTTTCTATTTGATTTCTGTAACCGTCAGCGTGCTTCCTTCAACCTTAAAGCATATTTCAAGCGTTGCGTACTGCATCGTATAAATGCGCGAGGGATCGTCCTGATAGCCGGGTCTCGGATCCTCGGCGAGTATGTCTATGATGCTTTGATGCAGATCGGCAGGGATCTTTTCGAGTATCTCCTCTGGAATTTCGACATCAAGCTTTGGCGCATCGGAGGTAAGCGCAAAACCGCTTGCGGCATCGGGATGCGAGTCGGTGTAAGCAAGGTAAGGCTTTATGTCATAGATCGGGGTGCCGTCAAGAAGATCTGCGCCCGCAACCTCGATTATCGGACCTTTACTCGTATTCAGATCGATAGAAACGATCTTGACCGATGAAAGACCAATGGGATTGGGTCTGAACGGAGATCTTGATGCAAACACTCCCATTCGCTTGTTACCGCCGAGGCGCGGAGGACGAACGGTAGGCGACCATTCGCTTCTTACAGCTTCGGAGAATTGCCAAAGAAGCCAGAGATGGGTATATCCGTCAAGCCCGCGAAGTGCATCGGGATTTCTGTATTCGGGCAAGAACACGATTTTTGCACGCGCAGAGTCAATGAGTCCACTCTGCCTCGGTATGCCGAATTTCTCCTTGAAATCACAATGAATATGGGCGATCGGTCTGATCAGCAATTCCTCGCTTTTCATTTGTCGCCTCCGTTGTCGCCTGATAAAAGAGAAATCATTTCATAAACACTCTTTATCGGTATAAGGCGTATTTTAGCATCAATCGGACGCTTTTCAATGTTTCGATAAGGAATGATTACTCTTTGGAATCCGAGTCTTTCCGCTTCCTTTACGCGCGTTTCAAGGCTCGACACGGCACGGCATTCTCCCGCAAGTCCTATCTCGCCAATTGCGAGCAGATCCTCGGGAATTATCTTGTCCGTTATCGAAGAAATCAAAGCAAGGGCTGCAGCAGCATCCGAAGCAGGCTCGTCAAGGCGCATTCCTCCGATTACGTTCATATAGACGTCATTTGATGAAAATCTGAGCCCAAGCCGTTTTTCCAATACTGCAAGTATCAGAAAAATTCTGTTATTGTCCATTCCGTTGATCGTTCTGCGCGGGGAGGGGAAGGACGTGGTGCTGACGAGTGCCTGAACTTCGGCAATCAGCGGACGTGTTCCTTCAATTGTACAAACAGCACAGTTGCCTGAAACCTTTTTAGGTCTTCCTGCGAGCAAAACCTCGGATGGGTTCGGCACTTCGCAAAGACCCTTGTCGGTCATTTCAAAAACGCCGATCTCATTGGTAGAACCAAAACGGTTTTTGGCTGATCTGATAATTCTGTAAGCCTGCTGATGCTCACCCTCGAAGCAAAGAACAGCGTCAACCATATGTTCGAGAAGCTTCGGACCTGCGATAGATCCTTCCTTATTAACGTGACCGACGATTATAACCGAGATCCCGTCGTTTTTTGCTTTTGAAATAAAGGAAAGCGCACTTTCGCGAACCTGGGAAACGCTACCCGGTGACGACGCGGATTGCGGTGAAAACATCGTCTGAATAGAGTCGACGATAAGCACGTCCGGCTTTACGGAGTCACATTCTTTAAGTATTTTGTCAATATTGGTTTCTGTAAGGACGAGCAGATCAGTCCCCTTGACTCCAAGACGAGCCGCACGGAGCTTGAGCTGTCCGCTTGATTCCTCTCCCGAAATGTAAAGAACTCTGCGAGTTTCGCCGAGAATTCCGCTGATCTGTAAAAGTAGCGTTGATTTACCGATGCCGGGTTCACCGGTAAGCAGAACGACAGAGCCTTTGACAAGACCACCGCCTAGAACTCTGTCGAGCTCGCCGAGTCCTGTGAGCGAACGAATACAGCTGTCTGCCTCGAGCTTGTCAAGCGGAACGGCGTGCGAATCTGATCCTACGCTATATCCGCGCTTGGATTCTGCCGCAGCTTTGGCTTGCGGCGAGGTGTCGATGACGTCCTCAACGAACGAGTTCCAAGCTCCGCATTTTGGACATTTGCCCATCCACTTGGGACTTTCATACTCGCAGGTTGAGCATATATAAACAGTTTTTAAGCCTTTCATTTTTTGTTCCTTAAGCGATCTTGTGTGTTTCGAGAATGGCACCGTCGAGCGATTTTCTGACAAGCTCACCGCCGTCGAGGATCATATACGAATGCTCACTTCCGTTTTTCGGGATTGAAACCGAACCGGGATTCGTGACGATCACACCGTTATGCTCCTCGAAGCAGGGTACGTGTGTGTGACCGTGTAAAAGAATATCTCCCTTTTTAAGCTTGGGAAGATTCTGGGCATTATAATGATGACCGTGCGTTGCAAATATAATTCTGCCGTCGAGATCGTCGGTGTATATGATAGCGTACTCGGCGAGCACGGGAAAGTCGAGCACCATGTCGTCAACCTCTCCGTCACAGTTGCCTCTCACGCAAATAATGCGGTCGGCGATCGCGTTGAGCATGGAGATCACTTCCTTGGGCGCGTAACCCTTGGGAAGATCGTTACGCGGCCCGTGATAGAGCACGTCGCCGAGAAAGATAAGTCGGTCTGCTTTTTCGGAGCAAAAAGCATTCAAAAGCTTTTCACAGTAATATGCCGATCCGTGAAGATCGGATGCAATCATTAATTTCATATTTATTCCTCGTTTTTAAACTTTATAAATATTATACTATACTTTTACTGTGATTTCAAGAGTAAACCGAAAAAGCGATTACTATTATTCAAAAAAAGATGAAACGGAAGAAAGCAAAACCAAAGAGAGCTTCTGTCTGTATTCTTGCGTACAAAGTAATTCGCATTCCGCCTTGTTGGAAAGAAAGCCGCATTCCACGAGTACTGACGGGGTGTGCAATCTGTCAAGCAAATAAATATTGCTGCCAGCCGACTTAAGCTCGCGCCTGTTTCCCGGTTGTAAATATTCAACTACGTTGCCTCTTATCAGCTCGGCAGCGAACCTACTTCGCTCGTCGTGAGGCGAATAATAAACGGTCAGCCCCGAATATCTACCGTCAGGAAAGGCGTTCATGTGAATACTGATAAACAGATCGGGAGATAATTCTTCTGCTATGCGAAGTCTTTCGACGAGATCGAGTATTTTCTTTCTACCTTTGAAGTTTTTGTTTTTATCGTAAAGAAGGACATCCTCTTTGCGAGTCTGAACTACCTTGAATCCGACAAATTTCAGGTATATTTCAAGCGATTCAGACATTTCAAGATTGAGAGTCTTTTCCTTTACTCCGTTGACACCGACTGTCCCTCCGTCCTCGCCCCCGTGGCCGGCATCAAGTAGGATCAAATTGCCAAAAATCTCCGAGCTTGCCTCAGTGCTTTCAATTTTGACTTCTGCATTGTTGAAGACTAAGATCGCCAGCCGGCAGCAGACGGTAAATAAGAATGAAAATAATAATATAAAAGTAAAATTTGATAGCAAATGTCTTTTTGATGTACAGTTCATAAAATCACCTCGTTAAAAGGTATTAATCGCCGTTCATCTTTATGCAAAAAAGCATCAAGGTTTCTTCCTTGATGCTTTTTTATCAAATTGTTTACTTCTCGAGGGTGTTAAGGTACTCAACAACGTCGCCTACAGTAACGAATTTGTGCATTTCCTCTTCCTGAATATCAATTCCGAATTCCTCTTCGCAGCGGAGAATAAGCTCAGCGAGCTCGATGGAGTTGATAGCAAGGTCGCCAGAAAGCTCAGCGTCGAGAGTGATCTTGGACTCGTCAACCTGAAATTCGTCGATAAGCAGAGTTTTGAACTGTTCAAACATAATTGTTAGCCTCCAATAAGTATCGCGGTATTTACCGCAAAATAATACTTACAATATTATACATTATTTGATGTGGTTTGTCAATACAAAATTTGTTAATAAAATTCAACGATAGATGAAAAATAATAGCAAGCTTATTTTAATCTTCTGTAACGGCTGTTGTTGGCGTATCCTCGAATAAAAGCTTTAACAACGATATATAACAATATAAAGATTATGGCAAATATGACGGAGGATTTAAAAATACGGTTTTGTGAGATCTCACGGATTTTCATGAGCGAATAGAGAACTTCACTTTGCGCAACGGATGTTTTGGTTACAAGATCGACCGTTACAAGCTCTCGGCCCTCGTAATAAGCGGTAATGATACCGACGTGTGCGCCTTCTGAAACCGGAGCCTGAAGCTCTTCTGCGTTTAGTGAATAGCTGTGAGTGATTCCGTTTCCTATGGCAGAGCTCTTAGGAAGGTATATGCTGACGGTTTGTGAGGGTATTACCAACACGGAGTCTATATCAAGTGACATAGTGACGGGAATCTCGCAAACAGACATCTGGCTCGAGATTACTTCAACGTATCCCCAATCGCTGTACGCCCACTTGATAAGAGCATTTGCCAACGCGTAAGAATGCAAGGTACCGTCTTCATCCTCGGAGGCACCCATTACCACACAAAGATATGAAAGATTACCGTCATCTGCAATAGTTGCAACACAGTAACCGCTTTCGCTCGTGCTTCCCGCGGCAAGTCCGTGGCAAAGCTTATTGAAGTATTTTGCAGTATATCCCGTACCTACAAGATAATTACGGTTTTCAAAGACGAAGTTCTTTTCACCGAGCATTTCGGTTTCGTGTGCATCTGCGGTAGTAATCTGCATAAGCAACGGGTTTTTTGATGCTTCAAGGCAAAGCTTGACAATATCGTTGACGGTGGTATACATCCCCTCGGAGTGCATTCCGGTTACGTTGGTGTATAGTGTATCTGTCATACCGAGCTCGGCGGCTTTTGCGTTCATTAAAGAAATGAAGTTTGGTACGTTGCCTGAAATCACATGGGCGAGAACGTTAATTGAGCGGTGACAACCTCCGCAAAACGCAAGGTAAAGAAGATCTCTTGCGGAAAGAACGTGCCCTGCAACTATGTTGTAATGCTGACCTGCAACGCCATCTATCATTTGCGGCGTAATTGTGATCAAGTCATCAAGTTGACCTGAAAGCGCTTCTGTAGCGATCAAGCCTACCATGATTTTTACTGTTGAAACGGGTTGGATACGGACATCTGCATTCTTCTCGTAAAGAATGCGGTCGTTTTCTATATTGTATATATAGATTGCGTTGGCATTGTCCGTATTGATTTCTTCAATGGTTTTTGCCGCCCCACCGAAAGGTAAAGCTAATAACGTCAGTAATAATGAAATTAAAAGAGCCGCGGTGAGTAGCAAAGCCGACCCGCGGCGGAAAATATTTTTGAAGATCATTTCTTTAAATATATATTTTCTGAAGATTTTATTTTGATTTAAAGTAGTTTTTGGCAAATTCGGCATCTCGTGCAATCTGCTCCTTTAATTCCACGACGGAAGAAAATTTGAATTCGCCGCGGATGCGCTCAATGAACTCTACCTTTAACCTGCTCGGCGTGTAGTCGAGCTCGGTGTCAAGAAGATGTGTTTCAAGCCTTGTTTTACCGCTTTTGTCAAGGGTTGGAGCTAACCCAACGTCCGTGACGGAATTGAAGACTTGTCCGTCATCAAGCGTGGTTTTCGTTACGTAAACTCCGAATGCGGGAATGGCGCGTTCGGGCGCGGGCAGCTGATTGAGCGTAGGGAATCCGAGCTTTCTGCCGTCACGTCTGCCCTCGGATACCTCGCAATTTATAGAATAATTTCTTCCAAGCATTTCAGTAACCGACTTGATATCGGCATCCTTGAGCGCCGCTCTTATTCTGCTTGAGCTTACGGGATAATCCTTGTAGAATATAGGATCGAGGGTGATGACGCGCTCCTTGAAATAATCGCGAAGAAGAGAAGGAGTTCCGGCGCGATTCTTGCCGAAGGCAAAATTAAATCCGCATACGACACCTACAGCACCACACTGATTAATAAGTATTTCGTTAATAAAATCTCTTGCGTCAAATCCGCGAAGCTCGGAGAATTCGGCGACGAACAAAGAGGAAATCCCTCGGTCTGCAAACAGACGGATTCTTTCATCGGGATCACCGAGTATTTTAAGGTCGCTACCGGCTGCATAGAAGGCAGGCGGCACGTCAAAGCAAAATACAGCCGGCTCGGCATTCAGCTGCCCGGCAAGTGCAACGGCTGCATCTATTACCGCACGGTGTCCGATATGCACACCGTCGAAGCTTCCGAGCGCGAGTACTCTGCCATAGGTGTTTTTCGAAGATGCCGCAGATAAAATTGTATAGTGATTCATTTATTTTTCGCTGTTCTCGGAAAGCTCTGAAAAATAGAATCTTGCAAGGGCATCGAGCAGCTCATCGCGGTCAAGCTTTGCAATCAAGCCTCTCGCATTACGATGGCTTGTGATATAAGCGGGATCTTCGGAAAGAATATATCCAACGATCTGACTTACCGGATTGTATCCTTTTTCCTCAAGAGCGGTATATACTGCAAAAAGAATCTCGCGTATGGTCGCGTCTCTGTCAGAAGCGGAGGGGAACTTCCTTGTGTCTCGGCTGGTATCACGTTGTGTATTGTTAAACATTTCCAATACTCCTTCAGGATATAATTACTCATTAATATTATACCCTAAAAATTTCCGAATTTCAATACCTTTTCGGCATAAAATGTTATAATCATAATGATTTTATTCAATTTTACTTATAATTCAATATGAATTTAAGATTTATAATATAAAATAAAATATGAAAATCTGTTGACAGATCAGAAAAAATAGGTTATAATGATATGATAACAAAATTCAAAAGGGGGAAAGCGGATTGAACAGCGATAAAAATAAGAAGCAGTCGATGGATGACTTTTGGAATCTTGATTCGATAGTGCCCAAAAAACGAACTCCCTCTGCATTTGACGAAAGTCGCACGCGAGCGATTGAAATAGAAATCCCCGCACCGTCTGCGGACGTTAGCTCGACAAGTAGCGAGAACTCTGAAAGGATCAATAACGAAGGCATTATTAAACGCTATATTCATCCGCACACGGAGGAGAGTGAAAGAAAGGCTTCACCCGAGGAAGAATATTCGCCCGGCAATTCCTTGATCCATAAGGTAAGCTTATATTCGTGGAGCAGTCCGCTGGCGTACTACGATAGATTCAGAAAATCCGCGTTGTATTATTACAATAAAAGCACCACTGCAAACGTAAATGAGCCCTATTTCTCCTATATGCCTCAGTATTCACAATTGAATAACGCTCAGCTTGCCACATATCTGCGGTTTAGAAGTGAAGTGAGACGAGGAATATATCCCGAGGTTGATTATAGCTATATTCTTTTGCTTATCTATGAAACCATAAATCTTTCGGATAAAATTCCTCCCGAAAGATCGCTTTCAATGCTTTGCAATTTGTGGCTTAATTACAGATCCGAATATCCAAGACTCGATGCACAGCTTTCCGAGTGGGTATTTGATCTCTGCCTTATCAAAAAGCTGCCTCCGCCCTCATCGATCCTTGACGTGGTGGGAAAGGATTTGCCTTCCACTGCGGGATTGAGAGAGTTTTACGCCGATTCCGTGGGTAATGCGGATGCATTCGTATCCTTGTTGCTCTGTCATTGCTCTAACTACGATTATCGAAAGAGCAAATTCGCGGTAGGCGAGAACTGTGCTTTATACGAAAAGCATATGGCGGGTGTATTAAGGCATATCGTTTCCGGTGCGAGCGATCCCTCGCGTCCTTTTGAGTCGGCGGGGCTTATATTGCAGGATAGCAAAACCAAGCGTGATACGTTTACAGGTGCTTTGTGTTGTCCGTTTATCAAAAAACGAATTGAGATCGAATACTGCTCATTTTCGCACTCTCACGAATTGCGTTTTATTATTACCGACATTCTTAAATACGCGGAAAACCGCATAAGAGCGCATATAGGCGTTAAATCGCGCCTGTCGGTAAATATATTGCCCGATGGAATTAAACGCCTTGCAGACGAATATTTCGCCGCTGAGCTGCCCATCAGAGTGGCGCACGCGAGCATTCCCGAGGAAATTCCCGAATACGAAAAGCTTTACGAGCCAACGTCAAGCGGACTTTCGCTCGAATCTGCCGCAAAGATCGAGGAGCTTTCGTGGGAGACTACGGGAAAACTCGTTGAAGCTTTTGAGGGAGAAACTCCCGAAGCTATAATTGAACCCGAACCTGAGCCCGAACCAATCTCGGATGAAGCATCACTTTGGGAAATGCTTAACGAAAACGAACTTGAATTTATCCGCGCCGCGCTCGCCGAGGATTTTGTGTTGCAATCGTCAATTGCTTCGCGTATAGGATCACTTTCGGACATTATTGCGGACAGAATAAACACCCTTGCCGCAGATACTATGGGAGATATCCTTCTCGAGGATATCGGCGGCGGTTACGCGGTGATCGAAGATTATATTGAGGAAACGAAAGGAGCGATAAATAATGACTAACAATCAAAACCAAAAGATACCGAAGAGAATACTTGCTTCGCTTATAGCATCCGTATCAGCAGGCGTTGTCCCGAGAAGCGGTGCACCGTATATTGCGATAGGAAGACAGGATGAGATCGGTGCGCTTCTTTCAGACCTTGAGCTCATCAACGAAGGCGGAGGAAGTATGCGCTTTCTCGTCGGACGCTACGGAAGCGGTAAGAGCTTCCTCATTCAGCTTATCCGCGGATACGCACTTGAACGCGATTTCCTCACAGCGGACTGCGATCTTTCCCCTGAAAGAAGACTTTACGGAAGCGGCGGTGCGGGAGTGGCTACTTATCGCGAGCTGATGAAGAATCTTGCATCGAAAGCCGCGCCCGATGGCGGTGCAATGCCCAAGATTATCGCCAAATGGGTGTTTTCACTCCAAGGCGAATTGATCGCAGAGGGTATTTCGCCCGACTCTCCCGCCTTTTCTGCGCGTCTTGATGCAAAGCTGTTTGAATGTCTGCGCGAGATCGAGTTTCTCGTCGGTGGCTTCGACTTTTCACGAGTTATAGGTGAATACTACCGTGCAAAACAGCGCGGTGACGATATGCGCGCCGCCTCCTGCCTGCGTTGGCTTCGCGGCGAATTTTCAACCAAGAGCGAGGCACGCCGCGAGCTTGGCTTTGACGTGTCCACGATAATCGGGGATAACAATTGGTATGATTTTCTCAAGCTATGGGCGTCTCTCTCTAAAATGATGGGATATCGCGGACTTATTGTTTTCATCGACGAATGCGTCAATCTCTATAAGATCCCGCACAGAGTTTCGAGAGAAAACAACTATGAAAAAATCCTTTCTATGTTCAACGATACCTTGCAGGGAAGAGCACCGCACCTTGGCCTCGTCCTCGGCGGAACACCGCAATTCCTCGAGGATCAACGCCGTGGGTTATTCAGTTACGAGGCACTGCGAAGCCGCCTTTGTGATAGCCGCTTTTCATCCGAAAAGCATAAGAATTTCGTCGGTCCCGTCATAAGACTTGCAAGACTTTCCGATGACGAGCTCCTTGCTCTTGTCGTGAGAATGACCGCGCTTCACGCGCAGAATTTCAATTGGACTCCCCGTATCACGGGAGAGGAGCAGGTCGCGTTCGTTCGTCTCTGCCTTGAACGTGCGGGCGCGAACACTATGATCACACCCCGTGAAATGCTCCGCGATTATATGACGCTTCTTAATATCCTGATGCAAAATCCCACCGTCGATTTTGCCTCGATAGTCGGTTCTACCGTTACGCTCAAAACGGAGGAAGTGGAAAGCACACCGACAGCACCCGCAAAATCCACAAAATTCGACCCTTCCGACATTGATTTCTAACGGTGGATTCAATGAACAGTAACGAAAGTATTTTTGAAAGATTTCCCGATTATATTCGCGAGTATATCTATCAGCATTCGTGGGAATCCTTGCGCGAGATACAAGTGCTTGCGGCGAGATCGCTGTTCAATACGGAGAATAATCTCCTTCTGACCTCTTCGACCGCATCGGGAAAGACCGAAGCCGCGTTCTTTCCGATACTCACGATGCTTGAGGGCAATTTCCCCGAAAGCATCGCGGTTCTCTATATCGCGCCACTGAAAAGCCTTATCAATGACCAATTCGGAAGAATTGAGGAGCTTCTTGATATTTCGGGCATTCCCGTTACACATTGGCACGGCGACGTTGCGCAGTCGCATAAGAAAAAGCTCCTTATGAAGCCGCGCGGAATACTGCAGATAACGCCTGAATCGCTTGAGTCAATGCTTATGAATCGCTCGAACGATCTTATTCGTCTCTTCCACGGACTTCAGTTCGTAATAATCGACGAGATCCACACGCTCACGGGCTCTGACAGAGGAAATCAGATTATCTGTCAGCTTTGCCGTCTCGGACGGCTCATCGGTCGCCATCCCCGAAGAATCGGACTTTCTGCAACTGTAGGTGATACAGAACTTGCCGCCGCGTGGCTCGGCGCGGGAAGTGGGCGTGATACAGACGTACCGAAGCTCACCCCCGAAAAGCTCCGATGGCGTCTCGGAATGGAGCACTTTTATATTCAGAATGACGATCACCTTCAAAATTCCAATGAGGAAAATGCAGGTACACAAAAGCGCGCGCAGATAGATTCGGGATATGAGTATATGTACGATTGCGTTAAAGATAAAAAATCCCTCGTTTTTTCAAATTCCCGCGAGGAGACCGAATTTGTAACTGCCACTCTACGACAGATCGCAAAAAACAGAGGAGAGCGGGATATATTCCTTATTCACCACGGCAACCTTTCCGCGTCTATCCGCGAGGAAGCAGAGCAAAAGATGAAGGACGAGGATATCCACGCGGTTACTTGCGCCACGGTAACGATGGAGCTCGGTATAGATATCGGACGTCTTGAGCGCGTTGTTCAAAATTCTTCGCCAAACTCGGTTTCAAGTCTGCTTCAAAGACTCGGACGCTCAGGCAGACGCGGTCAGCCTCCCGAAATGATGCTCGTGTTCAGAGAGGAAAATCCTCTTCCTAACACACCTCTGCCCCAATTGATCCCGTGGGAGCTTATCCGCGCCATTGCGATCGTTCAGCTATATATAGAGGAACGCTTCATCGAGCCTCCCCGCATCAAGAATCTGCCCTTCAGCCTTGCATTCCACCAGACCCTGAGTGTCCTCGCATCAAGCGGCGAGCTGACTCCCCGCGCGCTTGCCGAGCGAGTGCTTTCACTCCCCCCTCTTTCGGGCATTTCGAAAGAGGATTATAAAACCATGATGATCTCAATGATCGAAAACGATTACATTGAGATGACGGAGGAAAAAGGACTTATCGTTGGTCTTGCGGGCGAACGCTTGATATCAAGCTTTAAATTTTATGCCGTCTTCAAGGACAGCGAGGATTTTACCGTCCGCCACGAATCCGAAGAGATCGGAACGATAACGACTCCTCCCCCCGTTGGTGATAGATTTGCGCTCGCGGGCAGAGTGTGGGAGGTTGAAGAGCTTGACGTCGCACGAAAGCTGATCTACGTTAAACCCGTAGAAGGAAAAATGGAGGTCTCCTGGCCCGGCGACTACGGCGAGATACACACAAGGATCTTGCAAAGAATGCGCCGAGTGCTCGAGGAGGATACCGTTTATCCTTATCTCAAAGAAAACGCCGCGCACCGCCTTGAGGTCGCTCGCCATCTTGCACAAAACACGGGTATGCTTGAGCATTCAATAGTTCACCTCGGCGGATATTCCTGGTGCATCTTTCCGTGGCTCGGAACGCGCTCATTCAGAACCTTCCGTAAATTCCTCGCATCCCGCGCCGCAGAATTTCGAATCAGCGGTATCGAGCATGAAGCGGGTGCTTATATAACATTCAAAATGGAGGGCGGCAACGATTATTCGCTTGCCAAAGGACTTGTCGATGAAGTGCAGAGAAACGGTATCATACCGCTTTCACTTCTCGCACAGACCGAAAACCCCGTTTTCGATAAATACGACGAATATCTTCCGACTTCGCTTTTACATAAAGCGTATGCGG
>JAFOEU010000105.1 GCA_017387685.1 Clostridia bacterium
AATTCCTCCGTGATATAAAATTTCGTGTTTTTGATAGCATACTTAAAGGCATTTTTTAGTATTGTGATAGCAAAAGCGGAAGATTTGCTATCATTCAAATCCGTCAAGAAATGCGAACATTGCCGCCACATTCTCATCTTGTTCCGCCGCTTCTGCTTCTTGACTTGCAGGCAAAGAGGGTGCCGAATGCCGCACCGCATCCAACACCCTTGCAATAAAAGCATCTTCTTTTTCCCTCGTTTCAAAATATGGGTCTGCTTCAAGTCTTGCCCTTCGTTCAAAGAACTCGTTGACCGCTCGGGAGACAAGCTTGGTATAAGAGCCGAACTCCGCCTTATCCCGATTTTGAAGATAGTCATAGGCTCGGCATTCATCCTCGTTGGCAAGATCAAAGCGTAGGCACAGAGCCTTTACGTTCTCCTTTGACATCAGAGCTTACCGCCGCCTCTCTGAAGCTTTTGCTTTGCCATATATTCGTAGCCTTTCGCCGTAGCGCAGATGTCGTCCTTGATGATCACGCGCTTGGGATCGTACTGTCCGAAGTTCTTTATCATACATCCCCCGCCGCCTACAACGTAGAGCTTCATAAGGTCGGGATTGTATTCGTGCTCTCGGAGCTTTCGAAAGATACCCGCCACGTACTCGGTAGCCGCCGCTTTGATGACCTCCAAGTACTTTTGGGCTATATCCGCCGTTCCGTACCGAAGCACACTCTCAATGATCGCATCGTCGGGGATTGAACCAAACTTACGCATAAGCTGCTCTCGGATATTAAGCATACATTGGTTGGTGCCGAACTTCTCGGTGAACATATTGCCGCTCTGCGGTCTGCAATCGGTAATGAACATGACGTTCATCGTGCCGTTGCCGATGTCGCAGATCATATTCACGCCGCGAAACGTGCCGAGCTGACCTGCCACTGCCGCGAAGCCTTGAGGAAAGATGTCTGCACCGACGAAATCTACGTGGAAGTTTCTTTTCTTAAAAACAAAATCCACGTGGGGCTTTCGCAAAAGATAAGCTTTGAACTCATCCTTCTGTTCACTTACCCAAGTCAGAGGAAGTCCCGCAGCAAGATAGACCGATGCGCTCTCCAAGTTTCTTGCGTAAAGCTCGCGCCCCACGGCGGCAAGGGTGAGGATATAATAGTCATCGTCGTTCTGCTTTTCGGGAATGAATTCCTTGTGTCCCTCCCCGATGATATAATACCGTCCGTTATAAACAAGCATATTGCTTGTAAAGGTCGGCTCGGTGTCGTAGGCTTTCACACTTGTGCGGAAACAAGAGGATGCCGTTTTGATGTTTCCATAGCCGTGGTCGATACCGATCACGATGGGTGTCTCGGATTGATTTTTGTTTACGTTCATATTGATTTCTCCTTGTAATTTTGATTTTTAATTTTCAGTGGGCGAAATTCGCCCGATGATTTGTTACGGATAACCAAGTGGTCAAAATGCACACTTAGCTATCCGTAACGCCTTGGCGGTAGGCTTTCTGTCTGCAAGCGTTTGAACAGTATATTCCGTCCGATCTTTTGGGCGTAAACACCTTGCCGCACACTTTACAAATGCGGTCTTGACGAGCTTCAAGGCGTTTTTGCGACAATTCCTTTTGATATCCGCGATTGCCGCACAGACCATAAAGGCAATACTTTTTGGTTTCGATGTTCGTATAAAACTTTCTGCCGCACCCCTTGCAGATGATTTTTCTAACAGGGTGATACGGGAGTTTGCCCGACATCTTTTCCTCATATCGTTCTTTCAGATACGCTTGATTTTTGTATTCCCATTCGCAGTTCCACATCAGATCTCCTCCTTTCATAATAAATTTTTTATAAAACTTTGAAATTGTGGGGGCAGTATTCTTATTTGCTATATTGATTTCTTTCCGCATATATGGTATAATAGAATGAAAACTTCTGCGAAAGGAGGCTGACGATGAAGAACATTCGATATATGATCCATACGCTCTCTGCGAAAGCAATCATGAGCTTTTCAAAGCAAAACGAGGACGGATCGTATTCTTTTCAACTGTCTCAAAATGAGACGGACAAATGTAAGCTGAACAGAAACTACCTGCTCCAAGACGATATGCCTATCTGCTTTCAAGCAATGTGTGTATTGAAAGGCAACGGATATAAATACGAAAAACCTTTTAGGGACGATGAAGCGCTTTTGGATATTCTCGTCTACGTGGATTTCAGCGGTATCTTTGACCGTTATAGCCAACAAAAGAAGTATACCGACAGACAGAAAAAGGCGGAATCAATGTTCCGCCCCGAGGGTATATATTTAGATTTCGGTAAGGGTGCTCACCGTTACCTTGCCTTTGAGCGTTCCGGCAGTATGAGCCGCGCTGCGAAGATCTCCTTTGTGCGCGAGGATTTCTACGAGCCGCTTCGTCACAGAATGATGCTTGATATGCACATTGGCAAGTGTCAGCTCTCCAAGCTCTATGCCTATAACGGTCTGATGTTCACAAGCGGACATCGGTATGAGGATATGAGTATTTGGGACGACAAGCGCGTCGTTGTCGTAGATAATCCCAAGTCGCTTGTATATGAAGCCAATATCGTAACCGTTGAGGATGACGGAAGCGATAACAGTATGCGCAAATATACCCGCGTGGAGGACGTTGCGGATATTGAGGTCTTGGAGTTTGACGGCGAGGGACTTATCTCCCCATCACTTGCAGATAAGATCGACACCGATTATTGCGGTCAGCATATCCATTCCTCTTTCCAAATCCGTATGCCGTATATTAAAGGCGTGGTTCACGAGGTGGATTTCAAGGCTATGCTATCCGAGCTTGGCATTTCATATATCATCGACCTTTGGGGCAACAAGCACAAGGTGCGCGACGTTGACCTCATTCTCACTAAGAGCATGTTCAAGGGATACGGATGGATGACCGAGAACGGAATGAGCTTTGAGGAATACCTTGAACGTTGCCGTAAGTACCGCCACGCGCTTTATATCTCGGGTGTCAATCAGACCGACAAGCAGGAATATACCGAGCTGAACTATCAGTTCTTGAATACCGT
>JAFOEU010000106.1 GCA_017387685.1 Clostridia bacterium
ACATTTCCTTGATTTGCGGTAATAATTCTTTTGTGTGCTGATTCTTCCTTGACATACAAATTCCCCCTTGATTTGGTACTATTATTATACCATATCAAGGGGGCTTTTGTCTATTGTCCGTTTTTAACGGACCTGTTCACAAGCGGACGGGGCTTTTTAGTGCGCGAACACTTATTTCTTCAGCGTTCTGAACACCGTTTTTTGTTACCTTCGGCAAATGATGTTGCTCCCCGCGGAGCGCAAATAAAGGAAAAAATCCGCCACGGCGGATTTTTTCATCTTATTAGATTTCGCCCTTATCCTGCTTTGGTCGTTTCTACTTCGTCTGCGTAGCCGTAGACGATTATCTGATCAATTTGTTTGAGCTCATTGTAATCTTTGGAGCTTACGCGTGTCGATACGTTTTTCCAATCATCGCGGGTGCCGAGGTAGTTGATCTTCTTGACTCCGGTGTTAATAAAGGCGTTCAGATTGATCGTCCTGATTGAGGGGTGGAGAGTTACGGTGTGAAGATTCTTGCAACCAGTGAAGAGATATTCCGAAATTGTGTCGATCTTTTCTGGTAGCTCGATCTTTCGCAGCGACGTGCAGCCGCTGAATGCTGATATGCCTATAGTTTCAAGAGATTTCGGAAGAATGACCTCGGTAAGGGCGTCACAGCCCATAAAAGCTGCATTGCCGATTTTTGTGACGCCTTCGGGAACGTTGAGGCTTGCGATCGATGTGTTGCGCAGAGCACCGTCCGCGATCTCCTCGACTCCGCCGTTTATTATGATCTCGGTCAGGTGCTTATATCCCGCAAAGCTAATACCGAGCGTTTTGATTCCAAAAGGTATCACAACCGATGTGAGAAGCTCACCGCCATGGTAGATTTCGGTGTTTGATTGGACAATATCGGTGTTTTGAGTGGCTTTAATGAATGAATCTACCGAGGCAATATTTAGTCTTTGTGTGGCGATGTTTTGATTCAGGTTCAAAAATCCGGCTTCTCCGATGCTTTCGATAGTGGAGGGCAGAGTGACTGTGACGAGAGATTCGCAATCCCAGAATGCCCGAGTGCCAACAACGCGCACACCCTCTTCGAGCGTTACGCTTGTAAGAGTGTTGCAGAGGTAAAATACTAATGGCTTTATCTCGCTTACACTGCCGGGGATGACGATCTCCGTCACGGGTTTACCGTCGATAAGCAGGGTGTTTGTGTACCGTATGGGGTTTGACGAAGCGTATACGGCGGATTTTTCATCCCAGAAATCGATTTGACACCAGGATTCCACGCTTGCTGCATGCACCTCCTTTATTGCCTCACAGCCGTCAAATGCGTAGATTCCCACAACCTCGACGGTCGATGAAAATCGCACCGTTTCGAGCGCCGTGCACTCGGCAAAGGCATATTCACCGACATGTGTGGTGCCCTCGGAGAATGTTACTTTCTTGATCGACGTGCAGCCGAAGAATGCGAAGGGCGCGATCTGAGCGCCTTCGGGAGTGACGAGATCGGTCACAAGCTCACCGCAAAGGTAGAGAACAGCGCCGTTCAGAGGGTTGGATTTGCATACGTGGTCTTTGTCGACCTGAAAGTCAATGGACATAAAGGCGACGAGGTCATTAATATAAACGCTTTTTATGTTTTTGCACTGCGCAAACGCAGATGCCTTGATCGTTTGAATTGACGATGGGATATAAACGCTTTCAATATCGGCGCGCAGAAATGCGTTGCGCTCGATCTGTTTGACGGGCAAGCCTTCGTAGGTGTCGGGAATGACAATATCCTTGTCGGTGCAGTCGCCGAGACGGCTGACGCTGTAGTATTCATTGTTGATCAGCTTCATTTTCAGCCCTTCGCTAGGCTTTATTTTACCGCAAAGCGTGCACTTGCCGTCGGCATAGTCGTGGGTGTCGTCCCGGGGGATGACCTCGCGCTTTTCTTTCCCGCATTCGCAGACGAAAAGCAACTCACCGTCCTCGGTGCAGTTGGCTTTACGCACTACCTCACCTTCGGTGCCGAAAGAGCAGATGTGTTCGGGTATCTCCGCCTTGCACGAAGCAAGAAACAGCAAAGATATCAATAATGTAACAAAAGCTTTTTTCATTTTTACTTCATCCTTTCCGGTAGTCTATGGGGTTCTGAAATTATTATACAATAAAAAATTAGTTTTGTCAATAAGCGGAACGGATAGGGAGATTTTGGCTTGCATTTTTAAATTCCCCGAAACCGCGACACTACGGGAAGGATTTGCTTTTTAGCTGAAGGTGAGGTATAATTTTCATTTGAAAAGTTGACAAACGCGGCTTATTGTGCTATAATTAAACTGATATAGTTTGGGAGGTCATTATTATAATGAAGAGAATTGCAGAAAGATTTGCTGAAAAGTCATACGATTTTATCGTCATTGGCGGCGGTATGTCGGGCGTTTGCGCCGCTATTGAGGCGGCAAGATCGGGCGCAAAGACCGCGCTCGTTCACGCTCGTCCCGTACTCGGCGGTAATGCGTCGAGCGAGGTTCGCGTTCATATTTCGGGCGCGGATCACGGAATGGAGAAGCCCGATTTTGCCGAAAGCGGTCTGCTTTACGAGCTTATGCTTGAAAACAAGGCGCGCAACGAGCATTTTTCCTATTCCATTTGGGATATGATCCTCTTTGAGGCGGCAAAAAATACCGAAAATCTTACTGTTTACTATAACACCGTCCTTTACGACTGCGAGACCGAGGGCGACCGCATCACCGCGGCTCTCTGCGTTCAGCAGACCACCGAAATGCGCTACCGCCTGACCGCGCCCCTCTTTGCCGACTGTACGGGTAACGGCACGCTCGGTTACTATGCGGGTGCAGAATACCGTCAGGGAAGCGAAAGTAAGGCGGAAACGGGCGAGATCGACGCCCCCGAGGTAGGTAATAACGAGAGAATGGGCAACACCATCTATTTCCGCGCGAGAAATATGGGTCGTCCCGTAAAATTCACACCACCCTCGTTTGCAAAGAAGTACACCGAGCACGATCTGCGCTTCCGTATGCATTGCGCGAACCACAAGGTAGACTTCTCGGGCTGTAAGGATCCCGAAAAGAACGAGGCTTGCGGCGGCGTTTCCGCGCGCGGCGTTGACTACGGCTATTTCTGGATCGAGCTTATGGGTGATAAGGACGACATCATCACCGATTATGAAAACATCCGCGACGATCTTGTAGCCGCGCTCTACGGAGTTTGGGACCACATCAAGAACGGCGGCAACCACGGCGCGGAAAATCACGAGCTTGACTGGGTCGGAATGCTCCCCGGCACGCGCGAATCGCGCCGTCTGATGGGTGATTACATCCTCGACGAGACCGATATCCTCGACAACCGTATCTTTGAGGACGCCGTTGCATACGGCGGCTGGTGCGTTGACCTGCATTGTCCCCACGGTCTGCTTGATACCGACATTATGCCCTCGGGCGATTGCCGCTTCTACGACGGCGTTTACACCATTCCTTACCGTTCTTACTACTCGAAGAACATCTCCAACCTCTTTATGGCGGGCAGAAATATCTCCGCGACCAAGCTTGGTATGTGCTCGACGAGAATCATCGGCTGTTGTGCTGTCGGCGGACAGGCTGTCGGCGCGGCTGCGGCGCTTTGCACCAAATACGGATGTGATCCCCGCGGACTTGCACCCCACGTTCCCGAGCTCCAGCAGCTCCTCCTCCGCCGCGACTGCTTCATCCCCGGCTTCAAGAACGAGGACGTACTTGACCTCGCGAGAAGCGCGACATTCACCGCATCCTCTGCGAAGGCAGGCTGTGAGCCCGCGAAGGTCATCGACGGTATCTCCCGCCGACTCGGCGAGGACGCTCACGGTTGGGTTTCCGAAGGAATCCGCGAGGGCGGCGAGGTTCTGACTATGAACTTCGGCGAGGTCAAGTCGATCTCCGAGCTTGCGCTTACCTTTGAGAGCGACTTCAACTATCCCATCCGCGTGACAATGGCACCCAAGCGTCAGGAGCAGCAGCGTCCCGGCGTACCCGCGGAGCTTGTCAAGGATTATGACATTGTCTTTAAGAATGGCGGCGAGGCTGTCAAGACTATCGAGATCCGCGACAATCACCAGCGTCATTGCGTTCATAAATTCGATAAAACCGAGTGCGACAGCGTTGAATTCCGCATTTATTCGACTAACGGAAGCGAAAACGTGACCGTATTCGAAGTTCGTGCTTATTAATTAATCAGGAGGCTTATCCATGTCATTCAATTTTGATCCCGCAAAGGCTTGTGCTTGCGGAAAGATTCATACCACCGCTGTCGAACACGTCACCATCGAGGCTGGCGCGATCAACGCCATCCCCGCTTACGCAAAGTCCTACGGCGCAAAGAAGGCGTTCATCATCGGCGATATCAACACCTATCCCCTCGCGGGCGACAAGATCACCGCTCTGCTCGAGGCGGAGGGCATTTCCTGCTCGTCTTACATCTTCAAGGAAAGACGCCTTGAGCCCGATGAAAAGGCTGTCGGCTCGCTCGTTCTGCACTATGATGCAAAGAGCGATATCATCATCGCTATCGGTTCGGGCGTTATCAACGATATCAGCAAGATCCTTGCTTATCAGACGAACACTCCCTACGTCATCGTCGCATCCGCCGCATTTATGGACGGCTACGCTGCGGGCAGCTCCTCTATGGCTATCGACGGTGTAAAGGTCACCGTTCCCGCGAAGTCGCCCGACGTTATCATCGGCGATATCAATATCCTCAACGGCGCACCGATTCATATGGCTAAGGCGGGGCTCGGCGACATGCTTGCAAAATACGTCAGCATCTGCGAGTGGCGTCTTTCGAACCTCATCAACGGCGAGTATTATTGCGAAGAGGTTGCAGAATTCACCCGTCAGTCGCTCCGCGCTTGCGTAAACGGTGCAAAGGGACTGCTTGATCGCAATCCCGAGAGTATGAAGATGCTCTTTGAGGGACTTATCAACTGCGGCAAGGCTATGGACTACGCCGGCTGCTCGCGTCCCGGCGGCGGAGTTGAGCACTACTTCTCCCACATCTGGGATATGAGAGGACTCGATTTCGGCACTCCCACCTCCTCGCACGGTATGCAGGTCGCCCTCGGCACGCTCAACACCATCAAGTGCTATCAGGAGCTCAAGAACATCACCCCCGACCGCGAAAAGGCACTCGCATACGCGAAGAATTTTGACTTTGCGGATTGGAGCGAACAGCTCCGCACCTTTGTCGGCAAGGGCTCGGAGGCTATGATCGCGCTTGAGGCGAAGGAAAAGAAATACGATCTCGGCAAGCACGCGGCAAGACTCGAGGTCATCCTTGAAAAGTGGGACGACATCCTCCGCATCATCGACGAGGAGCTTCCCTCCGTCGAGGAATTCGAGGCGATCCTCGATTCCATCGAGGCACCCAAAACTCTCGAGGCGATCGGACTTGACTCCGCCACCCTCGCGATGACTCTCAAATCCACCAAGGATATCAGAGATAAGTACGTCCTCCCGAGACTCCTCTGGGATATCGGCGAGCTCGACGCGGTCTGCGAGCGAGTATTCGGTTAAACAGATAAAAATTATCCGTGCGGCATTTTGCCGCACGGATGATTTTTTTATCTCTTATATTTTTCTTAAAGCTCTGCAAACCGCTCGTAGTCGGTGGAGTCGCGCGCGCAATGCCAAATAAGCTCGCCGTCAAGGGCGCGGAGCCCTTGCCGACCTCCGCAGAGGTCGGAATTGCCCCTCTTGCGCTTCGAGCCGACTGCGCCCCGCAGACGGCTCGGAATGAGTAACCCCTCCCCGATTTCGGGGAGGAGGTTACTCATTCAATTTCTTTAATATGCCCGACTTTAGGATAAAAATCGCATTACTTCGACTTACTCCATATAATTGAAGCAATATAATCCCGGCTCACAACGCCGTTTTGGTATGCTTCAAGGAGAGTGTAGAACTCCCCGTCCTTGTAAATATACATCCGCTGACCGTCGGGGAAAAGAAAGGTGTAGCCCGCGACGTCTACGTGCCGTAACGCCTGAGTGTAAAGCCATCTGCCGCTGTCGAGCATAACGGCATAAGCCCCGTCGGCTTTCATATAGCACCTGACACTGTAGGAATATTTAAGATAAGACTCGTCATCGTCCTTTATATAGCTCGAGATTATCTCGTATTGCTCCTCGTAAGTGAGCTTGAACGGAGAAGCTTCTCTCGGCTCGACGATCTTAAGCTCGCCGAGATAGGGTTCTTCGATCAAGTCATTGTGAAGTGCGAAATACTTCTCGTATTCCTCGTTCCTTGCGTAGATCATTGCAAGGCTTACGTCGGTTACGATCTGCGCGTAGGCTTTGTCAAGATAATAAAATTCATCGGAATCGCAGACGATGATGTCAAAGCTTGACGAATGTGAGAATTCAAACAAGCCGATCCTTTGGGTGACCGCAACGCCCTCGCCCTCGGATCGCCAGATTATTACTTTGCCGTCGATCGTTCCGAGATATCGGTAATTCATACCGCGGTTGAGCTTATCGGTATTTATCAAAGCACCGTCAAAGTCGGGGTGGAGCGCCGCCCACGCGGCGTTTATCTCTGCGACCCCGGATTTGGTCAGCAGCTCAAGATCCTCGATCGGATCGAGATAGTCGCCGTAGATATAATCGTCCCGATATTTTTCATCATAATTCTGATGCTTGCGCCAGATATCCTCTATTTGCTCATCGGAAAGAATTCCTCTTGCGTGTGCGGTGTAAAGAGGGATGATTTCCCCGTCGTAATAAACGGCAATAATGCACGCCGTCGTATACTCGAAAACGTATCCCGCGACGCTTTCTTCTCCGTATCCCGATGACGAGAGGCTTCTGGAGCCGAGAGGAATTGCGCCGTCGTATTTGCCGTAAATGAAGCGGTAGCCTTCAAGATATCCGACCTCGTCGGGCGTCTCGGCAAAGCCGCTGCCGCCCCAAGCCTCGTTGATCGCATCAAGCTCGGCTTGCGAGAGAGAATAGGGATCCGTGACCGTCGTTCCCACGGCAAAATTATTTATGAGCTGCATCGCGACGGGAAAGAGCGCGCCGAGCAGCATCACGCACGCGGCGAGTGCGAGCAGAGATCTGAGCGACTTCCACGGCGACGCTTTGGGCGGCTCATCGGAATAATCGTCGAGCTTGAGGCTTGATGCCACTTCGCCGATGTATTTTTCATCAATAAGGCTGAACGCCTCAAGAATGCGGGCGTTTTTGATATCGCGGTCTGTCATACTATGATCCCCTCCTTTTCAAGTTTTTGCGCAAGACGGCGGCGCTGTCTTGCGAGCATGGATTTTACCTTGCTCTCGGAAAATCCCGTTTGCTTCACTATCTGCAAAATCGATGCGTCGAACCAGTAGCGCAGAACGAAGACCTTTCGTTCGCCCTCGCCGAGATCTTCGATAAAGCCGTTGAGTATCCTTGCGGCAAGCGCGGATTCGTAATCGTCGGCGAGCGTTTTGCCGTCCGCGATCAGCGAAAGGCATTCCTCGTTGACGAACTGCACCTGACCGCCGCGCTTCCAGGCGTTTGCGGCACGGGAGCGGTTGACCGCTTGATTCCGCGCGGTTGCAGATATGTATGCGGGGAGATTTTCGGGTTTTTCGGGCGGGATGGAATTCCAGAGTGCAAGCAGAGTGTCGTTGAAGCATTCCTCGCGGTCCTCGCGCATACAAAGGAAGTTCGAGGCAACGAAACGGCAGAGCTTGCCGTATTTTTCGCTGACCGCCTCGAGCGCCTTTTCGTCGCGCGCGAAGAACAGCTCGAGTATTTTGTTGTCTTTCATTTGCTGTCCTCCTTTTTTGTCCTTTCACTCTATCAGTAGTAAAATCCCCCGCGCCCGTCGCGCGGAAATTTGAAAAAAATTAATTTCGATGTTTTGCACAAAATGAAAAGGAAAGCTTTGTGCACAATGACGGTCATGCCCCGCCACGCATTTCTATTATAACATACAGCGCGCGTAGGTGTCAATATAATAGAAAAACTTCCGCCCGAGGGCGGAAGTTTCGTTTTATTATTGCTTAATTTTAACCGGGTACTTTAACGAAATAGTTGAGAGTTAAATCGTACTTGATATTTGATACGTTGAGTTTTCCGCTTTCTTCGTCAAGCGTGATTGTCGGGGCCATTCCGTTTTTGGGGGGTGCGGGAGAAAAGGCAGAGTGATAGATTTCATTTTCTTTAAGCACATTGGGGAGATCAATCGACAAATCGACGGAGTTGGTTTCCGTATTGTATTCGGCGATATGTTCGAATTCGTGGAGCTCGTTGAGACTCGGATTTCTTACGACGAGCTTAACCTTGTAGGTTATCCATTCGGTCGTGAGCTTAACGGTCATATCGGTATACACGTTTATGGTTCTTGAATGAATATAATCATGTTCCTTATCGTACGTCTCGCCAAGGCACTGCTCCCCGACGTAAACGATAGCGGAAGTGATTCCGTAGCCGTCCTTCAGCTTCATATATTCATAGAAAAGATGATCGCCTAAATGGAACATCATATTTTTTTCCATCCAAATATGATTCCGCGTGAGATCTTCCCAATGCTCGGGGGTATTAGCTATGAGGGTGACCTTGCAGAATTCCTTGATCGTCACGCGGATGTCTATTTCACCCGTCACGGAGGGAATATCAAGGACAAACGGAACGTCAACGACGCTGAATGAGGTTTCAAGGTCGAAGTTTTGCAATACGTCGATGTTGTAGACCTCGTCGCCGTTCCTCATAGTCGCGCTGACTTTCTTGATCTGATATCTGATCCGCGTCTCGTAGTTGGGGTTTTTGGGGTCTATGGGTATCAAAAATTCATACCTGAACGGCTGACCCTCGGTTGCGGTCGGGCGGATGTCAAATGTCACTCCGTTGCCGCCCGAAATCCTGAGAGTAACGGGAAACTCGCGCGGCTGATCTATGGGTTCATCGGGCGCGGTGGGCAAGTGCTGCATACCCGTGGCATCCGCGAGGTTGACCCAGGTCGAGTCGTTGTAGCGCTCATATACGTATTCCTCGGGGAAAACGGGATCGCCGTCCTCATTCGTGAGAACGATCACATTTAAGTCCTTGATCCAATAGAAGTTGAAGAATTTCGTTTGCGGGCGGAAATTTGAGAAATCGTTTGCCTCAAGCGCGTCGATCAGCTCGCGCCCGCCCGCGGGCGGGGTGCCATCGGCAGATTCCGCGACGAGAATTACGTTCATTTCCCGCGCGGTTTTAGTATCCGACGAAATGTTCGCATTTCTGATAATTGATGAGAATGTCGGGATCATCACCGCCGCGAGGACGGCAACCACCGCGATAACTATTACCAGCTCAACTATCGTAAATCCTCGTTTATTTTTCATCATAGCCTCCTATAGTGGTGTGAAAGGTGAAAAATTTGGATGATCGGAATTATTTTTTGCCCATCGTTGCGCTCGGATCGCCCTTTCCGTCGTTGCAGATCACGTTCGTCGCGGGCAGCCTGTCGTTCCATTTGTATCCCTTCGGGATGGCGTTCCACTCGGCAACCGTGCCGTCGAAGTAAACGCGGCTGAGAGAGTTGGTGAGACCGAAGGCGTATTCGTCGATATATTGCAGAGCGGACGTGAGCCTGATGCTTGTCAGATAGTTGCCGTCGAGGGCGTATCTTCCGAGGCGGGTCACGTTTTCAAGCCCCACGACCTCGCGCAGAGCGTTGCAATAGAAAAGAGTTCCCTCGGGAAGCTCCTTGTAACCGCCGAGATCGAAATATTCAAGATTCTTGCAATTTCCGAATACGTGTGTGCTGAGATATTCGAGACTTTTAGGCAGAACGATGCTTTTGAATTCACAGCCCTCAAAGGCGTGACCGCCAATATATTTGATTCCCTCGGGGATGACGATGGAATCAATGCCCTTCATATCGCAGAATGAGAACCCATTGATCCTCTCGACGCTTCCGTCGTCCGGAATGACCGCGCCGCGGTAGCCGAGAACAATCGTCTTCGTCGCAACCTCTATGATGCAGTTGTTGCGGCAGATGAAATAAGGATTGTCGGGCGAGATGACAACCTCGCTGATGTCGTTGCCGGTAAACGCCATATATGAAATTTTGCTTACTCCCGCGCCGATATATACACGCCTGAGATTGGGGCAATCGCAGAAGCTGCGAACGGTCTCGACGCTGTCGGGGATCGTTACGCTCTCAACGGTGTTGTTTTTAGCGATCGCGTAGTTATAGATTTCCTTTACGGGATATCCGTTATAGTTTGAGGCGACAACGATATTCTTGTCGGTACAGCTTCCGATGTCCGTGAGTATGGCATAAGTGCCGTCGTCGGATATCTTGTAGATCAGTCCGCGGCTTCCGTCGTAGCTTTGGGTGTGTATTTCCGCGTTGCTTACAGCGTCGTTTCCGTGGATCGGCGGATCGTCGTATACCGTGATAGTGGTTTCAACCATTGTCAGCTTGATAATTACGGGTATTGCAAGGGCGATAAGGCAGATGAAAGCGGCAATCAGCGCGATCGCTCTTGCGGGGATGCGCCTGACCTTGGGCTTTAGGGGCACCATAAGCTTGTCGGCGGTCTCGCCTATGAGGTCGCTGTCGATAAAGTCGAGCGCATCGTATAGCCGCGTATCCTTTTCATTTTTCATACGATTATACCTTCTTTTCTGAGATACTCCGCGAGCTTTTTGCGGGTGCGGAGCAGCTTCATTTTGATCCTGCTCTCGCCGCAGCCCTGTCGGAGCGCGATATCGGACGGAGTCATATCGAAAAAGTAGCGCATCATAAATACCGTCCGTTCTTCCCCGCCCAGCGTGCGCAGGAATCGGCTTATCAGCACGCCCGTGCGCTTTGCCTCGTAAAGCTCGGAGAGGGAGGTGCCGTCGTCGAGCATCGTGAGGAATTCTTCGCCAACGATGCTGACCCCGCCGCCGCGCTTTTCGGCATTCTGTGCGCGCGTTTTTTTCATTGCCTGATGGCGCGTTATCTCGGAGATAAACGCAGAAAGACTGTCGGGTCTGTGCGGCGGGATGGAGTTCCAGAGGGCGAGGAGCACGTCGTTGGCGCATTCCTCGCTGTCCTCGCGGACGGATAGAAAGTTTGAGGCGATATAGGAGATAAGTCTGCCGTATTTTTTGTCAGCTTCCTTCAGCGCGCGCTCGTCGCGCGAGAAGAAAAGTTCAATAATGTCCTCGTCCCTCATGGCAGTCTCCTTCCTTTGGCTTCTATTTATATAAGTACCCGTTTACGTCCCGCGGTCACGCACTTTTTGAAAAAATCTTACATTATTATAATAACACTTTTCTCTGACGATGTCAATAGCCCTGATCATAGAGAACAGCGGCGGCAAAGTTTTGGCGGACGAGATTGAAAAGTTTTTGTGAATTTTCCGATAAAAGATCGTCATTTTGGCTCGAATTGCAAAAAAAATCCGCAATACCCCTTGACAAAAACGCATAATAATATTATAATATACGATGTCATTGTGTGTGAGCGTAGTTGGCAGCATTCAGAATCGTAGCTGCTATTGGCATTAAACCAAACGCTTCCGAATAATCACTCAAGGAGGTGCCACAAAATGTTCAGAACCTATCAGCCCAAAAAGCGTCAGCGCAAGAAGGAGCATGGCTTCAGAAAGAGAATGAAGACTCGTGACGGCAGAGAAGTACTCAAGAGACGTCGCGCAAAAGGCAGAAAGCGCCTTACCTATTAATTAAAGTTTTCAAGTTACGCTAAATCGCTATCGAAATAACCGGCGAGTGCCGACATTCAAACTGTCTGCCGCGCCGGTTATTTCGACGAAATCCCAATTTAAAATTTTTTCAACGGAAGCACAAGGACAATGAAAAATACACCTATCAAAGAAAATCATCTCTATCAAAAGGCTTACGCAAAGGGTAAGAGTGCGCCCGGCAAGTATGTTGCCGTCTACGCCCTCCCCGACCGCCAGAACCATCGCTACGTCAAGGCAGACCCCTGCCACCGCCCCGTAAACCGCCTCGGTCTTACTACGGGCAAGAAGATAGGCGGTGCGGTAGTCCGCAGCCGCGCGCGCAGACTTATGCGCGAGGCATACAGACTTATCGAGGACGAGGGCAAGTTGCTTCACGGCAACCTCGTTGTGATCGCCGCGCGCGCAAAAATCGCGGATGCGTCGATGCAGGACGTCAAAAAGGACCTTAATTGGTGCCTCAAGCGTGTCGGACTCATCGAAAAGCCGAAGACGAAGGATGATATTCAATGAAATATCTGTGTATCGCTCTTATTAAATTCTACAGGAAATATCTTTCAAGACTGAAATCGAATCCCACATGTCGGTTTACACCGACTTGCTCTGCCTACGCCCTTGAGGCGTATCAGAAAAGAGGCTTTATCGTAGGAACCATACTCACGGTGTGGCGCATCCTCAGGTGCAATCCCTTTTGCGCCGGCGGATACGATCCCGTACCCGAGCGTGGCTTGCGAAACAGGGATACGGTCCCGAAGGGTATCAGTCTCTGTGACGATGACTGCGACGACGGACAAGATTCCGTCGAATAACACGAGAGGAAATTCCGCCCGCGAGCGGAAAGGAAAAAGAAAATGTTTGATACCATTCTCGGATGGATAGGCTCATTCCTCGGATGGCTTGACTCTATCACCGGTAACTATGTATGGGCGCTCTTCATCTTCGCCATCATAGTTGAGATCATTCTTCTTCCCTTTGCTGTCAAGCAGCAGCAAAACTCCATTAAACAAGCAAAATTACGTCCGAAGGAAATGGCGATCCGCAATAAGTATAAGGGACGCAATGACCGCGCAACACAGCTCAAGGTCTCCGAGGAGATCCAGGCTATGTATCAGAAGGAAAACTTCAGCCCCTTCTCGGGATGTCTGCAGCTTTTCATTCAGATGCCCGTCATCCTTGTGCTTTATCAGGTCGTAATCAACCCCCTCCAGCACGTGCTCCACGTAAGCAAGGAAGCGATCAACGCCATGACCGTTTACGCTACCTCGGCTGTTGAAGAGGGCGGACTCGGACTTACCGTAAACTCCACGAGAGGAACCATCGAGCTTATCTCCATCATCAAGGAAAAGGGCATCGAGTTTTTCTCGGGACTCGTAGAATACGTCGACAGCGTAGGCGCGGTCAAGAATTTCGGAATTGCGGGTAAGGATGCGTACGACGCATTCGTCGCAGTTGCTGACAAGATGCCCGACTTTAACGTTTTCGGACTCAACCTCGCTGAAACTCCCTCGTTCGATAACCCCAGCCTTCTCTGGCTCATTCCCGTTATCACCTTCGCGGCGTATTTCTTTTCTATGAAGATCACCCGCAAGTTCACCTATCAGGCCACCACCGGTAACCCCGAGCAGGACGCTCAGACCGGATGCTCGAACAAGACCATGGACATTATGATGCCCATGATGAGCGTTTGGATCTCCTTTATGGTTCCCGCTGCAATCGGCGTTTACTGGATCTTCAAGAGCATCATCGGTATGGTCAAGCAGATCATTATGGCGAAGGCAATGCCCATTCCCACTATGACCGAGGAGGAGCTGAAGGCGGCAGAGAAGGAGTACGGCGGAAAGCCCGAAAAGAAGCATCAGAAGGGTAACGTTGACGTCGACTCAACGAAAAACAATTCCAAGTCCCTCTTCCATCAGGACGACGAGGACTACGTCCCGCCCGTAAAGGACGAGGAGTCTCCCGAGATCAAGACCGATGACAGCGGCGCGATCTCCAAGGCACCCCTTAAGGACGACAGTAAGCACGATAAAAAAGATAACTAAGAGGATAATATGAAAAAAGAAGTAACCGTAAAGGCGAAATCGGTTGAAGAAGCACTCACCCTCGCCGCCGAGCAGCTCGGCGCACCCGAGGCGGAGGTAAAGTATACCGTTATCGCTGAGGCAAAGCGCGGATTCCTCGGACTCGGCTCGTCCGATGCTGAGATCAGCGCGTACTATATTCCCCGCGGCGAGCAGGCTGCGATCGATTTCATCAACACCGTAATCGCCGATATGCAGCTCGAGGCACAGGTCGAGACTCGCGACGGCAAGGACGGCGAGCTTCTCATCGAGGTTTCGGGCGAGGGCTCGGGTATCCTTATCGGACACCACGGCGACACCCTTGACGCTCTTCAGTACCTTCTCAACCTTGCGGCAAACCGCCGCGAAGAGGGCGAGAAGAGAGAGTATCTCAAGGTCACGCTCGATATCGAGGGCTACCGCGCAAAGAGAGAGGAAACCCTCCGCGCACTTGCACGCAAGCAGGCAGATAAGGTTCTCAAATACAAGAGAAGCGTTATGCTTGAGCCTATGAATCCCTACGAGAGAAGAATCATCCACTCCGAGGTTCAGAACATCAAGGGAGTCAGCACCAACTCCATCGGCAGCGAAAACAACCGCAAGATCGTTATCTATCTTGACAACTCTGCTGACGCAGAATAACAAAATTGCCGCCGAATTTTTCGGCGGCGTTTTGTTAGTTACTAGTTGCTGGTTACTAGTTGCTAGTTGAAGGAGGATTTTCTCGCCGATGGCTCGAAAATCATTTTAATAAAAATACTTTTTGAGCAACGCGAAAAAAGTTACCATTTACTAGCAACTAGCGTCTAGTAACTAGCAACTTTTCAAAAATACGAGGTAAGCACAAAATGTTCAATACCGACTTCAGCACGATCGCCGCCATTTCCACCCCCAACGGCAAGGGCGGTGTTGCGCTCGTTCGTATATCGGGTCCCGAGGCGAATGCCGTCGGCGACAGAATTTTTAAGAGAATAAACGGTAAAATCGCATCTGAGGGCGCGGCGAGGATGGCGTATTTCGGCGAGATCGTCGATCCCACAAGCGGAAAACGGATAGACACCGGACTTTATACACGTTTTGCGGGGCCGAATTCGTTTACGGGCGAGGATACGGTCGAGATCTGCTGTCACGGCGGAATCCTCGTCACCCGTGCCGTGCTCGGAGCGGCACTCGCCGCGGGAGCAAGACGCGCCGAGGCGGGCGAGTTTACGCGCCGCGCTTTTGCCGCGGGTAAGATCTCGCTCAACGAGGCGGAAGCGCTCGGAATGCTCCTCGACGCAGGCACCGAGGCACAGCTGAGGCTCTCGCGCGGAGGTATGAGTGGCGCGCTCAGCACGGCTTGCGACACTCTGCGCCGTGAGATCACCACGCTCCTTGAGGATATTTACGCCCGAGTGGACTTCCCCGAGGAAGACCTCGGCTCGATCTCGGACGATGAAGTCCTCGAACGCCTTGCAGAGCTGATCGCATCGGCAAAGAAGCTTTCGGCAACCTATTCGACGGGACGGGCGGTGGCGGAGGGCATCCCGACCGTCATCTGCGGCAGAACGAATGCGGGCAAGAGCACGCTTTATAACCTTCTCGTCGGCTCGGACGAGGCGATAGTCACCGATATAGAGGGCACTACTCGCGATATTCTGACCGCAACCGTCTCATACGGCGACGTCACCCTGCTCCTTTCCGATACAGCGGGACTCCGCGAGACCGCAGAGGAAGTCGAGCGCATCGGAATAAAGCGCGCCGAGGAAAAGATCGACTCGGCAGAGCTTGTCTTCTTCCTTATCGACTCCTCGCGAACACCGTCCGAGGACGACATCGCACTCGCGGAAAAGCTTTCGTCGCATAGCGGAAAGGTCATCGCGGTACTGACGAAATCCGACCTCGATAAAAATAACGAAGCATTTGAGCTTGCGGAGAAATTCGACCTCCGCGTAACGCTTTCGGTCAAGAGCGGCGCGGGATGCGAGGAGCTTGAAGCGCTCGTCAACCGCCTCTTTATCGACGGTGAGCTTGACACCGAGCGTGACGCGGTTATTTCGTCCGCACGCCAGCACGATGCACTCGTACGAGTAATTGATGCACTTACAGAAGCGTTGTCTTCTCTCAACGAAGGCTTCCCGCCCGACGTTGCGGGAGTCTGCCTCGAGGACGCCGCCGCGAGACTCTGCGAGCTTGACGGCAGAGGTCACGGAGCGGTGGGAGCGGATATTGCTGACGGAATCTTTTCGCGGTTTTGCGTCGGAAAATAAGGGCAGAGGTGAGAGGGCAGAGGGCAGAGGTAAGGTAAATTTCCTCGCTTTGCTCGGAAATTTTCGATTATTATAAAAAAGACCAAAGTTTTGATCGAACTTTTTCAAAAGTTCGCGGAGTTTGAGGCGGAGCCTCATTTCAATGCGCGAGCTTCAGCTCGCGCAACCGCGCTTCAAAATTCTGAAGCTCTGCTTCTGAATTTTGGACGGAAGCGTCCCTTTCCGATTGTAGGAAAGGGGCGCTTTCGTCATTCCCGCAAAACGATTATATTCTCACCGCACCGCAATATTTGTCCTGATTTCGCCCTTAAAACTCATGTTTTCGAAGGTTTTTTTGCGTATCACCTCTATATACAAAAATTTTCATTGACATTTAAATAAAAATGTGATATTATAATTATGAATATCAGCAAAGGAGTGATAATATGATCGTATATCATGGAAGCGATACAGTAGTAGATCGTCCACTTATACTGAAAGCCAAAAGGCCTCTTGATTTTGGCGGCGGATTTTATGTCACGTCCAACAAAGATCAAGCTGATTCTTGGGCAACCAAAGTGGCTTATCGCAACGCGAGCAGAGAAAAAAGCGTCAATGTTTATGATTTTGATTATGAGTCGGCTAAAAGAGATCTTATCGTTTTGCATTTTGATAAAGCAGATGAGAGATGGCTTGATTTTATATGCTCCAACCGACAAATGAGATGTTCGGAAGATTATGATATAGTGATAGGTCCGGTTGCTGATGACAGAGTGTACCGTGTGGTTGTAGAATACGAAAACGGTGATATTGATAAAGCTACGGCACTTAAAAATCTTAAAACCGAAAAACTCTGCGATCAGATACTGTTTCACACCGAAAGATCACTCAGCTATATAAAATATATCGAAACGGAGGTTTCCCGCTATGAACGAGCGTAGTTTTGAGACCTTACTTTACTGTATTACGGCGAATACGATCGCAAAGATAATGGAAAAAACGGGGTGGAGCGAGAACGAAACGATGGAACGCTTTACCGAATCCAAGCTGTATTCATTTCTCGAGCGTGAAGAAAGTAAGGTATGGCAGTATAGCGCTACTATGCTTGCCGAGCTTTTTGAGGATGAACGCGCCGGAAATCTTGTTTTTCCTGAGGTGTAAAATATGAGTAAAACACTTGAATTCAAGGTATTTTGCTTTGAGGCTTACCGCGCTGCTAAAAATATGACCGGCAGAGAAGCAATGGCTCTGTTCAAAAAATTCGGCATTCTTGATTATCTCGAAGCCTGCTACGGAGTGCTCCATACCACGGGAAGAGATTATATCGTCGAAGATATTGATATGTTTGTCAAAGCAAGACAGTAACAATATTTGTCCAAAAAACGCCCCGAAAGCGTAAGTTTTCGGGGCGTTTTTTCATTTTTTGTCCGATTTCCTATTGATTTTTCTTTAAATATATAGTATAATAAATTATCTATATAATAGCGGAGGTATACTCTATGAATAACGACTTCACATCAACCTACGAATACACCGTCGAGCAGAAGGCGGAGGGCAAGTTCCGTCTTATGAAGCTTGGCTTTATGACACTCTACATCCTTTATCCCCTGATCCTTATGGCTGTGGTCTTCATCACACAGCTTTTCCAGATTTTCGCTCTCGTTGCCGTGACAGAGTGGATGCTCGTTTACTTTACCTGGAAATACACCAAGCCCGAATACGAATATTCCGTCACCTCGGGCAGAGTGACCTTCTCCGTCATCCGCGGCAAGCGTTCGCGCAAGGAAATGCTCAATTTCGCGATCAAGGAATGCCTCCAGATCGCGCCCGCAACCGACGGCGAATGGATCGCAAAGCTTGAGGCTTACGATCCCGAAGTCATCTATTCTGCGGTTTCGACCGTCAACTCCCCCGATAAATACTACGCCGCATTTGAAAATGCCGAGGGCAAGCGTTGCGTGTTCTATTTCGAGGCTACCGAAAAGATGCTCAAGCTCTGCCGCAACTATAATTCCTCCCACACCGTTATCACAAAGGTACGCTACTGATGAAAAAAATATCCTCCTTTACAGTTGACCACGACCGCCTCGAGCGCGGAATATACGTCAGCCGCATCGACGGCGACATAGTTACATACGACCTCCGCATGCGCCGTCCGAACAACGGCGACTACATCACTCCCCTCGCCGCACACTCGCTTGAGCACCTGCTCGCGACCTATATGCGCTCGGGCGAGGCGGGCGACCGCGTCATTTACGTCGGCCCGATGGGTTGCAGAACCGGCTTCTACCTGCTTATGTCGGGCGGAACCGAGCGAAATGCCGAAAACTTTTCCGCACTCTGCACGGCTTTCGATAATATCCTCGCCCACGAGGGCAAAATGCCCGGCGCCGCACGAAAGGAATGCGGAAATTTCCGTGCTCTTTCGCTGAAGGCGGCTAAGGATGAGGCGAAAAAATACATAGAAGTGCTCGACGAATTCCGCCGCGCGGGCACTCTTCCCACATTTGAATACGAGGGCGGAAGATCGGGTATATAATTATGAAGATGAAGCTTGGAATTATCGGAGCGATGGAGAGCGAAGTTGAGCTTCTCGTTTCGCTCCTTGAAGAAAAAGAATGCCGCAAGATCGGCAAGCATACCTATTACACAGGAACTCTTTCGGGCACGCCCACCGTTATCGCCCGCGCGGGCGTCGGCAAGGTCAACGCTGCGGTCTGCACCGCCGCGATGATACTTGAATTCGCGCCCGAATACATCCTCAACACCGGCGTTGCGGGCGCACTTGGCAAGGGAATCACCGTTGGCGACGTCATTATTGCCGATTCCTGTGTCGAATACGACCTTGAATACGGCGCGCTCGGCGATAAGAGAGGAAGTATTTTTTATCCCGACTCGACCTCCGAGATCGTTATGCCCGCCGACTGCGAGCTTTCCGATCTGCTCGTGACCGTGGCAAAAGAGGTCTCGGGCGGTGAATTTGAAGTTAAACGCGGATGCGTTGCCACCGGTGACAAATTCGTGTCGAGCAACGAGGCGCGCGAGGATATCCTTTCCGCCTTCCCCGATGCACTCTGCTGTGAGATGGAGGGCGCGGCGATCGCGCAGGTATGCCGCCTTTACTCGGTGAAATTCTCGGTACTTCGCTCAATGTCGGACTCTGCCGACGGCGAGGCGGAGATGGATTTCCCCACCTTCGTCCGTCTTTCCGCCGACCGAGCGGCGAAGATCGCGGCAAAGCTTGCAAAATCACTTTCGTGAGGACTTAAAAAATGAAATTACCTCTTAAATACCACGACGGAAAAAGGGTGGAGACCATCCGCGCCTCGCTCCGTGCGTCGGCAAGACGTTACAGCTCGCGTCCTGCAATAATGCAGAAGCTTGCGGGCGCGTACCGCGAGATAAGCTACGCGGAGCTGCTCTATAAGGTCGAGGGACTCGGAACAGAGCTTCTCGCGCGTGGATTTTACGGCAAAAAGATAATAATTTACGGCGAAAACAGCCTTGAATGGGCAACCGTTTTCCTCGCGTCGGTCTGCGGACTCGCGGTGGCGGTCACCGTTGACAAGGATATCGAAGCGGATAAGCTTGCTTCGATCGCAAAAAAGACCGAGGCGACGGCTATCTTCTATTCGCCCAGATATGAAGAAAGAGTTTCTGCGCTTGAAAACGTCAAAAAATACTCAATGAACTCGATAGAAGCGTTGATCGAGGAGGGCACGGCAAAGCTCGCGGGCGGCAATACCGATTATCTTCGTCTGTCGATAGACGAAAGCGACCTCGCCGTTATCAGCTATAATAATTCCACAGCGGGTGAGCCTCGCGGAGTTATGCTTTCGCAGAGGAATATCTGCTTCGATCTGACCGAGCTGACCAAAACGCTCATATGCTTCCCCGAGGACGTTTATCTTTCCGTTCTCCCGATGCACCACGTCTACGAAATGACCTGCGGATTCCTCTATCCCATTATTTCGGGCGCGTGCGTAGCATTTTGCGAGGGACTTCGCTATATTTCGAGAAATATTCAGGAGGTCCGCCCGACCGTTATGGTCTGCGTGCCCTATCTGCTTGAAACCATCTACCGCAAAATAAAGAATAATATCCGCCTCAAGGGAAGCGAAAAGCGTGTCCGTGCGGCGATCAAGCTGACAGGATCGAGCATCGCGCTGAAAAAGCGCGTCTTTTCCGAGATCCACGATTCGCTCGGCGGCAGACTCCGACTCTTTATCTCGGGCGGTACGCTTGCCGATCCCGATATCATCCGAGGACTCCGCTCCTTCGGCTTCCGCACAGCGCAGAGCTACGGCTTGTCCGACACCCTGCCGCTCATCTCGATCTGCTCCGACTTTGCTTATAACGATACGTCGGTCGGCGTTTGCGTGCCCGACGGCGTGCTCGATATCTACGGCATCGACAGTGACGGCGTTGGAGAGATCAGGTATAAGGGCGATAATATTCACGAGGGCTTCTTCGGCGAGGGCGCAAATGCAAGCGTCCGCGACGGCTGGCTCTATACGGGTGATCTTGGCAGACTCGATCGCGACGGATTCCTCTATATTTCGGGCAAAAAGAAGAACGTCATTGTCACCGCGACGGGCAAAAACGTCTTCCCCGAGGAGCTTGAGGATATGCTCCGCCGCAACCGCTTTGTCAAGGAGGCGGTGGTTGTCGGATACGTCAACGAATCGCGTGAGGATTACGATATAGTTGCGGTGCTTCACCCCGAGCATTCGGAATTCGAGGAGGCGTACGGCAAGAATTATTCGCGCGGACAGGTGGATGCGGAGTTCAACCGCGCCGTTGAGGATGTCAACCGTCAGGTTGCTCCATTCAAGAAGATACGCTTCTTCGTGGTTCGCCGCGAGGAATTCAGTATGAATTCCGCCCGCAAGGTGCGCAGAAGCGGAGTCGCAGAGGCGGCAAAGGCAGAATATCTGCGTAAGCTCGCACGTTCATAAAGAATATTACATAGGAGATAAAAAGATGCATATTTCACTCGCAGGCAGACTCGGAAGCGGAAAAAGCACGCTTGCAAAAATTTTCTGCCCCAAATACGGCTTTGAGCATTACTACACCGGCGCGATAATGCGTGCACTTGCCGAGGAGCGCGGAATGAGCGCGCTTGAATTCAATCAGATGTGTGAAAACGACCGCTCGGCTGACTATATGATCGACAATAAGACCACCGAGGTCTCGCGCGAACGCCGCGACGATAAGATCCTCTTCGACTCGCGTATGGCGTGGCATTTTGCCGAGAATTCCTTCAAGGTCTACCTCTACGTCCCGATCGAGGTCTCTGTCAAGCGCATACTGAACGATCAGTCGCGCGGCAACGTTGAGGAATATAAGGACGCCGCCGACGCTGAGGCAAAGATCCTCGCTCGTATGCAGTCGGAAAGCCTCCGCTATAAGGAGTTCTACGGCGTTGATAACCACGATCTCAACAACTACGATCTCATCCTCTGTACCTCGAAGATCTCCCCCGAGGAGGCAGCGGACATCATCTGGCGCGAGTTTAATATCTATCTTGCCGATCCCTCGGCGTATCCCAAGCCCAATAAGCTTTTTATGGAAAATTGATTTAATTAATGAATTCAATTTCGTTGTTTTTTATTCGTGCGGCAAAGCGGCTCGGGTGCTTGCTGCTTCTGATCTTTCTGCTTGCCGAAGGTTGGTTGATCATTGGCGTCAGAATAGGTACGGAGCCGCCTACCGTACGGAAATACGCGGTTGAAAGCGATAAAATATCGTCGCCCGTGCGCATCGTGATGCTCTCCGACCTTCACGGCTGTGAGCATTCGACGCTTGCGGAGCAGGTCGAGGAGCTGAAGCCCGATCTTATCCTTCTTTGCGGCGATATGATCGACCGTGATCACGAAACGGGCGAGGACGTCCTCATCACCGCCTCGCTTGTCAAAAGGCTTTGCGAGATCGCGCCCGTTTATTACTCGCTTGGCAACCATGAGCTTGAAAGGATCGGACTTCACGAGCGCGACGCCGTCAAAAGGATCGTAGCCGAGGGCGCGATCCTGCTTGAGCGCGAGTACGTCGATATCAACATCGGCGGCAACACACTGCGCCTCGGCGGACTTTATACGCCGAACGGTTCCACGGTCCAAAAGCCGAGCGCGGATACGGTCGAGGGATTCCTCGCGAAATTCTGTGATACCGAAGCGTTCCGTATACTGATGGAGCACCGCCCCGCAGCCTTTACCGATGCGATCCGCCCCGCGGGCTATGAGCCCGAGCTCGTTCTTTCGGGACATCTGCACGGCGGACACGTGATCCTTCCCATACTTGGCCCTGTATACGGACCGAGCCTCGGATTTTTTCCCGAGTATGCGCTCGGAAGATATGAGCTCGGAGCCTCAACACTCATCATTTCTGCGGGGTTATCCACCGAGCGGCACATCATCCCGCGCCTCAATAATCCAACCGAAATTACCTTTATTGTTTTGGAGTAAAACTATGAAAAGAGAAAACAGACCCGTCATCGGCATAACCTCGTCGATGTCGGATACATTCGTAAGAATGCGCCGAAATTATTTCGACGCAATAGAGCAGGCGGGAGGCATTCCCGTATTTATGCCCCACACGGGCGGCGCGGAGGATGCGGAAAAGTTCCTTTCCTTCTGCGACGGAATCCTTTTCGCGGGCGGCGACGACGTTGATCCCAAGTTTTACGGCGAGGAGATCAAGTTTGACAGCGTTGAGACCACGCCCGAGCGTGACGTTTTTGAGCTTGCGCTTGCAGAGCTTCTGAAAAATGATGACCGCCCCGTCCTCGGTATCTGCCGCGGATCACAGCTTCTTAACGTAGCCTTCGGCGGCACACTCTATCAGCACATCGACTGCCACCGTCAGGACGAGCGCGGCGCGATAAATCAGCGTTCGGCGAAAGTGACCGACGGTACGCTCCTTCGCGAGCTTGCGGGCACGGATGAGATATTTACAAATTCCTTCCACCATCAGGCGGTAAAGGACGTTGCACCCGGATTTGTCGTGGCGGCAAGAGCCGCCGACGGCACAGTCGAGGCGATCGAGCCCGAGGTGCGCACCGACCGCTTCTTCCTCGCGGTACAGTGGCATCCCGAATATTTCTATAAGACCGATAAATGTGCAAATAATATATTCAAAGCCTTCGTTGAGGCAGCGAAAAAGGAATATTAAAATGAAAGAATTATTCAAAAAATACCGCGAAATAATCGTTTACATCATCGTCGGACTTATGACCACCGTGGTCGCTTACGGTATTCGTCTCGGAGTTATCTATGGCTTCGCGCCGATTCTCGATATCGATCTTGCCGCCGAGGGCGGCCGCGCGGCGGTGCTTCGTACCGTTGCCGTGTCGCTCGGATGGGTTGCGGGCGTTATCTTCGCGTTTTTCACTAACAAAAGCTGGGTATTTCAGGATAAGGTCAGCGGCAAGCGTGCCGTTCTTATCCAGTTCGGCGAGTTCACGCTCTCGCGCGTGTTCACCTATTTCGTCGAGCTCGGTCTCGGCGTCGGAGTTCCTCCGCTTCTGACGTCGCTCGGCTATAAGCCCTTCAAAATTATTCTCACCTTCGATGCCGACCTCATCGCAACCGGCGTTTCGGTCGTGCTCGTTACCGTACTCAACTATATCCTCTCCAAGCTTCTCGTTTTCAGAAAGAAAAAGACGGAAGAATAAAAATTGAGGTGATAAAATGATCTCAAAGGTTTACAGCGCGGCGCTCGCGGGCATCGAAAGCTTCCGCGTAACTATCGAGGTTGACAGCTTTCCCGCGATGGAAACGTCATTCCAGCTCGTCGGTCTGCCCGACGCGGTCGTCAAGGAGTCGAAGGATCGCATCCGTTCCGCTTGCTTCAACAGCGGATTTTCCTTCCCCGATACCTCACTCGTCATAAATCTCGCGCCCGCCGACCGCAGAAAAGAGGGCTCGGCGTTTGACGTGCCGCTCCTCCTCGCAATTCTGCGTTGCAACGGCGTGATATTTCAGGGCGTTTCGTTCGAGGGCAAGCTCTTCACGGGCGAGCTTTCGCTGACGGGCGACGTCCGACCCGTCCGCGGCGTGCTTTCGATGTGCGCCGATGCGAAAAAGGACGGCTTCACCGAGTTTTACGCGCCCGCCGAAAACGCGCGCGAGGCTGCGGCGGTCGAGGGAATGACCGTTTATTCCGTCCGCCACATCCGCGATATAGTCGACCACCTCAACGGCAAGCGACGTATGACACCCGTTGAGCCCGACGTGCACTCGTTTGAGGATGCGTATTCGGGAGTCATCGACTTTGCCGACGTCAAGGGACAGCTCGCCGCCAAGCGCGCGATGGAGATCGCCGCCGCGGGCTCGCATAATATTCTGCTCATCGGCCCTCCCGGTACGGGAAAGTCGATGCTTGCAAAGCGGCTGCCGACCATTCTGCCGCCGCTCACCTTCGACGAGGCTATCGAAACGACGAAGATACATTCAGTCGCAGGCACTCTGCCCGAGGGCGCGTCTCTGCTGACTGCGCGACCCTTCCGCTCGCCCCATCACACGATGTCGGCGGTATCACTCGTCGGCGGCGGTGCAAATCCGAAGCCGGGCGAGATCTCGCTTGCGCACAACGGCGTCCTTTTTCTCGACGAGCTCCCCGAGTTTCCGAAATCTATCACGGACAACCTCCGTCAGCCGATCGAGGACAGACGCGTGACGATCACGCGCGCGCTCGGACGCGTTACCTATCCCTGCACCTTCCAACTCGTTGCGGCGATGAATCCTTGCCGATGCGGATATTTCGGCCATCCGACGAGAAAGTGCACCTGCGGAAAGGGCGAGGTTCAGCGTTACATATCGAAGATCAGCGGTCCTCTCCTCGACCGAATCGACATACAGATCGAGCTCCCCTCGCTCTCCTACGATGAGCTTTCAAGCAAGGGCGGCAAAACCGAAACCTCGGCGCAGATCCGCGCAAGAGTTACCGCCGCTCGCGAGTTTATGCACAAACGTCTTGAAGCCGAGGGACTTTCAGGTCTCGGAATTTTCTCAAATTCTCAACTTGATGCCGCGGGAATACGCAAGACCTGCCATCCGACAGATGATGCGGTGGAGCTCTTGCGAATGGCATACGACCGCCTCGGTCTTTCCGCGCGCGGATACGACAGAGTTATGCGAATGGCGCGAACGATCGCGGACCTTGACGCATCCGAAAAAATTGAAGCCGAGCATATCGCCGAGGCGATAACGCTCCGCAGTCTTGATAAAAAATATTGGGGGTAACTATGGCAGCAGTATATGAAAACCAATCGACAGACTTTTACTGCCGCGGTGATAAAAATTTCCGCTCACAGCTCCATTGCAGTCCGCATATTCATTATCATATTGAAATAGTACAGATACTCGAGGGCGAAACAGTAGGCTTTGCCGACACCGAGGAGGTTTATCTTGAGGCGGGCGATATTTTCATCGCTTTTCCCGATCAGGTGCATTACTTCCTGACACAAAAGCCCGAAAGATACCGCCTCTTCATCGTATCTCCCGATCTGACTCCCGAATTCCGCACGATCTTTACCAATCAAGTCCCCCGTTCGGCTTGTATTAAGGGCGCGGGGCTCGATCCCGAGATCGATGCGCTGACCAAAACGCTCTTTACCTTCACGGGACATCACCATACGGGTGGCGATCCTTACCGTGACGCGGTGATCCGAGGCTGCTTGCTTGCGCTTTTTGGCAAGCTTTTGCCCTTGATGAGCCTTGCCGCACCGAGAGTTGGCGACTCAAGAGCCGTTCGCGAGATCGTTGGATATTGCTCCGAGCACTTTGCCGAGGAGCTTTCCCTCGAGGTGCTTGAGGACGAGCTTCACTTGAGCAAATATTACATTTCGCATCTGTTCTCGGGCAAGCTCGGTATCAGATTCAACGATTATATCAATTCCCTCCGCATCTCGCACGCCTGCCGTCTTCTGCGCCGCGAGGATATGCAGATCACGGAGATTGCCGAAACGGTCGGATTTTCAACTCTTCGAACCTTCAACCGCGCTTTCGTCAAGTTCCGCGGTATAACTCCGAGTGAATTCCGCCGCGAGGGCAGCGCGCGCTCCGACGGCGCATCCCTGCTTCCAATCTATTATATTAAAGGAAAACAACAATGTCCGAATACGATGCTGTCGCAATTGCCGACGTCAAAGAACTGAAAAACACCAAGGGGCGCATTCTTGCCGTTGATTTCGGCGAGGTGCGCACGGGACTTGCTATCTGCGATGCCTCGCGCTTTCTCGCCTCCGGCATCGGAAACGTCAAGGTCGGTGGAATAGATAAGACCGCCGCCGAGGTTGCAAGAATAGCGAAGGAAAAGGGCGCAGTTGCCGCCGTTGTGGGACTTCCGCGCAATATGGACGGAAGTGAGGGCGCTCGCGCTGACCGTTGCCGTGATTTTGCCCGCCGTCTTGCCGTCGCCGCCGAGATCCCCGTTGCGATGACGGACGAGAGATTGACAACAGTCGTCGCCTCGCGCTATCTCAACGAGACCGACACGCGCGGAGGAAAGCGCAAGAACGTCATCGACAGCCTTTCTGCCGAGATCATTCTTCAAAATACGCTCGACAGGCTCAAAAATATGGTCTGATTGCAAAATTTACAATTTTTTGTCGTTTTTTGCGAATAAACTGTTTGACAAAACCGACTTTTTAGTGTATAATATATGTATGAATGTTTAATTTTACCCCCAAGGATACCCTAAAAGGAGTAGAAAAATGTTTGACATAGGAGATCTGCTGTTCTACGGCACCAACGGTGTGTGTCGCGTCAGTGAAATATGCTCGTCGCCCTTTGATTCAAACGACGCGAGGCAATTCTATAAGCTGACTCCCATCGCCGAAAATTCAAGTCTTGTTATCTACACTCCCGTGGACAATACGCAAATCATTATGCGTCCGCTGATCTCAAAGGAGGAGGCGGAGGCGCTTGTCGCGCGCATTCCTGAAATTGAGCGGATTGCCGTTGCAATCGAAAAGCATCGCAAGGAAACCTACCGCGAGACTATTCGTGAGGGTAATCCGGAGGGATACGTCAAGATAATAAAGACTGTTCGCGCGCGACGCGAGTATTTCAAGCGCACGCGCCGCCGTGTTCCCGATCTCGACAACGATTTTGAGCATACCGCAAGGTTATGCCTTTACGGTGAGCTATCAACCGTCCTCGGTATCAGCCGAGAGGAGATCAGCCAAATCGTTCTTGAAGGCATTTCGATGGAAAAATAAAATAAGGGACTGATTCCTTCAGTCCCTTATTTGTTTGCCCTCAGGAATAAAAATCGTGCTGTCCAACGGTCATTGTGTATTCGCGGTTGGAGGTGATCCAGGTTCCCTTGGCGATACTGCTGTTGAAGAAGAAAAGGATCGTTGGATCGAGCGAGAAGCCCTCGAGGCAGAGCTTTGCCGCGATCACGCTCGATTCGGTCGGCTCGCGGTAAACACTTCCCGTTGATGCGGGGGTAAATTGAACGCCGCCGACACGGTCGAAAATGACTTTATATACGGTATCGGGATAATAGTGGCTCCTCGTGCGGTTGATTACGACAGTGCCGACGGCAAGCTGACCGATAAAGGGTTCACCGCGTGCTTCGGCGGAGATTATGCGCGAGAGCCAGTAAAGGTCCTCGTAGCTGTAAATATCGTCTGCCTCCGGAAAGGTCGGTACACCCCAGATGCAGATTTCGCCGCCAACGATTTCGGTCGAGCGCAATCCCGCGGCGGAGAGAAGTGCCTCAATAGGCGCGCAAAGAACGCCGAAAGCGCGCACGGTAACCTCGCAGTCGCTCTTTGAGCAGGGGATGAGTCGGTCGCCCGATTCGATATAGCAGAGTCCCTCTTCTGCGCGGATGGTATCAGTGCCCAAAAGCTCCTCAAATCCATCGATGGGCAGCCAGATTATGCCGTCGAGCTCGAATGCGAAGCTATTGCCTATCGCTCTGCCGTTTATGTAGAGCGATAGCGGCTGAGCGCCGTCCGGGATCGCGAGTGAAGGCGATATGGGCGCTTCCTCGATGGGCTCTGCGGTCGTTTCCTCTTCGGGCTCGGACTCTGTTACCGCATCTGTTTCGGGTAGGACTTCCCCCTCTGTGTCATCGGGGGCGACGGTGGTTTCGGCGGAAGCAGTGGTATCGTCCGCCAAAATTTCAACCTTCGTTCCTCGCGCCATCGGCGATATCATGCATATTGCGAGCGCGAGTGCCAGAAAAGCCGCAAATGCGGTTGAAAGTAGCTGCTTATGCATCGTTTTCCTCCTTGATCAATTCGTTTTTTGAATTTTATAGTCTGAAATTTTGAATTCCATAATCACATCGCCCGAGCTCCCTTTTTCGCGAAGGAAGATAGGAAGTCCGCTTTTGCTGTCGATGAGATATTCAACCGTTTTGCAGTCGGTTTGAACGGTTATCAGCGTTTGCGCGCCGTCGCCGGCTGAATTTTTTATTTCGGCGGAGATGGCGTTGTTGCTTTGCAGAAATGGTGCAAGCGGTGCGCCGAGCCTTTCGGCAACTGTTCCCGAGATACTGACATCATAAAGCTCAGCCTCCCAAACGCCGCTGTCGGTTTTTATCTTGAGTCCGGCGAAGGCATCGGGCAGTGAATAGGTTATTTCGCCGCTCCGCGTGCCGTCCTCGCGTATTTCGCCGAGCAATATGACGGCGCAGAATGCCACCCCGCCCCGCTCTCCCTCCGCCTTGAGCTCTGCGGGGAGCTTCAGAATATCGAGCGCATTCGCCCTTGGGGAGGGAGCGCAGGAATAAACAGATATGACGCAAGAGAACAGTATGATTATTGCCAGAACTTTCCTATAGCTATACAAAATTTATCTCCAAAAAAGTATTCCGTTACAAATATATTGCAAAAGCGGCGCAAATATGATATAATATATAATGTAATAGTATCGGAGTTTGCCAATCATGAATAATAATTTTTATATAACCTACGCCGATCTGCCGCTCAGCGATGCTCCCCGCGCTTGGGTTGAGGTCGATGCCGCGGCGATAAGGCATAATTACCGCAGAGTTTCGGAGGAAATTGCAAAAAAACGCCCCGAATGCTCCATCATCGCGGTCATAAAGGGTGATGCATACGGTCACGGAATCACCGAATGCACCCGCATCTTCTTATCCGAGGGCTGCCGCGCGTTTGCGCTTGCGAGCGTTGAGGAGGCTCTCTGCACCAAGCGAGTCTGCGACCGCCTTGGAGTCAAAGCGGATATTCTTATCCTCGGCGCAACCGAGCCCGCACTTATAGGCGAAGTCGGACGTCAGGATCTTATCCAGACCATTCCATCCTTTGATTATGCAAAAAAGCTCTCCCACGCCGCCTTGGCTGCGGGCGTGACCGTCCGCGCACATATAAAGCTCGACACGGGAATGAACCGTCTCGGCTTTCCCACGTTTTCAGAGGAGCAAAAGGACGTAACAGCCGCCAAGGTCGCGCAGATCGCGGGAATGCCGGGGATATTCATTGACGGCGTTTTCTCGCATTTCGCATCAGCCGACGAGGTTGATGAACATTTTAAAAAGCGCACGTCGCTTCAATCTATCAGATTTTTTGATACCCTCGACCGTATCCGCCTCAGCGGTGTTGATCCGCGCGTGGTGCATCTTTGTAATAGTCCGGGGGCTTTTACCCGTCCGTCGAAGGACCTCGCAGATGCCGCGCGAATAGGCATCTCGCTTTTCGGCTTCGGTCCTGCACCGGATGTGGATCTCGGTCTGCGCCCCACCTTCAAGCTTTGCGCCAAGATCGCGCGAGTCAGCCGCCTGACCAAGGGCGAGGAGCTCGGCTACGGCGGTGCATATAAGGTTGAAAACGAGATCAACGCCGCGACAGTCGGTATCGGCTACGCAGACGGCGTTTTCCGCCACGCCGCGGGGCATTGCGTTTCGATCTACGCCCCCGACGGAGCTTTCCGAGGTATGGGTAGGATAATCGGCAGAGTTTGTATGGATATGTGTATGCTCGATCTCGGCTCGATCGATGCCGCCGAGGGCGATACCGTCGTATTTTACGGTGACGACCGTGTCTCCTGCCTTGATTTTGCCCTTCATTGCAACACCATCGTGCACGAATGTCTCAGCCTTGTATCCGGGCGCGTGCCGAGAATAGTCGTCAACGACGAATAAATTTTAAGGAAATAAAAAAATGAAAAAGAACAGCCGTCTTATCGCTCTGCTGCTCGCGCTTTTGATGGTCCTTCCTGCTTGCTCTGCCGACGGGGCGGGGGAGGATACCACCGAATCCGACACCACCGCCCCCGAGACGACCGAAGCAACCGTCAACCACGAAACGACCGAAGAACCAAGCATATCGGTTGTCGTCACGCCGGACACCACCCCTGAAACAAAACAAGAAGAAACCACCTCGCCGTATCCCCCGCACGATGGCGAAACTATTCGGATTTTGATACAAAACGGTAAAAGTGAGGCGTTCACCTCGGATTTTGCCGAGGGAGAACTTGCCTCCTACCTCAGTGAACGCGAAGCCGCGCTCCTATCCGATCATAACACCGTGATCAGACCCACCGCAAGTGCGGATATCGTTGAACGTATAAAAAACGGAGTGCAGACCTCCAATAACGATTTTGATTTTCTGCTTCTCAATTCCGATGCGGGAGCGGAGCTTCTGACCTTCGGCGCGCTCGAGGCTCTGTCCGAGGCGGGAATCGGGATCACGCCAAGCACTGCGGGTATCCGAGAGTCGCTGACAGACAGCCTGACGGTTGGCGGCGCGGTCTTTCTCGTCGCTTGCGATGCGCTTGTCTCCGATCTTTCGTCGTTCCGCGTGATCGAGTATAACGGAGCCGCGCTCTCATCCGATCCCGCTCGAGCGGCGGCGGACGGTGCTTTTACCGTTGAGCTTTTATTGAGTTATATTTCCGAGCTCAAAACCGATGCCTTTGCGATCGATCAAGATTCGCTCCTTGCTCTTTTCTGCGGAGTGGGCGGCAAGGTTTTCGTTGAAAACGAAAAGGGACTCCCCACCTCATCACTTGCCGAGGACAAGAATTTTTCAAAGAAATACGAAATCGCTCTCGGATTGATCAAAAACGATTCACAGACCAACCGCGCGGCGGCGTTTACTGTATCGAGCCTCGCCCCCGCTCGCGACGGAGTTACCATCCTTCCGCTGCCGAAGTCGAGCTCCGGGGACGATTACATAACGCCCACAAAGGCGGAAACTCTCACGCTTCTCGCCGCACCTATCGGGGTGATCGACGGCGTAAGACTTGCCAAGCTTTTAAATTGCCTTTGCGTTGCATCGGGAGAGCTTCGTGCTGCGTCGAGAGCCGAATATATTGACCAAAACAATCAGTATGCAGAGCCGATAATTTCCATTCTTGAAAATTCCGCAAGGCTCGATCTCGGCATTCTGCTTGGATGGGGAGATATCGACGAATACGTAGCCTCATCGCTCGCCTCGGGTAAGTCCGCGAAGGATATGCTTGCGGACAGAGTGGTTCCGATGCGCAACAAAGCCGCAGAAACCGCCGCGGGTATACTCGCGGACAGATTAAATATTAAGTAGGTAATAAAAATGAAAAAAGAATGTAAGATCGAGATCAGAATGAGCGAGGACCTTATGCGTAAGCTCGCGGTTATCAGCAAAAAAGAGGGAAGAAGCATCAACAATCAGTTTATGTTCCTCCTCCGCAACAATATTCAGTATTTTGAGCGCACCCACGGCAGACTGACGAATGCCGAGCTTGCCGCAGAGGATATCAGCGAATATCAGGTCGGCGATGAGTAAGACCGCCGTCATAAGCGGCGCGTCATCGGGACTCGGATACGAGATCGCAAGGATACTTTGCACGAAATACGATTGCCGCGTCGTCGGACTTGCGCGAAGAAGGGAAAAGCTCGATGCCGTACGCAGTGAGCTTGGCGAGAGCTTCGTTCCCTTCGTCTGTGACGTTACAAAGGACGAGGATCGCGCGCGGCTTATGGATTTCGTCACGGAAAACGGATACACACCCGATATTTTGATAAATAATGCGGGTATTCTGCCCGAATTTTCCTGCTTCACGCCCGAGAGGGTGGACGAGCTCGAGCGCGTGATGGAGCTGAATTTCCACTCGCACGTCAAAATGTGCGCGGAGTTCCTCCCGCTTTTGCTGAGATCCGAGCACGGAGCGATAGTGAACGTGGCGTCATCCGCCGCACTTGCGACGCTCCCCGGAACAGCCGCTTATTCCGCAAGCAAATCGGCACTCCTGGCATTCACCGAAAGCCTTTCGCTTGAATACGGCAAGTCGCTATTCGTTGCCGCAGTTTGTCCGGGTATGACCGCGACCGAGCTTTTCGATTCGCACGAGGGCTCCACCCTGATCGCAAAATTTGCTCCGTCAGCAGAAAGGACGGCAAAAAAGATCGTTCGCCGCCTGAAGCGTGGCAGAAAAATGATCGTCACGGGAGCCGACGCACACCTGATGCGCGGACTCAACAGAATCTTCGGCAGAGCCGCGCTGAAGCTCTTCGCACTTTTCTTCAAGATCGTGAAGATTCCGATGTTTAAGGATACCTTCTATCATAAATAAGAGGAAATAAAAATGAAAAAATTCATAAAAATCGCAGCTTGTCTGCTTTCACTGGTCATTCTTGCGGGAAGTATGGTTTCCTGCTCAAAAGCCCCCGAGCTTGAGAGCGTCAAGGATGAATTCATCGCGTTGATCGAGGCGTCGGTTGAGGTCAACAACATCTTTTTCGGCGCGGGACTTCCCACCTATATGCGCGCCGAGGGCGACGGAAACCTTATCTATCTCGATGAGCATAAGGCTTATTACACCTTCATCACCGACGGCGAACGCAGTATTTTGAAATACAAGATCGGCGACGATGCTTGGAAATACGCCGAAAAGACCGCAGAATCAGGAAAAGGCGAGTCGATCTACACCGACTCCGAGGGCAATTTCTACTACCCCATC
>JAFOEU010000107.1 GCA_017387685.1 Clostridia bacterium
AGACGGTGCGCTGACACAGTCGAATGTGGGCTTGCACGCTCGTCTTATGTCGAAGGCAATGAGAACGCTCGCAGGAGCGATCTCAAAGTCGAATACGATAGTTATCTTTATCAATCAGCTCAGAGAGAAGGTAGGCGTCCTTTACGGCAATCCTGAGGTCACCACGGGAGGAAAAGCGCTCAAGTTCTATGCCTCCGTCCGTATCGACGTGCGCAAGGGCGAGAGCCTCAAGCGCGGCAGCGAGGTCTACGGCAACCACATCAAATGCAAGGTAGTCAAAAACAAGGTAGCGCCCCCGTTCAAGACTGCAGAGTTTGATATTCTCTACGGAGTAGGAATATCCAAGTCGAGCGAGATCGTGAGTATGGCGGTTGCCTTTGATATAATCAAAAAGAGCGGCGCGTGGTTCTCCTACAACGGCGAGAGACTTGCACAGGGCAAGGAGAACGCGATGGCGGCACTTGAGGCAGATCCCGCGCTCTTTGCCGAGATAGAGGCAAAGGTCAGAGCAAAGGCAAACGAGATCCCCGCCGACGAGGAGATCGATGGCACGGAGGATATAGAGGATGAGTTTGATATTCGCGAGTTTGATCTCGATGATTGATGAATAGGATAGTTAGAATAGGTGTAGAAAGGGGGACTTTTTTTCAAAAGTCCCCCTTCTCGCTTGTATATTTTCCGTCACCGCGCTGTCTATCTCATAGAGAGCCTGCTCTCTATGAGATAGACTTTACGAGAACCTGCAAAAGCACGGGTGCTTTTGCAGAACCTCTTGCGCTTACTTCAGATCGAGCGTGACTCGGTTATCGGTTACGTACGTAGGTACGCGCCCTCAACCTCGCACTCCGATCTTCGTCTGACGAAAAATCTACTTCGCGAGCAAGTCGCTTGTAAGCCTTCCCCAGCGGGGAAGGGGGACCACGCAGTGGTGGATGAGGAGAGCCGGCAGCACAAAGTGACCGGGTTACAGCACAAAGCTCCAATAACGAGGACTAAGACAATATGATATATAAATACGACAAAGCTCTTGTCAGCACGTAGAGAAAGAGCATAGAGAGGCAGACCGAGAGCGTGATGATACACTATACAAGTTGGGTATCACAGTGCTCAGATATACAAACAGTCAAGTAAAGCAAAATTTCCGAGGCGTATGTCTTGATATATTAAGACATATGGGTTACGAAGAGAGCGATATAGAGTGGTAGAGAATGAAAGGGTGAAGAAAGTGTAGGATAGTGCCACTATCCCAACTTTTTCATCCCGGCTCTCCTCATCCGCCTCGTACCTCGGCACCTTCCCCGCTGGGGAAGGCTATGCGAGCGTCACTTTCGACAGCGCGGGGGAGGTTTATGCTTTGATCGGCATCCTCATCCGTCGCTTCGCGCCACCTTCTCCCCCTTGGAGAAGGCTTATTGGTTCGTCGCCTTTGACGGTGGGGATGGTTTTTTTTCTTTGATCGGCATCCTCATCCGTCGCCTTCGGCGCCACCTACGACTCGTGCTACACCTCTCGTAATTATAAAAAGGATGGTGTAGCACTCGCTTGCATAAGTTCGACTTGCCAAATCATAGATTTGGAGTCTCACTAATCTCCTGCTTGGAGAAGGCTTATATGAGCGGCACTTTTGACATCGCGTTGACGGAAAATATACAAGCGAGGGCTC
>JAFOEU010000108.1 GCA_017387685.1 Clostridia bacterium
GCCGGCCCAACCCCGCACTTTCTTTTCACCTAATGCTTATATATAATTTCTACTACTCTCTTAGCTCGTTAGTTTGAAAAAATAATGGAGGCGAACTATGAAACGAATTTTAATATCAATCCTCATCCTTTCCCTCTGCATTCTCACTCTTTCGGTATGCACACCGAAAAAGCTCAAAGATTTAAATGAAAACGAAATAAAAAGCGTCTCCGTAACGACACTCCCGGAGTTCTACGGCTATGAATATTCCTTTACGGGTGATGATGCACGCGCGGTCGTTGATTATCTTTCGGACTTGAATTTAATTCCGCGTTTGTTCGGACTCGGCGAAGGCGGTCTGACTTGGGTTATTTCTATTGAATACGAAAACGGAACCGATACCACCGTGTATCTTTTCGATGACGAGATCAGGATAGATGGCGGTGCGTGGTATCTGATGAAGACTGAAGACGCGCAGTTCTTTGAGCAGTTGCTTGAGAATCTGAATCAAAAGCAATAACAGAGTATGCAGAAGACAGTATTAGCAAACGCTTTGCGAAGCTTGGTGAATTTCCTCGCACTTGGCTCAAAGATTTCAGAATTATAATTGAATCACGGGAATGGGATCATATTTTACAGTAGATTTATATTGGCACGCTTATCTCAATAATGGAGGCAAACTATGAAACGAATTATATCAATATGTCTTTCTCTGCTGTTGCTCGCTTCGGTTTTGACCGCCTGCAAGCCGACGGGGGAATCCCCTTGGGCGTTCGAATACAAGCTCGAAAAGGGTGAGTTCTTGCAGGGGGATACGATCCGCATCACGGTCACTGTCACCAACAACGGCAAGGGCTACCGCTACACGGGCGCGCCCACCGATCTTTTCGGTCCGGCGAAGCTTTATTCGAAATATGACGTCAATTATACCTTGAAAACACTCCCGCACGTCAACACGGATGACTCGACCGAGCGCGTTTTCGCGAACGGACAGACGGCGCAGTATACCTATGAGTTTTACACCGACGAATTCTCGCGCGAAGGCTTTTATAACCTTTCGGTTCCGTTCGCCGACGAAACCGCGACCTTTGAGATGCTGCTTTATCTCGGTGCTCCGCCGACCGAGGATGAGCTTGCGGTGATCGAGCTTGCCGATGCCGAAATACTGAATAAATTTCCGATCGAATCTCTTACTAATTACAAAGTCAGAATTAACAAAAACAAAAATGGCGGATACAGCGTCGAATACACGCTGATGATCGGCAAATACAGGACATACGAATCCTACACGGTACGGGTCAATGAGGACAGAACCGTAGAATCAATAACCGGTGAATACGGTGAGTACGCCGCTTATCTCCCCTACGCGACCGAGGAAAAGATCCGCGCGGCGGAAGAAAAACTTGCAAAGCAGATAGAAAAGTATGAAGAAAGAAGCGGCTTCTATCTCACCATCGACAGCGAGGGCTATCTCTGTCTGCACACCGAGATCATCGTCAAGTACAAAAATGTTTTAGGCGGAGGTTGCGGCATCGACCACGATCACAAATTTTTCACGGAGCGCATCTGCTCCTTGCAATAAAAAGGAAGTGTACGATTTATGAAACGGATATTCGTTGTAATTCTGGCAGTCGCCGTCTGTCTGCCCGCTCTTTCGGGTTGTGTCCAAGAACCCGATTTCTACGATGTCGCGGTCATGCCGAACGGCGGCGAAGCCTCGCCGGGGCTGTATCAGACAACATTTGACTTCAACAGCTACAAGGAAATGATAAAGGCTTTCCGCGAGTACGATCTCTCAAAAAGCTCGTATACTATTCAGGATATGAAAGCCTTGCTCGGCGAGCCGTACGCACGTTTTGTCGACAAGGTCAAAGCCGACAAGGCTTTCCCTCAGCCGATGTCGGACGGCAAGCCTCTCCCCTATCAGAACAAGGAAGGCTTCTCAAACATCACCTTTTTCGTCAGCGAGCTCTATGATATGCCGTGGATATGGTATCATTGCCTTGTTGACTGCGAACGGGTAAACGTTCAACTCGCCTATCCCGAATGCCTCGGAATTGACGTTGACTACTCGAAAAACGCCGCCGAAATCCTCGAATCTATCGTACCGAACGCGGTCAATCTCGGCAATTGGAAGGAAAGACCGAACTACAAAAACGTGTATATGAAGGACGTCCGAATCGCCGAGGGCGAGGTCAGTATGCTGATCTACGAGCTCAATGACTCGGAAAAAAGAATGTTTACCTTCTTTCGGGACGGCGTTATCATTACGCTGACCGATTTCGGCGGAGTTGTGAACGAGGATTTTTGGGCGAAGTTTTCTTTGGAATAACCGAAAGGAGCATATTATGGATACTCAACAGATGGAAAGAAAAATAAAGCGCGATTCGCTGATCGTGATACCGACCTTTATTTTCATCTGCCTTTGGCTTTTTGCATTGATCAATCCGAACGTCGACTTGGCACAGGGTGCTGATTACGGAACCTCGATGGCGGTCAATCTGTTGATACCGCTCTTCCTTATCTCCGCCGCGCAGATCGCCTACGCCGCGGTGCTGATCGTCGATTGCGTGCGTTTGCAGGGCAAAAGCCGAGGCGAAAAGGCTGTTATTTGTGTTGGAGTGTGGTTTGCCGTGAATTGGCTGTTTTTTGCCGTTTATATTTATCGGCTCGTCCGTTTTATCATTTGGAAAAAGAAAACTACTTGTGAGGTTTGAATATGAAACGAATATTGATTTTAATACTTACTGCAATAGTCTGTGTATCAGCTTTTACGGGATGCGGCAACGATCTCCCCGAAGAACCCGTTGATCTTGAGGTTACGTTCAGCGAAAATCTGACAAACTTCCCGAAGGAGCCTCCCACCCTCTTCGTCCGTGACGGTGATACGCGCGTCAAAGCTTGGCGCGGGACTTGCTCGTGGATGGTTGAGGGCGAAGACGGCTTGGGGCACGGAGTCGAGTCCGACAGTCCTCATCCTATCGACTTACGCGAAAGCATTCCCGCGATCGCGCTGAAAAAGAAGACCGCGCTGACACTCAGCTTTGAGGGACGTCCGACGAAGATCACCGTCAAGCGGTATGCCCCGAACACAACCGACTATGACGATTACGAGACGGTCAAGGTAAGCGAGGGTACTATCGAGGTTAAAGCGGGTGATTATCTCTACGAGGTCATCGCCACTTGGTCGGGAGAAAAGTACAGCGGAACGGTTTATTACGCTTTCAGAACGGAAAAATAAAAATGAAAAGAATTATATTTGCTCTGCTTATATTTGCCCTCTGCATGACAGTATTTTCATCCTGCGGGAGACGTTTGTCTGCCCCCGAGCACGATCTCGAATTCTGGATCGCCGAAAACGTGGATGATTTCGATTTTTCGAATCATCAGCCAAAATACGGTATTATGGGCGGTTGGGAATACTATGGCATCGGCTACGCTCCCACGCTCGGCGAGGACGGTCAGCAGATCGATCCCGAGCATTGCGTGATCTACACCGTGACCAACTATCCCGATTATTCAAGCAACTCGCGCCACGTCACGCGCATCGAGATAACCGACCCCGCCGTCCGTGTCTACGGACTTTCAATCTCTTCCACCGCCGAGGAAATCAAAAGAATTATGACCGCCGAAGGCTTTACCGTTACCGAATCCGGCACCGCCGTCAGAGCAGAGCGGGACAAATTCAGATTTACGTTCTCGAAGGACAAAATTACGATCAGCGCAGAGGTTACCAATAATTTGGGTATTGTATATTGACATCCACTGCGCTATATGGTATAATTAAATTACCAATACAAAAGGAGAACTGCTATGAAAAGAACCTTGATCGCATTAATTCTCGTGCTGACTTTCATTCTACCAAGCTGCGGTGGAAATCCGGAATATTACGATACTTGTATGGATGCTTTTTATGCGGTACACGGCGATACCTTTCATAGGGACTCGAATATATACAAGATGGAAGAGCTTTGTTCGATCAGATTCTCGGATGAGCTGACGCTCTTCGCCGTTTATACACCGAATATTTTACAATACAGCTTCGTTTCCTGCGAAATGAAGGAAAAGGACGGACGATACCGTGTGATCGATTCGTTTGTTTCCGATAAACCTCTTGACGGTATAACTATAGAAGGTTGGTATAAAACATCCCTCGGTAACGGAACGGATCTTATTTATAAATGGATGGCTACATCCGCGCTCCCCGAGGAACGCGACGGGAGCTATCAGTACCGCGATTTTTCGTTTGAAGATATCAACGGCAACACCGTCGGCATTACGCTTGTTATGATGAAATAGAATTAAGCTATTAAATAAATAATCCCTCGACCTTGATCGGGGGATTTTCTTTATGTAGTGAATTATACCATTCATTTTGCCGAAGGCAATTTAACATTTTCGTGAAACGAGCGGCTCTGTCGGTTTTCCGTAGGAAAACGGCGGTGTTTAGCCGCCGAGACAGAGTCGACATTTGCCGAAGGCAAATACGCCGACAGCACAAACAAAACCTCGGGGCTGTCCAAGGACAGCCCCGAATATCTATTTATTCCTTGTGTTCGGGTACGATAAGACCGTAGTCTCCGTCGCGCCTTGCGTAAACAACGCAGGTCTCGCCCGACTTGTCGTCAACGAATACGAAAAACTCGTGTCCGATGAGGTTCATCTGAAGGATAGCCTCCTCGACGGACATAGGCTTGAGCGTGAATTCCTTGCGGCGCACCACAAAATCGGTTGCCTCGGAAAGCTCGTCTGCCATCTCCGTTATGCCCTTGGCTACTGCCGCACCCTGCGCGCGGAGGCGCTTCTCGAGCTTTGTCTTGTTTTTGCGGATCTGGCGGTCGATGGTGTCAACTGCGCGGTCGATTGCGTTGCGGAAGGTCTCATCATCGGTTTCACAGCGGAACAGAGTGTTTGCCGCCGCGATCGTGATCTCAATATTCTCACGGTTACGCTTGCGGCTGAAGGTGACTGTCGCCTTTTCCTCGGTCGCGAAATACTTGTCAAGCTTGGCAAGCTTCTTTTCGGCGAGCTCCTGCAGATCGGCGGGAACGCTCATGTGTCTGCCTACAACGGTGATTTTCATGTTTTCTTCCTCCTTGATTGGAACTGTGCACCTCGGAGTCGTACCTCCTCGGTACACCTATATTATAGCATACTTTTTGTGCAAAATAAATAGGTTTCCCAAAAAAAGTTTATAAATTTTGTATATTTGTGCAAAATAACGAAATGGAACACCGATGACGATTTTCGATTGACTTTTGCCGATTTTAGTGGTATAATATAATTATGCGGTTTTAATGAGGTGTCGAAAAATGGCAGATAAATTTGAAATAAAAAAAGAAATAGAAGACCTCCGCGCCCGTGTTTCCTACCACGCGCGGAAATATTACGTTGACGATGCGCCCGAGATCTCGGACTACGATTACGATCTGATGTACCACAAGCTCCTCTCCCTTGAGGAGGAAAATCCCGAGTTCTTTGATCCCGCATCACCCACAAGACGCGTCGGCGGCGCGCCACTCGATAAGTTTGAGAAGGTCACGCATACGGTGCAGATGAACTCGCTTTCCGACGTGTTCTCGTTTGATGAGCTTTCAGCTTTCCTTGCGGGAGTTGAGAAGGTTATCGGTGAGAGTAAGTGGTCGGTCGAGCCGAAGATCGACGGTCTTTCGGTTGCATTAAAATACGAAAAAGGAATATTTATTCAGGGCGCAACTCGCGGCGACGGTCAGGTAGGCGAGGACGTTACGCAGAATCTGCGCACGATTTTTTCGCTCCCGCTGACACTCCCCGAGGAGCTTTCCTTCACTGTTCGCGGCGAGGTCTATATGCCCCGCCGAGTTCTTGAAGCGATCAACGCAAAGCGTGAGGCGGAGGGCAAGCCGCTTATGGCAAATCCCCGAAACGCGGCGGCGGGCTCGCTCCGTCAGCTCGACCCCAAGATCGCGGCATCGCGCAGACTTGATATATTCATCTTCAATATTCAGGAGGGCTCGCTGTGGCTCGACGGACGTACGGTCGAGAGCCACACCGCAATGCTTAATAGACTTGTCGAACTCGGCTTCCCCGTAGTTTCCGAGCGTGTTTGTGTTGTGTCCGAAAAGGAAATTTTCGATCATATAGACCGCCTTGGCGATCTCCGCGACTCGCTTGAATATGATATCGACGGTGTGGTCATTAAGCTTGATTCGACGGCGGACAGAGCAATTCTTGGCGAGGGTGTAAAGACTCCCAAGTGGGCGGCGGCGTATAAATTCCCGCCCGAGGTCAAGGAAACAAAGCTAAATTCGATCTCGATTCAGGTTGGAAGAACCGGCGTGCTGACTCCGATTGCGGAGCTCGAGCCAGTCCGTCTTGCGGGCACTACAGTATCGCGCGCAACGCTTCACAATTCGGAATTTATTGCCGAGCGCGGCATTATGCTCGGAGATATCGTAAAGGTCAGAAAAGCGGGTGATATCATCCCCGAGATCGTTTCTGCCGTGCCCGAAAAGCGCGACGGAAGTGAGACTCCTTTTGCAATGCCAACGATCTGCCCCTCCTGCGGTGAGCCGGTCAGCCGCGACGAATCGAGTGGGGAGGGAATAGCACTTCGATGCACCAATTCCGCGTGCCCCGCACAGCTTTCACGTTCGATAGAGCACTTTGCCTCGCGCGGCGCGATGGATATAGACGGACTCGGTCCGCAGATCGTCGATCTGCTGATCGGCGCGGATTTGATCAAGAACGCCGCAGATCTGTATGCGCTGAAGTCCGAGGACGTTGCCGCACTTGACCGAATGGGCGAGCTGTCGGCGAATAACCTGATAAATGCGATTGAAAGGTCGAAATCCGCGGGACTTGAAAGACTTATTTTTGCCCTCGGAATACGCAATATCGGCGAGGTCGCCGCGGCGGCACTTGCCAAGAAATTCAGAACGCTTGAGGGCTGTATGAATGCCACTCTCGATGAGCTTTGCGCCATCGAGGATTTCGGCGAGATCACGGCAAGATGCGTTGTCGATTACTTCTCGCACGAGGCGAATATCGAGCTCTGCCGCAGGCTGATCGACGCGGGTTTGCTGACGGAATCAACCGCCAAAGCGCTTGATGAAAGCCTTGCGGGACTCACATTTGTATTGACAGGTACACTTCCCACGATGGGAAGAAGCGAAGCATCCGCACTAATTAAGGAACGCGGAGGAAAGACTGCGGGCTCGGTTTCAAAGAAGACCTCATACGTCGTTGCGGGAGAAGAAGCGGGATCAAAGCTGACAAAGGCAAACGAACTCGGCATTCCCGTCATTGATGAAGCCGCTCTGCTGAAAATGTGCGGTCTTGAGCCCAAAGCATAAGGAAAATTATATGTAAATATTAATTACGCTCACGACGGAAATTTCCGACCGTGAGCGTAATTTTTTGTATAAATGCAATCCTATTAGACGAAAATCAAAATAAGTTTGATTATAATTCGACAACAATATTAACAATTAGACAATAATCTAAACAACACACATGAAATAATCAAACTGAATTTGTCGAAAAAACTCTCAAAAAGTCGCAAAAAAACATTTCGCGGATAATTTCCTATGCGGTATATGCGAAAAATACTTGACCTATTTATCTTAATATGATATAATATTATACAAAGTTTACACACCCGTGAAGTCGAGGATACCGTCGTAAATCCCGCGTGCAAAAAGCTCGGGGCGATCGCGCATAAGAGCCGCCTCTTCGGGATTTGAAATGAAAGCAAGCTCTACGAGAACGGCGGGCATTGCTGTTTTGCGGAGGACGTAAAGACCGCTTCGTACGCTGACGCCTCGGTTTTGGATTCCCGTGGTTTCATTAAGTCCGCGCAGAATATCTGCCGCGAGCGAGGCGGCGGACGATGGACGGTTGAAAACGAATGCCTCGCTGCCGCCCGCGTCGGGCGAGGTCGATGCATTCGTATGAAGGCTGATGAAGTAGTCTGCGCCCCAAGAGTTTGCCTCGTTTACTCTTGCCGCAAGGCTTGAATTTTTGCTTGTTCCGAGCTGTGTTTCGGGCGTCGGGCGCGAAAGCCTGACCTCAAAATTAGGGTTTGCGCGGAGCAATTCCGCGAGCTCGATGCCGATGGCGTAAACGAGATTCTGCTCGCGCAGACCGTTGCCCTCCGCACCCGCGTTTGGGTTGACGGGGTTGTGCCCCTGATCTATGTAAATCTTGATAGCCATAAAGTACCTCACAAAAATCTGTTTGCTACAGTATATTCTGCGTTGGGATTTTTGTGACGAAAGGAAATAAAATGTCTTTTACCGAAGAAAAAAACAAGGTTGAAAAATCCGTCCTCTACCTCGTTGCCACGCCTATCGGCAACCTTGCCGATATCACAGAGCGTGCGCTAAAGGTGCTATCCGAGGTCGATTTCGTTGCCGCCGAGGATACGAGAAATTCGGGGCTTTTGCTTTCGCGTCTCGGGCTCAAAAAGCCGATGGTATCCTACCACGATCACAACCGTGCCGAGCGCGGTCCCGAGATTATTGAGAGATTGAAAAACGGCGAATCCTGCGCTCTGATCAGCGACGCGGGAATGCCAGCGATATCGGATCCCGGAGAGGACCTCGTCGCGCTTTGCGCATCGGAGGGCATCAAGGTATCGATAATTCCCGGTGCCTGTGCCGCAGTTTCCGCGCTTGCTCTTTCGGGACTTTCTACGAGAAGATTTTCTTTTGAGGGCTTTCTTCCCGCCGCAGGTAAGGAACGCAAAAAGCGTCTTACCGATATCGCGAGGGAGGAGCGAACACTTATCGTTTATGAAGCACCGCACCGCCTCAAAAAGACTCTCTCCGAGTTTGCCGAATATTTCGGCGGTGAGAGACGGATCGCACTTTGCCGTGAGCTGACTAAGCTGAATGAAGAAATTTTACGCTTCACAATAGCGGGTGCGATTGAATATTATGAAAGCACCGAGCCGCGCGGAGAATACGTTCTCGTTATCGATGGAGCACCGGAGGCAACTGAAGAGGAGGAGAGCCTTGATATCGCCTCCCGCGCCGCTGCTCTTATGGCGGGAGGAATGTCGCAAAAGGACGCTATCAAAACGATTGTTAAGGAAACGGGACTTCCCAAAAATAAAGTTTATGCAGAAGTTCTTAAAAATAATGAATAAATATTCATTTTCCTCTTGATTTTTTCGCTCAAATGTGGTATCATTAATTATTATTTTTCGACATTAATTCACAAGGAGATATATTATGAGTTTTGTTGTTACCGAAAAGAAAAAATGTTGTGTAGTTGGCGCGACCGGTATGGTTGGTCAGCGTTTTCTCACCCTGCTTGCAGATCACCCCTATTTTGAAGTTACCTGCCTTGCCGCTTCTGCAAGAAGTGCGGGCAAGACATACGCTGAGGCTGTCGGCAGCCGCTGGAAGCTTACCGAGCCGATGCCCGCAAAGTTTGCGGATATGAAGGTTCTTGATTCCGCCGAGGTTGACACTATCGCATCCCTCTGTGATTTCGTTTTCTGCGCAGTTGATATGCCCAAGGCAGAGGTTCGCGAGATGGAGGAGAACTTCGCTCGCCACGAGCTTCCCGTAGTATCGAATAACTCCGCTTGCCGAGGCATCGAGGACGTTCCCATGCTTATGCCCGAGATCAACTCGGATCATCTTGCAGTTATCGAGACACAGAAGAAGCGTCTCGGCACCAAGCGCGGATTTATCGCGGTTAAGCCGAACTGCTCCATTCAGTCCTACGTTCCTATGCTTACCCCCCTTCTCAAGTTCGGTCTTAATAAGGTAGTTGCCACCACATATCAGGCGATCTCCGGCGCGGGCAAGACTTTCGCGGAGTGGCCCGAGATGATCGACAACGTCATCCCCTTCATCGGCGGCGAGGAGCAGAAGAGCGAGCAGGAGCCCCTCAAGATCTGGGGTAAGGTTGAAAACGGCGTTGTTGTCAATGCCGATGCTCCCCTTATCACCACCCAGTGCATCCGTGTTCCCGTAACCAACGGACACACCGCCGCTATCTTTATGAGCTTTGAGAATAAGCCCTCCAAGGAAGAGATCCTCAAGGCGTGGGCTGAATATAAGGGACTTCCTCAGGAGCTCGGACTTCCCAACGCTCCCGAGCAGTTCATCACCTATTTTGAAGAGGATAACCGTCCTCAGTGCGCTATCGACCGCGAGATCTACGGCGGAATGGGTATCACCGCGGGCAGACTCCGCGAGGATACTATGTTCGACTATAAGTTCGTCGGACTTTCCCACAACACCCTTCGCGGTGCGGCGGGAGGATCGGTTCTCAACGCCGAGCTTCTTTACAGACTCGGTTACCTTGACTGATAATGAAGAATAAAAATATACTCGTCGTAACCTTTTCGCCCGGAGGCGGATGTCTTGAGCTTGCCGATGCGGCGACGGTCATCCTTGACCGCGCGGGATACGAGGTTGAGTGCCTCGACATCACCTACGCGGCGGATAGAGAAGCGGCTTGCGGACTCGAGATCCACGTTGATCTTATGCTTATGATCGCGCCCGTGTATCTGCGCCATCTGCCGCCGCCCGTAGAGCAGTTTATCGAGCGTTCACAGCTTTTCGTTGAAAAGGCGGCACTTATTCTCGGTTACGGCTCTTGCGGTGTGGGATGCGCTCCCGAGGAGGCGCGCAAGCTTTTTGACAGCGCCGAGGTTCCGCTTTGCAGAATTATGACCTGCCCGCGCCCCCATACCTTTGCCGATTGTGTTGAAGAGAAGCAGGTGCTTCCCGAAAGCCTCGGTGAAGTTGGAAGGTTCATCCTTTCCGTTGCTGCAGACGAGGATAGAGAAGAGGTTCCGATCATACCCCACGGTTTTGATATTATCGGAAGGCTTCCCTATAATCTTACAAAGCGTCTTGCGTTTTCCTTCCCCAAGACCGTCAGCGCGGATTGCGCCTTCTGCGGTACTTGTGCGCAGGCTTGCCCGACCGAGGCGATCACACTTGATAAATTCAGAGTGGATACCGAACGCTGTATCGGATGCGGTGCTTGCGTCCGTGCTTGCCCGAAGGGAGCTAAGTCGATCGACCGCTACCCTTGGACTAAAGCAATTCTCCGCCGTGGATTTGCTGAAGTTAAATATCCCGAGGAAATTACCTCGACCCAATAAACAAGAAGAGCCTGTTGCCTATGCATCGGGCTCTTTTTTGAGTAAAAATACTTTACAATCGACTTTTTCTGTGCTATAATAAAATAAAAAACGAGGTGTGATATGAATAGATATATCAGAACTTTATCAGCATTTCTCTCTTTGATCATGATGGTCCCTCTCGTCGGTTGCGCGGGTGATCCCGTGGATACGACCGCACCTGCGGATACTACTTCTGCGCCCGCGGATACGGAGTTTACTCCCGACGAAACCGAGGCTGTGATCGCGGATACTACCGTCGAGGAGACCGTTTCTGTCGATCAGCCGAGCGAATGGGATGTCATTCGCGCGAAGGCTAAAAACGAGGGCATCAAGATCCTTTTTATCGGCGACAGCCTGACGCATTACAACGAAATGCCTCAGATTTTTGCTGCACTTTGTAAGGCAGCCGGATATAAGGTTACCGCCGACAGACAGACCAAGGGCGGCACGGGCATCGCGATGCTCCGCGAGGACCCCGCACTCTGGAAGACGGTCAGCGATAAGATCGCTTCGGATAAATGGGATATTATCGTTTATCAGCCCAACAGAAATAATCCCGTTATGCCCGAATTCTTCCCCTACTATCCTTGGAAGGAATACAGCGCGGCGAAGGATCTCGTTGAGCTTATCAAAGCAAACGGCGCTCTGCCTCTTCAGTATTCGAGCTTTGGCGTTAATAAGGGCTACGTTACACGTTCAGGCTACACAAAAAGAATGTCGCGTGCAGAGCACACCAACCTCGTCACTGCGTATAACGCGGCGGTTTCCGATATGCTCGGAAGCAAGACGGTTTACACGGGCGTGACCTTCAACAGTTTGCTCGCGAGCAATATGAGACTCGGTCTTTATCATACCGATAACTCCCATCCCTCGCCCGCGGGAAGTTATCTTGTAGCCGCTGATTTCTATGCCGTTATCTTCGGCGAATCTCCCGCAAATATCGACTACAATTACAGCCTTGATGCTTCTCTCGCGGCTACTCTGCGTGCTGCGGCGGCAGAGCTTCTGACCTTTGCGCCTAACGACAAGGCTGTTATCGAATACGTCGAAGAGCCCAAAAAGGAGAGCACCGAGCTCGGTACGCTCAGCTTCGGTATGCATTCATTCGATAAGGTAACCGCATCGGGCAAGAGCGGATTCTTCAATATAACCGAGGATAATTCGACGATCAGCTATACCTACAAGAGCGGCGACGGAATACTTTTCGGCTTTGCAACTCTCGATGGCCGTCCCGTTTCGGGCAATAACTGGATCTTCGAGGCCGACGTTTCGATAGATAAATACTGCGGCAGTAAGAATCCCACCGCAGGACTTCAGCTCATCGACGAGAACGGAAAGATGTACCGCCTCTATCTCCGCACGACTGCGGCGAAGATATCGAATAATGATCCCGCAACAGCGGAATACCATATCCGAACCGACCACGACGATAGCGCAACGCGCACCGACAAAGGAAGCTTCTCAAATAAGATCAAGCTCCGCCTCGAGGTTGCGCCCGACGCAATCACGCTCTACGTTGACGGAAGCTTGTTCGTGACGATCAATCACGACGGTACCGTGTTCTACGACGGTACAAAGTCAACGATGACCTATAGCGGCGAGGATCTCCAACTCGGACTCGTCACCTGCTATGGCGATACGAGCTTTTCGAACGTAGTTATCAAATAATCCGCACACCGCACTCAAGATAAAAGTTTTTGAAGATCCTTAAGAAACTTTTTTCAAAAAGTTTCTTAAGCGGAGCCCGAGGCAGAGCCTCGGACTAATGCGAAGGCTTCAGCCTTCGCTATCCTGCTTCAAAATCACGAAGCTTGCTTCGGGATTTTGGACTTAACAACCGCTTCCCGATTGTAGGGAAGGGGTTGTTAAGTCATTCCTTAGCACATTGATGAATATAAAGGTAAAAATCCGCCTCGGCGAATTTTTCACATCTTATTAAATTTCACCCTTGATTTAGCTTGGGTGCAAACTCCTTTGTTCGGGTGCTGACTACCTTCCCCAACCCCTTCCGCAAGCGGACGGGGCTTTTTTGTATTGTTTATTATTCCTATTTTGAATTATCGATACCTTAATCACAGAATTAAGAAAAACTTAAGAAATTTCCCTATTTCATTTTAAGAATATTTGTGCTATAATGATGTTAGCAACAGAGAGGAGCTTGGAAAATGTATAATATTCTGATCTGCGACGACGAGGCGGATATCGTTTCGGCACTTAAAATATATCTTGCTTCACCCGATATGTGCTTTTTTGAGGCAAAAACGGGAAGAGAAGCGATCGAGATCGTGGAAAGTAATGATATCCACTTGATCCTGCTTGACATTATGATGCCCGTGATGGACGGTATCACCGCCGCGGCAAGGATACGCGAGCGGAGCAACGTGCCGATCATCTTCCTTTCCGCAAAGAGTGAGGACAGCGACAAGATACTCGGACTGAATATCGGGGCGGACGATTACGTAACCAAGCCGTTCAATCCCATCGAGGTCACGGCGCGGGTGCGTTCACAGCTGAGGCGTTATTTCACCCTCGGCGGCAGAGAGCAGACTCCCGAAAGGATCGTCATCGGCGGTCTTGAGATCAATGATCTCGAAAAGAAATTTTTGCTTGACGGCGAGGAGGTCGCGCTGACGCCAAAGGAATATGAGATCTTAAAATTGCTTATGAGCAATCCCGGTAAGGTCTTTTCTCCGGGTGAGATCTACACCCTTGTATGGAAGGAGAGTGCTATTACGGGGGATAACACGGTTGCGGTGCATATCAGGCACTTGCGCGAGAAGATCGAGATAAATCCCGCCGAGCCGAGATACCTTAAGGTGGTGTGGGGACAAGGGTACAAGATCGCGGCAAGCCGCGATCGGTGATGTTCGCGCTCCGCGTGAGTGATGTTTCGCCCTTGGGCGAAAAGCGATTTGAATAAAAAGGAGAATGATGATGGAAAAAATAAAGAAAAAGCGGCTTGGGTTGACGCATAGCGTGTTTGCAAAGACCGTGGCGTTTATACTTTGCATACTGATGCTTTGTGTTACGGCGGCGTCGGTTGCGGGTGTGGTGCTGATGTTCAATGCAGAGATATATTGGACGCCGATTGAGTATATAAGAGAGGATGTATATGACAGCTACGTCAATCGTAGTGATTATACCGTAGTCCACTACTATCGGATGGGTTCGCCGGAGAGGATAGACGATTATCTTGAAAGAAAGAACTTTGCTTATGTCAAGGCAGAATGCGGAAATCAGAAATTTAAAGCTTATGAATACGGCAATTCGAATGCTGAGGGAAAGACATTCACCTCAATTTGGGTGTTCAGCTATGACGAAGCGACCGACACGCTGGATTATTATCGTTCGCACGAGGATGCTCTCAAGGATTATGCGCCCGAAAATATTTGCAAGCTCACGTTCGTGATTTCCAAGGATGTTGCAGTTTGCGACGAGCTTTTCTGGATGGACCTTTTGGTCGATATTCTTTATGCGCTCCGTTTCTGGATTTACGCGATCGGGCTCGGCTCACTTATCCTTGCGATCGCCTGCTTTATTTTCCTTATGTGCTCTGCGGGAAGACGGCGCGGTGTTGAGGGCGTGACGCCTACCGTGCTGACGAAAATTCCTTTTGAAATACCCACTGCGGTGTTTGTGCTGGGCTCCTTATTCTGGTATATTTGTGTTTTTGATTTTCTATCCGGCAACGATGTGACGTTTGCTATAGGAATCATTGCTTGGGCAATAGCAGCCATTATAATGAGTATATTCTGGTGTATGAGCCTTGCTTTGCGCATCAAACTTGGTACGCTCTTTAAAAATACAATCGTATTTTACGTTTTGCGCTTCATTTGGCGCGTGCTTTGCTTCTGCGGAAGATGCATTCGTGCCTTTGTTCGTGCTATTCCTATGATCTGGAAAGCTGTGCTTCTTATCGGCGCTGTTGTGGGGATAGAGTTCTTTGTCATTATTCTGACTTGGTACAACACGGAAATGTACTTGTTTGTTTGGTTCATAGGAAAGGCAATCGTTCTGCCCGCGGTGATCTACCTTGTGATCACGCTTGACAGGATAAAGCGAGGTGCTCGCGAGATCGCGGACGGCAAGATAGATTATAAGGTCGATACGAAATATCTCGTCCTTGACCTCAAGGAGCACGCGGAGGATCTCAACCGCATCGGCGACGGAATGAACGCGGCGGTCGAGGAAGCCTCAAGAGCGAGCGGATGAAGACAGAGCTTATCACAAACGTGTCGCACGATATCAAGACTCCGCTGACCTCGATCATCAATTATTCCGATCTCATCTGCCGCGAGGAGTGTGAGAATGAGAATATCAAGGAATACGCAGAGGTGCTTCACAATCAATCCGAGCGAATGAAGCGTCTGCTTGACGATCTCGTTGAGGCATCAAAAGCCTCGAGCGGGAATATAGATATAATGCTTGCCGAATGCGATGCGCGCGTGATGATCTCGCAGATCTCGGGCGAGTATTATCAAAGACTTGCCGATGCGGGGCTTGATCTGATCTGCACGTCTCCCGACGACGAGATTAAAATTATGGCGGACGGCAGAAGGCTCTGGCGCGTTTTCGATAACCTTATGAACAATGCGCGGAAATACGCGCTCCCCGGCACAAGAGTTTACGTCAGCCTCGAGGAAGTCGGCGGACGGGCGGTATTCAGCTTCAGAAATATTTCGCGCGATCCGATAGCGATCAAATCTGATGAGCTTTCCGAGCGTTTCGTTCGCGGCGATGCATCGAGAAATACCGAGGGCAACGGTCTCGGACTTTCGATAGCCAAGAGTCTTGCCGAGCTTCAGGGCGGCTCGTTCGACGTTACTGTCGACGGTGACCTGTTCAAGGTTACTGTGAGCTTTGCAACAATTAAGTAAAGCGGACTTTACATTTCTCCCTTTTTGTGCTATAATAAAGAAAATCAATTAATTAGGAAGTGATTTTTTGAATATCATCGAAAAACTGATGTGGGCTGTGGAGTGCGAAATGCTGCCTCCCGCGGCTTACGGACCTTTTCACATAGCTTTGATAGTCATCGGAATGTCGCTTTGCATCTCGCTTGCGTGGCTTTGCAGAAATTTCGATGAGCGAAAGAACAAAATACTTCTTTTGTCTTACGCGGGCGTGCTTATCGCGAGCGAGATATTCAAGCAGCTTTTCCTCTTTTACGTCCTCAATGAAGGCGCGATCGCTTGGGGCGAATTCCCCTTTCAGATGTGCAGTATGCCGATGTATCTTTGCCCGCTCGCGGTATTTACGAAGAACGAACGCATTCGCCGCGCTTGCTACGGTTTTATGATGTGCTTCAATCTTCTTGGCGGCTTTGCGGGAGTATTCGAGCCCTCGGGTGTTTTTCACGAGCAGGTGTTCAGCACGGTTCACGCGATAGTGTGGCATTATTCGCTTGTTTTCCTTGCCTTTTACATAATCTTCTCGCACCGCGCGGGCACAAGCAAGCAGGATTACTTCGATATCGTCAAGCTGTTCGTCGGACTTTGCTTTATCGCGTTTGTGATCAACACTCTGATCGGAATAACCGTCGGCGAATCGGTGAATATGTTCTTCGTCGGCCCCGGACCGTCAACGATAATCGTATTTGACACAATCTCGCGAAAATACGGTTGGTCGGCGAGCACGGCGATCTATATTCCTCTGACCGCAATGGCGGCGGGAGTGATATTCCGCCTCAGCGGAATCCGAAAAAAGCACAAATAATGCGCACGAATAAAAGTGCCGATCCACGAAGAATGGATCGGCACCTTTTGTATTTCAATCTTTTTTTCTCACCCTGAAGAGCACCGTCCGAAGCGCTTTGCCGTTGAAGGGGATCAAGGGATAAAGGTATCTGCATTCGCCGTTTACTGTCTTATTTGTGGCAAGCAGGACGATAATGAGCGCGACACCGACGAGAAAGCCCCATATACCGAAGATTCCCGATAGTATAAGCAGCATTATCCGCATAAACTTGAACGCGTAACCGAGCTCATAGGATCGTTGCGAGAAGTTTGCGATGGCAACGAAAGCGGTCAGGATGATGACCTCGGGGATCAGCCATCCGAGATTGACCGCAAAGTCGCCGAGGATGAGTCCGCCGACGACGGAGAGCGAGTTTGAGAGCATATCGGGCGTGTTCATTGAAGCCATCTTGAGTCCGTCCACAACGAATTCAACGATAAGAAGCTGCGCGATTATCGGAACAAGTCCGAGCTCCTTGGGCATTGCGAACGACAGAAATTCGGGCACGTGATCGGGATATTTCGTCATCAGATACCAGACGGGGATGAGGAAGAGCGTCAGCCAGAAGATGATATGCCGCACCGCGCGGACGTATGATCCTGTCAGCGGAGGAAAATAAAAGTCATTCGTTTCCTGCAAAAAGTCGAAGATCGAGGTGGGGAGTATCATTGCTTGCGGCGAGGTGTCGATGAGGATGATGACGCTTCCTTCGTAGATCTGCGCCGCCGCAACGTCGGGACGCTCGGTGATCCTTATTTTGGGGAATGGGTTGTACCACCGTGTTTTGATCAGCGCTTCGGCGAGCGACTGATGCCCCATCGTCAGCGAGGCGACCTTCAGCGATCTGATTTTTTCCTCAAGCATATTAACGTAGCCGCTGTCTGCTTTTCCATCCATATAGCATAGAACGATATCGGTCTTCGATTCGCTTCCGACCGAAATATAGTGCGTTGTCAGCCTCGTGTCGCGTATTCGGCGGCGGATGAGGGCGGTGTTTGAGATCAGAGTCTCAACGAAGCCGTCGCGCGGACCGCGCATAACGCGGTCGTTTTGAGGTTCTGTAGTCTCTCTTGCAGGGTAGGAGCGCGAGTCGATGAGGATGGCGTAGCACCCGAAGCGGCTGCCGAGCATCAAGGAAGCCCCCGACATTACTGCCGATATCATTGTGTCGAGCGAATCGGTGATATCGGTCTCAACGTAAACGACGTAAGAGCGCATAAATTCGTAAACCGCCGCCTCGCCCGCGCTCTTTTCGGGGCAGATGCCATTTTGCCCCGAGAGCGAAAGCATCAGCTTCTGCATCACGCCGTCCTTGACGAAACCGTCAAGATAATAGAAGGTCAGCTCGTCCTCACCGACGCGGACGGTCTTTTTCAGCATATCAAAGTTTTCGTCCACGCGCAGTAGCTTGTCTATTTGCATCACGTTTTCGGAATATGAATTAGATAGTTTCCGCATTTGTATCTCCGTTTGAATTCTTTGATTTTTATTATTGCCGAAGTGGTGAAAAAATATACAAAGTTTGAATAAAAATCATCAAAAGTGTTGACTTTTTTTATTATTGTGATATAATTATTGTAGCATTTTCCTTAAAATAATGAAAGAAGGATCTTAAAATGAAAAAAAGAATCATTGCATTTCTGCTCGCATTGGTTACGCTGACTCTGTGCTTTGCATCTTGCGCAGAGACCGGCGGTGAGGAGACCACTCCCGATGTAACAAACGCAACTCCCTCGGGTACCGAGGCTGACACCACTCCCGTTGAGACCGAGCCTCCTACCGACGAGTGGGGCAGACCCTACGTAGAATCCCCCACTGCAGAGGGCACCAAACTTTCCGACGGCACCGTTATCACCGTTCTTATGCGTAACAGTGAAACTTGGAACCGCGAGCTCTATTCCGAGAGCGAAAGCGGCGATATGCTCAACGACGAAATCTACAAGAGAAACCTTCAACTTGAAGAGGATCTCAATTTCACCTTTGAATTCATTGAGAGCCCCTCTAAGGAAGATTCTCAGCGTACCATCGTTGCTGAGTTTGAATCGGGCGGAGCATCGGGAATCGACCTCGCTTCCAACTACGCTTTCTATTCCACCAACGCAGCGCTCCGTAACTGCTATATGAACATCCATAACATCGAAACTATGAATGTTTCTCACCCTTGGTGGAACCAGACCTACGTTGAGGCGGCTACCATTAAGGATCAGCTCTACTTTATCGTAGGTGACCTTAACCTCTCGGTAGTTGACCGTTCTCTTGCGATCTACTATAACGCAACCCTTGCAAACGATTATCAGCTTGGCAACCTCTATGACGTTGTTCTTGACGGTCAGTGGACTATCGACCTTCTCCTTCAGTACACCAAGGATACCTGGGTAGACACCAACCAGTCGAGCGCTATCGACCTTCCCGATAAGATCGGTCTCATTTCGATCCTCGGCTCCGAGGCTTACGACGGATTCCTTACCGCGTTCGGTATTGATATTCTTGCTAAGACCGCCGACGATGGTCTTGACATCATCTGGGACCCCGAAAAGGTTTCTAACGCTCTTGATTATCAGATCACCCTCTTCAGCAACAACAACGGTGCGTTCCTCCATTCGAACCACACCGAGCTTTGCAACAAGTTCACCAACGATGAGGCACTCTTCTGGATCTACTGCATCTACGGAAGCTCCGCACAAAACCAGGCACTCAGAAGCATGTCCTCCTCTTACGGTCTGCTTCCTCTTCCGAAGTACGATCTCGATCAGCCGAACTATTACACTACTGCACAGGATGCTTACAGCATTATGTCGGTTATGGCAACCAGCAAGCAGTTCAACGAGGTTGGTATCGTATTTGAGGAATGGAACTACCGCTCCTACATGGACATTCAGCCCGTTTACTGTGAAGTTATTATGAAGACCAGATACCTCAACGACGTTGAGTCGGGTATGATCTTCGACCTTATCCTTGACAGTATCAAGTTTGATACCGGTATGGTTTACGGTAGCGAGATCGATTCTATCGCAACCTCCACCCGTTCGATCGTTAAGAGCGGCAACAACACCTTCGCATCTACCTACAGAATTCAGAAGAGAGCTTACGGTAATAAGATCAAGCAGCTTTTGAAGTATTTTGAAGAAAGACAGTAAGTTATAAAAATAAAAGGCAGAGTCCGCTGATTTCAGCGGACTCTGCTCTTTGCTTTTATAAGGAAATTTTTCGCCCGAGCGGAAATTTTCATTAAAATATTCGAGGCTGAGCGCACCAAAACAGTGACTCAGCCTTGTTAAATATTATCAGAATCCCGCTTTCTTCGAAAGCTGATTTACGTCGATATCTGCGATAGATCCGTCTTTATCGGGGTTGCGTACGCCGAGGCGGTAGAGTCCCTGATAGATGCCGCCTTCGATCTGCATAAGCTCCTCGTGGCTGCCTTCTTCGGCGATTCGTCCGTCGGAGATGACCGCGATCTTGTCCGCGCCGCGAACGGTTGAGAGTCTGTGCGCTACGACGATGGTGGTTCTGCCCTTGCAGAGCTCGTCGAGTGCCTGCTGAATGAGGATTTCGGTGGTATTGTCGAGTGCGCTTGTTGCCTCATCGAGGATGAGGATAGAGGGATCCTTGAGGAATACGCGCGCGATCGAGAGACGCTGCTTCTGACCGCCCGAAAGCTTGACTCCGCGCTCACCGATCTCGGTGTCGTAGCCGTGCTCAAGGGTGGATACCCAATCGTGGATGTTTGCGAGCTTTGCGGCTTCAATTACCTCCTCCTCGGTCGCGTCAAGGCGTCCGTAGAGGATGTTGTCGCGGATCGAGCCGTTGAAGAGGAATACGTCCTGCTGAACGATACCGATGTTTCGGCGGAGCGAGTTCATCGTGAGCTCGTTGATGCTCTTGCCGTCGATCTTAATATCGCCGCCCGCGATCTTGTAGAATCTCGGGATGAGGTGGCAGATAGTGGTCTTACCGCCGCCCGAGGGTCCGACGAGCGCGAGCTTCTGTCCCTTTTCGATCGAGAGCGAGATACCGTGGAGCACTTCTGCGGAATCCTTGTAGGAAAATTCCACATTCTCAAATTCGATCTTGCCCTTAACGTCGGTCAACTCGATAGCATCGGGCTCGTCGCGCTCGGGCTCGGTGTCGATGATCTCAAGGAAGCGTTCAAAGCCGGTAACGCCGTTCTGATACTGCTCCATAAAGCCGATAAGAGTGTTGATGGGCGAGATAAAGAGGTTGATCGAAACCATAAAGGCGGAGTATTCGGGGATCGAAATGCGTCCCGCGTTGATGAAAAGACCGCCCGCGATGAGGATGATTACGTTGAAAACGTCGGTGATGAAGGAGGTTCCCGAGTGGAACTTACCCATCGCATCGTAAGCCTTCTTACAAGCATTGATGAAGGCGTTGTTGCCTACCTCGAATTTCTCGGTTTCCTTGTACTGATTGGTATAAGCCTTGGTGACGCGGATGCCCGAGATCGAGCTTTCGAGAGATGCATTGATGACAGCGTTACTTGCACGGCGCTCGGTGAATGCGGAGCGCATCTTTTTGCGGAAATATGCCGCAACAATAATGAGTATCGGTACGCAGATGAAGATGATGAGCGTCAGCGCCCAGTCGATGGTGCAAAGGTAGATGAATGCGGCGATGAAGGTGACAGAGCTTATGAGCAGATTTTCGGGACCGTGGTGAGCAAGCTCACTGATCTCGAAAAGGTCGGAGGTCATTCGGGTCATTATCTTACCCGTCTCATTCTCGTCGTAGAAGGAGAAGGGAAGCTTCTGAATGTGCGCGAAGAGGTCGCGTCGCATCTGTGCCTGCATTCCGACGCCGATCAGGTGACCGTAATACTGAACGAAATAGCGCAGGAAAAGTCGGATGATGTAGAGCGCAAATACGATTGCGCTCGCTGTGATTATCATTTTTGCCGTCTGCGTTCCGCCGAGGAATGCATCGAGCATTTTCTCTGTGATGATGGGGTAGACCATACCGACAAGCGCAATAACGAGCGAGGCAAGCATATCAAGCGTCAGCATCCCGCTGTGCGGTTTGTAATAGGCAATAAATCGTTTTAACATTTTCGTTTTCACTTTCGATTGTATAAAATATATTATGTATATTATAATACATTTTTCGGGAAAAGTCAACCGAAAAGGGGAAAATAGTTGTTAGTTACTAGTTGTTAGTTTAAGACAAAAAGCTCTGAACTTTTGATGGACTCAAAAGCTCAGAGCTTTTAATTAATCTTAAGCTTTTCGCCAAGGCGAAAAGCTACCTTTAGCTAATAACTAATAACTAATAACTAGTAACTAGTAACTAATAACTCATTCCTCTTCCTCATCCTGCGGGATAAGACCGTAAATTCTCTTATCGTCGCGGGCGATGAGCTCTGCGAGCTGGGATTGGGTGAGGAGCACCTGACGGGGCTTGGTGCCGTCGGGCTGAGTGACGAAGCCGAGCTTTGCCATTCGGTCGATGATTCTCGCGCCTCTGCCGAAGCCTACGTTGATGTTTCTCTGCAGGAAGGAGGTTGCGACCGTGCCGCTTTCGACGGCAAGCTTGAGGGCATCGAAGAAGAGTTCGTCGAAGGCTTCGGATGATCCGCTTGCCGCTCCGCCGCCTGCGTTTCCGCCCGTGGGCTTCTTTGCGCCCGGAGTGACGGTTACGATCTGTTCGGATGCCTTTTCGATCTGTGATACGAATTCCTCGTCGTAGTGTGCGCCGGTGGAATTCTGCTTGAGGAAGTTGGTTACCGCAACTACCTCCTCGTCGGTCACGAAGGTACCCTGCGCACGGGTGGGGTTCTGTGAGCCGATGGGGCAGAAGAGCATATCACCGCGACCGAGGAGCTTTTCGGCTCCCACCGTGTCAATGATGGTACGCGAGTCGATACCCGAGGCGACCGCAAACGCGATACGGGAGGGGATGTTAGCCTTGATAAGACCCGTGATGACGTCGACCGAGGGACGCTGAGTACCGATGATCAGGTGGATACCCGCCGCACGCGCCTTCTGTGCAAGACGGACGATCGAGGTTTCGATCTCGGTGGGGGCGCTCATCATAAGGTCGGCAAGCTCGTCGATAACGATAACAAGACGGTGAAGCGGGATGAAATCGGGATCCTCCGCCTTCATCATACGGTTGTAGCCGTCGATGTCGCGGGCGAAATTGTTCTCAAAGAGCTCGTAACGGCGCTCCATTTCGTCAACAGCCGCGTTAAGTGTACCTGCCGCCTTCTTTACGTTTGTAACAACGGGAACACGAAGGTGGGGGAGATTATTATACATCGCCATTTCGACCTTCTTGGGGTCGATCATAATGAAGCGCACCTCATCGGGACGCGATTTGTAAAGGAGAGAGATGATGATGCTGTTGATGCAGACCGATTTACCCGATCCGGTAGTACCCGCGATAAGAAGGTGGGGCATCTTGCCGATATCTATGAAGATCGGCTCGCCCGTGATATCCTTGCCGAGGCACGCGTAGAGCTTGCTCTTGGCATTCTTGAACTGATCCGATTCGAGAAGCTCACGGATAGCAACGGTTGAAGCAAGCTTGTTGGGGACTTCAACGCCGACCGCGCTCTTGCCGGGGATGGGGGCTTCTATTCTGATCTTCGCCTGAAGCGCCATAGCGATATCAAGCTGAAGATTCTTGATCGAGTTAGCCTTTACTCCGGGCGCGGGGTAAAGCTCGTAGCGAGTAAGTGTAGGGCCGCGCGAGTATTCGATCTTTGAGAGCTTGACGTTGAAGGATTCAAGCTTTTCGAGCAGAGTTTCTGCATTCGCGCGAAGCTCGGCATTGATCTCGTCGCGCCCGGGGGAGGTGGATTCGCGGAGAAGTGTGAGGGGAGGGAAGATATATGCCGCAAGCTGCTCGTATTCCTGCTTTTTCTTAGCGTTTTCGGGGAGCACGATAGCGTCTTCCTCGGGTTCGTCATCGACGATCTCGTCGGGAGCGGGAGTGATGACCTCTGCCTCTGTGAGCTCGAGCGCGGATGCGGCGGGAGCGGGAGCGATCTCGACTCCTGCAGTGCTCTTGCCTGTGAAAACTGTATCGACGAGATCACCGAGATCCTCGATGCTTTCGGTTTCGGTGACGCGGCGTAGTGAATCAACGGTTTTTGTGGATTTAGGCTTTTTGGAGGGCTCGATCTCAATAGAGCCGAGGATCTCGACCGCGTCGGGATCGTAATTGCCTCCTGCCGGCTTGAGTTCTATTGCGGGCTCGTCCTCTTCGTCGTCGGGAGATGGAATAGCCGAGCCGATATCCGAGGTATCCTCGGGGATTTCTGCTGACTTTGCCTTGCGGCGCGGTTTAGTCGTTTTGGGCTTTTCTTCTGCCTCTTCTTCGATGTTTTCTTCCTCGTCTTCTTCGTAAACCTCAGCGGCAGCCTTCTTTGCGGCGCGCTTTTCCTTGATCTTATTGGCGATGGATGCGAGCATATCAAGGAAATGTCTGGGAGTAAGACCGACGTAGAAAACTATGGAGAGCGCGAGGATCGCGATAATAACGATAACGGAGCCGACGTAACCTACGAGACAGCGGAATAAGCCTCCGAAAAATCCGCCAAAGAATCCGCCGCCGTGGAGATCAACGCCGAGGCGCCAGTTGGAGGTGGCTCCCTTGAATCCGAAAATGCTCTTGCCCCAATCTGCCCACTTGTAGCCATCGTAAAGAATGGCGATGGCGAGGGAGTGGATGAGGGAGGAGAGCAGGAGCGGGATGGATGCGCCGAAGATGATCTTTCTGCGTATGATTGCAAGATCTACGTATCGTCTCCAATAGATTATCATATTGACGAGCACTATCGGAATGAAGTACGCGGGCCAGCCGAAGAAGCCGAAGAATGCATTTCGGAGCAGAAGCCCGAGGTCGCCCATTGCGCCGTCGATCCTTGCAAGCAGGAAGCAAGCAATGATAAATATTGTTACGACACCGAGAATATAGGGCATCAGACGGTGAAGAGTTTTCGATGAGGGCGGCGTGAGATCGAGTAGCTCGTCGTTTATCGGGATTGCACCGCGCTTTGTGCCCTTCTTGGGTTCCTTTTCAGCGGACTTGAAAATCTCGTCATATTTTTCGTAGTCTTCTTTGGGTAAATTTTCATCAGTTTTCTTTTTCTTACGCGGTTTTTTCTCGTAGAGATCGTCGTAATAAGCGTAAGGATCGCGCTCGGGTGCGGCGGGCGGAGTGGCTTTGCCGCCGTTTTTGGTGGGCGCGGAGGTGGTCTTTTTAGTGTTTGCCACAGGAAAACTCCTTTCGTGTATGTAGTTCGATTATCAGGAAATACTAAATCGCATCGGGGATATATCCCACTTGCGTTCAGATAATAATACACCAAATATAATTATATCACGAAATCGAACGAAATACAAGGGCGAAATCCATATTATTCTAAAAAACAGGAGGATTTTTCTATGAGGTCAAAAAAGCCGGGAGCGCTCATGCTCGGATTTCTCGCCGGATTTTTAAACGGACTTCTGGGGGCGGGGGGAGGAATAGTTCTTGTCCGCGCAGCAGAGGGGGTGTTGCCGCGCGAATATCACGATGGGCGCGACATTTTTGCCAACGCGCTTTCGGTGATGCTGCCAATTTCCGCGGTTTCCGCAATAGCCTACGTTCTGCGCGGAAGCGTTCACGGGCTTGAATTTTCAAGGTTCATTTTGCCCGCCGTGATCGGAGGTGCGGGAGGAGGACTTTTGCTTGCCGTGATCGACACGCGCCTTTTACGGCTGATATTTTCCGCACTCGTTGTATGGTCGGGATTTACTATGATTTTTTAAGGTGGAGCGATGATAGATTTTCTTGTAAGCTGCGGAGTTGCACTCCTTTCGGGACTCGGAGTGGGGAGCGGAGGACTTCTTGTGGTATTCTTAACCGAATACCGCGAAGTCGGACAGCTGTTTGCGCAAGGAGTCAACCTGATATTTTTCATATTCTCATCGGGCTCATCGACCGCGGTCAACCTCCGCGCGAGAAATATTTGCTATGGTGCGGTGACGGTGATGTCGGTCGGCGGAACGGTAGGCGCGATAGTTGGTGCACTTGTTGCATCGGTGCTTGATCCAGACCTGCTACGTATCGGATTTGGCGCGATGCTTCTTATCGGTGGTATTCCTTCATTTATCAGATCGGTAAAATCGTTCATTATCAAAAAGCCGGTTGAGATCTCTTAACCGATTTTTTGCCAAATTCTCCCGTAAGTGTTTTTTTCGATTGTATATTGGTATTACAAATAAAAAGTTTGATCAAAACTTTCTTGCTGCTTTTGTCTTGGGTTGAGCGAAAAGTAAGAGGCTATCTCATTTTGAATGAGATAGCCTCAGGTTATTTATTCAAGCTCAAAAGCTCCTGTATAAAGTCTGTAATAGGTGCCCTTTTCTTCGATGAGCTTATCGTGGCTGCCGCGCTCGATGATCCTGCCGTGGTCGAGGACCATGATAACGTCGGAGTTGCGGACGGTGGAGAGTCGGTGGGCGATTACGAATACCGTTCTGCCCTCCATCAGCTTATCCATACCCGCCTGAACGATCGCCTCGGTACGGGTGTCGATCGAGGAGGTTGCCTCGTCGAGGATGAGGCAGGGGGGATCTGCAACTGCCGCGCGGGCGATTGCGATGAGCTGACGCTGACCCTGAGAGAGGTTTGCGCCGTTGCCCGTCAGCATCGTGTCGTAGCCCTCGGGCAGACGGGTGATGAAATCGTCCGCGCCCGCAAGGCGAGCGGCTTCGATGCATTCCTCGTCGGTCGCGTCAAGGCGTCCGTAGCGGATGTTATCCATAACCGTGCCGGTGAAGAGGTTGGTTTCCTGAAGAACGATGCCGAGGGAGCGGCGGAGGTCGTCCTTCTTGATCTTGTTGATATTGATGCCGTCGTAGCGGATCTTACCGTCGGCGATATCGTAGAAGCGATTGATGAGGTTGGTGATCGTGGTCTTACCCGCGCCGGTCGCGCCGACGAAGGCAACCTTCTGACCGGGCTCTGCATAGACGGTTACGTCGTGGAGTACGGGCTTACCTTCCTCATAAGCGAAATCGACCTCGGTGAGGCGAACGTCGCCGCGGAGGGGAGTGTAGGTGAGAGTGCCGTCGCCGTGGGGATGCTTCCAAGCCCATTCGTGAGTATGCTCGGTGGTCTCCTCGATCTCGCCGTTCAGGCTCTTCTTTACGTTAACGAGAGTTACGTATCCGTCGTCAGCCTCGGGAGCCTCGTCCATAAGCGCGAATACTCGCTCCGCACCCGCAAGTCCCATTACGATCGAGTTGAACTGCTGGGAGAGGGTGTTGACGTTGCCCGTGAACTGCTTGGTCATATTGAGGAAGGGAACTGCGATACTGATGTTGAGCACCGCCATCGAGGGATCGCGCGAGATGCAAAGGTTGGGGATCTCGGTGATGATGAAGATACCGCCAACGATAGCCATAATAACGTAGAGGATGTTACCGATGTTTGCAATGATGGGACCCATCATATTTGCGTAAGCGTGCGCGCGGCGGCTGTCCTCGTAGAGCTCGTTGTTGACCTTATCGAAGTCCTCGATGACCTCATCCTCGTGGCAGAAGACCTTGACGACCTTCTGACCGTTCATCATTTCCTGAATATAGCCCTCGGTCTTACCCATTGCCTTCTGCTGACGAATAAAGTACTTTGCCGAGCCGCCGCCGACCTTTTTGGATACCATTATCATAAAGATAACGCCAACGAAGACGACGAGCGTCATCCATACGCTGAAGTAGAGCATAATGCCGACAACAAAGGTGACTACCGCGCCCGCCTGAATGATCGAGGGGAGTGCCTGCGAAACGAGCTGACGGAGGGTGTCGATATCGTTAGTATAATGCGACATAATATCGCCGTGCTTATGGGTGTCGAAATACTTGATGGGAAGATTCTGCATCTTATCGAACATCGCGCGGCGCATCTTCGAGAGGAAGCCCTGCGTGATGTAAGCCATAAGCTGTGTCTGCGCCGTGATCGCCGTGAGCGAGAGCAGATAGAGGGTTGCAAGCAGAGTCATCAGCGGAATGACCTCTTTGCTTGCCTCTGCCCAGGTAAGTCCGAGATCCTGCGCGTTGCCGATGATCTCGATGATATTCTGAATGAAAAGTCCGGGGAGGGTAGCACAAGCGGCGGAGAAGAGAATGCAGAATACCGTGATCGGCATCAATACGGGGTAGAAGCCGAAGAGCATCTTGATCGTTCTGCCGAGCGTTTTGAAGTTGATCTTGCGCTTCATGGGAGGCATTTTATCTTTACTCATTGTCGCTACCTCCTGTCTGCTGCTCATAAACCTCGCGGTAGATCTCGCTTGACGTGAGAAGCTCGCTATGCTTGCCTACTGCGGAGATCTCGCCCTTGTCGAGGACGATTATTATATCTGCATCCTGAACCGATGCGATACGCTGTGCTATGATGATCTTTGTGGTTTCGGGGATGAATTTCTTGAAGCCCTCTCGGATGAGCGCGTCGGTGCGTGTATCGACCGCGCTGGTCGAGTCGTCAAGAATAAGTATTTTTGGCTTTTTGAGAAGTGCGCGGGCAATGCAAAGACGCTGCTTCTGACCGCCCGATACGTTGGTTCCGCCCTGTTCGATGAAGGTATCGTAGCCCTCGGGGAAGGAGGATACGAAGTCGTGCGCTTGCGCGAGACGGCAAGCCTCGATCATTTCCTCGTCGGTAGCGTTCGGATTACCCCAACGAAGGTTTTCCTTGATGGTACCGGAGAAGAGAAGATTCTTCTGCAGAACCATCGAAACAGAATCACGGAGGGTGCGCAGATCGTATTCGCGAACGTCGGTGCCGCCGACCTTGACCGTGCCCTCGGTCACGTCATAAAGACGCGGAATGAGCTGAACGAGCGTGGTCTTTGACGAGCCCGTACCGCCTATGATACCGACGGTCGCGCCCGTGGGGATGTGAAGATCAATGCCCGAAAGCGCGTTCTTCTTTGCCTTTGCGGAATACTTGAAGCTGACGGAATTAAAGTCGATCGAGCCGTCCTTGACCTCGGTCTTGCCACCCTCGGGGCTTGTGATGGTGGGCTCTTCGCCGAGAACCTCGCAAATACGCTTGATGGACTCAGCCGAGATGGTCAGGATGACGTAGATCATCGAGAGCATCATAAGCGATATAAGTATCTGCATACCGTAGGTCAGCATAGCGGAAAGCTGTCCGACGTCAATATTCGAGCCCGTGCCCGAAATGATGAGGTATGAGCCGAAGGTCAGCACGAATACCATATTGAAGTAGAGGCAGACCTGCATAAGGGGAGTATTGCAGGCAACGATGCGTTCGGCTCTTGTGAAGTCGCCCGCGATATCCTCGCTTGCCTCGCCGAAGCGCTTGCGCTCATAGTCCTCACGCGAAAATCCCTTGACAACGCGCATACCGCGCACGTTTTCCTCGATAGACTCGTTGAGTCTGTCGTATTTCTTGAAAACTCTGCGGAAGGCGGGCATCGCCTTGCGGGCAACGAGAAGGAGCCCGGTGATAAGCACAGGAACGACAACGACGAAGGTCGTTGCAAGCGCGCCGCCCATTACGTATGCCATAATGATCGAGAAGATGAACATCAAGGGCGAACGGATCGCGGTACGGATGATCATCATATATGACATCTGTACGTTTCCAACGTCTGTGGTGAGTCTAGTAACGAGCGAAGCTGTAGAAAAATTGTCAACGTTCTCAAAAGAATAGGTCTGGATCTTGCGGAAGAGGTCGCCGCGAAGGTTTTTGGCAAATCCCGCGCTCGCCTTTGCGCAGGTGAAGCCGGCAACGCCTCCGCAGGTAAGCGACACAAGCGCCATACAAACGAGCAATGCGCCCGTCAAAAGCAACTCGCGCATTTCCGCGCCCGCTTTGATCGAGTTTACGAGGTCCGCGGTGATAAAGGGGATGAACACCTCGATTATGACCTCGAAGATAATGAAGATCAGGGTGAGTATCGAGGGGAGCTTGTATTCTCTTACGCACCCAAGAAGTCTTTTTATCATTTTGGGTTTTCCTTTCTGCCGTTTGGCAAAATTTATCGTATTATATATTATACTAAAAATATATTAATAAATCAATATTAATTTTGCCGAAAACAAAGAAAAGACAAGGGCGGTTTGTGGTGCCCTTGTCGGTAGTTGGTTTGGTAAATAAATTATTCCTCAAATGCGGGAGCATCCTCGAGAAGCTTGCGAAGAAGCTTGTAGAGGGCGTAGATCTCCTCGCGCTCGAGAGCGATGTGCTTCACCATCTCCTGAGGTACTGCAAGAGCCTCGTCCTTGAGAGCTTCGCCCGCCTCGGTGATCTCAACGTTGAGAACGCGCTCGTCTTCTTTGGAACGTGTGCGAACGAGATAACCCTTTGCCTCAAGAGTTTTGAGGACGGGGGTAAGAGTGCCCGAGTCGAGGTAGAGCTTTTCGCCGAGCTGCTTTACGTTCTGGGTTTTCTCTTCCCAGAAGACCATCATTACAATGTACTGCGTGTATGTAAGTCCGAGCTTATCAAGATGAGGACGGTATCTTTTGATCATTTCGCGCGATGCGGCATAGAGAGGAAAGCAGAGCTGACTGCGAAGGCTGAGGGATTTGTACTTTTCTTCCATTTGAAACCTCCGATTAATTATAATGCTCACTAATTATAGCACAAATTGATCGGAATTGCAAGAATATTATCGAAATTTCTAAAAAATTTAATTCAATTATTCGGATTTTTCGATAATTTTAATTGCATTTGATATTCATTTCGGTAGCTGCCGTCCTTTTGCCTGATCGCGTTGGGTATCATACCCGTGATGCGGAAACCGAATTTTTCGTAAAGAGCGCGCGCACGGCTGTTGCCTTCGATGAAGTCAAGCTCAACGATCTCGATGCCCTCGCGTGCCTTGGCTGCTTCAAGAATCTCGGTGAAGAAAGCTGAACCTATTCCGAGATTCCAATATTTTTCAAGTATTGCGATCGCAATGACGGCGCGATGAGCAACTTTCACACCCGAACGAAAGCTGATCTCGCAGTTACCCGCGATCTTGCCGTCGATAAAGCAGGTTATGGCGAGCGTATTTCCCGATTCACGAAGGCTTTTGACCCATTTTTCTTCCTTTTCAACAGTCACGCTTTCCCATTCCTCGGGGGTGCGCAGAAGAAATTCAGTCTCTCCGCAGGCTTGTTTTATGTAAGCGAGCATTCCCGCCGCATCGGATATTTCGGGTGTTTTCAGTATGGCGGTTTTGCCGTTTTTGAGGGTGATTTCTTTTTGTTGGAATATCATTATTCAATCTCCTTTTTGTAAAACGTAAGCGTAAGATTCTCCTCAACTTGCAGGAATAAATTCATATCTCTGTACCCTGCTTTTTCGTAGCATCTTCGGTTTTTCTCCATATCTATTGGAAAATCTACATAGAATCTTTTTGCATCGGGAAATTCTTTTTCGGCGAGCTCGATTGCCTTTGGTGCGATACCTTTGCCTTGATGATCGGGGTGGATGTAGAGTCTGCCGAGGTAGTATTCGCCGTCCTCGAGGAAGGTATCGGGGAACCACTTTCCGTGAACGCGGTAGAATATCGCGCCGACGATCTTTCCGTTAGCAAGGATGGTGAAATGGCGGTAGTTTTCGTTGAGCCGAATCAGAATGTCCTCGACGCCGCGCAGACACGGGTTGCCCGGATCGTGATATTTTTCGTAAAGTGGCAAAAACGCCGACTTTTGTATTTCGATCAACTTCTCGGCTTCCGAGAGCTGCGTTTCTCTTATAGTGATTTCCATATCTATTCCTTTCTGAAAATATCAAGCATATGATTCGTCGCGCCGATCATGTCGGGGCGTTCGCATATATTCAGGTGGTATCTCATATAAAATTCAAAATCCTCATCGTCAAGCTCGGAAAACTCCCGACGCAGGAAATGGACGAGCATATCCGTTCCGACGTAGTGCAGGCGGGTTACGTTGAAGCCCGACATAAGCGCATCGATGTCCTCTTTGCGATGGAGTTGAAAAACATCCACGGGCTCTGAGAAGAGTTTGAAGTTTTTTTCATCAATCTTATGTTCGGCACGCGCGGGTTTAAGTATTCCTTTTCCGATGCAGGCTTGATACATTGTAAGATCACTGTTGCAGTAGGCGGCAAAGACGATACCGCCTTTTTTGGTCACTCGTATGGCCTCGGCGAGTGCCTTTTTCTGATCATCGACCGTGTAAAGGTGGTACATCGGTCCGAGGAGCAGAGTTATATCGTATTTATCATCCTCAATTTTCAGATCAAGCGCGTCGCCCTGTGTGACCGTGATCTTTTCCGCGGGCTGGGTGTGTGCCTTGAAGACCTCGATGTTGCACTCCATCAGCTCAACGGCATCTACCTCGTAGCCGCCCTGCGCGAAATAGTGCGAATATCTGCCCGTCCCCGCACCGATCTCGAGTATATTCATACCGGGACGAAGGTATTTTTCGATATAATGAACGGTAGTGATGAATTCCACGCTACCGTATCGGGAAAGAAGCCGTCCGTCCTCCTTACCCTTCGAGTAGTATGCCGTGAGTGCTTCGAGTCTTTCCATTGTTATTCTCCTTTATGTTAATAAAATTAAATACAAAAAGACGGTGCAAATCGAAACTTAAACTTCGACTTGCACCGTCTATATCCAAAAATTATAATCCTATAATGCGATTATTATGAAATTTGGGTACGACAATACAAGCCCGAGGAATACCAATAGTATTCTCCGTGCATAGGGACGAAATTATTAAGAATGAACTTAATAGTAGTCATTGCCGTAAGCCTTTCATAAAATTTTGCTAATTATAGCACAAAAGAGAGCGATTGTCAATAGATATTTGAAAAAATCAGCAATCAAGCATAGTTTTTCCCGCACCGACGAGCCCTTCGAAGTCCTTCTTGAAGGCTTCAACAGCGTAGGTGACGGTGGGATTGGAGATAAGTCCCTCGATGATGTCGGGCGCGCAGGTAGCGCAACCGCATCCGTAAGCGGCGAGCTCCTGAACCTGCTGGCTGTTCTTGAAGCTTGCGGCAAGGATCTCGGTCTTGTATCCGCCGTTTACGAAAATATCGTGCATCGTCATAGCCGACTCAACGCCGTTTGCGCCGAGGTTGTCAATGCGGTTGACGTAGGGAGCGGCGTAATCAGCGCCCGCGCGTGCGGCGAGATACGCCTGCATAGGGGTGTAGATAGCGGTCGCGGTGATCTTGTAGCCGTCAGCGGAGAGTGCCTTCATAGCCTTCAGACCCTCGCGGGTCACGGGGATCTTGACGAAGGTGTCCTTGCCGAGCTTTTCGGTGATCTTTGCGGCTTCAGCGATCATGCCCTCGGCGTCGGCAGAGATGACCTGAACATGGAGCTCCTTGTCACCAAGAAATTCGCGGATCTCACCGAGCACCTCAAAGGGCGGGCGGCCGCTTTTTGCGAGAATGGAGGGGTTGGTGGTTACACCGTCAACGGGGAAGAATTCGGAGATCTCTTTGATCTTCTGAATGTTAGCGTCATCAATAAGTAATTTCATTTTTATATACCTCTTTTTTTATTTACATGTTATTTCTTCTGCGTAGCGGACGGTCTCCATAGCGTCCTTGGCGTACTTATCCGCGCCGATGCGGTCGGCGTATTCGCGGTTGAGGACGGCGCCGCCGACTACGATCTTTGCCCACGGCGCAGACACGCGGAGCTGCTTGATCGTTTCCTCCATAGCGGGAACAGTCGTGGTCATCAGCGCACTCAGACCGACGATGGGGGCGTGCAGACGGACGGTTTCCTCGACGATCTTCTCGGGCGGCACGTCTCTGCCGAGGTCGCACACGGGATATCCGTAGTTTTCAAGTATCAGCTTGACGATGTTCTTGCCGATGTCGTGAACGTCGCCATTGACGGTCGCGATCACGAAGGGCGGCTTTTCCGATGCGTTTCCGCTCGGCATATGCGCTTTGATGACCTCAAAAGCTGCCTTTGCCGCCTCCGCGCTCATAAGGAGCTGGGGGAGGTAGACGGTCTTTTTCTCAAATCCCGCCCCGACTTGGTCAAGCGCGGGGATGATCTCGCCGTTGACTATCGCAAGCGGCTCACGCTCCGCGATCATTGCCTCGGTGAGTGCCGCCGCGCGGTCGCGAAGCCCCTTCACGATGGCTTTTTGAAGCTCGGAGGCATAGTCTTCCTTGACTTCGGTGACGGTCTGCGCTACCGTGCTCACCGCTTGTGCCGATGATATGAAATCGGCGCAGTTTTCGTCCAGTCCCGCAAGTGCGCGGTAGGCGTAATAGGTGTTCATCATTTCGGGGGAATAGGGATTCATAATTGCCGCCGAAAGTCCGCGCCCGAGGGCGAGGGCGAAGAAATTAGAGTTTATCAGATCTCGGTTGGGAAGTCCGAAGGATACGTTCGAAACACCGAGCGAGGTGTGGCATCCAAGCTCCTTTTTAATCATTTCGACCGCGCGGAGCGTTTCCTTTGCCGCGTTATTGTCCGCACTTATCGTCATTGCAAGCGGATCGAAGATGATATCCTTCTTGCCGATTCCGTATTTCTCGGCTTCGGTGAGGATGCGCTTTGCGATCCCGAAGCGTTCCTCAGCCGTCGCGGGGATTCCCTTGTCGTCGAGCGTGAGGGCAACGATCAGACCGCCGTACTTTTTCGCAAGCGGGAAGACCGAGTCCATACTCTCCTGCTTGCCGCTGACCGAGTTTATCATCGCCTTGCCGTTGTATCGGCGGAGCGCGGACTCCATCGCGGCGGCGTTTGAGGTGTCGATCTGCAAGGGGAGATCAATGATCGCCTGAAGCTCGCGGATGGCTTCGGTGAGCATTGCGACTTCGTCGATATCGGGCAGACCGACGTTGACGTCGAGGATGTGAACGCCCTTTTCCCCCTCGGCGAGACCTTCCTTGAGGATATAGTCAATATCGTGCGCCTTGAGTGCTTCCTTGAAACGCTTTTTGCCCGTCGGATTGATGCGCTCGCCGATAAGGATCGGCTCGTCACCGAAGGTGACGGCGTGTGTGTACGAGGCAACGCAGGTGATATTTTTCTTTTCTATTGCCACGGGAGCGAGGTCTTTGCAAGCCGCGACCGTTTTATCGATATATTCGGGAGTCGTTCCGCAACAGCCGCCCGCGATGCGGACGCCTTTTTTGACGAGTGCGGAAACCTCCGCGGCGAAATCCTCTGCGGTGACGTCATAGTGCGTTTTGCCGCAATGAGAGCAGGGAAGTCCTGCGTTCGGCTTGAGAAGGACGGGAATAGATGCGTATTTGAGGTATTCCTCCACTATAGGAGCAAGTGCCTTCGGTCCGAGCGAGCAGTTTACGCCGATCGCGTCCGCGCCCATTCCCTCGAGGAGCGCGACCATAGCCGCGGGCGAGGCGCCCGTCATCAGCTTGCCGTCCTCGGAATAAGCGTTTGAAACGAAAACGGGGAGATCGGAATTCTCCTTTGCCGCAAGGAGCGCGGCTTTGGTTTCGTAGCTGTCGTTCATCGTTTCGATCATAATGAGATCGGCACCGTACTTTACGCCGAGCTTTACCGTTTCGGCGAAAATCGCAACGGCATCCTCAAAATCGAGGTCGCCGAGAGGCGCGAGCATCTTGCCCGTCGGTCCGATGTCGAGCGCGACGAACTTTTCTTGCTCACCGACGCTTTCCTCTGCCGCCGCGCGAGCATTTTCGATGGCGGCTTTTACGATCTTATCGAGATCTTCAGCGGAAAATTTAAGAATATTCGCTCCGAAGGTGTTGGTGTTGACGATATGGCTTCCCGCATCGTAATACGCGCGGTGGATGGCGCGGATGACTTCGGGATGAGTGAGATTCCAGAGCTCCGGGAGCTCACCGGGGAGAAGTCCGCGCTCCTGCAGAAGCGTGCCCATTCCGCCGTCGAGGAAAACAATATTATTTTTGAGAAATTCGGTAATTTTCATAAGTAAGCTCCGTTATCCGAGAATGTCGGAGAGATTTCGCTGAATAGCCTCGGCAACGTCGGGCTTGTTCATCGAGTAAACGTGGACGTTTTTGATGCCGTTGGCGAAAAGGTCGATGATCTGATCGGTTGCGTAGGCGATGCCCGCCTGCTTCATCGCCGCGGGGGTCGTGCCGAACTTGTCAACGAGCGACTTGAAGCGCTGAGGCATAAACGAGCCCGAGAGCTTGATCGCGCGTTCGACCTGATTGCCGTTCGTGATCGGCATAATTCCGGGGATGATCGGCACGGTGATGCCCGCCTCGCGGATCTTATAGAGGAAGTTATAGAGCAGATTGTTGTCGAAGAACATCTGAGTGGTCAAAAATTCGCAACCCGCATCGACTTTTTCCTTGAGGTAGAGTATATCTTCCTTTTGATTGGTGCTTTCGGGATGGATCTCGGGATAGCACGCACCTCCGATACAGAAATCCGCGCCCGAAGTCTTAAGCTCGCGGACGAGCTCTACCGCGTGCTTATAATCCCAATGCGAGCGGTCGGCATTTTCAAGTCCCGCAGGAATGTCACCGCGAAGTGCCATTACGTTAGAAATTCCCGCCGCCTTCATATCTTCAATACGCTCGCGAACGGTTTCGCGTGTCGAGGAAACACAGGTGAGGTGCGCGAGGGTAGGCACGCCGTAATTTGCCTTTATGTTTTTTGCGATATCGAGGGTGTATTTGCTTGTTCCCCCGCCCGCGCCGTAGGTGACGCTCATAAATGACGGACGGAGCTTGGCGATCTCCTCGGTCGCGTGCTTAACGCTTTCAAAAGCGGTATCCGTTTTGGGAGGAAAGACCTCAAAGGAGAGGGAGAGTTTGTCAGATTTGAAAAGTTCGGTAAGTTTCATTTTTATGTACCCGATTTTTGAAAATATATAATAATTATATCACAATAATTCTATTAAATCAATAGGAAAAGGAAAAACGGCGGTGAGCACCGCCGTTAATTTTATAATATGATCGACCCACCCTTTTTCATTTTATCGCGGAAGGACTCGAAATTGATCTTCTGCAAGACATTCCCCGATGTCAGAGCCTCATAGCAGGCAACTCCCGCCGCCTCACCCGTTTGATTGAGCGAGATCATAACGCGGAGTGCGCCGTGGGCGTCGCGGTCGGAGTCTATAGAGCGGCCGCAGACCATAAGATTCGGGATGCTTTCGGGGAGAATGGAACGGAAGGGTATCTGCCAATAGGTTGGATAGTCTCCGTCTTCGCGCCAACGGACTTCCTCGATCTCGCCCGACGGTGTGCTGTGACGCTCCCAACCGTCGAGGTAGCGGAAGGTAGTCGGCATTTGTGGGATATGGACGTCGACGGGATACGCGCAGTATCCGATTGCATCGTCGAAATGCTTGCCGTAACAGATATCCTCGCCCGTGATCTGATATGAGCACCGAAGCTGTCGCGTTTCGCGGATGCCGATCATCGGAGAGAGTCCGACGAGCGAAAGCTCACGTCCGCACGGATCGCTCTCGCGTAGAATATTCATCATCTCGCGCACCTGACGTCTGCCCTCGATCTCGGCGCGGGTGAGGATATCTGCATCCGAGCAGTCGCCGACGAACTGCGGCTTGCACCAGTTGGATACGTTTTTAGTGCCCGGTACGTTGATCTCCCATCCCGCTCTGCCGCCGATGCGGAGGCGGTTTTCGTCGGTGCGGAGAATATTGTTCGGCTTGGTCAGCTTTTCCCACCCCGCAACGCGGGCACCCGTGGTCGCAGGTTGAAGATCGCCGTGATAATATACATCCATTCCCATATCCGCGCCGAGGAAGCCGTCGGCGGTCGCATCGATGAAGTATTTTGCACGGATCGCGAAGCGTCCCGATCTGTTTTCGATGATGACAGCTTTCAGTTCGCCGTCCTCGAGGTACGGAGCGGAGTAGCGAGTGTGAAGATAGGGCGTGATGCCCGCCTCGATGACCATACGGTCAAGCTCGATCTTCATTTCCTCGGTGTTGAGGACATAGGTGCTGTAATGCGGCGCGCGCCATTTGTTCTCCTTCGGCGGACGGATGCGCAAGCCGTTTGGAACAGCCTTAAGTCTTTCGATCATTTCCTCGGTGAGCCCCGAAATGATCTGCTTTTTATACGTTATGTCGGTCAGCGAATGCCAGATGCAAACGTAGGAATTCGTCGCGGTGCCGCCGAAAGCCCCCGCCGCCTCGACTATGGCGACCTTCGCACCGAGCCGTGCCGCCCGTACTGCGGCAAAAACGCCCGTACAGCTTCCGCCGAGGACGACGATATCAACGTCGTTTATTACCTTTATATCCCTTGCGGGTTCTGTGATGTAACGCATTTTAGCTCCTTATTCGATGGTAATTATAATATTACCCGTAGAGGTTCTGATCTTGCAGGTACCGCCCGAGGTCGTGTGCGGCACCTTGATGCTGCCCGAGCTCGATTCGGTGATGAAGACCTTTTCTGTCAGAAGTGTTCCTTCGACTCTGCCCGTGTCGGTTTCGATATCGATTTCCTCTGCATCCGAGAGGTTGAGCTTTACGTCGCCGGTCGAGGTTTCGATCTCAAATGCTCCCGCGATAACGCTTGTTAAGGTGACGTCACCCGTGCCGCGCTTGATGTTTATATCATTTTCGACGTACACGTTTTTGAGCAAAATATCTCCGGTTGAGCCCTTTGATGTGATCCCACTCGCCTCGACGGAGTGAAGCTCGGTTCGTCCTGTACTGCCCGAGAGCGTAATTCTGCCGGTGGCTTTGACGTTTTCGATAAATATTTCACCCGTCGAAACGCTTGCATCAAGGGAGATAAGTTCTTGATCCGAAACCGTAATATCGCCCGTGGAGGAGGCAAGCCCGAGCTCGCCCTCGATCTTGGCAAGGAATCTTATATCGCCAGTGGAGGTAGCAATCGCCGAGCCCGTGAACGATAACTGCTCGGAAACGGTAATGTCACCCGTGTCGGTCGCCGCCGTCAGGGAAGTGTATCGGCTTTCTGGGAGATAAAGAGTCAGGCTTGCCTCGCCGGTGAATATATCGATGTGATCGTACCACTTGCGGTCATCAACGACCTTGATAACGAGCACGCCCGATTCTATCCCATATTCGAGCTTTTGCGACTTGCTCTCGTCGCAGACGATACTGCATTCGCCGTTATCGGAGGGGAGAATGACAAGATCGTGCTCTTGGGCAGCGATGAGAATATTACCAAAACCGCCATCAACGGTGTACGTGGATTCCTCAAAGGCTTCGGTTACGAATCCGTCAAGCTTGAAATCGGTCATAACGAAAGCCGCGCACGCTATCGCGATTCCCGCAATGATCAGAAGAACGGCAACCGTGACGGCAACTATACTTTTTTTCATTATTTTTTCTCCTTTCCTACAAAGAGAGATTTAAAAAATACGCGAGTCAGCCAAAGAATTCCGCGGACTCCCCACTTGCAAACAAATACCCAAAGCACCGAAAGTCCCGCAAGGAACAAACCGCATCCGAGCAGAAAGAGTGCTGACGGGATATTTCCGAGAGAGAAGAAGAAAGGCGCGGCTACGATTCCCGCAAATGCGCACGCGGCAAAGCTGATCTCAACGGCGAAGAGCACGATGATGAGCGACCAAAGTGTGACGTAGACTGAAAAAACGACGGACGCAGCGGCTGCAAGGAGCGGAAACCATATCGGAAATCCGACTATGAGTAGGGTTATTTCAAGACCGTTCAGAGAACGCTTGCGTTTTACTTTTTCCTTAATCAGCTTCGGGAGAGGTGTATCCTTGATGATCTGCGCGCGTATCTCCTCAATCGGTCCGAGGTCGGCAACTGCTTCTTCCTCCGAAAGACCGTCCTCGATTCGGTCATCGATCATTTCGGAATAGTATTCAAGACTTTTTTCCACGTCATCCTCGGGAAGCCCCGCGAGCGCGGATGCAAGCTCGATCAAAAAACGCTCCTTATTCATTGTCAGCGTCCCCCTTTGTCACAAATTTGTATATAGACATTATCTCTTTCCATTCGTTTTTGAAATCCTCGATGCGCCCGTGACCCGCCTCTGTGATGTGGTAATATTTGCGGAGTCTGCCGTTGTGCTCGGCGGTGCGGACGGTGAGCAATTCTGCCGCTTCAAGTCGGCGCAGGATGGGGTAGAGAGTTGATTCCGATATTTCAATATACGGCTTTATATCCTTGATGATCTGATATCCGTAGGAATCCTCATCCTTGATAGCCGCAAGCACGCAAACGTCAAGCAGACCGCGCTTCATTTGAATATCCATACAATACCTCCTTTGACATAATACTATGTTACACATAGTATATCATATAAGGCAGACTTTGTCAATAGGATGGATGAAAAAAGCACCGAAAAATCGGTGCTTTTCAAAATTATTTCTTACATTTAACGATCTCTTTGATTTTCACGACGAAGTTCAGATTGATCGCCTCGGTCGCGCCGCGCTTTTCGATGAGGATCGCGCCGTCGGTGACTTCCTTGATTACGCCGTTATACTGATTGCCGTCGAAGGCGAAGATGATGCATTCTTTTTCGATAAATCTCTTTGCAAGCTCAAACATTTCTTTGTTCTCCAATTCTTTATTAAGTATTTTGTTTGCTAAAATAGTTCTTTTTCTGCGTCTTTGCGCGGGTAATATGACTAAAAGCAGAATCCATATAGGAAGCAATGCAGCAAATGTTGAAGGTTCCATATTATTTCCGTCCGTTCTTCATATTTATATACTTTTTCGCGCAGAAGATGAATACTGCAAGGTATATTCCCATCAGAGCGCCGTGCAACGCCGCGACCGGATAGTTGCCCAAAGTTATTTGGATTACGCATTGAGGCATAAGACAGCAGAAGAAGAGAATAAGCAGGGGTGTCATTCTGCCCTTGAGCACGCGCTCCATCATCATAAGCTTTGATTCCTCATCGCAGAAGATGCCCTCGTCCTCGCGCATTTCAGCGGCGGACTTGCGGAAATAGGAATATCCCGCGTAGCTCTGAAGATACTCCCAACCGCAGTCGGAAAACATCTGACGGTATTCATCAGGATTTTTTTGTGCGTCCTGATTATAGTCAAGCTGATATACGACGTCCTCGGGCGTGCATTTTTCGAAATGATAAATGCCCAATCCCGTGACTTTTATGAATTTCCAACCGCTCTTGTGCATCTCGCGGAGATATTGTTCCTCTTTTTCGTATTCAAATATACTGAAATATCTGAACAGCTTTTTGCAGTAGTTAGAGTTTTTCATTTTGTTTCTCCCTTCGCGATCTTGTAAAGACGCTCGATTCGCTTGATCTCAAGCGCGAGAACCTCCTCGCCGAGATCTGTGATCTGGTAGATCTTCCTCTTGTCTTCCTCACGGATGAAGCGGATGACGCCGTCCTTTTCCATCTTGGAAAGACTGCCGTACATCGTTCCCGGCGCAAGCCTGATGGTACCCTCGGTAAGCTTTTCGACCGTTTGAACGATGCCGTAGCCGTGGTTCGGTTCGCGCAAGCAGAGAAGAATGTAAAAGGCGGTTTCGGTCATCGGAACGTAGACCTTTTTTATATGCTGATCCATTTCGTTCTCCTTGTGTTTTACTGCGATGTATCGCACCTCGATATATCGTACCTATATTATATCGCACTTCGATGTATTTGTCAAGAGCTTTTTTGAAAAAATATGAAAAAACTCGCCGAAAAGGCGAGATTTTTTCATTATTCGTTTTTCTCCGCATAAACCTCAACGCAAAATCCCTTATGACCGCATTCGGGACAGCGGAGCTTGCGCGTTGTGGGCGTGTGGTTTGCCCCAAACATTTCCTTGAAGCTCGGCTTGAAGATGTGATTGCACTTGGGGCAGATGTATTCCACGCGCTTGTAGTAGAATATACTCATCCAGATTGCAAAAGCAATTACGATGGGCAGACCGATGGCGATAAAGGGCCACCAAATGCCTTCAAGGATACCGAGCATAAGCGTGCCGACTTCGGCGATCTCTGCAATGATGCCTATGATAATCATAGTCCAGCGCATACGGTAAAGTTTCTTTTTGTTTTCCATTTGAATTGCTATATCACCTAAAGATTCAAGAGAGAAGTCAGAAGTCTTTTTGAGGCCTCGGCGCAGTTCCTCGACCATTTCGAGCTTCTTTTGCAGAGATTCGGCTTCTGCTTTAAGCTCTGCCTCATGCTGATCGAGAATGATCGAAATGACGCTTTCGGGGTCGTCCTCAGCAAAGAGCTCGCCGATAGTGTTGATCGGCAGACCCATATCGCGGAGAAAACAGATGGTTTTCATCTTGGATAGATCATCCTCGGAATAAAGACGTCTGCCGCCCTCGGAAAGCTCGCTCGGAATCAAAATTCCGCGCGTATCGTAATATTGAACCGTCCGCACCGAAACGCCGCAAAGCTTTGCGATCTCTCCCGTTGTATATTTTGACATAGCATTCACCTCCTATCGCCGTAATTATAGCATATTACGCAGCGTCACAAGCAATACACTACGCAGGATGATTTTTATAAATTTTTGAAAATATGTTCCCCTGCGCGCAAAACGGTATTATTATATTTCACTTCTACTTCGCCTTCTATATTGATGCGGAGCGTGATCTCTTTGTTCTCGCGTGTCCATTCGACAGAAATCTTTCCGCCCGCGAGCGCGGTATTCGCGCAAACGTGATTTGCCTCTTCGGCAAAATAAGGAGTAATTTCGATTTCCTGGTCTACTTTAATTCCCGCGAGCATACTGTAAAGAATTCCGTCAACGCTGCCGAACATACAGTGATTCTGGGATTTATTACCGTCCCACTGCTCGGGAAGTGTGGTTTTTCCGCGCGTCATATCGAGCCACGATGGGTAGGTGTCTTGCAAAAGAAGCTTCATTGCAATATCGCACCGTCCGTTGTCGCGCAGGACTTCCATAATGTATTTTGTTCCGAGAATTCCTGTTGTAAGATGATAGCCGTGCGCCTCAACGTCCGAGACGAGCTTTTCGACCGCGGTGGGAATATCCTTTTCGGGGATGACTCCGAGATTCAGGGCGAATGATAGGCTGAACTGCGAGTTGCCGTCGAAGATGATGTTTTCGGCATCATAGAAGGTGTCGAGGATGATCTTTTTCTCGTTCTCGATAAGTGCCGTGATCTCCGACGAATCGCGCCCTAGCGCGTCGAGCACGTTCTTGGCAATCTTGAGATTATAGAGATAATATAGTGTCGAGCAAGACGCGGGATCTCCGCGCGTCCAACCCTCTGCCATCGACATCCAGTCGCCGTAGCGGGTCTTTTGGAGAATAGGTCCTTGTGATTTGATAAATTCGATATACCTCATCAGCGCGGGCGCGTATCTTTCAAGCACGATCTTGTCGCGGTAGAAGAGGTAATGATCCCAAAGAATGATCGAGAAGCCCGAGGACCAGTCGATCGAGTGGAATTGATCGTGCCAGGGAGCGATATGGGGCATCCCGCCGGTTTCGGAGTGAGCACAGAGAGCAATATCTTCGAGGAATTTGCGGTAATATGCTCTCATATCGAAGTTGTAGAGGCACACAAGATCGGTGATGTGCGCGTCTCCCATCCAACCTAGACGCTCGGAGCGTTGCGGCGAGTCCATCGGGAAGCTTTGAAGGGCAGATTTCTGTGTGCGGAGGATAATATCGTGCAGACGGTTTATGTCCTCGTTATCGCATTCAAAGTGTCCGTCGTTTTCGATATCGGCATATACGTGGAAAGCTTTGACCTCGAGCAGCTCTGCCATACAGTTTTCGATCATTACCTCGACCACCGAAAAACCGCAGAAGCTGAAGGAAGGCTCGTAGACCTCGATGCCTTCACCCGAGAGGATATATTCGTCAACGTTTTCGGCATCTGCATTTGAAACGGGATCGAGATACCCGTCACGCATCGATTCTGCATAGCGGATGCGAACCTTTTCACCGCGCTCACCGCGCACCTTGATGCGAACCCATCCCGAAATATTTTCACCGAAAACGTGGATGGTCTTGCCATTTACGCGCTTTTTGATGCTGATCGGGTCAAGCTCTGCTCTTTTTGTGATGTGAAAGTATTCGTTTTTTTCAAGACGGCGAGAGGGACTTTCGATGCAAAGTGCATTCTGCCATGCGCTGTCATCGAATCCATTACATTTCCATCCGCTTTGCTCAAGTCTGGCGTCGAAGCGTTCGCCGTCGTAGTAACAGTTGTGGGTTGTTGCCCCGTGTGAGCATTTCCAACTTGAGTCACAGGCATATTCCGCGCTTGTTCCGTCCGCGAATTTAATAGACATTTCAAAGGCGAGGCAAGGATCGCCGTAATAAGCCGCACGCCATCCCCAATATTTTTTCGGAGTTGAAAATCGTGCGTTACCAAGCTCGACGGCGATGGTATGGGTGCCCGCTGAGAGCAGGGAAGTGACTTCGAACTCATCGTAAAGCGTGAGCTTGCGGTAAGCGGTTTCGAGCGGTGAGAGGGAATAGTCTCCCACTTTTTTACCGTCAATATAAAGATGATAGAAACCAAGTCCGCAGATACTGATCACAGCCTCGGCAGGATTTTTCTCAAACGTATATTCCTTGCGGAAGATAATGCTTGACTTTTCGGGGGTAATATTCCGGAGATTCGCCTGTGCGATCTCGCCCCATCCCTCACCGTTCTCACCAAAAGGCAGACGGGGCATATTTCTTCTTGCTATCCAGTGCTTGTTTGTCATAAAATTCTCCCAAGTAAAAAGCCCGAAAGCCTCGGAAAAAGGCTTTCGGGCTGATAAACCGTTTAATTAGCTTCGAGAGCAGCAAAGCTGTCGGTGATTGCCTTGAACTGCTTCTCAAGAGTCTTCTGCATACGCTTGCTGACCGAAGCCCAAGGTGTATCTGCGATAGCTGCGTTATCCCACTGGTCACTCATTGCACCGAGCTCGGAGTTGAAGAGACGGCCGAAGTCGAAGATGATACCTGCACGAATGATGTCGTACATCTGGGACTCAACGGAGGTCTCGGAGTATCTGAGCTTCATAGTAGTCTCAAATACAGCGGGGGTGGTGGTGCGGTAAGCCTCGGATGCCCAGCACTCGAGAACTGCTGCAGCGCGGTTGGTGTCCGCGGAGTTAACGAAGATAGCGTAGAAGGAGCAGGGGTTACCTACACAGGTGATGTGATTTTCCTGATCCTTGTTGTACTTCGGGATCGGAACGATACCGTAGCTGAAGCCGGCATCGGTTATACCCTTAGCGATGTCATGGTGACGCGACATTGACATGAGAGCATTGCCGTTAAGGAAAACTTTACTATAGTTGGAGGAGTTGATGTAAACGTCACCCTGCTTGACCCATTCGCCGATGATTCCGACGAGAGTATCAGCCTTCTCGGAGAAATAGTCGGGAGAGATCTTCATAAGGAGTTCGGGATCGGGCTCTGCCTGTCTGAGGCCTGCGCCGTAATATACAGCGTCAAAGTGCCAGCTGAGGGAGGTAAAGCCGTAGAAGTCATTCTCGTTTGCACCGTTGCTGCCGTCAAGGTCCTGATAAAGTCCCTTGGTGAGGATCTGCATTGTCTCGATGGTCCAATTGCCTTCCAGAACGCTGGTCGAGGGCTCAACGAGGTCGGGGTACTGCGAAAGGATATCCTTGTTGAAGAAGATCGCGTACATCTGGTGAATGGAGTTTGTAGAAACGTCACCGGTTACGAAATAGAGAGATTCGCCGATAGTTGCGGTATCGAGCATAACGGTAGGCCACCAGGGCTTTTCAAAATCGAGGTATTCGAGCTCCGTCATATCTGCGCAGTAGCCGTTCTTAGCGGTGAGCGCGATGGTACGGGAGTGCGCGGACATAAGATCGTAGGTCTGGTCGCCGGACGCATATACGTTTCCAACGTGATCGGAGTAAGCCTTACCTACGCCGTTGTTGTACTGACCCTTGATGTCAACCCATTCAAGCTTAACGCCCATCTTTTCTTCAACGTTGAGGTTACGCTGAAAGATAGCGTCGTTGATCAGCTCGCCGTTCTGTTCTTCAACGAAGAACTCGGGGTTTTCAACGTCTGTCCACCAAAGAACTGTAATAGCTTCGCCGCCGAAGTCAAGCTCGTCGGGAAGAGAGCTCTTGAGGTAACCGTCAGCATCGTAGGGGCTTTCGGTTGTTTCAACGTCAACGATGGGAGCCTGAGTTTCAGCAGGAGCAAGAGTTGTATCAGCTGTCTGATCGCCGGTCTCTGCACAAGCCGCAAAGCAACCAAGTGTCATAATGGCAACGAGTGCCAAAGCAAGTAATCTGTAAGCGGATTTCATTGGTTTTTCCTCCAAAGTTTTTGATAATATAATAATATCATATTTTTAACAATTTGTCAATAAGAAATTGTGCCAAATTTATATAAAATATATACAAAAATCCCCGAAGGCAAGGCCTTCGGGGATGAATTTGGATATGATTATCAGTTGTTGATCTTATTGAAGCTGTCAGCGATATCCTGAAGCTGCTTGGGAAGAGTCTTCATAAGACCTTCGCTCTTGGAAGCCCAGTTGCCTGCGGTGGTAGCGCACTTGTACCATTCACTACCCATGCTGCTGAGCTGTCTGTTGAAGAAGCGGCAGAGGTCGAAGGTTACGCCGTTACGGATGAGGTCGTACATACGGGACTCGGTAGAGGTCTCGGAGAGTCTGAGCTTGAAGGTGGTCTCGAATACTGCGGGAGTGGTGGTGCGGTAAGCTTCGCTTGCCCAGCACTCAAGAACTGCAGCTGCACGGTTTGCATCCTTAGAGAGAGCGTAGATGGAGTAGAGAGAAACGGGGTTACCTACACAGGTGATGTGCTTTTCCTGATCCTGATTATACTTGGGCATAGGAACGATACCGTACTTGAAGCCTGCATCTGCGATTATGGAGGCGATATCGTGGTGACGAGCCATAACGAGGAGAGAATTGCCGTTTACGAAAATTTTAGCGTAGTTGGTGGAGTCAAGGTAAGCGTCGCCCTTCTTGATCCATTCACCAACGGATTCACCGAGGGTGATTGCCTTTTCGGAGGTCCAGTCGTCAGCGATCTTAAGGAGCTTAGCGGGATCGGGATCCTTTTCAAGCATAGTCATACCACAACCGTAGTAGATAGCATCGAAGTGCCAGTTAAGGGAAGTGAAGCCGAAGAAATCGTCCTTATTTGCCTTCTGGTCGTTGTTGAGATCCTGATAGAGACCGCTTGTCATAGTAAAGAGAGTCTCCATAGTCCAAGTGCCGTTGTCAACGTGCTGTGCGGGCTCAAGGAGTCCTTCGCGGCTGCCGAGGGCGTCCTTGTTATAGAACATAACGTACATCTGGTGGATGGAGTTGGTGGATACGTCACCGGTAACGAAGTAGAGCTTTTCGTTGATGGTAGCGGTATCAAGCATAACCTCGGGCCACCAGGGCATATCGAAATCGAGATGCTCGAGCTTGGTCATCTCTGCGCAGTAGCCGGACATTGCGGTGAGAGCCATAGTTCTGGAGTGTGCGGACATAAGGTCGTAGGTAGTGTCGCCGGATGCGTACATGTTACCAACGTGGTTAGCGTAGTTCTGACCGTCGCTGTTGTACTGACCCTTGATGTCGACCCAAGCAAGCTTAACGCCCATTTTTTCTTCTACGTTAGCGTTACGCTGCCAGATAGCGTCGTTGATGAGCTCGCCGTTTGTCTGCTCGACGAAGAATTCGGGCTGCTCAACGTCGTTCCACCAAAGAACGGTGACGGTCTCGCCGCCAAAGTCAAGCTCGTCGGGAAGAGAGCTCTTGAGATAGCCGTCCTCATCATAGGGGCTTTCGGTGGTAGCTTCTGCCTCGGTGGTGGCTGCGGGAGCCTCGGTAGAAGCAATAGCTGCGGTTGTATCGTCGGTAGCGGGTTCCTTGGTGTCAGCGCAAGCTGCGAGGCAACCGAGGAGGGTAATGGCAACGAGTGCCAACGCGATTAGTCTGTAAGCGAATTTCATTGGTCATTCCTCCAATATTAATGATGGTATAATTGTAGCACATTTTTAACATTTTGTCAATAAGTTTTAACTACAATTTGGATAAATGTATACAAAAATCCCGAAAGCCGTTGGTGGCTTTCGGGAAAGACGTTATGAGCTTGAAGTTATGAATTTGGCTTCGCCAAATGTTATATTTGCTTTTTGATATGCGAAAATTATTCCCACTCTTAAACGCCA
>JAFOEU010000109.1 GCA_017387685.1 Clostridia bacterium
CTTCAGATACCTTGAAGCAATTGCAAAATGCAATTGAGGCGAGTTAACCGCCACAGAAATTATATCATAAATCATGAAAATTGTCAATTATTTCTCCGCAAGTGGTCAAACATGTGGTCAAAGGCGAAAAATGGGCTTGTTCAACCCTCAAAGTAGGGAAGAACAAGCCCATTATGTTTATCACGAAAACGCGAGAATTCGCGAGAATTTGCGAGAAAATAAAAGAAAATCGGAGGTTCGTTATGAACCTCCGAACTGGTCTGAGTGACAAGACTTGAACTTGCGGCCTCTACCACCCCAAGGTAGCGCGCTACCATGCTGCGCCACACCCAGATCTTGCGCTTGGCGCGATGTTCGCGAACTGTTGCTCACGTCCTGCGCCTTGCGACTCGAATATTATACCACAATTTTTTTCGTTTGTCAATACCTTTTTCGCTTTTTTTCAATTTTTTTTAGAAAAATCTTATTTTATTTTCTATTTTCTTTTTCAAGTGTCTTCTCTCCCCTTTTTCGCCTTCTTAAGCCTATGGCGGCAACCGCGATTATCGTCGCAAGCGCGGCACAGGCTATGATTAACGGCAGGGGGCTGTTCTTTTCCGGAGAGTCCCTCTCTTCCCTGCTTTCCTTGGTCTGTACTTTTTCGGTATCGGGCAAAGCAGAGGTCTCTGCGGTTTCGGATACGGTCGTTTCGGCTTCCCTAAGAACAACCGTTTCATCCCACACGCTCTCGGTCGGCGATACTCCCGCAAAAAGCTCCAGACGCTTTTTACCCTTTATCACGTTACTGTCGGAAACGCTTACATTCTTCGGCATCATTGACAGATCCGCGAGGCGCAAGGTGAGATTCTGCGCGGTGCCTCCCTTTCCTCTGCTTTCCGTAAGCGACAGCACTTTTCCGCCTTGCACTTCTACGATCACCTCGAGCGTATGCGAATAGTCGCCCGCCGCGTACAGATCACGCACCTCAGCGTTATCGAGAATTTTCACTATCGACTCGACGCGTTCACCGACAGCACTCTTTGCGGTCTCCCCCGCCACCAATCTACTGACGAAAGCATTTCCGCCAACCGTAACGCTGTATTTTCCCGTGCTTTGCGCTTCCGCGTTCGACGGCGCGACGAAATCAAAAATTCCGCCCATCAGCGTTATCGAAATATCGCCGTCGGTGACACCGCATCGGCTTCCGCCGCGAATAAATAGCTTTCCTCCGCCCGCTGATGAATACTCATATTCCCCCGCTCTGCCCTCACGAAGCTCCTCAAGCTTTTCGGGATACGTCGTGTTCGTCGGATAATAATCAATACCGAGCTCGTGCATCAGCCGAACCTCGGTCATATCATCCGCGGCGCGCAGGCAGGTCAGAAGACCCGCGGCGTGTGCCTTATCTATCCACGATTTCGCGCGGTCATAATTGGATTTATTCGACAGACCCGTGATATTAAACGCAATTCCTGCATTGACCTTACCCTTGGAGTCGGTCATTTGAGAAAGCGTCACGATGCTCTGCTCATATCCCGCGTTGCTCTGGTCGCCCCAGATCAGATGCTGGAAAACGTCACGGTTGTATTTATACGAAGTATTGAGTGCTTCAATATTTCCGCAGGACATTACGATCTCGCTCGCCTCAAAATACCCGAGTGCGGTGTCTATGATCTTATTAATTACCTCCTCGCGCGAATCCTTGATCTCGATGAAAGGCTTTGAACCGTATTTTTTGCAGATTCCAAGGTACTCACGGAAGGTCGGCACATAGAGCTTGTCCTTGTCCGCAGTTGAAATATTAAAGCCGTGTGCAGCCGTATCGATCGTCAATTTTCGGATGTCGGCATAAGTCATATCGGTTACTTTTCCGCTTCCGTTTGTCGTGCGGTCGACGGTCGCGTCGTGCATACAAACAAGCTCACCGTCAGCTGTCATAATAACGTCAGTTTCGATATAATCGAAGCCGAGCTTTCCCGCCGCTTCAAAGGAGAGGATCGAATTTTCGGGTCCCATAGGCTGATAACCTCGATGCGCTGAGAGAACCATCGACGAGATTTCATCCTCGGTCAGCCCGATTACGGGCTCAATGTAGTTGGGGTCCCAATTCGTATTGACGACCTCAACACTTTCGGCTATATACAGCTCGGTTGTGGCGTAAATGGTCAGCGAGACAGCGTTTTCCGCGCCGCGATCTATCGTAAGAGCTTCAAATCGGGTTGGTCCGCCGAGGACGAAGCGGTGCTCGTCATTGACGGATAGCGCGGACTTTGACGGCGCGCTGACGACCAGACGGGCATCCGACGTCGCGCGGAAATCCTCGCCGTACACCGATGTATATGTCAGCTTACCCTTGTGCGCAAGCTTGCCGTTATAGTTGAAATGATCGGAGATCGTCACCGTGCCGCAGATTACGATCACGGCTTCGGCGTTCGGGTTGTTTTTGATTTCAGAGATTTCAATGACGCGCGCATAAGCGGACTCAAGTGTTCCGACGGGAGAGGAGGGTGAGCTTCCGTCACCCGTGCCGCCGTCCTTGACATAGACAACCGCCTCCGCCGCGTTTACGGGAACGGCAAGGGTAAGTATGAACGCCAAAATTATCATCAGAGAAAAGCATCTTTTCACTTTCTCACCTCTTGATAAACTTTTTGTCACGGATGAACGCCATAAGCTGTTTTTTATGCTTGCATAGCTTTTCGTTACAATGCTTACAGGAAACGCAAGCGTTCGTCGACTCGGAAAAGCGTTCGGGGTGGCGGCGGTAGTTCCATTCCCAGCGAATCAGGATCGCCAGCGAAAGTGCGACGAGGCTATACGTATATGGGTGCGGAATGAAGATCAACGGTGTGAACATCATTGCGAAATCCCAATTATAAATCCTGCAGTCGGTACAGCATCGGTTTTTCATAAACCACGTTTGGAACGGACAGAAAAAGAGGATACAGATCATATCGCAAACGCCGTATGCAAGGGTGACGAGGATCAGAATGCCCGCATCTATTATATCCGTGAAATAAAGGGCTCCGATTATTCCGTTGAGTGCAAACCAAGCCGCCGCGACGGCGAAGGTACGCTTCCATGACTGAAGGTGCGGAGTTTTCTCCGAGGTTGGGATAAAGTTTCTTGCAAACTGCTTTTGGCAACCGGGGCTTTCGAGTTTTGACGGGAAGAAACGGCACGCCATTTCGATCGCGTAGACAATAAAGACGAGCACCAAAAACCAATGTATCGGCTTGGCGCTTTCATAGAACAGTTCCCTTCCCGTTATTTTTTTGAATATATAAAGTGCCGTCGCACCGAGGAACATCAGCGCGCGGATCACCATTTTGACGTAATGCATCGCGGAAACGCGAGATATCTTTTGATTGCTCATAGGCATTCGCTCGTCATTCTTTCATATTAATATAATTATGTTACCATAAAACGCGGTGATTGTCAAGTATTTTGCTGATTTTCACCGTGGATCAAAAAGCGCAGAAGCTACGAAGCAGAGATTTCACTCATTAATTAAAAAAGCCCCAAGATGGGGCTTTTTCAATTAATGGTATTCCGGCAGCCATCCCTTGTGTGCTTCGATGAGGTCGTCGCAGAGGGCGATGATATCGTCGATCGAAAGCTCGGAGGAGGTGTGCGGCTCGAGCATTGCGGCGTGGTAGATATGCTCCTTTTTCTTGGTAACAGCCGCCTCAATGGTGAGGAGCTGTACGTTGATGTTGGTCATGTTCATTGCCGCGAGCTGAACGGGCAGGCGTCCGACGTGGGTCGGCTGAACACCAAGCTTATTTACAAGGCAGGGAACTTCTACGCAAGCATCTGCGGGCAGGTTGTCGATAAGTCCGCGGTTGAGCACGTTACCGCCGATCTTGTATGCGTTGTCGGTAACGATCGCTTCCATGATCCAGGATGCGTATTCGTGTGTTCTCTTGTGGGATACGTCGTCGGAGAGATACTTCTGCTTGTCGCTGTTCCAGCGCGCGATCTGATTGATGCAGCGGCGGGGATACTCGTCAAGCGGAATTCTGTAACGCTCGATGAGCTCGGGGTACTTTTCCTTGATGAAGAAGTTGTTGTACTCCGCATTGTGCTCGCTCGACTCGGTGCAGTAGTAGCCAAGGCGGCGGATATATTCAAATCTGACAAGATCCTTGAAGTTCTCGGGGGGATTCTCGAGGATCTCGCAAGCGCGGCGGCGGATCTCGGGGTAGAGGTCGTTGCCGTCTGCATCCTCAAGCTCAAGAAGGAACGCCATGTGGTTGATGCCCGCGATCTTTTCGCGGATGGGGCGCTTCGGCTCAAGTCCGACTTCCTTGAGAAGGCCGTTCGAGCAGACCTGAACGCTGTGGCAAAGACCTACGGTCTCGATGGGAGTGTATCTCTGCATAAAGCCGGAGAGGATCGCCATGGGGTTGGTGTAGTTGAGGAAGAGAGCCTTGGGGCAGACCTCAGCCATATCCTTTGCGAAATCGTCGAGAACGGGGATGGTGCGGAGAGCGCGGAAAATGCCGCCGATGCCGAGGGTGTCGGCGATGGTCTGACGGAGTCCGTACTTCTTCGGGATCTCGAAGTCGATGATGGTGCAAGGGTCGTAACCGCCGACCTGGATGGCGTCAACTACGAAGGTAGCATCGCGGAGAGCATCCTTGCGTTCAGCAACGCCGAGGTACTTCTTGATAGTAGCGCGGTTTTCGTTGATATTCTTGTTGAGGGAGCAGATCATTATGTAGGACTCTTCAAGTCTTTCGGGGTCGATATCGTAAAGAGCGATTTCGGAATCCCAAAGGGAGGGAGTCATCATAACGTCGCCGAGCACGTTCTTGGCAAAAACAGTACTGCCCGCGCCCATAAATGTGATCTTGATCATTTTAATTTTCTCCTTTTGCAAAAGAGTTTTTGGTTAGGTTAATTATAGCATAAACAAACCGAGCAGTCAAGCAAATTTCAACAAAAAGGCAAAAAAGACGAAAAGTTTTGATCAAACTTTTTCAAAAGTTTGCGGAGTTTGAGGCGGAGCCTCATTTCAATGCGAAGGCTTCAGCCTTCGCCACCGCGCTTCAAAATGACGAAGCTCCGCTTCGGCATTTTGGACAGAGTCAATACTTCCCGAATGTAGGGAAGTATTGCGCTCTGCCCCCGCCGTCCGCAGACGGCGCAACCATTGGCATTGTAAAAAACCTTCGTGCTGTATTCGCTTGCATTCTGAATGCAAAACAAAATATTTTATTGGGTATGTTTTGGAAGATTTTCTCTTCGCGAAAAACTGTAACTTATCAGGCGCCTCATCCGTCAGCCTTCGGCTGCCACCTTCCCCCACCGGGGAAGGCCTGTTTTGTGTGTGCTAACATAGCTTTCTGCCTTTGTGCTTATTGCTATTTGATTGGTTTTATTGATATTCTGTCAGTAAACTGAAAGCGAACCCCGCTCAAGTGGGGTTCGCTTTGTTAAGTTATCGTTTTTTAATTTTTGGTTACTACCCACAAATTGCGTGTTACACCATCGCGGCACACTACAGGCTGCTTTTCAGCGGAAATAGAGTAACCTTCAGGAATCCATTCTGCATTCGGCTTGACAGCAAAAGCTCCACCGGTGATTACTATTGTTCCCGTACCCGATTTATATTTCATCTCAGTAACAAATTCACCACCACTAATATTAAGTGTTCCACCTGCGCCAGAAAAAGTAACTATAAACTTATTTTCAGGTTTTTTTGCATCAGAATAATCAAAAAGTCCTCCGCTAATGTTTATGACACCATTGGTAGTAATCATAAACATTCCCCTTGTATCTGCACCATTATCATTACCATTTTGCTTACATTTGAACGTACCGTTTTTTACATTAATCGTCGCTTGCTCTGTACATAAAATCATATTCTTGGGTATTGATCTATACAATCCCCCATCTATCGTCACTTCAGTCCCCTCCGCTGCGGCATATATAACATAACCACCCGTTGACGACTGATTATTAGTCAGTTCATACTCATCTTTATCTGCAGAAATATTAATTTTTGCTCCATAAAGAGCTGCAACACCCCTTTGGACAGATTTAAAAGTAACATTATGTAAATTTAAGGTTCCTCCAAAAATATACATAGCATAATTACCTGCTACAGTAGAGTGATTTATCTTAAGTATTGTATTCTCTATCGTAGTCGTGCCATTTGTTCCAGAAGGATGTCTAATAGCATATTTGGAAAATTCTATCGTACCTCCACTACCTTTAATAAAAAGGTCTCCCCCTTCATTAACTATAGTATATATGTTATCAACTTTAATATTATCCGATGTCTTTATTCCTGAATTTTTAAAATCCTTTAGATTATTACCATTAAGGTCATACACTTCGTATTCTCCGGGTTTGATAATAAGTCCATTTTGATCATCTGACAAAACGATCGGAAAAGAGTGCTTAAGATCATTAGACATTGTTTGTGCAATTTTTCCTTGTTCGTCCGCCACATCATTGGCATTCTTCTTAATTCCCATAAATCCCGCAATAACAGCTGCCGCGAGGATGCCGATGAGCAATACTACGATCGCTATCTCGGCAACGCCGAAGCCTTTTTTGTTTAATTTCATTACTTTTATCTCCTTATCGAATTTTGAGCAAATCTACTCATTATTTATTAATAATAATAAGTATACCACAATTTCTACTTAATGTCAACTATATTTGAATCCAAATTTACAATTAAGCGTTAAATTTGCCCGATACTACGGCAAATTTCTTCCTTTTTATTTACAAATTAATATTGCAATTTGGATTATTTTGGTATATCATATATATATCAATTTTCGGAGGCAGCTATGTTCGGGTACGTTCAGCCATATATCCCCAATCTGACGGTCGGGGACTATGAATATTATCGCGCGGCTTATTGCGGGCTTTGCCGCTCTATGGGTCAGGTCTGCGGCGCGGGTGCGAATCTCACGCTCTCCTACGACGGCGTTTTCCTCTCGCTTCTTCGCATGCTGATGACAAAGGACGCGCCCGAATGCGAGCGTCACCGCTGTCCCTATTCGCCGCTCGTCCGTAAAAATATGCTCACAGGGTCGCCCGATATCGACTTCTCCGCGGGCGCGATGAGCACCCTCGCCGCCCTCAAGCTCGAGGACGATATCATCGACGAGGAGGGGCTTAAAAAGCTCTGCGCTATTCTCTGCCGCCTTCCGGCTAAAAAATGGGTCAAGCGCGCAGACGAGCAGGATACGGGCATCGTTCAGATCATACGCGACAAGCTCGCGCTCTTCTATACCGCCGAGGAAAGCAATTCGGATCGTGATTTTTCCGACTCGGGCATCGACGAATGCGCGGAAGCCTTTGGAGAGGTCGTCGGAATGCTCGCCGCGCGAGGCATCGAATTCGAAAACTACGCGATCGCTTATTCGATCGGCAGGCACGTCGGGCGGTGGATCTACTGCATCGACGCCCTCGACGATTTCAAGGAGGACGTAAAAAAAGGCAGATACAACGTCCTTACCGCGGCATACGGAACAGAGCTCGACGCCGACGAAAAAATGACGCTTGAATGCATCCTGCGCGACGAGAGCGACTCGGCAATGGCGATGCTCGATCTTGCCGACGTCGACGAGCATTCGCGCGCCTACCGAATCGTCAAAAACATCCTCACAGAGGGTATGCCCCGAATCGCGCGTGCCGTCATCGACGGCAGCTACCGCAAGCCGCGCCGAGAGGATGCCATCAAATACACACATAAGGAGGACTCGCTCAAATGAGAGATCCTTTTACCGTACTCGGAGTCACACGCGATACGAGTGACGACGATATAAAAAAAGCCTACCGCAAGCTCGCCCGCGAGAATCATCCCGATAAATTTACCGATCCCGCCGAGCGCGAGCAGGCAGAGGAACGCATGAAGGAGATCAACGCCGCCTACGAGGAGATCGAAAAGATCCGCTCGGGCAAGGCGCAGGATAGATATTACGGAGATTCTTCATACAGCGAATCTTCATCGACGGGCGACGACAGATACACCGCAATACGCGTTCACATCAACGCCCACCGTGTTCGTGAGGCGGAGGCGGTTCTTGCAACAGTTCCTCAGAATGAGCGCGGCGCGGAATGGTACTATCTGCGCGGCGTGACGCTTATGATGCGCGGAAATATAATCGACGCGGGGCGTTGCTTCGACATCGCCTGCGAGCGAGATCCCGCGAACGAGGAATACCGCACCGCCCGCGAGCATCTCCGCGCCCGCACCTCGGCTTATCAAGGCGGTACTTACACCACGCACACCGACTGCTCGGATACCTTCTGCGACTGCCTTAAGATCTGCTTCTGCGCAAATATGTGCATAGGCGGACCTTGCTGCTGATGCAGGGGAATATATTTTAAGAAAAATCAAAAACCGTGTTGACAAAACGCGGTTTTTATTTTATAATATTGATAATAACTTAAAACCGAAAGGATTAATTGATATGTATAGAATCGGTGTTGACCTTGGCGGAACTAATATTGCCGCCGGTATTGTAAATGACGAGGGCAAGATCATTGCCCGCCTGAGCATCCCCACGGGCGCACACAGACCCGCGGACGAGATCGCCGCAGATATGGCTGCGCTTTGCCACTCGCTTATCAAGGAAGCGGGTGTTTCCATTGACGAGATCGCATCTGTCGGTATCGCAAGCCCCGGCGTTGCAAATCACGACACGGGCGTTGTTGAATACGCGAACAATCTTCCCTTCCGTAACTTCCCTCTCGCCGAAAAGCTGAAGGCGGGCTTCCCCGTACCGAAGGTAACCATCGAAAACGATGCAAACGCCGCTGCTTGGGGCGAGGCTAAGGTCGGTGCCGCAAAGGGCTCGAAGACCTCGATCATGATCACGCTCGGCACGGGTGTCGGCGGCGGCATCATCATCGACGACAAGATCTACTCGGGCTTCAACTACGCGGGCGCAGAGCTCGGTCACATCGTAATCGTATGCGGCGGCAGACAGTGCTCCTGCGGACGCAAGGGCTGCTGGGAGGCTTACAGCTCGGCTACTGCCCTGATCAGGATGACCACCGAAAAGATCGCAGAATGCGAAGCATCGGGCAGAAAGACTATTATGTCCGATATGGTCGCTGAGCGCGGCAAGGTTTCGGGACGCACGTCCTTTGACGCTATGCGCGCGGGTGACGAGGCGGCACGTGAGGTCGTTGACGATTACATCAAGTACCTCGCTTGCGGTATCATCAACATCATCAACATCTTCCAGCCCGAGGTTCTCTCGATCGGCGGTGGAATCTCAAATGAGAAGGATAACCTTCTGACTCCCCTCATTCCCCTCGTAAGAGCGGAGACATACGGCTCGGGTATCGTTCGTGATACCGATATCCGTATCGCAACCCTCGGCAACGACGCCGGAATCATCGGCGCGGCAATGCTTGGATGAGTGCAGAGTGCAGAGTTAAGAGTGCAGAGTTAAGGTAATTTTCCTCGCAAGGCTCGGAAAATAATATTTTATAAATAATCGCGGATATGGAATTTCCATATCCGCGACTTTCATATTATTTTCGCGAAAGCGAAAATTTCCTTAACTCTGCATTCTGCACTCTTAACTCTGCACTTTTTACTGTCTTTCGGTCCTTTCAAAGCCGTGGATAAATCCGCTCGGGGCTGCGGAACATATATCTCCCGCGATTATGCGGTTTTTGCGGACTATAAGATTTGCGTATATCTTCTCTCCCTCATGACCGGGGTAGTCCGAGACCTCGTAGGTATAGCGCGTGACGGTCTTGCCCTTGTATTTCGTCAGGTCAAGTCCTTGCGCCTTTTGCAGCTCGTTATAACCCGAAAAAACGCGGTCGAAATCGTCGGGCAAGGTCAGCTCAACGCTCTCGATCGGCTCGCCCGAGACCTTGTAGCCAAACTGCGCGAGAAAGGCGATTCGATCCTCGTTCGTTTCGATCTTATCGTAGCTGATCGAGGCGGCGGTGTCGTCATACTGCGGCGGCTCATAGGCGGGAACGAAAACGATCAGCGCGGTCAGCGCGCCCACGGCAAGCAGCAAAAGCGCGAAAAAGCGCAGCGTGCTCGCTCTGAATGAATAAATAAACATAAAAAATCCTCCCGAAACTAACTCTCATTAGTTTTTATTCGGGAGGATATTATTTTATGCTTGTTCTCGCTCAAAATTATACTTGACTCGGTGGGTTTTTACCGAATGCACCATTCCGAGGAGGAGGTACATTGCAAGTGTCGAAGAACCGCCGTAGCTTATAAAGGGAAGTGTGATTCCGATAACGGGGAGCATCGCAAGGCACATTCCGATATTCTCTGTTGTCTGCACCACTATTGCCGCCGCAACGCCGATGCAAAGAAACGCGCCGCTGTCCTTTCGCGACGTCCGCGCGATCATAAAAACACGGAAAACTATAACGGTGAGGCAAACGAGAACGAGAATTCCACAGGCGAGTCCGAATTTCTCACACAAGGTAGAAAAAGCAAAGTCGTTTTCGCAAGCGAAAAGATCGTGATAATACTCGCCGCCGTGAATACCCTTACCGAACATTCCGCCGTTTGCGAGCGCATCCCTGCCGAGGAGAGCCTGATAACCGTATTCCTCGGGGTCACTTTCGGGGTCAAAGCCGTAAATTATACGGTTTCTTTGGTATTCCTTCAAAAAATCCCAGACGTAAGGTATCGCAACGAACGCCGCAACGCCCGCGCCGAGGAAGTAAAAGATACTGAGTCCCGCGCAGAAAAGCATAAGCGCAACTATGCCGCAATAAACGAGCGCAACTCCGAGGTCGCCCGAAAGCATTATAAGACCGATAATAACACCCGCGTGAAGTCCGAGCGCCAGAATAGAAAGCGGATGATTTATCCTATGCTTGACCATATCAAGGTGCTTTGAAAAGGTAACTATAAAGGTGCCCTTAACAAACTCGGAGGGCTGAATGTGGATAGGTCCGATCTTCAGCCAGCTCACGTTTTCGCCCTCGGCAACGCCGTAGATCAGCGTAATTCCGAGAAGTCCGATCTCTCCGATCAAAAATATCAGCCAAAGCTTGTTGACTACCTCCTGATAATCGACCATGGAAAGGAGAACCATTACGCAAACGCCCGCGAAAGTAGCCGCCGCCTGCATCTTAAGCAGACCGGTTCCGTCTTTGTCCGATATCGAATACATCAAAAGAAGGCTCAAAAGCGACAAAATGGAGGTGCAGATAAGCAGACAGATATCAAATTGCTTAAGCCTGTCTTTAAGTCCCGTACCCGTAGATAAGGGCTTCATATCTTCACCTCCGTTTAATCAATTCAATTTCTCGACGAGAGATTCATTTTACTATTACATCACCCATTTGGTGAAAACTTTGATTCTGATTTTACATAGCACTATCAACACTTTCCGCCGTTTCTTTGAAACCAGTCATTATTGCCTTCTTTGAGAAAAACAATATCAGCCC
>JAFOEU010000110.1 GCA_017387685.1 Clostridia bacterium
GATATTCGGTCAGATCGGGCCTGATACCGCTTTTAGCGGAATCGATCTCAAGACCAACGAGAATAGCCAAGGTTTCGGTCTCCTCGCGGCAACGGTTGCGCTCGGCGGCGGTGGAGTTTTCGTCGTATGCAATGATGCTTCGGTCAAAGGCTGCGTTACAGATCTGTCCAATGCGGGATGAAAATGTGCTCTTTACCGCCTCAAACCGCGCCTGCCAATCGTTTGCATCGCGGATGATTGGCTCTGCGGAGGGTATCTTCAAAAGAGGGATATTGCTCTGATGGCTGAACGGATCGAAATCGTTCTCCTTGTAATTTCGGGTAACACACTCATTCAGCAATGGATCGGCAATCGTCTTAACCATATCTCCGTCAAAGTCCGCGCCGCCCAAGCGTTCGGGAATGAGTGTACGCGAATCCACCATTACAACATAATTTAGGTGAGAAAAATACTTGTTACGAAGATAGCCGATCTGCTCAATGGGAGATACTACGGCTTCTTCATTACGCGCTATATGCGGATTTCGCAAAAGTGTATATTTATCTCCCTCGGGGTATGCGGCTCCCGGCGCGTATGCCACCGCTTGCGAGGAGCACTCTTGTCCTATACGGGCAACCACGCCCATATACTTATCGTCAACCGCGGATACCGTTTTGACGAGAGATTGAATAAATCGCATCAAGTCGCCCGATAGATAACGGTTATCTCCCGAAATGACGAGCCTGCCGAGAGCATACTTTTCAAGCACCTTCTTTGCCTTGCTGTCGAGATCTGCGGTGTAGATCGGCTCATTTACGAAAAGGTGGTTCTTTTGCAAAATCCGTGCAAGCTGCTTTTGCTTGTCCGAGCTTTCAAAGCTGTCGAGCGCGTTAATGAAATACTGTACTCTGTAATGGTTATTTGCAACGTAATCGTAATACTGTGTTTCGGTCGCCTTGGTGATCCAATGGCGGCTATCCGTTTCGGGTGAGGTAGTCCATCCGTCGGGCAAATCGAGTGGGCGGAACTCCTCGGCTTTCATGGAAACGGTATTCAAGAACTGATAGTTCAGCTCGGTATATTCCTGCTTGTCTGTCTGATTGACACCCGAGATATAAAGCGCGTGGCGGTATTTACGGCAGCGGGCGAGATATTCGTCAAAGGTCAGTCCGTTCTCGGTCATCCATCCGTATCCCTTGAACATACTCTTGGTGAGAATGAGGTCAACGTCGCGCACCTTGTGCTTGTTGCCCCAAAGGTCGATGATATACGGAACGCCAAGCTCGGAAAGCATAGATTTGAAATCAACCTCGTGAACCACACCTTTAATATACGGCATACGGATTTGGAAAGAGGAATGAATATGCTGACCGCAATAATCGGTGTCGATCTTATCTGCAAGTGATGGGGAGATAAGTCCCTCACCGTCGAACTCCAAGACTTCAATATCCGCAACGTCCTCAACACGGGTATATTTCCGCATACTGTTATCGCTTCCGTCGTCTTTAACAGTTACGATATTTGCTTCATAAACAAGCGACTTTGGATTATCC
>JAFOEU010000111.1 GCA_017387685.1 Clostridia bacterium
GAGCGATGGGTGCCTCGAGGCGTTGACCGCGATGACCTCCGAATACGCGCCGCAATCTATCATCGGATCGGTATAGGACGTGAAGATCGCTTTTCCGTCCTTTTCGGAGCAAACGAGGCTGTATACGCTCTCGGGATTTGCTGCAAGCAGCTTGCCGCCGATGAGCACGTCGCGGTTCTCGCGCCAGAACGAAAGATAGAATTCAAGCATTCTTTTGTGATCCTCGGGAAGCCCGTCGAGCTTCATTGAGATCTGCGGAACGCTGTAAAGTATGCTTGCGAGCTGCAAAGCCGCGCTTTCTACTGTGTCCTCGCGGTTCCACATGACCATATCCGAATGCACCGCGGTTTTGCCCGAGGTAAGTCGGAGGTTGGCGATGCCCTGTCTGTTGAGGATCGCGTCGTTAGGGCAGTCGCCCACGCGGAGCATATTGCCGTATTTTCTGATCGCGGGTCCGACGTAGGTCTGTCTGAACTCGATGAGGACCTCGGGGTTGAGCCCCCGCAGAGTGTCGGTCACCTCCGTCATAAGAGCATCAACGGCATCCTCGAGCGAGTGATAATCGCGCCTTTCGTCGTATTCAAACGAGCTTCCCTTGAGGGAAAATCTGTCGATAAAATCGAGCTTGAGCCCGTCAAATCCCCATTCGCCGACTGCTTTGGCGTAAATGCCGATCAGGTACTCGCGCACCTCGCGGTATCGCGGGTCGAGGGAGAAGTGCGTTCTGCCGTTTCCGCTCTGATCGAGGAGCATATCGTTGAAGCGGTTGTATATCTTCGATTCGATGCCCGCGTAGGGAACCGAAAACCAAAGCATGATCTTCATTCCCGTTTCGTGAACGCGGTTTACGAACTCCTTGATATCGGGGATCTTGGACTCGGCAACCTCCCAGTCGCCGCAGAATTTATATCCGCGGTTGTTGTCGTCGGTCTGCCAGCCGTCGTCAACGATGACGGTGTCCATTCCGATCGCCTTGGAGAGCTTGCATTCCTTGACGATGTCCTCGACGTCGAGCATCTGGTGATAGCTGTACCAAAGCGAGTTCATCGGGAGCTTTGCGTGCTCGGGGACGTATGCGGGGCGGTATCCGCACTCGTTTTCCCACCAGGACACGGTGTCGTAGATCGCGTCGTAGTAGGGAATATCGCGCGTGTCGACGCGCACCGTCGCCGTGTATTCCTTAATGGAAGCAATCGGGATAGTAAAGAAATTGATCAGCCAATAGATGCGAGCATCCTCCTCGCGCACACCGGTGCGAAGCGAGGTGGGGGTCTTGGCATCCGACAGAGCGACCGTCATTCTGTTTCTGCCCGACATCGAAACGAGGGCGTGAATAGGCATCCAGGATGCGAGGCGCGACTCCGTGGTGCGCTTATGCCAAAGCGGGCCGAGATGTCTTTCGGCGCGTATGCTCGGACTCCAGACCGAATAAATATCCACGTCCGGAATACTGAACGAGATGCTGAAGGGCTCGGGAATAGCTTCCTCCTCAAGCTCAAGATGAACGTCAAAAAGAAGCACGCCGCCCTCGTCGCGCTCGTTGTCAATATAAATCCTCGCGCCGCTGTTCCCGCCGATAATTTCAAAATCCATAGTAGTTACCTTTATTTTGCCCCAACGGGGCGAATTATCACTCTCGCGAAGCGAGATTATCACTCTGCCCGAAGGGCAGATTATCATTCGCGCGAAGCGCGATATGCCTTACTGCTCTGTTTCCGCCGTCAAAAACTTCAGCGCGGGCACGATCCACTTATCCCAGAACACCCAGGTATGCGCGCCGGGGCCTTCCTCGTATTTGAATTCAAATTCCGTGTCCGCGATGGCGCGGCGGAAGGTCTGATTCTGCTGATAAAGAAAGTCGGAGGTGCCGCAAGCGGCGTAGATTCGGGGCTTCGGCTTGTCCTCGGGGAAAGTTTTCAGAAGGTGGATAACGTCATCCTCCGAGCCGGGGAGGGCGGTTTCGTAATCCTCACCCCAGATCGATTTGACAATGGTAAGCCATCCGGGATCGCCCGCCTTGACGTCGACGTTCATATCGAGTGCGCCCGAAAGGGAAGCACAGGCGGAGAATTTGTCGGGATTGCGAAGCGCAAGCTTGACCGCGCCGTAGCCGCCCATCGAGAGGCCTGCGATGAAGGTCTTTTCGCGTTTTTTGGTGATAAAAGGAAGGAGCTTGCCGATATATTCGGGAAGCTCGATTGCAACGTAATCGTGATATCTCCCGCCGTACTTCATATTGCAGTAGAAGCTGTTGCCGACCGAGGGCATAATGACCGCGATCTTAAGCGCACGCGCGTATCTGCCGATCGCGGAGCCGTTCAGCCACGACATATGATCTCCGTGCATACCGTGAAGCAGGTAGAGCACGGGCATATCTTCGACGATCTCGTCGGGAAGATAGATGCTTACGGGAGTTCCCGCCCCGAGGGTCTCGGGGCGGAAATTTAGTGTAAGGTTTGGCATCAGATCTCGGGGATAACGATCTCAACCTCGCGGCCGCACTCAGCGGACTTAGCGATACCGTCGATGATAGCCTGGTTGTAGAGGATCTGAGAGGAGGGAACGGGAGCGGGAGTGCCGTTCTTAACTGCATCGAGGAAGGTACGGATCTTGAGATCGAAGAGGCCTTCCTTCATCTTGATGATCGGGATCTCGGTCTCAACCTGCTGACCGCAAACCTCGTGATAGATCTTCATAGGTCCGCCAACCGAGCCGTTCCAGCACTCGGTGGAGGGGATACGGAGACCGCCCTTGGTACCGAGGATGATGGTGTCACCGGGGGTGTCCATGTTCATTGCCCAAGCAATACGGAAGTCGAGGATGATGCCGCCCTCAAGACGAACGAATGCTGCTGCGAAATCGTCAACGCCGAAGAGATCTGCATATTCAGCTCTCTTGTCAGCGCGGTAGCCCGAGTAAGTGGGGCACTTGCCGAAGAAATTGGACTTGTAACCCGAAACGGTGAGGGGCTTGGGATAGCCGATCGCGTTGAGAACCATATCAAGGGAGTAGCATCCGATATCACCGAGTGCGCCGAGACCTGCGGTCTTGTCCTCGATGAAGGTGGTTCCGAAGGGAGTCGGAATACCGCGGCGGCGTCCGCCACCGGTCTGGATGTAGTAGATCTCGCCGAGCTCGCCGGACTGACAGATCTTCTTGATCATCTGCATATTAGCGTCGAGTCTGGGCTGGAAGCCGATGGAGAGAACCTTGCCGCTTTCCTTTTCAGCCTTCATAACCTCGATTGCCTCGTCGAGAGTTACGGTGAAGGGCTTCTCAAGGAGAACGTTTACGCCCTTCTTAAGAGCGTAGATAGCGGGCTCTGCGTGCTGACGGTTGTAGGTGCAGATAGAAACTGCATCGAGAGCGAGGCTCTCATCGTCGAGCATTTCCTTGTGGGAAGCGTAATCGGACTTTGCGCCCTCAACGCCGTGCTTTTCGAAGAACTTTGCAGCCTTGCCGGGAACAAGGTCTGCGCCTGCAACGATCTCAACGTCGGGCTGATTGAGGTAAGCCTTCATGTGAGAGTCTGCGATCCATCCGCATCCGATGATACCGATGCGAAGCTTCTTTGCGGTGTCAACCTTGGTCTCAACCTGAGCCTCAAAGGTGTTAAGTCCGTCCATAGATTTGTCTGCCATTGTTTTTTTCCTCCAAAATAATGTATTTGGTTTTTATTTTAATTTAATTGGTTCGAGTGGTTCCTGCTTTGTCGCGGAGTAGCGGCAAAATAATATGATATTATCGGTGAAGACGGTTTTATAGCCGTCTTTATAGGTCGCCGTCCAGCCGTTTGGATCGTCACCGTATTTTGAAAGCAAATCGAATTTTGACTTGCGGAGCGAATGACCGCTTTGTGCGAGGTAGACGGTTATCTTTTTAATAAAGTTTCTGAACTCGACGTCCTCGCTGTCATATCTCTGCCATTTGCGCATCATATTGTAGCCGAAGGTGTAGAAGAATGAGGACCTTGAGCCCGTTTCCTCTGCGAGGGGGTAGATATCCGTGTCGCGGTCGATCTTATCCGATACCTTGCAGTCGAAATGAATCTGTGCGCGGCCCGCAAAAAGGATCGCCGCCTCGTAAAGCGTGGGGATCAGCGACTCCGTGGGCTTGCCGTCATAAAGAAGACGGAGCTCGCGAAGCTGCTCGTAGGTCCAATCCTCGATCCTCGGGGATTTCGGAAGACCGTTTTTTCCCTTTTTCTTCTGCCAATCGGTGGTGCGAAGCAGAGTGTCATCGTGCATCAGCACCATTACGTTGTCCTTTGTGAGCCTGATGTCTATCTCAACCGCGTCCGCTCCGAGCATTATGGCGCTGAGTATCGCCTCGAGCGAGTTTTCGGGATAATTAACCACGTCGCCGCGATGCGCGGACGAGGTTATTCTTCCGCTCGGGCAGGTCAGCGCGTAGACCTTTTCGTCAAAGTCGAGCATCCAGGGCTGAGGCGTGAAGTGACTCGCCCACTTGGGGACGAAGGTGTCGGCGTGAAGCGCGAGCGAATCAACGAAAAATCTGTCGTAGTCGTATTCGTAAACGAAATCCGAGCCGAGATTTTCGATCCTGCCGTCGAAGAGCATTTCCGTGAAGACACGGACAGCCTGAACGGTTGCAAGCGGGCTGCCTCCAAGGACGGCGATCTTGCCGTTCTTTATGCGGATAGTGTAATCCATACAACCGAGCGACTCTGCCGCCTCGATCGACTCGGCGCGATCGGTCTCGCCGATCAGCAATTCAAGCCGCGAGGGGGCGGCTTCAATGTCGGTGGAGATGGCGGGGGATGCTTTTTCGGATTCTGCGATCCTACCCGCAAGCTCCTCCGCGGCGAGGCGAACCTTTTCGGGAGCTTTACTGCCGCAGATGAGGGTGTATCTGCTCGCGATAAGGGGGAGGGGAGAGTAGGTTCTCAGATCCTCCTCGGTGATCGGGGAGGTTATCTCCGAAGCCGGCGGATCATCCTCGGTTGGATCTGCCGTGCAGGAGACGGTGAGGGCGGTGAGCATCAATGCTGCCAAACACGCCATCAAAAGTCTCCCGCCGACGGAAAAATTTTTACAGCTTGTCATGGAAGCTGAATGGGTTTTTCGTTAGCCGCGACGTATTGGCAGAAATCGTATATCTTGTTGGTGAAGGTCATCTTGTAGCCCTCGTTCCAAGCCTTTTTCCAGCCCTCGATGTGGTCGCCGTGCTTTTCGATCATTTCGAAATTACGCTTGCGGAGACCGTGTCCCGACATTGCGAGATATTTTGCCATTTTCTTGACGAAATCGGAAAATTCCTTATCATCCTTGTTGAGTGATTGCCATTTCTGCATCACGGAGAGTCCGTAATAATATACGAAGGATTCCTTCGAGCCCGTCGCCTCGGCGAGAAGGAAAATATCGGAGTTCTGGTCGAGCTGATCCGCGACCTTGCAGTCAAAGTGGATCTGCGAGCGTCCTGCAAAGAGGAGCGCCGCCTCGTACATCGTGGGGATGATGCAATCGGAGGTTTTGCCGCCGTAGAGAAGGCGAAGCTCGCGAAGCTGCTCGTAGGTCCAATCCTCGATTTTATCCGAGGAGGGAAGACCGTTTTTGCCCGCCTTTGCGCTCCAGTCGGTGGTGCGCTTGAGCGAGGCATCGTGCATAAGCACCATTATGTTGTCTTTTGTAAGACGAATGTCGATCTCGATTACGTCCGCGCCCATCATAATTGCGCTGAGGATGCCGGGGAGCGAGTTTTCGGGATAGTTCTGAACGTCGCCGCGGTGCGAATCGGCTGTCATTCTGCCGCTCGGTGCGGTCAGGGCGTAAAGCTTTTCTTCATAATCGGTCATCCACGCGGCGGGGGTGAATTTATCCGCCCACACGGGAACGAAGGATTCGATGTTGAAGGCGAGCGAATCCGCGATCAGCGCGTGGTAATTGCTCTTGTACTCAAAATCGCCGTCAAGGGTGGAGATAGTTCCGTCCTTGAGCAAAGAAACGAACTTTTCAACCGCCGACTGAGTTGCCAGAGGGCTTCCGCCGAAGAGGACGATCTTATCGTCCTTGACGCGGATCACGTAATCCATATAGCCGATGCCGTCGATCGCGGATTCGGCGCGGTCGGTCGAGCCGACGAGGATCTCCTTGTCCGTCTTGTCGGTATCCTTTTCATCTGCCACAACCTTCGGCTTCGTGCCCGAAAGCTCGGAGAGCCTTAAGGCGAGCATATCGGATGCGTTCCAGATTCTTTTTACCGCCCTTTGGGGGCAAATGACGGTGTATTCGTTTGCGATAACGGTGAGCGGCATACCTTCACCGGTCAAGCTCCATACATAGGTATAGCCCTCGGGAAATTCGAGCGTTTCGGATTCGAGGAAGGTATCTCCAAAGTAGTTCAGAGCAGCTGCGAGAGCCCCGTCCTCCGTGCCCCAGATAACGATCTTTCCGTTCACGGCACGGATGACGTAGCCGTAGCCGAGATCCTTGTATTCCTCGGCGACCGCGCGGGACTCGGCACGGTTGGTGTTGCCGAAGAGGACTTCATGGACGTCGGAGGTTGATTCAACCGTTTTGTTTTCCTTGTTGTCGCGCGACCAGTCGCTTTCCATTTTGATCAGTACGCCAAATTTTTCCTCGATGCTGCGGCGCAGATCAAGCGTTTTTTTCAGCGCATCGCTTCCGATAACGTCTGCGCGGATAAAGCTGTAATTGCATACACCGGACGAGGCGACAGTGTAAATTTCAGCCGTCTGCTCGGTTTCTGCGGTGGTTTCTGCGGGGTCCTCTACGTTATCGCCCGCGCAGGACGAGAAGAGAAGAAGAGCCGCAGCGGTAAGTGTCAGAAATTTCAGTAGCTTCATCAGAGTATCGACTTAACGTATTCGATGCTCTTCTTAGCGCACTCCATGGGGGTAAGACCCATAGAGGGCTTATCCTGCTCAACAACTACCCACTCTGCGCCCGAAGCGATTGCGGACTCGATGATAGCGGGGAAGTTCTGGATACCGCTTCCAACGGGACGGAACTCGAAGCCGGAGGGACGTGCGGGAGCCTTCTTGTCGATGCCGATGAGCTCGTACATATCCTCGCTCTTCTCGCCGTAGAAGTCCTTGAGGTGAACAACGGGGCATCTGCCTGCGTACTTCTTGATGTACTCTGCGGGATTCTCGCCGCCGACGTTGACCCAGCAGGTGTCAAGCTCGGTCTTGAGAAGGTCTGCGGGAACTCTCTCGTAGAGGATATCGAGGGCGTACTTGCCGTCGATGGTCATAAATTCGAAATCGTGGTTGTGGTAGAGAAGCTGAATGCCGAGAGCCTTAGCCGCCTTGCCGAGAACCTCGATGAAATCAACGACGTAGTCGAAGTTTGCGTTGTCGGGTCTGTGCTCAGGGCTGAGGTAGGGAACTGCAACGTACTTGCAGCCGATCTTTGCGTAATCTGCAAGAAGGCCATAAGGATTCTTGAGCATATCAACGAAGGGAACGTGAGCGGAAATCGGAACGAGACCGATCTCATCGCACATAGCGCGGATGTCCTCGGGGGAGTTGCCGTAAAGACCTGCGAACTCAACGCCGTCGTAGCCCATCTCCTTGATCTTTTCGAGCGTGCCGCGAAGATCGGCAGCAGCATCGTCTCTTACGGAATAAACCTGAATAGCAACAGGAAGCTTCATTTTTTGTTCTCCTTTTGGATGAAAAAATAGTTTTTATTATAATATAATAATACAGATTAAGTATAAGACAAAAAGTGTTAAAATACAAGTCAAAAGATGCTGTTTGAGAGACAAATGTTGCTATTTGCAGGGGTGAGGTGAAGAGGAGAAATGGAAAAGCTGCGATGGGGGAGGGAATAGTTGCTAGTTGCTAGTTATTAGTTGTTAGTTGAAGGTAAATTTTCGCTTTGCGAAAATTTCACATAGATAATTTTGTGCTGTGCTGATGATATTTCGTGCAGTGTAAAACCAAAACAAGCAAATTGAAAAATTCTCGGATATCAAAAGTCAAGCTCACGATATCCGAGAATTTTTGATTGATGCATTAAATTATCCCACAAAACAAAGGTTTATCAACGCCAAATTAAATTATCACGATAGCCGATTTGCTCGCAATGCGAGCAAATCTTCCATCAACTAACAACTAGTAACTAATAACTAATAACTAATCCTTCTTCTTCCCCGAAGAATGCTTCTTCGCCTTCAGCTTTTTCTTGAAGGGCTTCAGAATCAGCACTCCTGCGGCGTCCACGCCCTTGGTGATCGCCTCGCTGAGAGGGTCGCTTTCCTCGGGCTCGGGCTTGACGGTCTTATAAATCGAGATGACGCCCGAAGCGTTCAGGCTTTGGAGCAGCGCGATCGTTACGGGGAGGAGCAGAATTCCGATACCGCCGTAGATAAAGTTGCCCGCGAGCATCGCGAAAAGGGTGAGGAAGGGGTGCATTCCGACGCTGTCGCCGACGATCTTCGGTTCCATTATCTGTCTTACAACGCAGAGGATCGCCCAGAGAATGAAGAGACCGATTCCCGCGCCGACGTCGCCCGTGATGAAGCAGATGATCGCCCACGGAACGATAACGAGTCCCGAGCCGACGATGGGAAGAATATCGAATACCGCGATCAGCACCGCGATAAGTGCCGCGTGCTTGAAGCCGATTATCGTAAGTCCCAGAAATATCTCCGAGAAGGTGATAAGCATTATCAGCGAGTAGGAAACGAGATATTTTTTGAGAACGCTGCCAAGATGCGACTTGATGTTATGTAAGAGCTCGTTGTTCTTGTCCGAAAGCTGTCTTGTGATGAAGGCGCCGATAGCGTCGTAGTCAACGAGAAGGAAGATCGTCGCGACTACCATTATTACTATATTGAGCAGGAAGGAGGGCACGGAGACCGCAAAGTCGGTCAGCTTTCCGACGACAGTACCCGAAACGCTCATAACCGTGCTTCCGAGCGAGGAAAGGAGCGAGTTTACGGAGGCATCGAAGTCGATCGCCATTTCGGGGTCGAGGTTATAGATCATTTCCTGGATCTCGTCAAAGAGGTTGACAAGGAAGGGGCGAACCTGAGTCTGGAAGAAGGCGGGAAGATCCTTGATCCTGTCGGTAGCAAATGCGGCGATCTCGACTAAAAGCCATATCACGATCACGCCGATCGTGCCGTAAAAAAGTATTACGAGAATGACGGAGAGTATTCTTTTATTGATCTTAAGCTTACTGTTGAGCAGTCTTACGAGAGGCAGAAGTATAGCCGTCACGATATAGGCAACGACGAAGGGGAAGAGCGCGGGGAGCGCGTATCTGACAAGAGCTACGGATAACGCGAAAATGAGAGCGAAAAAGGCAAAGTTGATTAAAAATCTCTTGCGCTTTACGGTGGGAGAATGTTCGGGAATCTGCATTTTGTGCTCCTTGAAATTTTATTGATCGCGCACCTGTGCGTAGCGCGCGTATTTTTGTATCGAATTATAAACGTCAAGCGCGGCGGCGGGGGTGGCGAGGTCGGGGGTCTTGCCGACGCATTTGCCGTTTTTGGCGTAGAGGGAGAGGGTATAAACTCCGCGCCCGCGCCGCTCCACCTTGAATTTGGGGTAACCGAGGGGCTCGGTCGGTGTGCCGAGACAGCCGACGGTATCCTCAAGCGGACTGTCACAGATGATCCTGATCGAGGCTATCGACGCGCGGCAGAGATGAACCGTGCTTCGCTCGCCTCCGCGCAGAAGAAGGCGCGTTTCGGTCGATCGGAATTCGTAGTAAAAGCGTCCCTCAAAGGTGCGCTTGATCTCGTAAAAGGCACTCATATCTCGCCCTCGGAGAAGGTTACGACTTCCTCAAAGGGTAGCTCGTCGAGAACCTCGCCGATCCATCCGTCGATCAGGGCGTAGGTGTCCGCGCGGTCGGTTTCGTTGAGAACCTCGTGGCGCGCACCCGGGATAAGTACGGTTTTAAGCTTTTGTGCACCCGCGTGCGCAAGCGCACCCGCAACCGCACAAACGCCCTTACCGTAAGAACCGACGGGGTCGTCCTCTCCGCTGATAAGCAGGATGGGTAGGTCGGTCGGGACCTTCGTTGCCCAATCCTCAACGCTTACCGCCTCGAGCATACGGAAGAGATCGCGATAGCCCGAAACGGTGAATATGTAATTGCAGTATTTGTCGTTATTGTATTTTTCCACAACGCCACGGTCGCGTGTCAGCCAATCGGTGCGCAGGGCGTTTTTGCCGCATCGCTTCAAGTAGCCTGCCTGCTGGATCGAGCGCAAGAGCTTACTGCGGTGACGGTCGCCGCGCAGACCTGCGATGACGCTCGCCAGCGCAATTCCCGCGCCCGTTGGAGCACCGGGACCGCCCGTGCCCATTATGATCGCGCCCGCAAGCTTTTCGGCATATTTCGTGATGTAAATGCGGCAGAGGAAGGAGCCCATTGAGTGGCCGAGCAGGATCAGGGGCTTGCTTTCGTAGCGTTCGAGCAAGAGCTCGGACATCCTTTTGAGGCCTTCGATCGCGAGATCAACGCCGTCCTCCTTCGCAAAATAGCCGAAATCGGCATCCGTCGCGGCGCTTTCGCCGTGACCGGGGTGATCGTTGCCCGCAAGGACGATGCCCTGCGAACACAGATGCTCGGCGTATTCCTCGTATCTGCCGACGTATTCGCACATTCCGTGCGAGATCTGAACCACCGCGCGGATCTCACCCTCGGGCTCGTAGATACGGTAGGCAAGGCTGCCGCCCGAGTATTCAAATCTGTCTTTAATCAGTTTCATTTTTACCTCATCATATCGCGAACAAGCGAGAGAAGATTTTCGCGCGTGTTGAAATCGGGATTTGCAAGCACCGCCGCAAGCAGCTCGGATAGGACTTCGCCCACTCTCGCGCCGGGCAGAACGCCAACCTCGAGCAGATCTCTGCCGCTGACGGCGAGATCGGAGACCGACATCGGCTCACCGCGCTCGGCACACTCAAAGAGATTTTGTGCCGCAAGCCTTGCGCTTTCGCCCGAAAGCAAGCGCTCGTCGCGTGCTCCCGCTGCTAAAAGTATAAAATATGCGAATTTCGGGGTTATTTTACCCGTGATTCCCGATGAGTAGGTGCGAACCGTCGCGGGATCTGCGCGCTTGGGAAGGATTCCCGATGCGCAAGCCGACGTGATAGCCGAAAGCTCGGTGCTCATTTTCAGTTTTCTCGGAATTTCGGTTGAAAGCGACTTGTCGCTGTCGCGAAGGAGCATTCCGAGACGGAGTGCCGCGAGATGCGCGCGCGCCGAGATGAATCCGAGCGGCGAAGCCTCGGCTCTTTCCTTTTTAAGATAAAGTCCCTCGGGGAAATTATCGGGAACGAAATCCACCGCGCGGAAGTCGCTCCGCGCGAGCGTTTCAAAATATGTCCTCGGCATTATTTCGCTCAGCACGCTTGTCGAATGCATCAAAGCGAGCGAATGCGACGGTTTTTCAGCCGAAAGCAGACCGAGCACCTCGCCGCCGATGCGCTCCGCGCTGACGGCAGAGAGGCGTTTGCGCTCGCTTTTAGCCGCCGCGAGTGTTTTTTCTTCGATCTCAAATCCAAGCCGCGCGGCAAAGCGGAATCCGCGAAGGATGCGGAGCGAATCCTCGGTGAACCGACGGACGGGATCGCCGACAGCTCGGATGACGCCGAGCTTTAAATCCTCTGCGCCGCCGAAGGGATCGCAAAGTCCGCGTGTAGGGGAGTACGCCATCGCGTTGACGGTGAAATCGCGCCGCGCGAGGTCTTCGGTTATATTTTTAGTAAATTCCACCGAATCGGGACGCCGCCCGTCGGTGTAGTCGCCGTCGACGCGGTAGGTAGTGATCTCGAGGGGCATCCCCTCGATAACGACGGTCACGGTGCCGTGCTTTTCACCCGTCAGGATGGTGTGAAAATCGGCAAATACCGCCTTGGTATCCGCGGGCGATGCCGAGGTCGTGATATCGTAATCGTGAAGCGCACGCCCGAGCATAGCATCGCGCACCGCCCCGCCGACGACGTAAGCCTCGAATCCGCAGGATTCGAGCCGGGAAAGAGCGAAGCTGACCGCGGAAGGCAGAGTCATATTAAATTGGTGCATACGGTCAACTCCTTTCAAGTTAAAAGTACAAAATCGATGTAAAGGGAATTTTATATCAAGAAAGCTTTGTTAGCACTTGCAAAGCAGGGGTGCAGGGGGCGCAGCCCCCTGCAAAAGAAACGATGTCATCCTGAGGCGGCGCCCGCAGGCCGCTTTGCCGCCGAAGGATCTCGTGCCGACCGAGTTGTTCCTCGGGCGGCGCGGTGCCATTACGAAGTGGTCTGCTCTGCATCCGCCGGTGCACAAGGTTTGC
>JAFOEU010000112.1 GCA_017387685.1 Clostridia bacterium
CGTCGTCCTCCGCACCCAAAATCACCTAAAAATTAAGGCTCTCGGGTCGGAGATTTTTTGGCTGACAAATATTCGTCAGCAGCAGGAAAACGCCGATGATAGTATATTAATACATTCGAGGCGTTTGACGAACTGATGGCGGATATTTGTCGCCAAAAAACTAGTTCGTATTATTCTTGTCACTCTATATCTGCCCTACCTCGCCGTCGCAAGCTCTGACGGCAACGTAAAATTCGTCGCCTGCGATAGAAATATTCTTGAGTCCGCCGGGGCTCATATAATATTTACGGCTCCACCCGAAGCCTTTAAAAAAGCACAGACGGAATCTGCAGTTATCAAAGCAGAAGTAGGTCACGCGCTTGTAACGTGTCATCTTCTTGCTTCTGCTGAGACCGCCGAGATGCGGCTCAACGATGCTTTCGTCCGATATGTGGCTGAAAAAATCGGTGTCAACGGTAAAACCGCCGCGACGAAGCGATGCCATATTGCTTTCGTGCTCCTTGATCTTCCCGGCGAGCACTACTGCGTGGTAAACCGAGCCGAGCGATATCAAAAGCCCGATCCACAAAGTCTTTGAAAGTATCCCGATGACGACAGCGTACATAAGAAACGAACCGATCCTGTATTTGTTGCCCTCGGTAGCCTTTTTGTGTCGCAGTATCTCCGCCTCAAGCAGATCGCTCAGGATATTGCCGTCCGTGAGCATTTCCCTATCTTGCATCAATTACATCCCTCAAGCATCCACTTGATCGCCTTTTTGACCCATTCATCCCAGAATGCCCAATTGTGGACGCCGGGACCCTCATCGTAGGTATAATCAAAGTCGGTCTTCTGCATAAAGTCGCGGAAGGTGATATTGTTCGCGTAGAGGCTGTCCTCCGTGCCGCAGCAGGAGAAGATCCTCGGCTTTATCTTATCATTCGGAAAGTTTTCGGCAAGCCACATAATATCTGCTTCGCAATTCTTGACGTTTTCACGGAAATCGTCGCCCCAGACCATCCGTGCCTCGTGCGTCCACGCGCAGACCTGAAGGCGGGCAACTATATCGACGACACCCGAAAGGCTCGCCGCCGCGGAATACTGATCGGGGCACATCAGCGCGGTATGAAGCGCACCGTAGCCGCCCATCGAAAGACCGCAGATGAAATTATCCTCGCGCCTCTCGCTGAAGCGGAAGGTCTTGCGGATGAATTTCACAAGCTCATCCGTAACGAAGTCGAAATATCTCTTTCCATACGTCATATTAGTATAATAGCTGTTTTCTCCGTCGGGGCAGACTACCGCAATTTTGAAGTCGGCAGCGTATCGCTCAATATTCGTCTTTCGACACCAGCCCGAGTGATTATCGTGCATACCGTGAAGCAACCAAAGCACGGGGATCTTTTCCTGATCGCAGCCATCCGGAATAATGATGTTTACAGACGTATCGTGATTAAGACATTTTGATCTGAACGTAACGTGAAAAAGTGCCATAGTAAGCCTCCTCATTTTTCTTTAATTATAGCATAATCGCAATATAAATGTCAATAGAGAGCAATATCGCGCATTGAATTTTGCACGAAAATATGGTATAATATATTCACTAACCGAAAGGAGTCATCCTATGTCCGACTACAAAAAATACGATAAAGGATTTATAAATTACGCCCACCGCGGCGCGTCCGAGTATCTGCCCGAGAATACCCTGCTCTCCTTCTACACGGGCGTTTATATGAAGGCAAACGGCATCGAGACCGACGTGCGTCACACCAAGGACGGCGTGCTCGTCCTCTTCCACGATAACACTCTCGAGCGTGTGACGGGTGATCCGCGTTCCGTTGAGGAATGCACTCTCGCCGAGCTTATGGAGCTTGACGTAAAAAAGGACGGCTACACCGACAAGATCGTTGTTTTTGAAGACTTTCTCGCTAAATTCGCCTTCCGCGACATTCTTTTCGCCATCGAGCTCAAGGGTGAGGGCGTTGAAAAGGACACCGCCGACCTGCTTCGCAAGTACGGTCTTGAGAAAAAGGCTATCATTACGTCTTTTCAGCTCGAATACCTCAAGAATTTCATCGCCTACGCGCCCGAATTCGAATTCGGACTTCTGACTAAGGAGGTCACCCCCGAGCTTGAAGCCGAGCTTCTCTCAATGGGTGCGACCGAGATCTGTCCCCGCGCCACGCTGATGACCGCCGAGGACGTTGAAAGATGGCACAAGATGGGCTTCCGCGTCCGCGCTTGGGGCATCAAGGACGAGGAAATTATGAAATTCGCCTACGATGCGGGCGTTGACGGAATGACCTGCAATTTCCCCGATAAGCTTGAGGAATACAGAAAGTGAAAATGAAAAAGAGTTCGGTGAATCACCGAACTCTTTTTCATTTATTTTACCTCTGCTCCAAAAGGGCAGAAGGCGAGTGTCATAAGCTTGAAGCCCTGAAGACCGAAGGGAATTCCGACTATAGTCACACAGCAAAGCAAGCTTGCGAATAAATATCCCGTCGCAAGCTCCCAGCCGGCAAATATCACCCAGATGATATTTGCGATAGGATGCTTATCAAAATGTGTGACAACCGTCTTTCCAAACGGCGCAAGCGTAAGCCGTGCCGCCTTAAAGCATTGTTTTCCGAGGGGAATTCCGATTATGGTTATCGACAGCAATATACCGGCAAAGAACCAATAGAGTGCCGTAAAAATTCCTCCGAACAGTATCCAGATAAGATTACCGAGACAAGACATAATGATCCGCCTTTTTACGCCAAAAGCGAAAGGATCTTATCCCGCTTGCAATATCCCACGTACTTCGCCGCTTCCTGTCCGTTTTTGAAAACGATGAGCGCGGGGATTGCGTTGATCGAGAAAGCGTTTGCAAGCTCGCCCTGCTCGTCAACGTTGATCTTGCCGATCTTGACCTTTCCGTCAAGCTCTGCGGCAACCGCTTCAAGCTCGGGCGCGAGCATCTTGCAGGGGCCGCACCAATCGGCGTAGAAATCGACGATTACGGGAATATCCGAATGAAGAACTTCCTCGTCGAAGTTTTCAAGTGTGATCTTAACTTCCATCATCTTATCCTTTCGGCTTGTAATAGAGCATACAGTGGCAGAATCCCTCAAACTCGGGATCCTCCATCTGCTCGCGGAACTCGCGGCAGATACACTTGGTATCCTCGCTCTGCTCGCGTCGGCAGGGGCAGTAGCCGCCCCTCTGTTTCAAACCCTCGCGGACGATCTTTACCATCTCCGCGTCGGGATTAAGCTGAATCTTTGCGGGCATTACTTCTTGAATCTCTTTCCGGTCTCGTTGAGGTAGGTGCACATTGCGAGAGTCCAGTCGGTCTGAATGATATCGTAACCGCGGTCAGCAAGCCAGCCCCAGCCGTATTCGGGAGAGATGGTGAAGGAGGTATCGTCGGAATGTCCTGCTGCGAGCTGGGACTTATAGTTATAAATGATAGCGTTTGCCCAAACGAGCTTGTTATCAGCGTGGAGCTTGTCGATAAATTCGGTAGAGCCAACGCCCTCGTTTTCATCGGTGAATACGACCTCACATCCAACGTAGTTGATATTGCGGCGCATCATTTCCTCGTGGATACCGTCGTCCTTTCTTACGATGGGAAGATAGTAAACCTCGGGAGCGTACTCCTCAACGATATCGAGGATCTCGGTCTTGGGAGAGGACTTAACAACGATCTGATCGAGCATACCGTGTGCGCGGATAGCGTCGGAGATCTCCTTGGGATGCTCCCAGAACTTGTCGACGTTTATGTAGCATCTGTCCTTGAAGGTGTCGAGAACCTCGTCAAAGGTGCAAAGACCGAACTGAGTGTAGTCGCGGTCATAGTTAACGTAACGAAGCTTGCGGATCTCCTCGTCGGTGAGCTGAGGGAGGGAAACCTTGCCCTCGGTGCCGAGGTAGTTGAGATGGCGATACTCCATCTTGGGGTGGAGGATCCAGAGAGTGCCGTCAGCGGACTTGTTGAGGTCGACCTCGATCATATCCGCGCCGTGGCGAACTGCGATCTCGTAAGCAGCCATAGTGTTGCAGGGGATATTACCTCCGCACTCGCCGCGGTGTGCGGCAACGATGATGCGCTCGGAAGCGTCTTTCATAAGATTAAAAGCCATTTTAATTTCTCCTTTTGGTCAGGAATTTTGTTATGACTATATTGTACCACAAAATTGCCCGCTTGTCACCACTTTTTTGAAAAAAGATCAAGGTTTTGATCAAACTTTTCAAGGATTCTCGCCGACACACTTCAAAAACAAAAAATCTGCCAACGGAAATTCTTCTTTTTATTGACCTTTTCTCATTTTTATGATAAAATATATTATAGTTCCAAAAAGTAAGAATGTTTTACGCAGTTTTACAATCGACAATTCTTTTATAGGAGACTCAAAATGAAATTCAATTTTAAGCTTATCGCGCTTTTACTTGCGCTGATGCTCGCGTTTGCCGCATTCGTCGGATGCACTCCCGATGAAGCTCCCGACGAGACCACCGCCGCGATCATCGAAGAAACTAACGCACCCGAAACCGAGCCCGCCGCTCCGAGCGTCTTCACTCTCGTTTCAGGCGGCGCTTCAAACGTGCGCATCGTCCGTCCCGCCGATCTAAAGACCGACGATATGACCGTCAAAGCGGCTATCGAGATCAGAAAGATCATCAATAACGTAACTGACGTCAATCCCGAGCTTGTCGACGACTGGCTCAAGGACGGTGCAACCCACGACAGCTCCACACTCGAGATCCTTTTCGGTGCAACCAATTATCCCGAAAGCGCAGAGGTAGTGAACAGCCTTTCCTATGGTGAATACGCTATCAAGGCGATCGGAAACAAGATCGTAGTATTCTCATATACCGACGCGGGGTATTCCAAGGCGATAACCTCGCTGATCTCGATCATCCGCGCCTCTGTAACCGACGAGGCTGACGGCACCAAGACTCTCTCCATCCCGATTGAAGAGCTGAATATCGTCAAGCAGAGCGATGCTATGACGGCAAGCCTGCCCTCCTTTGACGGCGGTAAGTTCTCATCCGTCACTGATATGGGCGACGGATGCTACGGCGTTATCATTAAGGATACCACCCCCGAGCTTTACTCCGCTTACCTCACAAAGCTTGCGGCAGTAGGATATCAGACCTATTCGACAAACGAGATCGTCGGAAACAAGTTTGCAGTTCTCTATTCCGATAAATACACCGTTAACACCTCTTATTTCAGCAGCAATAAGGAAGTACGCGTGATCATCGAGCCCTTCGGTGAGCATACGCTCCCCACAAAGAAGAGCGATGCCGCGCCCGTTACCACCTCGCAGATCTCCATGATCGGCGTTGAGGGCATTTACAACGGCGACTATCAGCAGAACGGTATGTGTATCATCTACCGACTCTCGGACGGCAGCTTCGTCATCGTTGACGGCGGACACCACGGAAACTCCGGCATCTACGCCGCAAACATCATCAAGGCACTCCGCGAGCAGTCGAAGGACTACGCCAAGACCGACAAGGATATCACCATCGCGGCTTGGATCATCTCGCACCCCCACACCGACCACTTCGGAACTCTGATGAACGAATACAAGCAGTTCACCAAGTTCAATTTCGAGCGCATTATGGTCAACTTCTGGCCCGAGGCGGCGTTTACTACCGCACAGAACAAAACCGCAAGCTTTGCAACGGGTAAATACACAAACTACAACAAGACCGTAAGCGTTGCGCGCGAGATCGGCGTTGACTACGTCACGCCCCACATCGGTCAGGTATGGTGGTTCGGCGACACCGCATTCGAGATCCTCTACACCCTCGACGCATACCTTCCCACAGTTGCAAACGCATTCAACACCTCCTCGATCGTATTCCGCTCGATAACCAAGGATGCATCCGGCAAGGAGACCATCGCAATCATCACGGGCGACGCAACGGGTCACGCGTTCAACATCTGCAACACCTTGTATAGAAACGAGCTTGCTTGCGATATCCTTCAGGTCGCTCACCACGGCGGAGGCACGGGCGGAGCAAACAACGGAACTCAGTCGGCATACTCGCTGATGAAGCCCTCGGTCATCCTCTGGCCCGTCGGTGCAAACCACTTCGCTACCGTAAAAGCAAACACCTACAACCACGTCCTCCTCGAGGGCAAGAACCCCAACTACGCCGAGCTCTACGTAGCCGGCTGGCAGGGCAATACGGTTACGATTCCGTTGCCCTATACACTTGGTACAGCGATTACTAACAACATAGTTGAACCTAAATAAATCAAGCATAACCATCAAATATAAAAATCAGGAGGTAAATTATGAAAAGACTGTTTCTGTTATTTGTGTGTATATCCACCATCTTTTCTTGCATTTCTTGCATGGGCGGCACTGCAGATGACACCGCGGCGCATATCAATGAAGTAACGCGTTATGACATTACTACACAATTTATCCCCGATACTACCCAACCAACAGATAGCGAACCTATCGACGTTGCTCAGTTTATCCTCGATTGGGAAAAATCAATAGATGACTATCTTAGTCAGGAAAGCAATAAACACCCGGACAAGCTTTATTTAAACGAACCTGACGATGAGCCATTCATTATCTGCTATTACACATTGGCGGAAAAGAACATCGCAGATTCCGTCATAGCAAAGCACGATATGCAAGCCCTCTTCCCCGAAGCCGTTATCAACCCGCTCACTTACATCAAAATGATAATGATCAAATTTGCCATGGAGGATTTTACGCAAGAGAGCTACGATAAAATGCTTGAGATCAAAAACAAAGATTCTTTGATAGAAAGGCTGAGCGTTGGCGTTGAAGGCGGCGTTCGCATCGCCTATCTCCCTAATATCGATTATTACTGCAAGGATGCCCAAGCAATAGAGCACACCGTACTCTCGCCGATACTCGTTGCCGAGGACAGCGCGGATCTTATAATCAGATCGAGGGAAGAATACGATAGATATATTGATCTGATGAAAAAAACTAATAGCTCCGATTATTACGCTGAAATGCTTGAAAAGCAAAGAGCGCTCTATGACGAAGCTTTCTTTGCCGAGAATGCACTGATCATCACACGGATAATCGCACGCAGTTCAGGATCGATACAGCTGAGCGTAAATAACGTATATACTTCGGGAGACAAGGCTTACGTTGTTGTAAAAACATTAGAGCCCGGAGGCATGGGAACTGCAGATATGAAGTACCAAAGCTTTTCAATAAGCGTCAAGCAAAGCGACATCGCCAATGTCAAAGAGCTGATAACTCTTGATTAACTGTCAAAACGCCAATCTTTTAAAATGAAAAAATCCGCGCAAATTTTGCGCGGATTTTTACCTTTACTTTGCCGAAGGCAAATTATCACTCTCGCGAAGCGAGATTATCACTCTGCCGAAGGCAGATTATCACTCGAGCGAAGCGAGATCAATATTCCTTTCGTCCGTCAAACGCACACGCCAGCGTATGCGCATCCGCAAACTCCAGCTCACCTCCGACGGGGATGCCGTTGGCGATCCTCGTCACCTTGATTCCCGCGGGTTTCAGAAGGCGCGAAATATACATCGCGGTCGCCTCGCCCTCGGTGGTCGGGTTGGTGGCTATGATGACCTCTTTTATGTCCTCGGATGCCACACGCTCGATAAGCTCGCGGAGCTTGATATCGTCGGGCGTGATATTCTGCATCGGCGAGAGCATTCCGTGAAGCACGTGGTATACGCCGTTATACTCGCGCACCTTCTCGATCGCGATCAGCGATTTCGTGTCCGCAACCACGCAGACGGTGGTGCGGTCGCGCGAGAGGTCGGAGCAGATCGGGCAGACCTCGAGGTCGGTCAGATTCTGACAGACGGGACAGCAATGGATGTTGCGCTTGGCTTCAAGTATCGCCTCGGCGAATCTCTCTGCCTCCGCCTCGGTCATATCAACGACCGAAAAGGCAAGACGCATCGCCGTGCGCTTGCCGACACCGCCGAGCTTGCCGAACTGTTCGGCAAGAAGCTCGAGCGACTTTATACTTTCGGACATGATCAGAACGCTCCGTCGGGAATGCCGAATTTAGCGGCAAGTGCCGACATCTCTGTTGCGGATGCATCCTGAACGCGCGCAATACCCTCGTTGACAGCCGCAACGATGATATCCTCAAGTGTCTCGGGATCGTCGGGATCGATGATCTCGGGCGCGATCTTGATCTCGGTCACGCGGAGAGTACCGTCGATCTTGAGATTGACCGCACCGCCTCCTGCCGCAACGTCGTATTCGCGGGATTCAAGGTCAGCCGCAAGAGCCTCTCTCTCCTCCTGGAACTTCTGTACCTGACGCATCATAGCGTCCATATTCTGGGGTCCGCCCCCAACTCCCTTGGGAAGTCTGACTTTCATTGTATATTTACCTTCCTTAATAAATAATATGTCTTAATCGTTGTTGCCTTGTGCGAGCTCATTAAGCTCATCGGCAAGTATTTTAGCATCACTCGGAGCTTCGCCCTTCTTGACGAGCTCAAATATTATATCTTTCTCGGTTATCGGTCTATCGAGCGCGACGGATGCCGCAGAGCAGAATGCTTTGAATTTATCGGGCAGGGAGAGCATAGTCTTGGTGAGCGACTGCGAATAACAAATAATTATTCTGCCTTCCTCGTCGAAATAAGCATTTTCGGTATTCAGCAGAGCCACGATCATTGGCGCGGTCGACTGATATGCATCCAAAATCTCCGCCCACTGACGGATAGGACGAAGCGTGCGCGATTTTGCCGCCGCGGGCGTGGACACGGGTGTCGGTGCGGAAATCGGCTTCGCCTCTTCCCTCTTTACGGGCGCAGGCGCGGGTGCGGGAGCAGCGGCGGGGGCAGGCTTCGGTGTTGCCTTCGGTGCACTTTTCTTGACGGGCTTGACGTCCTCGGGAACGTAGGGAACGAAATCGTCGTCCGCGGGGGGGATATCGTATTCGTCAAATGGAGGCGGCTCGCCGAAATCGTCGAATGCGGGAGCATCGTTCTTCGGTGCGGGAGTCGGCGCGGGTGCGAGCGCGGTGGGGATGCCCATCGCGATCTTCGCCTCGAGTGCCGCGATTCTCGCAAGAAGTGCCTCGGGGGTCGCTCCGAGCTTTTCGTCCGAAAGGCGGACGAGCGCGAGCTCGGCAACCGTTCTGCGCGATGCACCGGGGCGTTGCATTGCGGAATATGCATCGTCAAGCAGACGGCAATGATATGAAAGCAGCTCGCGAGTGAAAGCCGCCGCATCTGCGGCAAGGCGCTCGCTTTCGCTGTCGGTAAGATCAAGGTATTTGGATGCAGACGCACGCGCGGTCTTCATAACGAGCATATCGCGGTAATATTCGATAAGCTCCTGCCAGAAGACTCCGAGGTCGGACGCCGAGGCATCGATCTCTGCGATGATCTCAAAAAGGCGGGCGCAATTCTTCTGCGTAATGGCGCGGACGGTCTCGCTCATCGCCTCGCGTCCGCGTACACCGACGGTCTCGCTGACGGTCGCGGCTGTAACCTCGCGTCCCGCGGCGGCGCAAAGCTCAAAAAGGCTGATCGCGTCGCGCATTCCTCCCGTTGCAAGTCGCGCAAGCATCAACGCGGCATCGTCGGTGAGGGTGATATTTTCTTCTTTCGCTATATATTTAAGTCTCGAAACGAGGACGGGTGTGGCAATTCTTCTGAAATCAAATCGCTGACAGCGCGAAATGACGGTTGCGGGAAGCTTTTGCATCTCGGTGGTCGCGAGGATGAACACAACGTGCTCGGGCGGTTCTTCAAGAGTTTTGAGGAGTGCGTTAAACGCCGAGGTCGTGAGCATATGAACCTCGTCAATGATGTAAACGCGCTTTTTTACGTTTGAGGGACTGTAAACAACCTCGTCGAGGATATTTCGGATATCGTCGACCTTGTTGTTCGACGCCGCGTCCATCTCGAGGACGTCTGTCGTTGTGCCTTCAAGAATGGCACGGCAGGATGGGCACTCGCCGCAGGGATTGCCGTTTCGCGGACTTTCGCAGTTGACGGCACGCGAAAGTATCTTCGCGCAGGTCGTCTTACCCGTTCCGCGCGATCCGCAGAAAAGATAAGCATGGCAAAAAAGACCGCGCTCGGTCTCGTATTTTAAAATATCGGTAATATGCTCCTGACCGCAGACGGAGTCGAAGTCTACAGGTCGCCATTTGCGATATAAGGCTTGATGCATACGCTTATCCTTTCTTTGAATGCATAATGCAAAATGCAAAATGCAAAATTATCCAATCAAGGTAGATTTCCGCGCAAGCGCGAAAATCAATATTAAAAAACTAATCTTTACTTTGCAAACAGCCAAATAGAATTATCAATTCATTTTGCATTTTGCATTTAGCATTTTGCATTTCTTATTTTGCCGCCAATTTTCTACGAAAAATTGGCTGCAAAATAAGACCATACACCCCAAAATCGAACTTCACTTTTGCGCGTTAGTCCCTTTCTCTGCTCGGGGCAGGCGACCTCGCGGCACATCGAGCTAACCGCTTAATGCTGCTTGGTTCCCCACCTGACATGGTTCACAGCGCACGATTGCGCAAGACCCACCCTTCAACACAGAAAAAGAGTCGCAGACCGCATCGGATCCGCCCTCAAAAGAGGAATGAACCCCCGCTATAGCGGATTTCGGGTACAGGACACCGCTAACTCCCCGGCTGGTATGGCCTTATTTCACAGCCAACGCCGTAAAATAATCAATTTACCTTACTATTATATCAAATTTCATTCGAAAATGCAATAGGTTATAAAGATTTTAACGAAAAGTTTATAAACAGCTCCCCACTTTTCTGAAATTCCTATCGCAAAAGGCACCGACAGCAGCCAGAGGGCTGCTGTCGGTGATTTTTTAATTTTCTTTCTTAAAGAGATAGATCCAAGCGCGGCGCCAGAGAGTTACCTTTCTGCGGTATGCGGTCACGCGAAGTCTGTAATAAAGCTTTGCCATAGAGGACATATCACGGACGGGCGCGCCGTTACCGAATTCCTCGGCGGCGATCGCCTCGAAGATCCTGATAGCCTCTGCCTCGCGGATGGGATGGCGGTGCGCCTCGAATTCGCTCATACCCTCCTCGGGAGCTGCAACACAAAGCTCACGCTCGAGCTCGGATGCGATACGGCGGGCAAAGTCTGCGCTGAATTCTCCGTCTGCGGGGATAAAGCCGCATTCGCGGAGCATACTCATTATCATCTCGCCCACAAGTCGGACGTCCTCGCGCTCGGGGATGATACCCTGTTCTTCGTCTGCTTTAAAGACAGCCTCAATGCGGCGTTCGCGCACCTCTGCACGCTTATTTGCGCGCTTGATGACGATCGCGAAGAATATGATAACGATTGCGGCGAAAGCAAGAACCGAAGCCGCGATGATCGAGATCTTGATGATGAGCTGACGGATCTCCTCACGTCTCTGCTCCTCGAGCATCTGCTGGATCTCGTATTCGGTAAGTCCCTCGTAAGGATCCTCTTCCTCCTCGGGCTCTTCTGTGGAGTCACTCGGACGGGTAGTGCCTGTGGAGGGGCGGGAGGAAACGTACATAGCATCGTAGTATTCGGGAGTTGTCTCGTACTGTACCCAGCCTATTCCGTCGTACCAAACCTCGACCCAAGCGTGTGCGCTCGAATCGCGGACGGAGGTCTTGTAGCGGCTTACCGCATCTTCACCTCTGTGGTTATAGAAGCCTGTCGCGATATAACCCTCAACGTATCTTGCGGGGATACCCGCTTCACGGAGAAGGAGCGCGAGAGAGGATGCAAACTGCACGCAATATCCCTCCTTGGTCTTGGTAAGGAAGGTCTCAACGCCGTCGAGCGTATTTTCCTCGCCGAGAACCTGAGGATAGAGCGTGTACTTGTATCTCTCATCCCGGCAGAGATAGTTGATGATCTCCATGACGAGCTCGTGACGCTGGATGTAAACGTTTCTGTCGGTAACCAGCGAGGTGAGAGTGTAGGTATCCTTGTTTTTGTTATACTTATAAACCGACTGCTCACCCGCAAGCGAGAAGTCTGCGGGAACGGGATCCTGATAATTCTCCTTCACAACGGCTTCGCTGACGATCTGATCATAGAGGTCGCTGATGATCTTCGAGCCCGATTTCTTCGTGTAGGTTTCGTATACGAAGGGAGTGTACTTATCAAGAAGCTCGCCCTGACGGCGGAACTGCCACTGCGCTGTTGCGTCCATATACTCAAAGTAGAGAACTGCCTTGATAAGCTTCGGCGCGTAGTATTCGATAACCTCGCCGTATTCGTCGAGCTCAAGCGGTACGTCGATCATTTCGCGTTTTACTTCGCCGTTGGGCGCGATAGTGTAAATCGCGGTGCCCTTGGGCTGAACTACGCTTATGACCTTGGTGCCGTCCTCTGCGATCGACTGGACGGTGTATTCGAACACACTTCCGTCGTGGAGAGTCAGCGAGAACGTGCCGAGGCGCTCGTCCTCGGTGTTCACAAGAACCTTGTTTTTACCGTTGTTGACCGCAAGACGGGTCTGGTTGAACTCGGTGATGAGGGTTGCGAGATTGTAGTGGAAGGAGTCGCTGCGCATATTGGTGATCATCGAAACGGCAGCATAGCCCTCGGTGCCGTTCTGTGCGGCGCGGTAGCTTGTGTAAAGTCCGTCGAAGAAGTTTGCGTAGCTGATCTGGCTTGCCTCGGCAGAGCCGTACTTGCGCAGGAAGTTGGTCGCGTTGCCCGTCGAGCTGACTCCGCTCGGCGAGTATGCGCGGATGTGGAATGAGGGCATATAGAGGATGTTGTCGTCAAATTCCTCGGTACGCTTCATATTGACCTGCGCGATGGTGTAGCCGTATTTATCAAGACGCTTGACGCTTTCGGTGACGTCACGATCAGGATCGAAGTAGCCGTCATCGGTCATTATCTTGAAGAAGTTGTAGTAAATGGATTCACTTGAGTCATCGTTGATCGCATAGAGCGAGCGGTAACGCTCAAGGAGCTCGCTGTTCGGCTTTGCGGTCATCCACAAGCCGTCCTCATAGTCGGTTCCGATCCAACCGCGGAGATAGATGTTCGAGGTGTAGTTCGACTCTACGTCCATAAGGATCTCGTGGGTGTAGTATCGGGGAGTAGCCATTGTGTTGTGGGGCGAGAAATTGTTCGCATCGCCCTCAAAGGCAAGAATATCGAGCGCGGGATCGTCGCCCATAAGGTATGCGGTGACGTATTCGCGGTAGTATTCAAGCTTTTCATCAATGGCGGGGATCGTTTCAAAGCTGCCCTTTGTCGCCATCGCGGGGAGCGCGACAACGATCAGAGCGAGAGCAAGCATTCCCGCACCCGCAAAGCCGCCGATAGCGGCGCGGCGTGTGAGGATGTTATCGTGGTATGCGCGAACCTTGGCGAAAGCGGCACGGTCCTCGCGGCGCTCTGCCTTTTTCTGCGCCTTGGCTTCTGCCTTTGCCTTCTTAGCCTCTCGCTTTTCGGCGGGAGTGAGGTGGACCTTTTCCTTTTTCGGCTTCCCTGCAGAGTCTGCGAAATATTCGCTGATCTCCTGATCGACCGTGATCTTTTTGCCGCGCTTGCGAGCCTTGCGCTCGGCTTTCGCGGCAAGCTTGCGCTCCTTGGCTGATGCCTTGAGCTCTGCCTTTTTCAGAAGTCGCTCGGGAAGCTCGGGAGCACCGGTCTCACCGAAGATGTTTCCGGTTTCATCTGTCTCGTCGGGCTTCGGGGGGACTATAAAGATGCGGTCGTAAACGTACATAACGATGATCGAGCTGAAGCCCATGATGATGAACGCGAGTGCCCAGTTCGAGCGGGAAAGGTTATATACGAAGAGGAATACCAGAATTCCCGCGGAGTAAATGGCGGGGAGAACGATGCGCGCACGCTTGATGAATGCGGGGACGAATACCGCCGCCGTGATAAGCGCGAAGAGCATAACTGCCGTTCTGACGAGCTCGGTGGGCGTTCCCATTGTCTGCGATACGGATACCTGCTTGAGATCCATCGCGTAGAAGCCCATAAATTTCATATGTCCGAGCGCGCCGTTATAGACGGTCAGCGCGAGCTCGTAAAGATACTGTACGGGGTTGGGGAGCGTTGAAACAACTGCAATTGCGCATATTGCGGGGATCGATACGAGCGCGCCGTATTTCCACAGCGCCATCAGCGCGATCAGCGCGACGAATACTGCCGACCACATCGCAACGTAGCCAAAGTCTGCGCCCGCGGCAACGCCCGCGTACTCCCGGACGTCCTTTGACGCAAGGTATTCGGGAGTCATATCAAATCCGAACGCCTCGGTGACGAACATCGTCAAGCCCGCGACGGCGATGAAGAGCACGAATACACGGAGGATCATACCGAATATAACGTGCTTGTTTGACGAATCCGAGCAGTCGGGCGGACAGATTATCGGACGCTTTGCGGCGGGAAGGATGGCGGCACGGCGCTCGTGCTCCTTCTTGAGCCGCTTGAGCTCCTTCTTTTCAAACTTTTTGCGCTTTTTAGCCGCCTTTTTTGCGGCTTTTTTCTCTGCGAGAGTAACGTCGGTCTTCGCGGAGGTCTGTTCTTTTTTCTTTTCTTCTGTCATAACAATACCTCCTTAAATATTTCCGAGTCCGACGGTACCGCCGACCTCTTCCTCGCCGTCCTTGAGGGCGCTTTCGGAGGAAACGATCGTTCTTTCATCGAGCTTGCCGTCGATGAGCTTTATGCCTCGTGCATCGAACTGCTCGCGGCATTGGTCAATGAACGCGCGGCGAAGCTCGGGATAGAGATAACGCTCCTCGGCGGAGTAAGCGATGACCTCGGTGATTCGGGGGATCTCGGCAACGTCGTCGATGATATTATCGTCGAGGACGGGGAGAACTACCATAACCTTCGCATCCTGCGTGTCACCAACGGTTGCGGCGAGGCGGGATATCTTTTTATCCGAGGGCACGGTGGGTGCGGACGAGAAGAGACGGTAAACTACGTCGAAGTCGTCCATTGAATGAATATCGTAGCAGAACGCGCCCATCTCGGAGCGGGTGTCGTACCACATAAGGGTAACGTCGCGTCCCGAACGGAGCTCGCGGAGAATTACCGCGATGGTGAGCTCGACTGCGCCGTCCGCGCAATACTCGTTCATATCCTCGTAAGCCTCGTCGTTGATAAGGGCGTGGATATCGGGCTTTGCGGGCTCGGCGGCGGACTTCTTCTTTTTCTTCTTTGATTTCTTTGTCTTTGCTTCCTCGGTGGGAGCTTCCTCGGGAGCGGTCTCCTCGATGGGTGCTTCCTCGGCGGGTGCTTCCGCCTCTTCGGCTTTTTCAACCTCGGGGGCAACCTCTGCCGCCTCATCCTTTACCTCAAAGGGATTAACGAAGGGCTTATCGGGCGCGTACTCGGGGAAGTGAGCCGACATATCGCAGAAGATATAGGAAACGTCGGCAGAGCCGGTGTTGTAATCGTTGACGATGAATTCCTCGGATTTGGAGGAAAGCTTCCAATGTATGCTCTTGAGCGAGTCACCGGGCTGATAGTCACGGATATCCGAGACCTCGAGCTTATCGAAGGCATAGGGTGCCTTGACGGTGCGCTGAGCGGAGTCGGATACCGAAAATGCATCGCCTGCGTCGAGGGTGAGCTTACGGGGAAGAACGTAAACGGTGGTAAAGGTGTTGATGGGGGAGCGAACGCGGAAGATGCGGAAGAAATCGTAAACGTAGAAGGACGTTACACCGATCTCGTAGGTTCCGCGGAATCGGAATTGCACCGTTCCCTTAACGGTGTAGTTCGACATGGGTGGCATGCCGATCCGCACGCAGCGTTCTGTGGTTCGGACACTGCTGCGGCGGGGGAGCTTTATATAGGCGTCAATGAAGGGATAGGGCAGAAAAGCCTCATTGATAAGTCGGAATTCATACGAAAACGGCTTGTTTTTCTCGGTAACGGTCGTGTCGGAGAGCATATAGATCTTCAGCGAATTTCTTGCGATGAGCGCGTAGATCATAGATGCCCAGGGCGCGATCGAAACGAATCCGAAAAGGATCGCGGACGCGGGCGCGCGGAGAGCCTGCGTAAATATCAGGCTGGCGATCCAAATTCCGCACCAGATCCAGAAGCGGAAGGTGAAGGATATCGGAAAACGGTCTTTTTCGTGTGTATTCTCAACCTGCTTTGCCTTTTTGTTCTTGTTTTTAGACATTTTTGGCAAAGGTGGGTGTGATTATTTTCTCTTTCCCTTGTAGGGAACGGGGGTGGTACGGAGAATCTCGCCGAGGATCTCGTCGGGCGAGGTGCCTTTGAGCTTCGCATCCTGACGGAGCATAAGTCTGTGTCCGATAGCGGGACGGAAAACTGCCGCGATATCGTCGGGGAGAACGTAATCTCTGCCGCGGACGAACGCGTAAGCCTGCGCAAGACGCATAAGAGCGACGGATGCACGGGGAGATGCGCCGAGTGCGAGCGCGGAGTGGCGGCGGGTCGCGCCGATGAGCATTACTATGTAGCGGTAAATTTCCTCATCGATGGTGATGGTGGAAACGCCTGCGCGGAGCTCGCGGAGCTCGTCGCGGGTGATAACGGCGTTGACCTGATCGAGCGGGTTCTTGCCGCGGCGCGCGAGAAGGATGTTAAGCTCTTCCTCGGGAGAAGGATAACCCATACGGATCTTGAGCGCGAAACGGTCGAGCTGTGCCTCGGGGAGGGGATATGTTCCGACGTAGCCCGTGGGGTTCTGGGTTGCGATAACGGTGAAGGGATCGGGAACAGCATAGGTCGTGCCGTCAACGGTGACCTTGGATTCTTCCATTGCCTCGAGAAGCGCGGACTGAGTCTTCGGGGAGGCACGGTTGATTTCGTCTGCAAGGAGAAGGTTACACATAACGAGACCCTGACGGAACTCGAATTCCTCGGTACGGCGGTTGTAGATATTGAAGCCTGTGATGTCGGATGCCATAATGTCGGGGGTGAACTGTGCGCGCTTGAAGTCAAGACCCGTTACCTTTGCAAGGGTAGCTGCGAGGGTGGTCTTACCCGTTCCGGGAACGTCCTCGATGAGGATATGGGAGCCCGAGAGCATCGCGGTAAGCAGAAGCACGATCTCGGAACGCTTGCCGACTATGACCTTTTCAATCTCGGTCATAATAGCCTGCACCTTAGCGTGATTTTCCTTAACGTCGAAGGCGGGAGCGGTGACTTCGGTAGTCATCTCGGTTACTTTTTCAGAGTTCATTTTTGTGTTCCTTTCTCTGTATTGGAATAAAATAGTTTCAAGATACGGGAAAAAGAGTCATTCCCACACATTTTTTGCGGCAAATGACCTCAAAATATACCTTTTCGAGTCTATTATACCACAAATTTGTGCGAAATGCAATATCTTTTTGAGTTGAGTACAATATTTTTTAGCAAAATGGCAATAGCGGCGGTTGTTTATATTGACAAATGAGATTTGAAATGGTATTATAATAATGGAAAGTAAATTTTTTACGTTTCGACGCGACCGATCGGGTGCATTTTGCGATATATAGGGTGAAAGGAGGTCTTGCCTATGAACGACAAAAGGATTATCGAGCTTTTCTTCGCGCGCGACGAAGAAGCTATAAAGGAAACGGAAAAGAAATACGGCAAGCTCTGCCGCTATATAGCGCAAAATTTTCTCGCCTCGCGAGAGGATGCGGAGGAGTGCGTCAATGATACTTGGCTCGCACTCTGGAACTCGATACCGCCCGACGAGCCCGATCCGCTTTCTGCATACATATCGGCGCGGACGAAAAATATCGCGATCAGCAAATCGCGGGCAAACAACGCGTGGAAGCGCGGAGGCAACGTGCAGACCGTCAGCGACGAGATACTCTCACTGCTCTCCGACGGTCAGACGCTATCCGAATATTACGAATCGCGCCTTGCGGGCAAGGTGATCAACGATTTTATTGAAAAGCTGAGCAAAAGCGAGCGAAAAGTCTTCGTCCTGCGCTATTGGTACCGCGCGAGCGACAAAAGCATAATGGAGGAAACGGGATTTTCGCAGAGCAAGATCAAATCAATGCTCGCCCGCCTGCGCGCGCGGCTGGCAAAAGAACTCGAAAAGGAGGGGATCATAGTATGAACGGCAATTTCAAGGATTTAAGGCTGATCGAAGCCTTTGACTATATCGACCCGAAATACATCGCCGAGGTCGGCGAGAGTCTGAAACTGCGGTCGGTCGCCGAGCCGCAGAGCGCAACTTATACGAAACCCTCGCCATTTAAGTATTGGAAACAGTATGCCGCCCTCGTTGCTTGCGTGCTTCTGCTTTCAATGGCTTTTCCTGTCTTCGGCTATATCGCAGAGGTGATCAATTCCTATGCTTCGTCGGGAACGACCGTGGAAATCACCGAAGCCGAGACCGAGCCGTATGACAGTTACGTTCTGACCGAGGGAGACCTCGCGCAGATCAACGAGGCATACCGAAAAGAAATTGATCTGCCCGCAACCGCAACTTATAAATTATTCGATTCGGTTGAAAGCGCGATGCGAAAAGAAAAATACCGCAACTATTACTTTGGAAAATACGGTGATACGATTGTTTTGTGGAACTCTGTCAGCATAGACGGACTTTGCTGCTTTGAGCTTGGCGGATATTCGTTTGATTTCTATACGGGAACGATGCTCTTTTTCAATAACGGTGTGCTTTATAAACAATCGGAAATTGAAGAAGCGGATATTCTCACCTCCGATGAGATAGATTATTTCTATGGGCTGTATGTTGACTATTATGTACCGTTCGCTTACGATCCTCATATTTGTCCCGAATTTACCGAAGGTATCGAGCTTCTTTCGGAGGCTGAAATGCGGAATATAAATAAGGCGTATGACACTTGGAAATTTGACATGTTATATCCCGGACTTCTCGAGGAATTCAAAAAAGCTGCTGTAAAGAACACTGCGATAAATCCCGAAAAAGAAGCGGAAAAACAAGTGCGCGCAAGTATAGGATGTGATCCTCACAGATTTTTCCGAGAAAAGAATCTTGAAGAATACCGTTACTACGGAAAATTCGGAAATAAATACGTTCTTTTTGTCACGGATGAAAGAGAATTTTTGACAACGCTGAGCGTTGCGGGACAGGAGATGATCTTCACAACGCTTATAAAGGATTTCGTTGTATATGCGGACGGCGAATTTACCGGTTTTGCGGAGGCTTACGAGCGCGGAATGCTCACAGCAGATGACGTTGCGCTTGTATATCAAAGGCATCTTGCGTACAATGATTATCTGGATGATCTGAAAATAAAAGCCGACGATTCTCTGCGCGACAAGCTGATTATTCACACTCCTACTTATAAGCCATCTCCCATTATTCTCCCCGAAGATGAAATACGCAGGGTAGTTTGGGATTATATACAGCTAAAAGAGGTAAAAAATCCTTTGGAAGCTTCATGGAGTGTTCGGTGCTATGCCGCACGCTATTCAACGTATGCCGTTATGGTCGGCGGTCCGTTTATGTATGCACAGATGGTTCGTACCGAAAGTGTTGCGGGATATACCTTCACTTTCTCCGACTGTCAGGTGATGTATATCTATAAAGACGGAGCTTTTTACCGCTTGGAAGAAGCGTACTCGCTCGGAATCGTTGACGAGGAGTTCATAGGCTCTATTATATGGGATCAAACCAAGTCTTAATTGTTTCGCCCCTCGGCGCTCCGCGCCGAGGGGCGGTTTTCTTATTAAAATTTACAAACAAAGATTGATTTTTTTCGTCTTTTATGCTACTATATAAGAAATTATCTTTTCGCGAGGAAAATTCTATGAAAAAAGTTACGCTTCTTCTCTCGCTTCTGCTTGCCGCGCTGATGATCCTCTCATCCTGCGACGGCGGTGAAAGCGACGTTACTACAACCCCGGAGGTAGTCGAAACCACCACTCCCGACGCGCCTCCCGTTGCCATCACCTCAGGCGGCACGACCGAATATAAGCTCATTCGCTCCGAGAAGTCTTCGAGCGTCGTCACAGATGCCTTTGTCCGTCTGCGAAACGTTTTCAGCGAAAAATACGGCGTAAAGATCGAGGTCAGCGACGACTTCATTATGCCTAATAAGGAAGCGCATCCTTACGAGATCGCGGTCGGAAAGGTCAACCGTGAGGAATCCGCTCAGGCGCTCGAGGGCGTCGGATATAACGATGCCGTTATCGCCTATATAGGCAACCGTCTTATGATCACGGGACACAGCGACGAGGCGATAGTCCGCGCCGTTGATCTCTTTATCGAAAAATACCTCACCGAGGGCGAGCTTACCGTAAACTCCACCCTCCGCGCGGTTGAGGCGGCAGAATACGAAAAGCCCGGCGTTACCATCGGCGGCGTTCCGCTGACCGATTACGTCATCGTTTACGGCTCGAGCTATAAGGATGCGGCTGCTGAGGTTGCAAACCGTCTCGGCGTTCTGACGGGTGCGGTCATTCGCACGCAGGGTGAAAAGGACACCCCCGCCGCACACGAGATCGCTATCGGTGCCGCTTCGCGCTTTGCTTCGAAGATCCCCGCCGAGCGTATCGACGATTTCTATATCTCCGAGGGCGGTGCGGGTGCGCATCTCTATATCAGCGCAAACAACAAGACCGCTGTCGAAATGGCTTGCTCGCGCCTCTGCAAGATGATCGCGGAGGGCGACAAGACCGAATACGCGATCTCCGATCTCATCCTTCACTACGAGCTCCCCGCATCGCGCGATTACGTAAACGATATCGAATCCCTCCCCCTCCATTGGGAGCTTGAATTCAATACCCCCGAATGGATGCTCGATTACGATGAAAAATACGCCGCAAGTATGGATCCCGCGGGCAGACTTATGTCCTGCGCGCACCGCGGAGATATGGTCTACTACCCCGAAAACTCGATCGAGGGCATTATCAGCTCGATCATGATGGGCGCGGATATGGTCGAGATCGACCCCCGACTCACCAAGGACGGCGTTTTCATCCTTCTTCACGATGCAACCCTCACCCGCACCACCAACTTTGAGGAGATGGCGGGCAAAAACGGTCTTCCCAAGTCCGCTAACGTAGCCGATTGGACCTACGAGCAGCTTATGCAGCTCAATCTCAAAACGGGCACGGGCGGCGCAAGCGCAAAGCTGACCCCCTACAAGATTCCCACTCTCGACGAGGCTTTCAAGGTCTGCGCAAACCGCATCTTCATCCGTCTTGACGTAAAGGGTCCGACCGATGATACTCCCTTCTGGAATTTCGAAAAGGACATCTGGCCTCTTATGCAGAAGTATGAGAGCTATTCCAACGTCATCTACACCTGGCACAGCTGGTTCAAATCGAGCAACTACAGCCTGACCGACACATACCGCGCAAAGGCGCAGGAGCTTTCGGGCAAGCCCGGCATCGTCTTCATGGGTGATGCAAACAGCCTCTCCTCAAACAACAAGGTCATCAAGGCGCACGATTTTAACCCCGGAATTCGTCTTTTCGTCAACTTCGGCGACGTTGATTACAAGGAATATCTTAAAAACAACAAGGTGAAGCTCGATTCCTACAAGGGCAAGCTACGCACCTACGCCGACGTTCATAACGGCAACAACGAATCCCATGCGTTCTACGCCGAGCTCTACGAAGCAGGCATCAACTACCATCTCGTAAACAAGGCACTTTCGCTCTGTCAGTACATCGCCGCGAACTTCGAGGCAACAGAATACACCAAATAAGGACAAGCCATGAAAAGAATCACTTCACTCATCCTCGCACTCATTATGCTCGCAGGTGCTCTTGCATCCTGCAATACTACCGAACCTACTGAAACCACCGAAGTCATCACCACCGAAGCACCCGCAACCGATGCGGCAACCGAGCCCGAAACCGAGCCCGACACCACCGTTCGTATCGGTGAAACGCCTCTCGCAGAATACACAGTTATTTACTTCGAGGGCTACGAAGTGACTGCGAAAGAGCTTGCGGCACGTCTTGGCGCTGTTTGCGGCGCAGAGCTTTCGGTCAAGCCCGCCGCTGAATCGACGGGCGATCACGAAATAACGATCGGTTGGAGCAAGCTCTCGTCAACTACCGCGGGATACGGCTTTGACGATTTCGGCGCCGTCAAATCCGAGAACACCGACTTGATCTCGATCAACGGCGGTAGCACCTATGCAATCGACACTGCTTGCGCAAGATTCGCAAAGCTCTTCACAGCCGACAAGTATCATTACGAATTCAGCGACGTTACCTTTACCTATACCCTCCCCGATCGTCAGGAATACATAAACGACTTCTCCAAGCTTGCGCTCCATTGGTCCTTCTACCACGAAACTCCCGAATGGATGCTTGATTTTGACGAAAAATATGCAGCCTACAATACCCCGGACGGCAGACTTATGTCCTGCCTGCACCGCGGCGAGATGGTCTATTATCCCGAAAACTCCGCAGAGGGACTTATCAGCGCGATAATGCTCGGTGCGGATATGGTCGAGATCGACCCCCGCGTGACCAAGGACGGAGTTTTCGTTCTTCTCCACGACTCAACTCTCACAAGAACAACCGACTTCGCCGAAAAGGCGGGAAAAAACGGTCTTCCCGAGTCCCCCTACCTTACCGATTGGACCTACGAGCAGCTTCAACAGCTCAACCTCAAGATGGGCACGGGCGGCGACGGCGCAGCTGTAACTCCCTACAAGATCCCCACCCTTGACGAGGCGATCAAGATCTGCGCAAACCGCACCTTTATCCGTCTTGACGTTAAAGAGGATGCAAACGGCAAGATATTCTGGGAATTTGACCGCGACATCTGGCCTTTGCTTGAGAAATACAAGGCTTACACCACAGTTATCGCAACCTGGCACGCTGCATTCAACAAGAGCGGATACGCATTCACCCGCGAGCTCCGCGAAAGAACCACCGCTCTCTGCGGCAAGCCAATCCTCAACTTTATGAAGAACGAGGCAAAGGCTGACCTCCTGACACGTACCATCAAGAGCTACGATCTCTCTTATATGATGCGTCTGACCTGCAACTTCTCCGAGTACAGCTACAAGGACTTCCTCGCGGAGAACAAGACGAGATTTGAAGGCTTCGAGGGCAAGATCAGAATCTACGCCGACGTTCATAACACCAACCCCGCCTACCCCGAAAACTGCGAATCCACCGCATTCTATGGGGAGCTTTACGACGTGGGAATCAACGTCCAGCTCGTTAACAAGGGCTTTATGATGTGCAAGTATATCGCAGAGAATTTCTCTGCGACGGAGTATACCAAATAAACAAAAAACAATGCTTGGGGATTTCAGCTCCAAGCATCGTTTTTTAGGAAAAGTATTGACAAAACAGAAAAAAAGATGTATAATATTAACGTAGGAGCACCGATACGGTTGCTTCCTCGCTAAGTTAAAAAGATAACCGCACGATTTGGAAGTTTGGGCGGTTATCTTTTTTTATTATAGATATCAATTACAAGACTGATGATTGCAACTAAAAGTGTGCAAAAAAGGAAAAGAGCTTCCCAAGTAATGTACATTGGCATCACCTCCCTCTTTGTCGAGGAAGGCAAAAAGATTTCGGCTTCCTCTGAAACAAAGGAAGCAACCGCACCGTTATGGTACTCCTACGGGCTTGCGCCATCTATATTATATCACAGTCAAGAAAAATTGTCAATTATAATTAATATAGAAAAAAGATTGATTTTCAACCCCATCTGTGCTATAATTAACTCATATAAAAATTACGGAGGAATATGCCGTGACGAAATGGAATTTTTACACAACAAATGAAATAAAGCCCGAGGGATGGCTTCGCCGTCAGCTCGAGATTCAGGCAGAGTCCCTGGCGGGTAATCTTGATAAGGTCTGGCGCGACGTTCGCGACAGCGCGTGGATCGGCGGCGATGCTGAAGGTTGGGAGCGCGTGCCCTATTGGCTCGATGGCTTCATCCCGCTTGCATATCTGCTCGAGGACGAGGACAAGATCGCCCGCGCGAAGAAGTACATTGATGCGATCCTTTCCTATCAGAAAGAAAGCGGATGGATCTGCCCCTGCGCCGAGGAAAACATTCCTACCTACGATTCGTGGGCGGTTCAGCTGATCTCAAAGGTTCTCGTCGTTTACTACGAATGCTCGCGCGACGAGCGCATCCCCGATGCGCTCTACCGCGTTATGAAGAACTACCACGAACTGCTCTCCTCGGGTACGATCTCGCTCTTCAAGTGGGGAAAGGCGCGTTGGTTTGAGGCGTTTGTCGCAATAGATTTCCTCAAAAAACGCTATAATGAGGAATGGCTCTCCGACCTTGCGCGCATTCTGAAGGATCAGGGCACCGATTATCCCTCCCTCACAGATCGTTGGAAACGTCCGCTTGACAAGTGGACTTATGAAACTCACATCGTCAACCTCGCTATGATGCTGAAATACGAGGCTGTCAGCCACACACACCTCGGTGAGGAATATATCGATTCGGCAGAAAAGCTCTCAGAGGTTCTCCGCACCTACAACGGCACGCCCGTCGGACTTTTCACGGGCGACGAATGCCTTTCGGGGCTTTCCCCGATTCAGGGCACGGAGCTCTGCGCCGTTGCCGAGCAGATGTACTCCTACGAGCATCTTTTCGCCGCAACCGGCGACTTCAAGTGGGCTGAACGCCTCGAGGTACTTGCATTCAACGCCCTCCCCGCGACCATCAGCGACGATATGTGGACGCATCAGTACGATCAGCAGAGCAACCAGATCGCCTGCATCCGCTTCCCCGGCAAGGCGATATTCGGCACGAACAAGCGCGAGGCTCATCTTTTCGGACTCGAGCCCGAATACGGCTGCTGCACAGCAAACTTCGGTCAGGCTTGGCCGAAATTCGCCCTCTCCGCGTTTATGCGCTCGGGCGACGAGGTCATTTCGGTCGTTCCCGTGCCGTCATCTGTCAAAACCGACGCTTATTCTGTCGAGCTGAAAACGAATTATCCCTTCGAAAACTCTTTTGAATATACCGTCGAGGCGAAGGAAGACTTCAAGCTTCTCGTCCGCATCCCCTCCTTCGCGAAGGATCTCAAAGTAAACGGCAACGCCGCCTATGGCTCTATGCTCCTACTCCCCGTCAAAGCGGGCGAAAAGAAGATCTTTAACATCGAATTTACCGCAAATCCCGAATTTTTCAACCGTCCGCATAATCTCGCAAGCGTCCGTTGCGGCTCGCTCGTCTTCTCGCTCCCCATCAAGTACGAAAAGAAGATGTACGAATACGAGAGAAACGGCGTTGAGCGCAAGTTCCCCTACTGCGATTACGAATACATCCCGAAGTCGGATTGGAACTACGCATTCTCCTCGCTTGAATTGAAGCTCAACAAAAAAGCCCTCTCCGATATTCCCTTCTCCTCCGAGCATCCGCCCGTAACGCTGACGGCAAAGATGAAGCAGATTCCTTGGGGACTTGCCGAACGTCACGAAAACGTCTGCGCCAAGGTGCCCGAATCACGTATTCCGATCTCGGATGAAACGGCGATCGAGCTCTATCCCTACGGCTGTGCAAAGCTCCGTATGACCGAAATGCCGATAATATGAAAAGATTCATTTTAATACTTGTCCTTCTGCCCCTTATCCTCATCTCCTGCAATCCCGCAGAGATTCCGGCAGAAACCACGTTGCCCGAAACTACTTTGCCCGCCGAAACCACCGAAGCAATCCCCGAGGTGCTCTCGATCTCGATCGCGGGTGCTGATATTTCGGAATACACCATAATCCACAACGGCTCAAAATCCTCAATAGCTTGCGCAAACGAGCTGAAAGCGGCGATCACCGAGGCGGTCGGATGCCGTCTTCCCGTAAAAAGCCACACCGCAAAGGAAGGCGAGCGTGAAATTCTCGTCGGCAAAACGAACCGCGCAGAAAGCGCCGAGGTCAGAGGTAAGTTTGACCGCCCGAACGTGTACTATTCGGTAGAGGTAGTCGGTGAAAAGCTCGTCGTTATGGGCGAGGGCAGAGCGACTCTTGAAAAGCTTTCAAAGGTTCTGACCGAATACTTCTCCTCCCTCTCCCCCGCACCGACCGCGCTTGAAGGCACCGTCATCAGCGGCGACATTCTTGACACGGTCAACAAGAACAAAAACAGTATGTGGGAGCGCGCCGAGGGCACCGATCTTCGCGTATTTCATTGGAATATGGCGGCACCGTATCTTGATCCCAACGTCACAACGCCTCCCGTGGTTTACACCGACAACGTAACGCGCGGCGAGGATATCGCGGACATGATACTGCAATTCCTGCCCGATATCATCACGACCAACGAGTTTTACGCCAGCCACAACGGCAATACCGTCTTTTTCGATGCCGTTATGGGCGAGCTCGGCGAATACTACGTCTGTCTCGATTCACCCTACGATAAGGGCAAGCCCGAGGCGGGCGCGGATGCGATCAGCGGCAAGACGATCAATTCAAACATCATCTACCGCAAGGATATCGGTCTTGAGGTCATCTCGTCCGCTTGGCGTTATTCAACGCAGAAGACCAATACCTCGTCAAAAAATCCGATGGGCTTTATCTACTACCACGGCTCGCATACTGCGGTATTCTCCTATAAGGGACAAAGTTTCATCCTCTCGACCGCGCACTACGCCGACAGCCGTTCGTCAAGCCAGTGGGCGAAGGAGCAGCTTGCCGCCATTGCGGATGCGCAGTCTGCGTTTTCATCCCCGCTCCACGTTATTCTCACGGGCGACCTGTATACCGGACGCACACAATCCTCCCCCGACAGCGCGTATAAGTACCTCGTTGCAAACGGCTACGTCGACTCTCAGCAAAGTGCACCGCTCAACGGAAATCAGAACAGATCCCACGGCACCTTCCATAAGATCGGAACAAGGGAAACCAACCGTATTTCCGAGGATTTCGTATGGTGCAAGGGCGAGCTTCAACCACTCGCCTTTAAGGTGCTCGTCAACAAGATAAGCGACGATGCGAGCGACCACTATCCCGTTATGGCGGATATTAAGTTCAATTAACAGAAAGAAAAATTATGGACACAAAAAAACCGCTCTTTTCAAGGAGCGATCTCATTAAAATCGCGCTGCCGCTGATAATTCAGCAGATCCTCGCCGTCACGATCGGTATGGTCGACACGCTGATGGTGGCAAAGGCGGGTGAAGCCGCGGTTTCGGGCGTTTCGCTCGTCAACTCGCTCGATACGATGCTCGTCATCGCGTTCGGTGCACTCGTTTCGGGCGGATCGGTAGTTGTAGCGCAATTTCTCGGACAAAAGAACCGTGAGGGCGCACTCTCTGCGGCAAAACAGCTCACCTATGCCACAACCGCAGTCGCTCTGTTTATCTCGGTCACCGTCATAATCCTTGAGGACTTCCTTATGGGACTCCTTTTTGGCGAAGTTGAGCCCGACGTTATGCATGCGGCAAAGGATTACTTCGTCTTCGTTGCGCTCTCCTTCCCCTTTCTCGCGATCAACAATGCGGGCGGCGCACTCTACCGCGTTATGGGCAACTCGACAATGTCGATGCTGATCTCGCTCGGTATGAACGTCATCAATGTCTGCGGAAATGCTATTCTTATCTATGGCTACGGAATGGGTGCGATGGGCGCGGCAATTTCCACGCTCGTATCGCGTATCATCGGTACGGTCATCACGCTCTATCTCTTGCGAAACCGCAAAAATACGGTCTACGTTGACCGATACCTCGACTACCGCCCCGATCTCCCGATCATCAAGGAAATCCTCCGAATCGGCGTACCGAACGGAATCGAGAGCAGTATGTTCCAGTTCGGTAAGCTGATAACCCAGAGCCTTATTTCCTCTATGGGTACTGCCGCCATCGCGGCAAACGCCGTTGCCGCAACGCTCGCGAACTATCAGTATATGCCCGGAACGGCATTTTCAAACACGATGGTAACCGTTGTCGGCAGATGTGTCGGCGCTGAGGAAAAGGAGCAAGCCAAGCGATACTCAAAAATCCTTATCAGCGCGACCTATATCTGCCTCTGGGTGGTCGTTATCCTTACCTTCTTTATTGCCAAGCCCGTCATCGGATTCTACGAGCTTTCCGCAGAGGGTGCGGATATCGCATATCAGCTCATCATCTACCACGCGATCTGCGCGGCGGTGATCTGGCCCGCGGCATTTACTCTTCCCTCCGCCTTCCGCGCGGCAAGTGACGTAAAATTCCCGCTCGTCATTTCGATGATCTCGATGTGGACCTTCCGCGTCGGACTTTGCTACATCTTCTCGCTTCCGAGCGTTGAGCTCTTCGGCCTCACCCTCGCGGGATTCGGTATGGGTCCGCTCGGCGTATGGGTGGCAATGACCGTCGACTGGGTATTCAGAACCGTCCTCTTCGCTTGGCGCTATTTCAGCGGCAAGTGGCTAAACGTTTATAAAACAATCGGTAAGAAAGCATAAGAAAGGAGACCATTATGTCAGAAGAAATCATTCACACACCCGAAAACGATATCGTTTCCGTATTTTCCGAAGAAAAGGATGCGAAATTAAAAGGTATGCGCCGCGCGTACTCGCGTTGCGGATGGGCACTTTTCGCAGTATCCTCCATCGTTTTCCTGCTCTCGATCCTGCTCGGAGCATTTCTCAAAGGCGCCGACGAGGCAGTAAAGGAATTATACAACAAATACCTTCTTTACATCAACGAGATTCTGATCGCCCTCTCGATTGCAGCGGGACTTTGCATTCTCATCGGAACTAAAAAAAGCGCGCCCATGGGCGAGCGCATCAGCGGAGGAAAATTTATCAAGCTGATGTGCATCTGCTTCGCCACCGGTTGGATCGGCAACCTGATCGGCACGGCAATACTCCTCGTTTGGAATATATTCACGGGCAATCAGGTTGAAAATCAGCTTGTTGGCGTTATCGTCAACACCGCTCCGTTTCAGATGTTCCTATGCACGGGAATAATCGCTCCGATCCTTGAGGAATTCTTCTTCCGTAAGATTCTGATCGACCGCACGCATAAATACGGCGAGCTGACGGCTATCCTCATCTCCGCCGCGTTCTTCGGGCTTTTCCATCAGAATTTCAGCCAGTTCTTCTACGCCTTCGGGCTCGGAATCATATTCGGCTACGTTTACTGCAAGACGGGAAGCTACCTCACCGTAACGCTGATGCATATGGTATTCAACACGGTAATGGGCGTTATCCCCGGCTTGATGTTGCCAAAGGTTCTTGAATTTCTCGAGAAGATCAGTGAGATCGCCACCGATGATCTCACCGCCATTACCGCCGAGCAGATCGACACGATCATCCCGATGCTCACCGAATACGGTCTGCCGCTTGCGCTCTATATGCTCTACGCGTTTATAATAGGCGCGATCAATATCTCGGGCGGAATAATTCTGCTCTTGAGCTTCAAGAAATCGAAGATCGAAAACAACTGTCCCGAGCTTACCGCCAACGAAAAACGCCGCGCGTCGATGCTCAACGTCGGCACTATCGCATCCGCCACACTCCTCATCGCACTCACGGTTGCTACCTTGTTTATGTGACGATCCATCTGTGAACGCGCAATATCATATATTACGAACACCAAAATAACCAAGGTCTGTTGAATCAGCCCTTGGTTATTATTTTATTCATTTATTAGTACGCTTGTCTCTTATGCAGTACAGACTCCGATCTCCTCATCCACCGGCGTTCGCCGGTCCCCCTTCCCCGCTGGGGAAGGCTGAATTAGAGTATCGCTCAACTTTTCTGAACATCGTGCGTTGCTTATCGTAAAAAGCAAGCAATATGTGTTGCAAAATTACAATAATTCAGATAATACCTATATATCACCGTCGAGAAATTTTATTGCTGTACCACTATAATCTATGTTCGCACTAACTAAACAAGCCTTCCCCATGCGGGCGTATTTGCAAGCAAATGGTGGCAGCCCTTGGGGCTGACGGATGAGGAGATCGGAGTCTGTACTGCCTAAATGACAAGCGTATACGTTTTTTTAATAAAATCCCGAATTTTCGCCGAAGGCGAAAATTTTCCTTATTAACGCAAAGGGCTGAAGCCGCCAAAATAAGCGGTTCAGCCCCTGATTTTTATTTGATCGGCTTGTCGTCGATCACTACGGTGACAAGACCTCTGTCGATATGGTAGGTCTTGTGTAGCATTCGATCGTCGCCCGGATAGTATAGGTGATGATCGTATATTTCAAAATACAGCAAAGCGGAGTTATCGTGCGTACCGAATGCGTGTCCGAAACTGCCGTTCTCATCGAGCTCGGTAAATGGACAGTATGCGTAAGCTGCAAACTCCCACTTACCCTCGGCATTTCGGTATTTGCCGCCGATGACTATGCCGTCCTCGACCGTGGCAATAACGGTCCGCTCTGTCTGCACACCGTTTACCTTGAATGGCAATATCTCGACGATCTCTACGCCGTCGTAATGTGCCTCGAGAAGCTCGCAAGTTCTCTGCTCCTCCACATCGTCAAACCAACTGCGGATCGAATTCGGAAGAAAGATCACCAAAATTACAACCCAAATCACAAGCCAGATGCGGTTGGTCTTTTTTCTCCGCTTGACGGCTTCGATGTGATTTTTGATCAAACTGTCGGCATCGGTGGGTTCAGCCTCGATCAGCACGGCGTCTTTATACTCACCGCCGTTTTGGACCGCGCGCTTTGAGATCATACCGAAAACGGTATTTTCAGCAGACAAGGAAAGCGCGGAAAAGATCGCTATTGCAGTCCCCGTATCTCCCTTTTTCAGCGCAACTCGAGCCTCGTTGAAGGATTTCACAAGTGGATAAAACGCGCCCCTTTGATTCGGAGAGATCGGCTTGATAAAGAATTCGTAGTCACCCGCGAGATAATATTCGTATTTTGCGATCACATTTTCGGTGTTTTTCCAAGGCTTACCTCGGCGCGGGTACTCGCTCTCACGAAATCGGCGGCAGACGGAAGCAAGCCCCTCGTCATCGCCCAATACGTAATAATATTGCGCGAGAAATGCAAGAGAGGTAATTCTCGTCTTTTTCGAAACAGAACTGTTTCCGTAAGCAGCTTCTCCGATCGCGATCGCGCCCGAAATATTGCCGACGAAAAATTCGCTTTCCATTCTGAACAGGATATTTTGTTCCCCAAGTCCCGACGAAATGATAACATCACGGTAAAGCGGCGCGTCAAGGTCGTCAAGGATGATCCCCGTAATATGCCTGCGGAACTTAAAAAGCGTCAACTTTCGCACGATCACCGCCACCACGACGGCGAGTGGGATCACAATAGGAAATAAACCGATAAAATTCAGTACAGCGGCTAACACAAAATACAAGAACAATGCCGATAAACGGATCATTGCCACGGTTCCCGTGTATTTCTTATAAATCTGCTGCGCTTTGTCCATACACATTAACCTCCCAAAACTATTCTGTCGGCTATCTCCTGCAATACTTTCGCTTCTCTGACTCCATTTTCTCCGAGCAGGGTTGCCGATTTGCCGTAAATCGTTGCAAAATGCACGCAGACGGCAAGGTACGCGCCCTCGTCGCTCGTGTGGGCGTTATCGTCGCCCCAGAGGCGGATGTCGGTATTCTCGATCGCGTACTCAAACGCGCGGTTGACGTATGCGCAGACCGCGCTCTCACGATCGGCAATTTCGGTGAAAAATCGGTCAAACTCACGGCATTGCTCTACGGGCGAGCGTCCGAACGCCTCGTAGCCGTAGGGTGGACGGACGTAAAAATACACCTTCGCGCCGCTCTCGCGTGCCGCTTTGCAGAGAATTTCGGATGCCGCAACCGATGCCGCGCGGCGTTCGTCATTTTCAATGCAGTTGCCGTTATCCTGAAGCACGACAAGATCGTATCCCTTTTCTATCTCCGTCAGGGCGCGGCTTCCCGCCTCGGCGTGCTGTGAAAGACGCCAACCGCCCTTGACTACGCGAACCGATTCCGTCGGAAATCCCGCCTCACTCGCAAGCCTTGCAAGCGTTTCGGGAATATCGTGAACGTAGGTCGCGCTGTTGCCTATGAAAAGTATTCTCATTCCTCATAAACTCCGTAAGCTTCAAGAACAACGCGGCCAAGATCGTAAAGATAACGCTCAAAAGCATCCTTGAGCGCAAGCGGTGCGCCCGCAAGACGGGTTTCGCGCGCGTACTGACGGCGCTTTGCGGCGGGAGTGAAGAATCCGCCGACCTCAAAGGTAAAGTATCCGTCGTAGCCGATGTCAAGCAGACCGTTCATCACGGCGTCGAGGTTCATAGTGCCGAGGAAAGGTACGAGATGGGTGTCCGACTCCTGCATATTGTCCTGAATATGGAGCGCGCGAACGTGGCTGCCGAGCAGACGAAGCTCATCGTCCTGCGGCATTTCCTGCATATTCGCGTGTCCCGCATCCCAGACAGCGTGGAAAAGCGGATGATCGACCACTTCGATCTGACGGAGCAGATCGGTGGCGTTATCGATCCAATAAAGTCCCTCGTGGTGCATCTTGTTGAAGTTTTCGACGAGGATGTTGACGCCCCACTTCTCTGCCTCGCGAAGGATGGGCATAAAGAAGAGCTTATTCTGCGCAAAGGTCTCCTCGGGAGTCAGACCGGGAATGTAGCCCGAATGGACAACAAGATTGGGAATTCCCCAAGCTCCGCACGCTTCAACGCAACGGATAGTGTCGGCAATAAACACGCCGCCGTCATCAACGAGGGGCTTGCCCATCGGCGAATGAGCCTGAACGAGCTTGATGCCGATCTTCTCAGCCGCCTCGGCAACCTCGCCGAAATAATGCTTATAATCTTCCGAAAAAGCTCCCGCGCGCTCGCGGTATTCTGCACCGAAGCTGTAGTCCGCATACTTGAATCCCGCCGCACGAATGTGCTCGAGCGACTTGATCTGTGAACGTGTGTAGCCGTAAAAATCGCCTGTGGTAGTTGCAAGTTTCATAGTTGTACCTCCAAGGAGTTTTTGTTTGATTTTATTATATCATTTTTCGGGAGGGATTGCAAGTATAATTGCAAAAAAGCCAATTATTTTGAAATAATAAAAAATTCCAATAAAATTTGGAAAATCTCTTGACAAAGAAAACTTGGAATGGTATAATATAAGTACCATAAAACTTGGAACGGAGATTACCATGAAAAACGATGATATTTTGAAAGCCGCGCAACGTAATAAAATACGCGGCAAAGAATTTGAAAACCGTGAAGAAACACTATCGACTATGATCAGCTACATAACTTCAATAATTGTGGGAACAATTCTATTTGTTGTTGAGTATTACAGTAAAGGTCATCTTAACATAAGCCTTATTATTGTAGCCATCACCGCTATAGGCTCGGATACACTATACAAAGGAATAAGATTGAAGAAAAAATTGAGCATTGTTATGGGTATCATACTTTCAACAATTGCTTTGCTTGCTCTTGTAGCTTATTTGGTGATAAAATGAATTCGCATCTGAAATTAAAAAATAGATTAAAGGATTTTAGACAGAAAGCCGGTCTTACACAAACACAGCTCGCCGAGCGTGTCGGTTCTTCCAAAAACACAATAAGTTCTATAGAAACAGGGCAATTTTGCCCCACTGCATATCTTGCCGCATTACTTTGCATAGCGCTTGATTGTAAATTTGAAGAAATGTTCTATTTCGAAGAAGAATAAATTTCATTAAGCTTAATAAGAATTAGGTAATTAGTTATGAAAAGCGCACTTTTATTCAGAGAAAATCAAACACCAATTTTGGTATCAGCCAATGAAGTTTTAGAAGGCAAATATGATCCACATGATGAATTTGTTGACCTCGACTATGAATTTAGAGTACAGTTTGTAAGAGCTGCAAAAAATGGCGGTGGACCTTATTTTAGATTGTATTATTCTTACGAAGATTACAAAAAATTATATCCCGAAAAAGCGGATAGATACCAAATCGTATGCAATATGCGACATTATCAAGAAAGTCAATGGCATGAAACTTGGAAACAACATTTTTCATCTTTTTGTAAAATTGAAAAATGTATAAAAAACTATTTAACAATGAAGTGGAAATTTGCTGATGCATATTACGAAGAAACCAAAACTTGTATCGAGTTTCAACATTCGTATATTTCTTTTGACTTTGAAGAGCGTAACAAACACTATTCAGATCTTAACATCAAAACAATTTGGTTGTACGATCTTTCAAAAGCAAATGTTCGTAATGATGGAAAAGGGAATCTTGAAATCCTTGAAAATAACGCAAAAGGTTTTTTCCGAATTTCCGAAGTTCCGGAAAATCTGAGCAACTATTTTGTGTATATTCAAGTTAAATCAGGAAAAATATATAGAGTACGTAAATTGTTTCGCCGAGAAAGCTCCGGAGAGCGAAAATCTACAATAAGATATTTTTTACCGGAAGAAGAATATACCAAAAGCGAATTTATCGAGGCGGTTCAAACCAATAATATAGGTAATAACATAAATAAAGCAAACACAACACCCGTAACCAATAATCAAGTCCAAAGAACCATAACCGTAGCACCGATAGCAGTACATCATACCAAAACTGAATTTTATCATAACGAAAAACCACGTAAATTACGCCAACTGTGGAAGCCGTATTATTCATCAATGATAGTCGAAAATGTTATAGATAAATATACCATTCGAATTAATCGCGACTCCGAAAACAATATGTTTCGTGATTATAGCAATGGTTGCATACAGTACGTTTATACCGATGGTAGAAACGAAAAACAATACCCTTTAAGTCATGATAAAGAAAATCGTGCTATTTGGCAGCTTGTTAAAGCAAATCTCAAAAAGCAATAAAAAATCGGCTCTCATCGAGCCGATTTTTTCATTTATTGAGTATTCGCAAGGTATAGCCGTCCTGTTTTCCGCCGAAGAATTTATCGAGAACGGCGAGAAAGACCGCGTTATCCTCTGCCACGTGCGCAAACAAGGTCATCGACGAGCGAAGCTTTATATCGTCGGGGCTTCCCATAACCGCGTAAGGATCGTTTTGCTCCAAACCGAGCAGGATCTCGCAAAGCTCGCGCAATCTCGCGCCGAGAACAGGATGCTCAAGGTACGCCCGCGCTTCATTGATGTCGGCAATGCCGTAATATTGCGAATTATAGCTTCTGCCGAGTCCCCTCAGCTGCGGAAAGATGTACCACATCCAATGCGTTTGCTTTCTGCCCCTCTGAATTTCCCGAAGTGCGTGAGCATAGCTGAAGCTCTGCGCTTCAAGAAACCGCTCGAGATCGTAGTCCCTGTTCATATTACCAAAGATCCTTTTCCGCGATCTCGGAGAAATCACCCTCGGTGAATCCCGCCTCGCGAAGCCAAACCTCGACCTTTTCGCGCGCGTCGGGGTAGTTTTTGTGCGAATCCGAGCCGTAGGTCACGGGAATGCCCATTTCGAACATTTCGCGCAGATACTCTGCATACTGACGGCGGAATTTATCGGTTGCCTTGGGGGTGAGGAAGAAGTGCGAGTTGCACTCGACGTATTTGCCGCTACGCTTGAGCTCATTTGCGATATCAAGCTTCATCGAGCGCGGAATGACGTAGAAATCCTCGTACCAAATGCCCTTTCCGTTATACCAAGGATGACCGAGGATGGTGACTCTCTCGTCAGCGGCGAGGAACATCTGCTGACGGTACCACTCCTTGATGCAAGCGTCGAGATCGGGCTCGAGCTTTTTCGCGTTCGGGGAGTCAACTCTCCAATGCGACGCGCCGATGGCGTAGCGCACGCCGAGCTTGACGAGTTCCTCCTTCGAGCAAGCAAGCTCAATGTCGTAGGGCTTATCGCTCGCGGGCGGCTCATAGCCTTCACGCGTGCCGGTGATGGCAATATGGTCAAATTCGGGACGCTCGATAGGTGTCAGCTCAACGCCGAGCACCATAAAGGGATACTTTTTCTGCATCTCCTTAACACCCTTGACGGATGCGTGAAGGTCGCCGAGGAATTTTTCGTCATTGAAATTAGCGTGATCGGTAATACCAATGCGGCAAAGTCCCTGCTCCGTCGCCCTCTCTGCGATCAGCTCAAGCGGATTTTCCGCATCGTATGAATATTCACTGTGAATGTGCCAGTCGGATTTGATGATCATTATTGTGTACCGCCTTTCGGTGTTATATAAAAATTATATCATAAAAATATATGGATTTCAACGGTTTCTGAGAATTCTATCATTTCAAGAAGCCGTAATCAGCCGCGCAACGTTTCAGTCCGTCCTCGACACTGCTGAATATCACGCCGCCTTTTCTCGCCTTATCGCAATTCATCCACAAATTGTGCCTCGGAGGCTGATCCTCGACGGTCAAGCTTTTGCCGATAGCCGACAGAAATCCCTCGGTTATCTCATACATAGATTTCGCCGTTTCGCTTCCGAAGTTATACGAACCGCCGGGGAGGCGAATGACGCTCGGCATATTTTCGGCCACCTCTTTGACGTACGTGATGCCTCTGTACTGCCGTGAGCTGAAGCAGACTGATCCCTCGGCGTTGATGATATTCATAAAATAATTGGATTTTTTCAAATAATAATCGTACATCCACTCCGCGCGGAGCATAACGGCATCGGGATCGATTTCAAGCACGCGCCCCTCCATTTCGAGCTTATGCTCGGCATAGAGATTGCCCGGCTTCACTCGTTCTTCAAGGTAAGGGCCGTCCTCTTCCATTCCGCTGTAAACCTGATCCGAGCTGAAGCATACGAGCTTGATGCCCCTTGATGCGCGGGCAAGATAGATGGGGATCTGCACGTTTGCAATATATGATGCCTCGGGATCCTTTTGACACGTACCAATATCCGAAATTGCGGCGGTATGCACGATCGTATCCGCGCCGCTTTCGGCAACTATACGCTTGACATCGTCCTTGGACGCCCCGCGCAAAGAAGGGCACGCAACAACGTCACGGCATATCTGCATTATCTTACTTCCGACAAATCCGCTCGCGCCCGTAACAAGTATCATGATCCGTCTCCTTATTTGCCCATAACCTCTGCGGCTCTCTTCAGCATATCGCGGATCGGGAGATTGTAAGGACAGCGGGTTTCGCAAACGCCGCAATCGATGCAGTCGGATGCCGTTTTCGGCATACTTGAATAGCGGCTGAGCGCCCAATCCTTAAGATCGTAGCGGCTGTAATATCCCTCAAAGAGGAAAACGCCCGAGATATTGATACCCGCAGTGCAAGGCTGACAGTAATTGCATCTGCGGCAGAAATTCGTGCCGAGAGATTCCTTGATATCTGCAATCTTTTTCTGTTCCTCTGCATTCAGCGGTGACGTATTTGACGTTGCCGATACGTTCTGCGCGATCTCGGCAGCATCTGCCATTCCGGGTATGACCACGGTAACTGCGGGATTGCTGACGATAAATCTGATCGCGATCTCTGCATCCTCAATCGCGCCGCCCGCGAGGGGCTTCATACAGATAAATCCGATATTCTTTTCGGCACAGAGCGCGATCAGCTCCTCGCCCTGAGTTTCGACGATGTTGTAGGGGAACATAATAGTTTCCACCCACGGAAGATCAAGTGCATTTTTGAAAAGCTCGACCGAATGGAGCGTGATTCCGATATGCCCGATCTTGCCCGCTGCCTTTGCCTCAAGAAGCGCCTCCAGCGCACCGCCCTCAGCTATTACCTTCTCAAGGTCTGCGGCACCGGGATTATGTACCTGATAAAGATCGATGTAATTCGTGCGGAGATTATTAAGGCTTATATCAATATCCTTTGCCATCGCCTCCTTAGTGCGCGCCATACTCTTTGTAGCGAGAACGAAACGGTCGCGCACGCCCTCGAGCGCGTATCCGAGATATTCCTCGCTGACGGTATATCCGCGCGCGGTGTCGATGAAATTGACTCCCTCGTTTATCAGGTCGCCGATCAGCCGCTTTGTGCCCTCGGCATCAATTTTCTGGATCGGTATGCCGCCAAAGCCGAGGCGCGATATTTTAAGTCCTGTTTTTCCTAAAATTTTATATTCCATCTTATAACTCCCGAATTATTCGTTTATAAAAACCGTATATTCATTGTTCTTCAATATTCTGACAAGATCGTCGTTGCAAGCAATTCGCTCCCTCGTTGCAATTCCCGCGCGACCCGCCGTGCCGACCTTGTGTCCGTCCGAGGCCGCAATGCAGGCTATTCCCCGCTCTTCCGCAAAAATACGCGCGCTCTCGTTCCACTCGGGCTCGTTGCCCGCATTGTAAACCTCGATTCCATCGAGCAGATCAATGCATTCAAGGGGGAAGGGGTTTCTGATATAATCTCTGGCGCGGTACGGATGCGCCTGATATACGAGTCCGCCCGCCGCGTGAACGACCTCGGCATATTTTTCCGCCGACGCCCTCTTAAGCTCGGGATGCAACTCTATAAGCTCGGGAGTGATGCCGTAGATCAATATCTCCCGCCCGTATCCGACATTCTCCTCAAGTCCGAAAAGCAGGTCGAAATCAACCGTTTGAGCGTATTCAAGACCGTAGAGATAGTCCTGACGGTAAGCGTCAACGAACTCCGCCCACGGGAGTTCTCTGTCGATTCGGTTATCGCCCGCGTAAAAATGGTTGGTGACCACCATTCCGCTGTACCCCTTCGCGATCAGATCGTCAATATGCTCGCGGATGTCCTTACCGCCGCCGCTGCAAGGGCAGGTGTGAACGTGCATTTCGTATTTATATATGTAGTCATTCATATCAGTGTACCTCACTTTACGGTATGATTATACCACAATTTTGCTCCATAGTCAATGCTTTTAGAAGCAAAAACAAGGAGTGACGCGCGGTCGCTCCTTGTTTTATCAATATAAATTATACAACGTAAAGAAGATATCTTCCGTAAGCGTCGGCTGCCTTCATTGCGGCAACGACCTTCTCCGCGGTAACCTCGAAGGGCATATTGTGAATGGTCTCGCCCTCAACGGTTGCAGCCTTTGCAACTGCAAGAAGCTTCTCGTCGGTTACCTCGGTAACGCCGAGCTCGCCGAGTGTTACGGGAAGTCCTACCTCGATACAGAAGCTTACGATCTCGTCAAGCTCCTCAGTGGGTACGTTTTCGAGCATAAGCTGAGTGAGAACGCCGAAAGCAACCTTTTCGCCGTGGTACATATGGTGGCACTCGGGAAGAACGGTCAGACCGTTGTGGATAGCGTGAGCCGCCGCAAGTCCGCCCGACTCAAATCCGATACCCGAAAGGAGGGTGTTAGCCTCGATAACCTTCTCGACAGCCTCGGTGCAAGCGCCCGCCTCGAGAGCAAGCTTCGCCTTTACACCCTCTTCAAGAAGAGTGTTGAGGCAGAGCTCGGCAAGAGCCATAGCCGCACAGGTAACCTTACCGCCCGCGCAGGTGCCCGCGTCCTTCGCCTTGGTCGCGCGAGCCTCGTAGTAGGTTGCGAGAGCGTCGCCGATACCCGAAACGGTAAGACGTGCGGGAGAAGCCGCGATAATGGAGGTGTCCATAAGAACCATATTGGGGTTTGCGGGAAGCCAATGATATTCCTCGAAAACGCCCTCATCGGTGTAAATTACCGAAAGAGCCGAGCAGGGCGCATCGGTGGAAGCGATGGTGGGGCAGATAATAACGGGAGTCTTGCAAGCGTGCGCAACCGCCTTGGAGGTATCAAGGATCTTACCGCCGCCGATACCGATAACCATATCGCATCCGTTCGCCTTCATAACCTCGATAAGTCTGTTGATCTCGTTCCAGGAGCATTCGCCGTTAAAGTAGTCGTAAACCGCGCCGACCGCGCTCGCACCGAAGCTTGCCTCGAGGATCGCGCCGATTCTCTTGTAGCCCGAAGCGGTGATGACCACGAGAGCCTTTTTGCCGTAAGCCTTTGCGTAATCGGCGATCTTCGCCATCTCGCCCGCGCCCTGAACGTATTTGTTGGGACAAATAAGAATTTTTGCCATTTTGATTTCTCCTTATTGTTTTATTAGATTTATTACGTTAATTATATAACAGTTCCCGCCGCTTGTCAAGATATTTATCACAAGGCGACGAAAATCTCATTTTCGCCCTCGGTGAGCGGGTAGTCGTTATCCTGCACGCGAAGGATCGCGGACGAGCCGCGCGGGATCGTGATCTTGAATCGCACGCCGCCCTCTTCCCTTTCGTATCCGACCGCTACCTTGCCGTTCGGTGTTTCCATACTTCCCGACATTCTGCCGAATTTCGATATCGCTACGGGGCTGATGATCATTTCCTTATATCCCGCCGACTCATTTGTCTGCCTGATGCCGAGGAGGTATTCAAAGAAGTACGCCACGGGCGCGCCGAACATCGGATGGCAATGCGAACGGCTTCGGTTGCTGTCCCAATATTCGTGGAAGGTGGTCGCGCCGTTGCGGCGCCAATGCTCGTATCCCTGCGTGCCGTTATTGGTCAGGATATCGACCGCAAGCTCCGCGTCGCCGCGCTCAAACATCGTGCGGATAAGCACGTCGGTGGCAAAAATGCCCGTGTCAAAATATCCGAGCTTCTTGTAGTAGGAAAGCATATTGGTGTAGGTAGCCGAATTGCCGAGACCGAGATCGACCGCAAAGGAATTCGCACCCTGAACGTTCATAACGAAATTTCCGTCAAAGGTATTGAAATACGCGGCTTGGATAGCTTTCTTTCTCGTCGCGATCTTCTCGTCGTATTCCGCGACGTCGCTCTCCTTGCCGATTATCAGCGCGATCTCGCGCATCGTCTGCAAGGATTTCACCATAAAATAGGTGTTGACGTAGGGCGCGGGAATGATGACCTGCTGATTGTGCGAGGTGATATCGCGGTCGGAATAGAGGATATTCGGGCCGCACCAATCGCCGAGGCACCACTCGCCCGCCTTGTCACTCGTAACAAGACCGAACTCGGAATGAGCCTCGAGGTAGTCGATATAGCGGCGCATATTGCCGTAATATTTGCGAAGAACGCCCTCGTCGCCGTAGTGCTTATAGAGCTGATAGGGCACCTCAACGATAGCACAGCCCCAACCGCCGGGACCGCCGCCGCTCCTGATATACGGCGCGGTGTACTGAATGTGACCGCTGAGCGTATCCTGACAGTCGCCAATGTCGCAGAGCCATTTTTCATAAAAGCTTCCGGCATCAAGCACCGAAAGCGCGGCGTGGCAGTTGAGCTGACCGTCGCCGGTATAGCCTCGGCGTTCAAGATGCGGACAATCGGACGGGTGACCCGTGTGCATATTGCAAAGCATCGTATGGATGAAGGTCTTATAAGTCCAATTCAGCGTTTCGTTGTCGCACTCAAAGGTAGAGGACGCGGGCACGTCGGCATAGACGACCTTGACACAACTCGGCACGGCATCGCCCTCAACCTCAAAATAACGGAAGCAGAACCAGGTGAAATCGGGCTGAACTGCGCGCTCCGAGCCGTCCGAGACCACGGAAAAGCTCTGATTGTGGATATGCCTCGGATCAAGCCCGCCGTCAGCGTGCAGATCCTCCGCAAATCGTACCGTGACCGTCTCACCGCGCTTCGCGCGCAGACCGAGAACGGGATAGCCCGTCGTATTTTCTCCGCAATCGTAAATAATACCACGCTCGCCCTTGCCGACAACGGTTACGGGCAGCTCGCAAATAAGCTTATCGGCGGGGCAATCGGTGGATAAATACTCCGTGTCGAGATCCTCGGTCAGCGTAGCGTTTGCCCAACCGCTGTCGTCAACGTCAACACCGAACAGATCGGCTTTTGCGGAATAATCGTGATTCTCGTATTTTGTGAAATCGTATTCCGAAACGTAGCTCTCCGAAATCCGGCAGTTTTCGTCCGAAATGAAGCACTTCTCCGTACCGTCCGCGCACTCCAAAGTGATGCAATATATCGCCTTCGGAAGTCCGAAAACGCGCGAACGGTGCGTGTACCATCCACCGCCGAAGTGAATCGCGATGACGTTCTCTCCGGGGGTGGTGAACGATGTTATATCAAAGCTCGGAACGTAAACTCTGTGTCCCGCAAGCACCTCGCCCTTGGGATCGGCGGAAGCCTCAAAATCCGAGGAAAGCGGCAAGAAGGTATCGGGATTGATGCACTTGCCGTTTATATAGCACTTGAAAAAGCCAAGACCGAGCACGTTCAAAGTGATCCTCTTGAAGTCCTCCGCGAAAAAATGACCGCGAAGAACCGAAAAGCTCTTCGGCTCTCTTTCAGCCTGCCCAACCCAAGCCGCATTTTTAAAAAAATAAGATCTGTCCATTTATTTTCTCCCGCCTTTTGTGTCGTTATGATTATTATAACATAATTGATATCGTTTTTCAATCGTAATTTGCTAAAAAATCGGTTTTACACCCAATGCAAAACACAAAAGGAGTGGGACGGTCCCACTCCTTTTTGAAACGGTATTAAATTCACGGTTCTGTTGTCACGCAAAAATCGATCTTCCGCTTGTTTTGATCAGAGTATCGTCAAGCTCGTCGCCATCGAGCACCGCCTTGCCGTTGATCCAAACCTTGCGTATACCAAAGGACTTTTTCTGATCAGGAATTGCGTTTTTCAATTCTTCCTCGGAAAAGACGGTAAGGTCAGCGTAACATCCGGGGAGGATATAACCGCGCTCACGGATATTGAATCTCTGTGCCGTCGCGCCTGTCATACGCTCGATAGTTTTCTCCATCGAATCTCCGCGACCGAGCAAAGCGTCCTGCAAGAATTTTGGGAAGCAATCGTATATCGCGGGATTCTGAACACCGCAGTCCTCGACCCAGGCATCCGTCATATACAAGCAGTTAGAATTTTTCTCAAAATCGCTGATGATCTCTGCGGTCGTATACGGCCCCATATTGACGCGTCCTTGGAAATTGCTCTTTTCGCAAAGCATAAGATATGCCTCAAGGTCGCTCATGCCCTCTTCCTTTGCAATCTGATGAACGGTCTTTCCCTCGTATTTTTCATACCCCTCGCCGATGTACGCTATTTCGATATCCTTGAATCCAAATCCGAGGAGCAGGCTTGAAGCAAACACAAGTACGCTGAGCTTCGCGCGCACCAAGGGCTTTTTGCGCTCCTCGGGCGTCATCGCCTGATACCACGCGGGCAAAATAACGGTGATAACCGACACTCCGAGAGTTTCGTTGTATATGTCAAACATCATATCGACGCCCTGATTGCGCAGCTTGTCGACTATTGCGAGAAATTCATCCTTATCCTTGAACGATCGCCTTCCAACAAAGATCGCGTGTGAATAGTGAAGCTTCGTTTTCGTTCCGCTGACCACGTCCGCAAGCTCGTCAAGCGCGCGGAGCAAATGTGACCTTCCCAAAAGCTCGGGATACGACATAGATACCGCAGAGCTTGCCCTTGGATGTACAGTCAAGGGGCGATCGTATTTTTCGCAAAGGCGAGCGATCTTTTTGAGCTCATCAGTATCGGCATAGAGTCCGGGATCGTACATAAGACCGAGCGAGATTCCCGCAGCGCCCTGCTTGAGCGCATCCTCGAGAATAGCAAGCATCTCTTTTTCTTCATCTTCCGTAAGCTTACGGTTTGCGCTGCCGGAAACGCTTGCGCGGGCAGTACAATGACCCGCCAATACGGCAAGATTGCAAGGCATATTCCCGTCCGCCGCATCCAAAAAGTCCTTTACACTACCCTTTGCCTCGGCGTCCTTATAAAAAAACAATCCGCCGCCGATCTTATCCTTATGTGCCGTATCATCGGAAAATCCCGTTGCGGCAAGTCCGCAGTTACCTGAGACAAAGGTCGTGATCCCCTGCTTGATAAAAGGCTCAAAGTATTTCTTATGATCCTTGCGCAGAGCAAACCAATCGTTATGCGAGTGGGCATCAATGAAGCCGGGAGCGAGAGAAAGCCCCTTAATATCCACTACCTCAAAATCAGTTTCAGCAGCAATGGATTCCGCAACCCGAAGAATTCTATCACCTTCAATAAGTACGTCTCCCAAAAAAGCGGGCGCGCCGCTTCCATCATAGATTTTCGCGTTTTTAATTAGTGTTTTATTGCCGGAAAACAAAGTTTGTCCCATTATCGATTCTCCCTTTTATCATGTAACGGTTGATAAAAACCCTTGTACGAAAAAGCACTCTTGCCTAAAGCGTTAATTTATTATATCATATTGGCAACGATTAAACAATATATTTTTGTAAATTCTATTTTTTTACGATTGAATTTTCAAACGTACAAAATCCGCGGCTTCTGCCTAACCGAGGCAGAGGACGGCGGATTTGTCGGTTATAAAAGGGAACCTCCATAGCCGAAATTGTAGCTTATAAGTGGGACTTGTAACCACGCATTCGCGAGGCGAATGACAAGGTGGTTTGACGTCGACTTCAGAAACAAAAAAGGAAAGGAATGACCAAGGTCATTCCTTTCCTTTTTGCCTAAGAACGACTAAAAGGTGCATAAAATGGGGTAAGAACGACTAAAAGTACACCAGAAAGCTGCTCGATAAATTGGGATTTGCTTATTTGGTTAATTCGCATTTGCTATTGACAAATAGATTTAAATGATGCATCGCCTGCGGCGATATGATGCATTTGCTTCGCAAATATGATGTTGCTCCACTGCGTTTCGCAATGATGCGATGTTTGCACCAAAATGTGGCGAAGCCACGCATCATTAGGCGAAGCCGTCATCACGCACTAAGTGCGCATCACGTTCCGCACAAGCGGAACACATCGTTCCAAAAACGAAAAAGCAGTCCTATGGACTGCTTTTTCGTTTTTGTGCAAGGGCTATAAAAAAGATATTTTTGACAAACTGCTTACGGGATTTGAACCTCACGAGCTTGACCGTTCATTTATATTCAAATTATATTATCAATCACGCATTTGCCATAGCAAGAAATCAAGTTTTTTGGTTTGACTAAACCAACTGTATTGAGGAAATACTTCATCAAATTCAAGAATTTTTTGATTAATTTCAAATGTAGATAATGCTTGTTCATACCATTGTATAATTTCACTATAGATACAAATAGCATTCTGAAGTTTCTTTTCTCCGCTGCAGATAGGCATTTTCAAATTTAAATTTTGCAAGACAAATTGATCCCATATAGGCATATTTTGGTTTAAGGTATGTATTAATTTGCTTGAAAAAGATGCTTCAACTCTTCCTGTTTTGTTGTAAATTTGTTGAAGAACGCCTTCGAAGGTCAAATCCTCGGTTTTACCGTTTTCCATGATATCGTAAAATACATTTTGCCATTCAGAATTGCGTCGAACTCGATAAAAACCATTGAATTTTCTTTGAAAGTCTTTATCTGTTGTAACATTTACAAGAGAAAAAGACTTTATAATTTCTGCGTACTTTTCAACTCCGCGTTTCTTTTTGGAGTCAGCAAAAATTGTTGCTATATTTACAGAGACAATGTTATTCATTATGCGCCTCCTTATTTTTTATTAAAAATAGAGTTTGTGGTTAATATTGTTCGTATTTCTTGCAAATCATTGTTTCCTACAAAATTTTTTTGTTCAAAAATGAACTCATATTTATCTGTGTGTTCAGCTAATGGAAACGGTGTCAAATCTTCACCTCGAAAAAGTATTCTCTCTCCTCGGACATATTCTATACCTGTAGATTTGTCTCGAATATAATCAGCAGCTATATCGGTATAAACCTCTAAACCGTCAATTTTCCAAAGCCCCCAAAGACCTATGTATTCTTTTCCTAACATGTTTTTACTAAAATATACTCGTCTAGTCTTTCCGAAAATGCCTTTCTTTTCAATGTAATCATATTCGACATCGCCACCACCATAAAAACCATAGCGCAACTTTTCCTCGAAAAACTCATTAATATTTTCAATAATATTTTGAGGATAATCTTTCTTTAGAAAAAATTGACCGTCCCCTATTTCATAGGTTACATTTGTTTTTCGGTCAACAATCTTGGAATAAGCACTTGTTGTATAAAAATCATTTTCCATACCCAATACTTTCCAAAACATTTTCATATGATAGCACCTCTCTTTCACCCATATTATAGCATAAATTTGGGAGTTTGTAAAGAGTGATGTTGCGGCGTTGCCGCAGTGATGTTATGCTTCGCATAGTGATGTAGCTCCCTCTGGTCGCAGTGATGTGATGTGTTCCTTTACACGCCCGAAGGGCACATCACAAGGCGAAGCCGTCATCATTGGCGAAGCCAACATCATTTGCCGAAGGCAAACATCATTCAAAAAACGCACCTTTGTCGGTAGACAAAAGTGCGTTTTTTGTTGGTTGCGGAGGTGGGACTTGTAACCACGCATTTGCGCGCTTTATGCGGTGCGATAATTCAATTCGGTAGTTGCGCGCAAATTGTTGTCATTCGCGGAGCGAATGACAAGGTGGTTTGGCGTCATTTCAACAAACGAAAAATAAAAGCAACCCGATTGGGTTGCTTTTATTTTTGGTTGCGGAGGTGGGACGTGTAACCACGCATTTGCGCGCTTTATTCGGTGCGATAATTCTATTCGGCGGTTGCGCGCAAATTGTTGTCATTCGCGGAGCGAATGACAAGGTGGTTCGGCGTCGACTTCTGAAACGAAAAAGGAAAGGAATGACCAAGGTCATTCCTTTCCTTTTTGGTTGCGGAGGTGGGACTTGAACCACACGGCCTCCGGGTTATGAGATACTTAAAAACACTCTAAGAGAGCATCGCTAGCCTCGACAGAATGGGTATAGCTACTCAAAAACCGTCGAATGCACCGTAAAGCCCTCTAAAAAACCGTCATTCTAATTTTAGTTTACGCTTTTTTGAGTATGATGCAATCAAGCTTTTTCTTTTTTCAGCGCTTCTTCCTTTTTCGGAACACATCCCGAATTTCTTACTGCTGAACAATCGTTTTATTAACTCTCCTTACCCCTATCAACTGCAATCTCACCTGGTGTGATACTGTTCAAGGAGTTTTGTAACCGCAGTTATACCAAAAAATGTTTCTGCAAATCTTTTTCCATTTTTAGAACTTTGTCAAGCATCTTATCAAGTGCTGAGAAAATATCATTGCCATTTTCAAAGTCTTCCGGCAGAATCTCGTCACTTTTTACGATGGCTGTAGGACACTTAAATGCAGTTCTCCATTGCCAGTTATCCTTTACAGGCTTTTGGGGTTGTAAATAATTTATGATTTCTTCTATTTGAGTCCTATTTGCGGTTTCGAGATTGGTTGAGTTAAAGGATAACTGAATAGCATATTTTACGTCATCATTTTTGTCGCAATAAGAACTGATTTCGTAGTAATAGTGATTGTGAGTGTTCCACCCGCTCATACCTGCACTTTTTTTAATCAGACCATCCATAAACGGTGTTCTGAATCTAATGTATGATTTGGAGCTTTTTTCTTCATCCCAATCAATAATCTTATCTTCGACTTTCTTTTGGCACCAAGCTTTGAAAATTTCAGATACATTTAACTGCCTGTCGGGACGATTCTCAAATATCAGATCAAGAGCAACTTTATGCTCTTTATATATTTCTTGACACAGCTTTACTATTTCGTGATTATCCATAGTTTCTCTCCTTAACATCTCTAAGTATGATCTTATAAACTTCGTTGCATCGGAATCAAGAGGAATTTTATCCAGCGTCATTTCTATGATACTGACTATAGTTTCATATTTGATGCAACCCCATACCGAATGGCTATCCTCGAGCGGTGCAATTCCATCGGGCGTAAGATACAGGAATATCTTTGTATAATCTTGATATCTATCCTCTACAATTTTGTAGTATCTATCCAATTGACCGCTATGGTCTTGGGAATCCACTTTGTTTTCAATACAAAGAACATACTTTGCCTCCTTGGACTCTATCAGAATGTCTATATTTTGCCATTCTCTCAATACCACAATATCAGAGTACTTCATTGTTAATAGCTTAAATACATCTTTTTCCGAAACAAACCCTTCTCGCGCTAAATACGAATTTAGACGAGCAAGAAAATTATGCGAGTATCCGTGATTTTCATTGGGATTTAAAATCCAAGCAAGTATATTACTATGTCGGATTTCAGCCCTGGAAATTTTTAAGACATCGAATATACTAAACGAATTGGTCTCGAGCATACTCAAACAATCGATATCCAATAAGAATTTTTTTAACTCTTTAGCTGCACAATCGTTAGTCATTTATCGTGTACACCTTCCTTTATTAGCGATATCTTCTGTTTTATTATACTACAAAATCTGCTAAAATTCAACAGATTTTTGGTTTTAGCATTCCATTTGCTCAAACCAACCCGCGCAATTACAGAAACGAAATAGGGTAATATGTCTGCTACCGCCGATCAGCCAGAGCTCAGGAATTTATGATTCACAATCTCCATATTTTTCTCGCATTTTTGCCGACACTCCCGGGACAAGTCGTTCGGATTCGGAAAGCACAGCGGCAAATTGCTCATAATCGGGATATTGATCGTTTTTCACATGCTGAAGATCCCAATAAAGCCTGTCGGCAACTTCATCAACACTGCAATCTTGGAATCTCACGGGAAGCAAACCGATCGCTTTATCAAAATTTTTGTGCTTTGTTACAAACACCTTATCGGCATCATCAAAGAAATCGTCGCCTATGTGATACCAGCCAAGCAGGTAGATGTGAAAAAGGTGATCCATACCTTTGGGGTGATCCTTGGTCTTGCGGTAATAATCCTTTGCCACCTCACGGAAAAACCTTGCACATTTATGATCCAGTGCCCAAAGGTCTCTGACGAAGCTGTTTGCCATGGGAATATCTCCATCCAACGCCAAGTGAAAGCTCATTTCGCCAAGGTCAAACGGATCCAAGACACAAATCTCATCCTGCGCATCCGCGATTTCAAACATGTCTTTGCAATAAACACTTGTAAGGTCAGGAAAATACTTTTTCAATCTTCTACCGTCAATTACAAAATGTTCATCTTCGACAAATCTGCTCATTTTGAGAATCAGGCATTCCACCCGTTCGTGAAAATCGGGAAGATTGTTTTCAAGATAGGTATGAATGATATCTGTACGGTCGCTTGCCGTATAGTATCTGATCGGGCGTCTGAGTCTGTGTATACCGAAAGCATTTCCAACGTCAAAGCAAAGCGTTGCTTCATCTTCTGAAACAAAATAAACTGGCTTGTTCACTCTCGACATAACGGGATGCATCTTGCTGCTCATAAGGCTGAATTTTGTGTTTGTCCACAGCCGTTTCGTATCATCCCCATGGATAACGTCAAAGAGTTCATACTCGTCTTGTCGCCATTTCATGTCGGAAAGATCATTGATTACAACGGCAAACAAAAGATTGGGCAGCTCGTCTGAAGGAACAAAGTCGTTTCCGCAACCATAGTGACGGTTCATAACTATGTCGCGGAGAAAGTTGCGAGGCGTATTTTCGTCAAAGCTATGAAAGCGTTCGGTGGCATAGTTTTTGATCATCAGTAAGGTATTCGGCTGATTCAGCTTGAAAAACAAATCACGGGACTGAATTTCGGAAATCCATGCTGACTCCTTCTCGTCGATTTCAACAAGGTTAAAGCCGTTATCGACACACCAACAGCGAAGCTGATAGAGTGCTTCGTCAAGAAAATCTTCGTCATTATCCGTAATCAGAAGGTTTCTCACCTCGCCTCCTTTGTTCGCGGCGAGGACGGTTTCAAATGCAGTTACAAATTTTTCTTTCATAGCCCCTATACCTTCCGTTTTATATTTCCAAATGACGAACCCACTTTATCAGCAGCTCTGTTGCTTCTTTTTTGCACTCATCGCGATACACATCGAGTGCCCTTTCTTCGTCATAATATCGATTTTCGAGTTCATCCAATCCGGGAATTTCTACCCCGTTTTTACGATCATCGCGAGCGCGGTAGAACTCCTCTTCATAAGGATTGGTTTTTGTACATTGCCACTCAACCGACTCTCGGAACAAAAACGATATGCGAGTGAGAATATCGTTCCATCTTCTTTCTGCATCAGCTTCTACACGCTGACAGTATTTTTCATATAAGTCGCTCTCACAATAAGCCCAGTATCCCACCGGATCGAGTCCCAATGACACTACTGCCTCATCATAAAATACTATCGGTATATTTCCTTTTTCTTTTTTGATTTCATCGACTACCTCGGGAAGCATTTCAAGCATCCAATTTTCTACACCGAAAATCAGATCTCTGTCGCAATATCCCTTTTTGACTCGCTGATATGCCCACTTCAGGCTGATAAAGAAGCATTTTATGCTTTCGATAGGATGACGATAGAACGGTTTGCAATACGGATGATAAAAAATTGATGTCATGATGTCCTCCCGATATACTTATTTGCCGCCGAGAAGCTTTTCACAAGACACGATAGTGAAAAACTGTCCTCGATACTGTTCTTGAAAAACGCTGATCGCGTGCGATCGATCTCCCGCCTCAACAAGCGCGACACCCTTGGCGAAGTTGTTCTGCTTCTCGGGAGGCAGGTTATATACCACCTTGTACGTCTCCCACTTTCCGTAAAATCCCATGTTTCTTCTCCCTTATATGTTTAATATGTTTGAAACTATTTCTTTTGTGCAAAAACGGTAAAGGATCATTTCCTCGGCAATACGGCGCCCTTCTTCGTCGATCACCGATTTCGGAGCATTGCAGCTTATCAGATATTCGTATCTCTGTACTCTGTTCATGAGAAGCATCGGAGAATAATCCTTTTTGGGCAAACGCTTCAAGCACTGTTCTTCAAACCACTCGTGATGTCGTTCGAGAACCTCATATTCCTCGTCAGTCAGGTCTGCCCACATCTCTCTCATTTGATAAAGATCGTCAAGATTATATTCGCCCGCGTCAAAGACTTCGTCGAAGTCGCGAACGTATGTGTTCCAGACGTCAAGGTGCGTGGGTGTAAGAATATCCTCCGGATTCTCACCGTTATCAAATCTCGCGTGTGCCTTTCCGATTGTCTCCAGCGCCTGCACAAATGCCTCGTATTCCGCAACAATCGCATCCGCATCCGCCGCAGCGCAGGATACCTCATATGTTTTGGTAAAAGACGGCTCAATCGGATCGTAATACGTAATGGTCAGCTTTCCATCATTGATGCTCTCAAAGAGGTTGCGGATGTGCTGAATAGGGGGTGTTTCAAGTCTCTTTTCGTCGATCATGGCGAATCTCCTTTTTATTTTTGGTATATTCAAATTATAACGTTCTTTAAAAGATAAAATTGTTCTGAAATTTATCGACTAATATACCGTTTTTTTAATCGACGGCATACTTATGATCAATAAGTTAAATCCCAAAACCATTTTGCGAACAACGCTGAAAAACTAATTCGCGCCATTTGACGTTTTGATTCACTCAAATTGCAGGTATCAACACCAAAATCATCCGTATTAATGCCAAAATGTTCTCGAACAAAATTCTCATCATCCCAGTCCATAATCTTTAAGGAAGTAATCATTTCCTCAAGTATCGCCTTCCATTCTTCAAAAGTAAGGGTGTCTGGATGCGTGTGTAGCTTGGAAAGGATGTCCTCAATCATAGGTCTCAGCGTACGTACCAACCACATCTGAATATCCAAAACATCGTAATCACTATAACCTCGTTTCGCGCGCTGACGGCGGTAGCGGTGCTCATCGCGTTTGTCGAGAAGACCGTACCAAAAAAGCTTAAGTCTTACCTTTAAACGCGTTTTTCCGTTCTTATACGTCAGATCCTCTCCAAAAAGCTCGGCTACGCTGAACTCACCTGTAATAACAGTGTCCTGCTCGTCGTCGAGAATACTTTTTCTTCTTCGCATTTGTGCCTCCGTTTTGTGATCAAAGTTCACCTTATTTAAACTCTTCGCAATCTCTTACGACCGTGCTGCTTCCGTATTCCTGCTGAAACTTATATATAGCTTCGCCGCGGGTGTATGCCTCGACAAACGTTGATCTGCGCTTGTCACCGTACTTTACGGTGTTATCGTAGTAAACAATCTTAAACGTCTTTGTGGGTCCAAACATTTCATAATCCTCCCATGTTATCAATTATTGATATAAATTTTAATTAATCTCTTCTCATATAATAACCGTAATTTTCCCAATATGCGTCTTTGGTGCGACAGTAAGCACTATAGGCTCTCTTAAAGGGCTCTGTCAGCGATTCATCCTCAAATACCAAATCGCCGTTAGAAATAGGATCGCCGTTGATTGTTTCCCAGCAATAATGTGAATAATATCCGTTTTCATTCGTCTTCTCGGTTCTCGCTGCAATTTCAGGAGCCGTAATTTCCGTAATTATGAACCTGGTTTTAGTGTAGGTAGAAACAACGACCTTGCCGATAAAATTATTAAGTGTCATGATATCTCCTTCCGAGGATGGACGGATAACCGCCCATCCTTGTTAGTTATAAGTGTAAACTTAGGCGTTGACGAATTCGCGGAAACGACGGAGGGCGTTGATGACGGTATAGTTGCCTTGGGCTCCAATGTGGAACTTCGAACCACCGATATCGTAGACATGTACGATATTATCAATGCAACTCTTCAGTGTGTGCCAGGAAAGTCCTTCTTCCTTGAGAACCTTCTTAATCGCATGACTGTAGGAAAATACAGTGCTGGGATTTCCGGAAGCCTAAAATTCACGATAGCCGGCGTTTGCCAGATATTCTTCGAACTCGGTCTCAATATTCCCCTTGGAAGCCACAGATGCGGCAGGTCTTCTTCCACGTCCAACAGACGGCGTGGTTGCGCGAGCCAATGCCAACTCCGCGGCTGCTCTCGCCAAACGCTCATGCTCGTTTGCCCGCTTTTCAGCAATAGCCGCATCAACCTCGTCCTTGAGACTGCCCTCAGCAACCACGACGTCAACCATGAAGGATTCGGGAATCGCCAATCTAAGCTCTTTTCCGTTATTAAACTTAACGGTAACGAACGTACCATTTTCCTTAGTCTCTCTGCCGATAACCTCACCGATACCGAAAATCTTGTGCTTAACTGTCTGCATTTTACATGCCCTCCTGTAATATATTATTTCTTTTTACCTTTGCCGTTCTCACCATTATCGCAGCCCCACATATACAATTATGATTCACTTGTAATTACGCTTTGTATTATATCACATTTTCCCGTTTTTGTCAAGAAGTTTTTTAAAAATATTTTTGTAATATCAAAAATTTATCAATCTACATATAAATGCGCCTCTTTACAACGCAATCGAAGCGTTTTTGCTTGTAATTGTAAATTTGCAACAATACAAAGAACGCGCAAAGGTTAAACACCGCTGCGCGTCATGTATTTAATTTTACTTAGTAATTTGGTTTATTAAATTCTGATAACGTATATTTAGAGAATCATCAGTAAACAAACATCCACAATCATTATCTGCTTCACCTCGATAACGATAATTATAAGTGCCAATATGGCCATGTACTGTTAAAATTGATGTGTTGGATGTTTCAAATGCGTTGATTTTTATAGCTTCATCTAATATTGAAAAAAGTTCTTCCATATCTTTTGGAGATATTTTTTTCGTCTTCGTTTTTCCTGAACCAAACCCAACATCATAGAAAACTGTAATTGTATCGTTATCAATTCTGTAGCCCGAAATGTGTTCGCCCATCGGCCTAAAAGAAGACCAGCCTTTTTTATAACTAATGTATAGGTTGTAAGCTACAGCTCCTTTTTCATTTGGTGCCTCATCAATCCCTACTTGGCTGACAATATTATTCGAACATTTGTCTAAATACTTTTTATATTTTTTTAGTATTGAACGATAATCAGAATACTTTTTTGCCACCTTTTGGTTTGCCGCTTTTCGTAATTCCTTTACTTTTTTATCACAAAAATTGATTGCCACATCAATTGATTTATCAAGTTCTAAAACACTTTTGATGTTCAGTTCTTTCATAATTGCCCGAATTTTGGAACTATAACCAGATGGGTTCTTGACACCATTATGACGTGCAAACACTTCAAAATCAACAAATTCATTCCCCGAGGAAAAGCTGTTTTTTAAAGATCTAACTTTCACTCCTTTTGAAGCCTCTCCTGTTGAAGTTGAAATACTTTCGGAATCAACATCCAGGCCATAAGCAATATCAATCTCTTGATCCCCTGCTTTGTCGCTACCACAAAAATCACCATACCACATAATTCTGCTGATGTATTCTTTGAATTCGTCAGGATACTCCTTTTGCAAATACCACCTCATATAACATATCATTTGAGGATCTTCGCCTATGTCTTTTTTGTAAACCTTTTGTCCGCACACATGATGCTTTTTGGTCGGAGTAAGAAAATAATTAAATGGATGAGCAAAACGCAAGAATTTAGCAACAATTACTCTTTTGGAAGTCTCGTCAATCTCCATTTTTCTAATTTTATCCGACTCTTTGAGAAAATCGTCGCTGTGACCAATTGGATAGAATTTTTCCGAAAGTATCGCGTCACCCATTTCTACACCATCAACATTAAAATGCTCTCCTGCATCAAAAATATGTGACAATTTATAATTACCTAAAAAGCCTGGATTGAGCCCCTTATCAATTTTCACTCCTCTATATTCGCTGATTTTGTTATCAATAAAGAAGCCGAAACTGTAAGGAAATTTATGTTCATAAAATACCGCTCTCAGTTCTTCATCATCAAAAGGAACAAACTTATCCAATGCCATTTTATACACAAAGGCCGGGAAAGCGTTGTCAGCAAAAAAATATTCGAATTCATCGTATGTATTTTGAGTTAGCCATCCTCTTCTAAGTTTATAATAGCCTTTTTCTCCCCATGTTGATATGCGCTTGCCACCATTATTTCCAAACCTAACGCAGCAGCTCAATTTATCCCAATTCTCTTCCCTTGTGTATTCCATCAACACTCGGTGCCAAGCCTTAATAACGTCAGGACCGGGAAGTCGATCTTTAACAAACTTATTAAAAAATTCTCCTATAGTTTTGGCTTTATCTGTAGGCAATAATCCTATACCAGTTGTACCGTTAATAGATGGTTCTTGAATTTTTGAAATTTTCTCTTCGAGTGTCATTTTATTATCCTCCAACTATTACAACTTGATTTTTTCAATTTGATGTCCAAGCTCTAATATTGCATATTCGATAAATTTTTCTAAATTTGAGGCTCCCCATTGCGTACAAACTATAACCTGTTCTCCGGAGCTTAAGTAAATTATTTCATCCTCTTTAATGAAATAACGTTTCACGCCGCCGTTGCCTTTGTATTTATCCGGCACATCTTCGATGCGTTTCACCGTTCCAAGACTACCTTGCAGGGAACCCGGAAAAGCTTCTTCAAGTTCTTCAAATGTGGCGGGGTGATAATCTTCAACATACTTTTGAACCACGGCAAGAACAAGCCTGCTCTTACCGTAAGTCTTTCCTTCAAATAAGTATTTCGAAAAATCTTTGCCTTGACTCGCGGTTTGCTGCGGTTTAACCTTTTCGTACTTATCTTTGTATAAGGCCTTGCCGAAAGTATTTAACGCGGCCCTGACGTTAGTCCAGTTGCGTTTCTCACCCGCGGACGCGATTTTCATGCTGACGTAGACATTCAATTCTTCAATATAATTGTAGGCGTTAAGCAAAGGGGATTCCTGACGGATTTCTTCTCGTATTATCGACTCTGCCAACTCATTCGGCAAATTACCGGCTTCAAAGTCAGCGTAAAAGATGCTCCATAGATTTCTTATCCTCAATATATAATCATTGGCAGTAAAGCTTGATCTTTTTTTCTCTGTTCCATTAACCATAAAGTTGATAAATACAGACTTGATCTGCTCGTCATTGGTAAAACCCTCAGCCGGAACCGCATACGAAGATACATAATTATGCTGAACGGGAACGCATATCTGTTGGTTTTCCATCTCCCACTCCAACTCTTGAATTACCTCGCGTTCAGTATTGATAATATCAAAAAAAGTATCCGCCATCTTTTTTATGAACATTATCTCATTGGAATCTTCAATATTTTCCGCGAGGTTCTTGATCAATTTAAGATTCGCCTTAATGTAATCATCTTCCATGCGCGACGAGTTGTTTTCATACCAATCAATTTGCTCGTCAATCATTCTTATCAACTGGGCACCATATGTTTGCGACTGATATGTTGGTTTAACAGTGACGAAATGTGATTTCATATAAAATCTCCTTTTTATAAATTACTATGCTACAATCAATTATCACTTGTTATTATATCACTAACGCAATCCATTGTCAAGCACATTTGAGTATTTTTCAAGTGATTGTACGATTTTATTGAAAACAAAATCTCTAAATAAAGAAAACCGGTTACTCACAACCGCAAAGGTGTTGAGTAACCGGTTTTGTTTTTAGAATCTACGACTAAGAAAACTCAAGCTTTTTTGAGTATAATGCAGTCAATCTTTTCTGCTGCTTCTGCATCCATCTCGGGAAGGACGTGTGTGTACGTATTGAGTGTGATCTGCACATCGGAATGCCCTAGTCTCTGCTGTACTACTCTCGGATTGACACCTGCTTGTATCAATGCGGTAGCGTTACTGTGTCGCAGATCGTGAAAGCGTATCGGAGGTAGTGAGTTAGCTTCAAGAAATCTTCTCCATTTTCTTGACATCGAATCGGGGCGGATAGGAGAGCCGTCTTCCTGACGAATAACGAATCCGAGATCCTGAAAGCCTCTGCCGTATGCCATCATATCGGTCATATATCGGATCTTTTCCTTGTTGAGATAGGCAATCACTTCATCACCGACACATATGTCACGGATACCTGCTTCACTCTTGGGTGCTTTAATGATATAATCATCTTCGCCTCTGACCATATTTCTGCGTATTTTCAGAAGCTTCTTATGAAAATCAATGTCTTCCCAACGGAGAGCAAGTAATTCACCGCGCCTAAGACCTGCGGTAGTACACAGAAGAAGAGGAAGATACATATCGGTATCTTTGGCTATATCAAGAATATGGTGCATCATATTCACATTATATACATTAGCTTTGTACTTTTTGAGCTTTGGAAGTACGACTCCCTCACAAGGATTGTAAGAAATCATACGAAGCACAAGCGCCTTCTTCATAGCGGCATTGATGTTGTTGTATGTATCTCTGATATTCTTAGGAGAGAGCCCTCTCGCAATCATATCATTAATCATCTTCTGCACATGCTGAGTGCGGAGCGATTGAACATATATATTACCTAAAGCCGGTTTGATATAGTTCTTAATCTTCGTCTTATATCCGACTCTCGTCGTTTCTTCTATGTTAGGAAGGTATAGTTCAAGCCACTCATCGAGCCAATCGGAAACCTTCTTGTCGCTCTTACGTATAGCCATGCCGTTATCCATGTCTACCATCATCTTGCGCATGATAGCGGTAGCCTCTTTTTTCGTGCCTTTAACGGTCTTGTATACACGGTTGCGCTTTCCGGTAAACGCATCACGCTCGCCTTCAACGGTTATTTCATAACTGACCGTACCATTACTTCTCTTTCTTTCAACGATATTACCTGTTGCCATAGTGTTATTTCCTTTCTACTATCTGATATATAGGTCTGCTTCTCAGCGGTTTCTTCTTGGGCTGAGGCGGATTAAGCAAGGCATGAAGCTTGCTTTCAAGAACACGATACTGTCTGCCGATCTGTACGTATTCTACCCCCGAATACTTTACAACATCAAGCGCAGAATCGTATGATATTTTGAGTAGTTCTGCGATCTCTTTTACTGTTAAGTATGTATCTTTCATTTTCTTTTCTCCTTCTTCTTAGGTATGATATATAGATTAATAATTGAATAATTCGGGTGCCGCCTGTCACCAACAGAAGATTTACCTTGAGTTACAAGGGTAAACGACCGTTGATGACAGGTAGCATATAAAACATATAATTAGATTATGCTGCGGGGAGATATCTATCCAACTGTGCCAATACCCTACCGTATATTTTGGATGATATCGACACCTGACATATGTAATATGTCATAAGCATCTCCATTTTAGCGCGAGTTTTTCTGCCAAGCTCGTTTATTGTTCCATGACCTTGTAAAAGAGCGTTAAGAATAAATCGCTCAGTATCGGTCATCTTGATATTATCGTTGTTAGTACACGTGGACTTCAAGTAATACACTGTAGGAAAATTTGTTTTTTCGTAAGGTATTCCCGGATCAAGTGTCAATTCCAAGCGTGTCAATGGATAGTCAAGCTTAGCCTCTGCAGTCTTGTTGTATAACTTAACTCTGCCAACAGAAGCCGATTTCGAACCCAAATACTGCGTGTACTCGACTCCGTGCCTTCGTTCAATATACAAACGCCTATCCTTAACGAGAAAGCATCTTGATCTGTCGACGGGTATGTCAATAGCTAAATCAAAACGCGCTATGTGACTAAGAGATTTTCTACAGTATTGAAGTAGCAATTTGTGTATGATCTTAAATATTTCATTGTCCGATACCTTGTTAGGATTAAATTCCAACCTATAACGGTCGATCATGATAGATGTTGTTATTAATCCAATACCAAGCCAAAATGAACAATCATTTGTCAGCTTAAAAAGGTACTGATTACGAAAAGTACCAGGTTTGTTACCTTCCCAAGAGATAATCTCGACACCATCATTAGCAGTTAAACTATAGATAGTTGCATCTATTATCTCTTTGGCATTCTGATTTGATATCCATATATCAAGCACTATGTTATCGATAGACAAAGTATACGAACCAACAGATAAAGGATTGTGATAATAAATCATAAACTATGTTTGCGCTACGCGCCTAAAGAGCGATAAACTCCCTCATCTTGATTAGCACTCAATCACAGCGATTCTTCATAAATCATGATTTTACCTAGTTCTTCAGGCGCACTTTTTCTCCTTCCTTTAATTATTTTGCTCCAAGCCTATCTCTTTTGAAAGTTTAATGTAGGTCACAGAGGCGTTCCCCCTGTGACCGTAATATTAATCTTCCATATCCTCCTTTTCTTGTTCATTCAGATAATTTTCTTTGTAGGATTGCGGCAGATCAATAAACCAACGACGAGCTACAACAGGATAAGCATATCCTCCAAGCACATCCCAGTTAATTTCCACCTTTTCGCGCAATCCGATTATCGCTTCGTCTTCGTCATAATGGACACTAAAATGCTTGCAAAGATAGGAAAAAAATTTAACACTGCGCGGATTGCTACGATAAGGGTAGTATGTTTCTTTAAATATGTACTCTTCGAGTGTGCTTACATTCACAAGCTTGTACTCTACTACTAAGCACGTGTCTTCGTTCCCGTAGAAAGGGTGGATAATTGCCGTATAAGCATCCGTTACTACAGAATGATAAAGTCCAGGTGCAGGAAGACTATAGCATAGCTGGACGATGGGATTGCTAGTAAAACGGTCAAAAACTTGAATCATAAAAATCCTTTCTGCAATGTCGCGATATTCGGTTTTCAAGGATCGCGACATTGCTGTCGTAATTTTAGTCTTCAAAAACTCAGCTTCCTATCATGTAAAAATTATGAGCAAATGAGCTCTCGGCGCCGTCCACATGATTTCTGCTCGTTCTTCGTGACACCACAATTATATCATTTAATACGCAATTTAGCAATATCAACACAGAATTCGCACAAAAGTATTGACACTGGGTACGAAACGAGGTATAATAAAGGTAATGTGGCAAGTAAAGCCATCGTGCAAACGCACTGGAAATTTTTAGGAGGGGCATTATGGGTAACAATGTCAATAGTTATAAAGAAGGAAATTACGAATTTTACATTTTGCAAGTAATGAACGAGGTTTGCAAGAAGCACAAATATCCGATTAAACAAAAGTACGCTGAGGCTATCGCTGAATATAGGAATGAACATGACCCATCCATGAATAGCAAAACGTTTAAATTTAAGGCTGAAGATGTACGACCTAATATGTCAAGAGCATTGGACCGCTTGTGCAAGAAAGAAAAGCCCCCAATAATATGCTTTAATGGAAAATACTACGTCCCTAATAATGCAATGTACTTATATGAGCGACTAAGCGAAGAATATTTGAACTTCTTGAAAGACAGGATTATCGTTGATAGCAAAGAAGTATTGCTGATGTCTTATAATGTCTGTGCTTTTTGGGCTCGAAAGAATCCGGATTTTCAAGACGGAACAGAAGACAGTGATGAAGTTGAGGAATTTGAAGAAAATGGTGTATTGAACAAAACGGCTCACAAATGCATAGCAGAATGTTTGGGAGAATATGGTTTCGGTGTATTTGGTGAGAAAAGTTTTATTCAGGTAATGGTCAAGTGTACCACCGAGCTGGGTATAGTTCCAAACCAAAAAAGCGATGAATTTGTAGTGATACGAGCTCTTGAGAACGCCGTAAGTCGTATATACGAAAATCAACATAGAACCATTAAACTAGCAAAAACTCCAGATTTTCAATACTAACTATTGTAACAAAACGGTGAATAGTAAATTTTCTATTTTTCGAATTTTCGATTAAAAAAAGCAATATCATAAAGGATCATAGACTTTATTCGCTATGATTTTTGTATGTCCCTGCCAAGGGTATGGCAGGGACATTTCTGTTTTTTCGACATCACGTATCAACATTTGATTTTTCTGTCGACTTCGCGGTAGCAGTATCTTCCTTGTTTGACAGTGGAGTTCTGCTGTCAAGCCATTCTTTCGCATCTACGAGAACCCATTTTGCTCTGACCGAAGGTGTTAATGGATGTAAGGCTACACGATTGCCGTCCGTGATTACTCTAAACTTTTCTTGATGATTCTTGAGAAGTGCAATCACCTGATCAGCGCGATTATAGATCCTTACATTTGTATCACCTGCTCTACCCCAAGCAAGAATGATGACAGAAGCCTCGTCAGCCGCCTTCTTGATGTAATTGTCATTGTCAAGGTCATTGATATCTATATCACGCGCGCGTTGCATATGTAGCTTCGGAGTAAGCAAGGAAAACAAATTTACAATACTCACTCCCCCGAACTCTCCAAGCTTAGCTATATTATTCACAACCAATGACGTTGTGGTATCGGTTACGATAGTATCCGACAGCGCAGGGTTCAAAGATATTACGCACGCTATCGGCTTATCTTTGTTCCATACTCTTTTCCATAAAAGGCGATGCACCTTGTCTTCGCTAAACACGGCTTCACATTTAATAGTGTCTTTTTCTGTAATCATTTTTTATTCCCCCGATTATTTATCAATTTCATTACGTATTTCCATAGGTGTATCATCTATCGACATAACGATCACTACTGCGAAATCATTATTCAAAAGGTAGTATCCCTCGCAGAGGCTACCATAAGTATTTACATATTCTACGGTGTGCTTCGAGATGTCAAAGAATGCTTTAAGCTCATTTGTATTTGTTCCGGGCTCGGCATACAATATGAAGCCGCCGTCACTTTCATTAACGTTTCTATTCTCACCGTATTCTGCCGACAGCATTCTTGCATGATGATACAATAGTTTCATCGTTGCATCATCCACCAAGGGAAGTTTTCTCAGATCAGCTAAGTTTCCAATCTTGTATACCATGCTTGTCAACCTCCAAAGAATATAGAAAATACGGTTCTCTCGATATCTGACTTGTCAATCACATCGGAATCCCAGAACATCTTAGAATAACGTTCTTGCTGTTCCTGTGTCAAAGACTTGAGATCACCATTGTTATTCTCTGCTACCACATAGAAAACACCGCATAGGATATCCTCACCCAAGCGTCTGTTAGGCTCGAGTCCTATAAGCTTTCCTTCCTCGTTACATAGGATGCTTACATTATCTTCAATATAGACGAACTCAATGAGCCCTTGTTCCGGAGCTCCTATCGATACCGCCGTTTGCAGAGAATCGAGATCATTCTTTAATTCAACTACACACGGATGCTTTCCCGGCTCGACCATTAATGCTTTGATGCGCTTTTCTTTCATAATTAACCTCCAAAAACAGAAATGACCTATAACAGCCTTCGCCGTTATAGGTCAAGTTAATTATATATATTCATTGGTTAGTAATTTGCGAAAATATAGTTAATAATGGCTCTTAGTCCAAACATGTTTCCCGTTCGGTGCACTATGACAAGGTCCACCATATGTAGGAAGAGGTTTTAGTGAACTATCTGCCGTTCTTCCGCATTTTGAACACCTCCAATGAATCGTTTGTTTTCCAGTGCTTTTAACCATAGTTTAACATTTCCGAAGAAACAAGTAAAATCTAAATTTCCTTGTGTTTGTCCGAATAATATTACCGCAATGGGATTTTTTCGTTTATTGAAAAAGACCTATAACAGCCTTCGCGGTTATAGGTCTTTTACGCTCAAATCAGCATCCCTTTGATAAAAAAGCAGATATCGCCTGAATCCCCTATTAAATTACACTACTCTCAAACTATCCACATCTCCTGAAGCTGTGTAGCCGCGTTTGAGTCCCTTATTAAATTACACTACTCTCAA
>JAFOEU010000113.1 GCA_017387685.1 Clostridia bacterium
AAGATAGTCATAAGATAAACGCAAGTTAGTCACAAGTTTGTCCCAAGATAGTCCCAAGTTAATCCAAAGGTCAAGCAAGTTTGAAGCAAGTTTTTAGCAAAATTATTACGAAATTTGCGCTTTTCGTGCAAAAACGGCAAAAATATTTTCGCACGCGTGCGATATGTGCGTTGCAAAAGGGGAGTTTCCCGCATTGTGCGCACATACACGCGCCCCGGAAAAATTTTGCCCTAAGTAAGATAGTGCGCGGGAAAATTCGATGGGGAGTAAGATACGCCCGGAAAAATCCAAAGGGGAGTTAAGTAGACCCGGAAAATTACAGGGGGGAGTAAAGTGCGCGCTCCCCGAAAACGCGCACCGGCAATTTGGCGCGCCCGCTCCGGCACCCCGGCGGCCGCCTGCCGCCCCGGCGACCCCGGCACAGCCCCGGCACCGGCACAGCCGGACGCGCCGCCGATCTGGACAAGCCCCGCACCAAGAGCGCCCCGGCCGGCCGCCGCCCAGGCTCCGCAGGCGCTCCGCGATCAGCTCCGCAGGCCGAAAACGCGCTCCGTCATTTTGAACAAATGGTACAAATGTATTTTGTGCGTTTTTCCGACTTGATACATTGGTACAAATGTGCTACTATATCAGCGTAAGGACGAACCGAAGCAAGCCGAAATTCACAATATACAGGAGGTTATACAATATGAATGTACAATGCACCAAAGTTTTCACGGCCGCGCTAAACAAATACTTAAAAGCGGCCGGACGTCCCGAACGCGCATATTACAAGGAATACACCGAGCGCGAATACAGAATGCGCGTTGATTGCATGAGCGACCCAGGCGCCGACTACAAGCCCGAACGCGGAACAATCGCCGCAATCATGATCTATTATCCGGCTGAATACTACGCCGTACCAAGAGCGCTAAGCACGCGAGAATTAAACCGCATTTTCAGACGCAGCGACAAAACCGCCGACGGGCTTTTCTCCGCGATCCTTGACGAAATCGAAATCTAAACCCCGCCACAGGCGCGAGAACGCCCCACACGAAACGATTAGAAAAAGGCCGTGAGAAATCCCGGCCACACAAAAACAGGAAACAAGCGAATAATAGGAGGTAACACAATGGACAATCAGATTAGAAGATCCCGCGCCGTAGCCGGTGAATGGTTCTACGGCAACAAGGTTAGCGAATACGGCAAGCAAAACGGCTATGTTGACTATCGGACCCTTGCAAAAGCATTTGACGCCGTAATGAATAATAACATCATGGGCGACCTTGAGAACGCCGGATTTTATTTTGAGCCGGTCCAGGACGGCAGCAGCGACTATACCGACGAAATCGACGAACTCCGCGACGCCGCCGACGAGATCCGCGATCAGGCAACCGAGAAAACCGACGCCGCCGACGAGGCCGAGGAAGCAGGCGACGCCGACGAGGCTGAAAAGCTCCGCGCCGAGGCCGCAGAGCTGGAAGCAGAAGCAGAGAAGAAAGAAGAGGAAGCCGACGAACTCGAAGCAGAACAAGAGCCGCCGGAATGCTTCCAGTTTTTCATCGTTGACGACGCAGGCGCCGAGATCATCCAGGAATGGACCGACGACCCGCTTTTCTATTGCGAAGCGCTCGATATGTACGTCTGGGGCGTTACGCACTGGGGAACAAG
>JAFOEU010000114.1 GCA_017387685.1 Clostridia bacterium
ATCAGATGGAACAGATCCGTCAGAACGTTTACAACTATTTCGGCGTTAACGAGGACGTACTTCAAAATAAGGCGTACGGTGACGCATGGTCGGCGTTTTATGAGGGTGCGGTCGAGCCGTTTGCGATTCAGTTCTCGGAGGCCGTAACAAAGGCGTTATTCTCCGAGCGTGAACGTGCACAGGGGTCGGAACTCATGGCAACGTCGAACCGCTTGCAGTACATGAGCAACGCCGACAAATTGAACGTATCAAGCCAGCTCCTCGACAGGGGCATTTTTAGTATTAACGACGTCCGTGATATTTGGAACCTCCCGCACGTAGAGGGCGGAGACGAGAGAATCATCCGGGGCGAATACTATCCGGCAACGGAAAAAATCAACGGAGGTACAGACAATGCCGATGAAAGCGAATAGAGAATACAGAGACATGAGGCTCAATATTGTGACAAGGGCCGAGGACGACCAGGACTCCGCCGAGGAGCGCATGATTGTCAATGGTTACGCCTCGACATTCAACGAGCCGTACACACTTTACGAGGACGACGACATCATTTTCAGAGAACAGGTCGACTCATCTGCATTTGATAACACGGATATGTCCGACGTAATCATGCAGTACAACCACGAGGGCAGAGTGTTCGCCCGTATTAGCAATAATACTCTGAGAGTCCAGCCGGACGATCAGGGTTTATTTATTGAGGCCGATCTCGGTGGTACCGAGCTGGGACGCCAGCTTTTCGAAGAGATCGCCGGAGGATATACCGACAAAATGAGTTTCGGATTCATTGTCGACAAGGACGAGGAGCTGCGCACAGAGGCAGCCGACGGACGTGTCGACATACTCCGAACCATTACAAGTATATCCAAACTCTTTGACGTTTCAGCCGTTTCAATCCCGGCGAACGACGCAACATCTATTGCAGTTCGCAATCTGACAGACGGAGTGATCGAACAGATCAGAGCGGAGAGACTCGAGGCGGAGAGGATCGAGACAGAGCGTAGGAGAGCAATCGTTAAAGCAAAAGCAATCATGTCAGGAGGTAACAAATGACAAGAGAAGAAATCATGCTCCTCGATTTTGAGGGCGTGGAAAACAGAGCAAGTCAGATCGTTGTCGAGCTGGCTGATGCTGATGCAGAGGGCATCGAGACTCTCAACGCAGAACTCGAAGCAATCGAGGAAAGAAAAGCCGTACTCAATGCAGAACTCGAGGAAAAGAGACAGGCTGCACAGGCCGTTGCAGAGGGTGCGGGCAAGGTAATCGAAACACGAAAGGAAGAAAAGAAAATGTCAATGGAAATCAGAAACTCTCACGAGTATATTGAGGCATTTGCAAAGTACGTTAAGACAGGCTCCGACAAAGAGTGCAGAGCGCTCCTGAGCGACAACGTAACCACAGGCACAAACGGCGTTATTCCTGTTCCGTCGTTCGTTGGTGAGATCGTAGCAAAGAGACTCGAGGACAGCGAGATCCTCAGAAGAGTCAGAAGAATGAACGCAGCCGGAAACGTAAAGGTCGGATTCGAAATCGACGCTCCGGCAGCAACTGCACACACTGAGGGAGGAAATGCTGTTGCAGAGGAGGCCCTCGTTCTCGGTATCGTAAACCTCGCTCCTGTTACATTCAAGAAGTGGGTCAGCGTATCCGACGAGGCTCTTGATTCAATGAGCGGAGAGGCTTATCTGTCCTACATCTACGATGAGGTTGCAAGAGGAATCATCAAGGCAGAGGAAAACGCAGTTGTTGCAGCTATCCTCGCAGCTCCTCAGACAGCTACAAAGACCGCTCCAGCCGTTGCAAAGACAGGAACCGCTGCGGGCAATATCGCAGATTTCGTAAATGCGAGAGCACTTCTGTCGAGCGCAGCAGAGAATCTTGTAATCATCGCAAGCCCGGCACAGTACGCACAGTATAGAGCGCTTCAGATGGCTGCTCAGTACGGTGTTGATCCGTTCGACGGCCTTGAGGTTCTGTTCTCAGACGCTGCAACAGCTCCAATCATCGGAGATCTGTCCGGCGTTATGATGAATCTCCCTAAGGGCGACGCTATCGAGTTCAAGTATGACGATACAAGCCTCATGACCTCCGATATGGTAAGAATCCTCGGACGTCAGCCGGCAGCTATCGGCGTAGTTGGCAACAAGTTCTTTGCAAAGGTTGCTGAATAATGAAAGTCGAACTGCTCCACGATACGGCGGTTCGCTTTGCAAAAGGTACAGTTCTCGAGGTTTCCGATGCGGAGGCCTCGAGGCTCATTGCCTTTAATAACGCCGTTAGAGTAGAAGAAAAGACCGAAGCAAAGACGGCAAAGAAGAAAAAGAAATAGTTGTGAGGTAGTGCGATATGTTAGAGAAAGTGAAAACTGCGCTCAGGATCACAACAACCGTATATGACGACGAACTGACAGATCTGATCGCATCTGCTCAGCTTGATCTCGGCGTTGCGGGTGTAGTGCTCCCGGAGACAATCGACGCACTCGTTACACGGGCGATCATAACGTATTGCAAAGTGCATTTTGGATTGCCTGACGACGCTGAGAGGCTCAAGAGGTCATATGACGAGCAAAAGGCTCAGCTCGTAACGTGCACGGGTTATACAGATTGGGGTGAGGCGTAATGTACGACAGCGTTGCGACACTAAAGGCGTACGGAACGCCGACATACGACGGGTACGGCAACGAGTTCATTCCTGAGATCACGACAACGGTATATGTTCAGCCGAGGGGCGTATTTAACGCAGAGTTTTATAACGCTGCTCAGGCGGGACTTCATCCGTCGGTAACGTTCGAGATAGCGAATAAAGCGGACTATGCGGGCCAGCTCGTCATTAATTGGGAGGGTGAGGATTATAACGTCATCCGTACCGATTGGGACGCTCAGAGGGACGCAATTCGTCTTATATGCGAGAAGAGGATTAACAATGGCTAAGACTAAATCCGTTGCGGTTCAAATGAAGCAGATCCTCGACGAGGTCGACGAGAACGTGAACAGAGTTTTGAACGAATCGGCACGAGACACGGCTGAGGAGGCAGTTGATAAACTCCGCAATACTTCTCCGAGACGATCGGGGGCATACGCTAACGGATGGGTCGCAGATCGCAAGGATAAGGGCTGGATCGTTCACAATGCGACGAATTATCAGCTTACTCACTTGCTCGAAAACGGTCATGTGATCCGCAATAAAAAGGGCACGTACGGCAGAACGTCCGGCATTAAACACATTAAGCCCGTCGAGACGTGGGCGAACAGAGAGTTTCAGAACAAGATCATGAGAGGGCTAAAATGAGTATTTACGAGGTTTTGCAATCGACTAATCTCCCGTGTGCCTATTCGCATTTTAAGACGAAACAATCTCCGCCGTATATCGTATACATCGGGAGCGGACAGGATACTTTCGAAGCGGATAATACGCACTATTATCGAGAGAATACTTATCAGATCGAGTATTACTACACAACTAAAAACGAACAAAACGAGGCCAGCATAGAGGACGCACTCCTCGCAGCTGGCTATTTATATGAGAAATCCGAGGACGTCTACATCGAGGATCAGGGCGTTTTCGTGATTTATTACCAAGTATGAAAGGGGCTAAATAATGGCTAACAAAGTAGAATTTGGTATCTCTCAGCTCCACATCGGAACATATACCGTCGCAGCTGGCGGAA
>JAFOEU010000014.1 GCA_017387685.1 Clostridia bacterium
ATCCCAAGGTCTGCCCTGCCAGTCGATAGCGTTGCCGGGTGTGGGAGGATTGTTGTCGAGACCTTCCCACCAAACGGTATTGTTCTCGGTGTTGTGAACAACGTTGGTGAAGATGGTGTCACGCATACAGGTGTGAAGAGCGTTGGGGTTGGACTTCTCGTTGGTACCGGGAGCAACGCCGAAGAAGCCATTCTCGGGGTTAACAGCATAAAGCTTGCCGTCTTCCTTGTTAACACGGAGCCAAGCGATATCGTCGCCTACGCACCATACCTTGTAGCCCTTCTCGCGGTAGATTGCGGGAGGAATGAGCATTGCGAGGTTGGTCTTACCGCAAGCGGAGGGGAATGCAGCGGTGATGTACTTGATGTCGCCGTTGGGATACTCAACGCCGAGGATGAGCATATGCTCAGCCATCCAGCCTTCCTTACGTCCGAGGTAGGAAGCAATACGGAGAGCGAAGCACTTCTTACCGAGAAGTACGTTTCCTCCGTAACCGGAGTTAACGGACCAGATGGTGTTTTCCTCGGGGAAGTGAACGATGTATCTGTTCTCCTCATCGATGTCAGCTCTTGCGTGGAGACCCTTGATGTAGTCAGCGCTGTCGCCGAGTGCCTCAAGAACGTTGGTGCCAACGCGGGTCATAATGAGCATATTGAGAACGACGTAGATAGAGTCGGTAAGTTCGATGCCGTACTTAGCAAAGCTGGAGCCTACAACACCCATAGAGTAGGGAATAACGTACATGGTACGACCCTTCATGGAGCCGGTGTAAAGCTTGAAGAGCTTTTCCTTCATCTCGGCGGGAGCCATCCAGTTGTTGATGTTACCTGCATCCTCTTTCTTCTCGGTGCAGATGTAGGTTCTGCCCTCAACACGTGCAACGTCGTTGATAGCGGTGCGGTGGAGGTAGCAGTTGGGGAGGAGCTCCTGATTCAGCTTGATCATTTCGCCGGTGGAGCAAGCCTCTGCTCTGAGAGCCTCAGCCTGTTCCTCGGAGCCGTCGATCCATACGATCTTGTCGGGCTTGGTCATGGCTGCCATCTCGTCGATCCAATTAAGGACATACTTGTTGTTAGTCATTCTTTTTTATTCTCCTTGAATAAGATTTACAGTTTTAAAGATAACAGAGTTATCTACCATACTATTTTACAATATTCCGATTAAAAATGCAATAGAGAGTTTTAAATGTTACATTTTTTTAACATATTGACTAAAACGGAGAGCAAAAGTTTATGCAATATGTATATCAAAAAACGAGAACAAATGTTTGCATTTTGTGAAAAAATTTGATATAATATAATTGTAGTAATTTATGCCTATCAGAATAGGCAAAATATGGATTTTGTTTAAACGGAGAATATAGAAATGAAAGAAATGACTCCAAGAGAACGCTCGGTTTTCGAGTATATAAAAAACAGCCTCAGCGAAAACGGATACGCACCGAGCGTCCGCGATATTCGCGATGCTCTCGGCTTCAAAAGCACCTCAACGGTTCATATGTACCTCACCCGACTTGCAGACAGAGGACTGATCTCCCGTGACGGCGGAAAGAGCCGCGCGATACATATGGATGCCGTCGGCGCATCAAATCAAGTTCCTCTCGTCGGACGGGTAACCGCCGGAAAGCCCATACTCGCGGAGGAGGACTTTGATGGATACATAAGCTTCTGTGCCTCATCCGTAGGCTGCCGCCCCGAAAATCTATTCGCTCTTAACGTAAAAGGTGAAAGTATGATCGAAGCGGGTATCCTCGACGGTGACGTTGTTATCGTCGATAAACGAACCTATGCCGAAAACGGTGAAATAGTCGTCGCTCTTATCGGAGATGAAGCAACGGTAAAAACCTTCTATAAAGAGGACGGACATTACCGCCTGCAGCCCGAGAATAAGACAATGGAGCCGATCGTTGTAAATACTGTTGAGATACTTGGTAAGGTAGTTGCTTCACTCAGACTTTATTGAAAGGAGTAATCCATGGCTCACAGAAAAGACAAATACGTCGACCACGTATTGGTGCGTTATACACCTAAGCAAGCGTTCAAAGACGCGCTTGCAGCGATCGGACGTTTCTTTACGTATTCAAACCTCAAACACGGATTCCGAAGCGTTACGGGCGGATTCCGCGAATTTTTCGTATTCTTTTTTGCAATGCTTCTTGTTCAGCTCCTTTTCTGGTGCCCAATGCTCGCTATGCAGTCGAGAGAGGCAACGATTAAAAAAGAAGCATACGCCGCGGCAGACTATCACGTCAAGATAGAGGGAATGTCGAGCAGCGAGTGGAGCTTGTATTTTAATGATACGTTCATCATCACCGATACCTTTGAGGAAAAGGACAGACTATACAAATCCTACGAAGCCAAAAAGTACGTAAACGGTTCGGGCAGAGAAATGTACGAGCTCAAGATACTTATGCGCGAGGACGGAATGGATCAATCCCGCTCGTTCCTGCTTCATTATCCGATAAAGGGCGAGGCGGTCGCTATCGAGTACAGCCCGCGCTGTACTTACCCTGACGAAGTGGCAAAGGTGAGCGCTACCTTCGTTCCTATCATTATTGCGATGGGCTTGCTCGGATCGCTGATACTGCTTGTGCTTTACAATATCCGCATCAACCACTATAAATTCCGCTACGGAGTTTATATGTCCTTTGGCGCGGACTTCGAAAAGCTCTTCCAGACCGCAGCTTGGGAGCTATTTTCGATTGCTCTGCTGACATTTATACCTTCATTGGTTTTAGGCTTGATAATTCAGATCGCCGTAACCGTTTCCCTCGGAGGAGCGATGGCGTTCTCGCCCGCCCTGATTCTTTGGGCGGTGCTGTGGCAGCTTTGTGTAATTCTCCTTGCGGTATTCCCGTCAGTCAGAATTCTGGCGACAAAAACTCCAACGTCACTTATTGTGGCGGGAGATAATTCGAATTATGTTTCTTCACCACGCACATCTTTCAGAATATTCCGCAAGAGCTTTCCGATGCATTACGAGCTCTACGGCTTCTGGCGTTTCAGAAGATATTACGCAACCTTGCTCGTATCTGCGATAGTCTTTTCATCTCTGTTTCTATGCGGCTTCTTCATCAACAGTATGGTCACCGCATCGGAAAACACCAAGACCGCAGAATTCTCCTTGATCGCGAATTCCAATGAAGGTATTGATCCGCTTCTTATTGAAGAAATTGCCGATCTCGAAGGCGTTCAATATATCTCTTGGGAGAATTCGATTGACGCAACTGCAATTAATGCATACATCGTTCTGAATAACAGGCAAAGATCCGGTATTTCATCAAAGACCGTTAAAACAAACGGCGGCTACGCGGATAATAACTATAAATATTCCTTGATCGACGATACCCTTTATTCACAAGTCACGCGCGAAGGCGGATGGCAGATCGAGGGTGATCTCTCGAGAGTTATGAATGAACCAAACTGTATCGCCGTTTCCGAGTACATCAACAATTCAAGATCACTCAACTTCAAAGTGGGCGATACTGTAAAGCTTGCAGTTTTTGAAATGTCGCACGGCTCGATCTCGTATGAGGTTCCCGATAACAAGTACATCCTCAGCCAGCTTCTTTCAAAGGGAGAATTTCACTTTGTAACCGTCGAGGTAGCTGCCATCGTCGATACGGGTGACAACGATGACAGATATATGATCGCAATGAGCGGCGAGCTTTTTGATAGCGTTGTCCATAAGGAAATAAATGCGATGAAAGCGGATATATTTGTGTCCGAAGCTCTTTCACACGAGGAAACGGAGCTGCTATACGATAAAATTCGATCTTCAATCGCGATTTTTGACGCTATTACTTTGGATAATTTAAGAAGCGGACTTGCTCATAAGACCGCGCAGAAGAGCAGTGCTACACCTGCGGTATTCATTTGCGCGTCGGTATTTCTCCTTATTGCTCCCGCTGTCTGGCTTTTCTCACAGTCGATGTTCGGTGCTAAGCGAAAGATCGAGAACGAAATGCTTTCGGCGTTTGGCGCAACCGATGCCGATCTCGGCAAGCTATATCTGTTCTCGGGCGGAGTGCTTACGGTGCCCGCGACCGTTGCGACCGTAGTTATCGGATGGGGCGTTACGGAATTCATTTATTGGCTGATAAATGAATTTCTTACCTCACTCGGAATGGGCGCGGATTTCAGATACAGCTACAGCTTCTCAATTGTAGGACTTTTAGTCTGTATACTTGTTTCAGCCGCAAGCGCAATGATCGCAACGTATAAGCCTTTTGCTAAATGGAAAAAAGAACGCGACGCTCTCCTGCGAAAGCATCTCGGCGAATGAACGGAGGTTAATTATGGAAGACAGAAAGATAATACTTAAAGCAGAAAACGTAATAAAACAGTACAAACAGTACGATACCACAGTAACCGCCGTCAACCGCGCGAACGTCGAGATTTATGACGGTGAAATGGTTGCGATAATCGGTTCGTCCGGTTCGGGTAAGAGTACCTTCCTTCATATCTGCGCAGGACTCGACCGCCCAAATTCGGGTAAGATATACATAAGAGGCAATGATATCACGGCGATGACAGCTGACGAGCTCGGTGTTTTCCGCGGCAACTTTATGGGAATGGTTTTCCAAAATCATAACCTCATCCCGCAGTTTACCGCTCTTGAAAATATCCTCATTCCCACACTTATGTGCAATAAGCCCGACCACAGCTACGAGGAACATTTCAAGAAGCTTGTCGCTACCTTGAACATCCACGACAGACTCCACCACCTCCCAAGCGAGCTTTCGGGCGGTCAGCAACAGAGAGTATCGATAGCGCGTGCACTCATCAATCGCCCGCAGATCGTCTTTGCTGACGAACCTACGGGCAACCTCGACCGCGCGAACGCCGACGAGGTGCTTGAACTCCTTATAAAAACCAAGGAGGAGCTCGGTCAGACTCTCCTTATCGTAACCCACGATATGAAGATCGCCGAGCGCGCCGACAGAATCCTCGTTATGGATAACGGAAATCTTACTCCCTATAAGAAAAAGCAATAATGCTATGCAGTCCCGTCTTTGCGTCGGGACTGCTTTTTTATACCGAGCGATGAAGCAAGCCAACCGCGAAGCTCACGGTCGCATACTCCGAAAACGGTCAGCAAGGTAACGAATACAGCAATTATAATGATTCCGTGTATAGTGAGTGTCAAAGCGCTCGTATGTAAGTTTATAAGATTAAACAAAGCGGTGCAAATCCGCGATGTGATTATAAGCAAAGCGGAGGGAAACACAAACCATTTTACGAGCCTGAACTCAAATCGGCACCGCTTGAGCAGACGCGCCGCAGAAAACGCAAAATTGATTAGCTCGGCTATATACAGTACCGCAACGTAACCGAGTATGCCGAATCTCGGAACAAGCAATCGCACAAGAATAACCGAGAGAGATGCATCGGCAATATTTACGTTCATCGTGTAGACCTGCTCACCCATTCCCTTGAGAAGCGAATCCGTAACCGTGTCAAGGTACATCAAAGGCATAAGCGGCGCGAGAATATAGATGAACCGCCCCGCTTCGGAATTTGAATAAAGAACTTCGCCAAATTCCTTGGAGCAGACGGCAAGCACACCAACGCCGCAAAGCCCGAATATTACCGTAAGCCTCCACACGCGCGACGCAATGTATTCAATGTGTTTTTTCTCGCCCGCGGCAATTCCGCCCGATACCTCAGGTACAAGCAGTCCCGTGAACGAATGTATCAATGCATAGGGAAATAGAACAACCGGCAGAACCATCCCCGAAAGTATGCCATAGCTTTCAAGTGCCGCCGTCGAGTCGAGTCCGAACTCGCGAAGCCCGAGAGGGATTAAAATGTGCTCAACCGTAGTTAATCCCGAACGTATATAAGCGCTGAAAGCGACGGGCAGAGCAATGGAAAAGATCTTTTTATTGAGATAAGGATGAAGATTGAATTCGGAAGCGTTGCTGATTTCCTTTTTTCTTTCGATCAGATATAAAAGCGCGTAAAGGGCAAATGACAGGACTTCCGCTATCGTACCGCCGAGAGCTATTGCTACGCAAGCATATTCGACTCCGAGGGGCATAAGAGGAGTGAGCAGGAATGCGACTCCGAAAATTTTTATAGCTTGCTCCGCCATCTGAACAGCCGCAGATTTCCATACGCGTCTGACCGCGGAAAAATATCCCGACAGAGCGGATGAGATCGAGATTGCGGGAAGCGAAAAAGCCATAATACCAAGCGGTTTCGCGGCGCGCATATCGTTAAGCCATAATGCAGATATCGGCCTTGCAAGAATTAAAAGCAAAAAAGCCGCCCCCGCGCCGAACGAGAGGGAATAGACTATACATTTTCGCATAGCCGCTTTGATTTCGGATTGGTCACCGCCCGCTTCGGCGACGCATCTCGTAGCGGCAAGATTTATGCCCGATGTGGCAAAGGTCAACGCAAAACCCCACACGTTCGTCACGAGTGAGTAAAGTCCCATTACCTCCGCGCCTACTCGGTTTGAAATATACACGTTGTAGCCAACACCGACTGCGCGCATCAGAACAGCCGACAAGGTCAGCAAAAGCGAATTATAGATGAAGGTCTTGGCTCGGTTTTCTTTTACAATAGACATATAAATATCCTCCGTACGCTAAATAATATTCGTCAGCTACGCGGCAAATGATAACAATTTTTGTGAAAACACTTTACAAATGCGCTGAAAAATGATATAATGTATACAAGAATAAAGTGAGGAGGTCGGGTATATGGACAGCCAAAAGAAATTTGTAATAACGGTAGCAAGACAGTACGGTAGCGGAGGACGCGAGATCGGACTTCGACTCGGCGAGCTCCTCGGAGTCAAAGCCTACGATAAAGAGCTTATAACGATGGCGGCTCAAAAGTCGGGAATGTCAAGCGAGGTCCTCGACCACGTTGACGAAAAGGCAACAAGCAGTCTGCTTTATACCCTCGCTATGGGTTCGTCCTATTTCAACAGCGCGGCACAGAATATGAATATCCCGATCAACGATAAGCTTTTTATGACGCAGTCCGAGCTTATCCGTGAGATCGCGGAAGAAAACTCCTGCGTCTTTGTCGGACGTTGCGCCGACTACGTTCTCAGAAAAGCAGAGAATAAGATCAGCATATTTATTTATGCTCCGCTTGATTATAAGATCAAGCGCATCATCGAACGCCACGAAGGCATCGACGAAAAAGCGGCGAAGGACCTTTCGCAGAAGACCGACAAGAGAAGAATCAATTATTATAACTATTATACCGGCAAAAAGTGGGGCTCCCCCGAGAACTATCAGATAATGATCGATAGCTCCATCCTCGGAGTCGAAGGCACCGCACAGGCACTCGCCGCGATTATTAAGGCGAAATACGGTATTTGATACATCAGTGAGCGGCACAAAATTTTGTGCCGCTCAACTTTTTTGAAAAATATAAAACAAATTTCAAAAAAGGGGTTGATTTTTAATTTTATTTGTGATATAATATTCAAGTCGCGTGGAGGCATAGCTCAGCTGGTTAGAGTACTTGCTTGACATGCAAGGGGTCACTGGTTCGATTCCAGTTGTCTCCACCATAAAGAAAGCGCACCGCAATAGCGGTGCGCTTTCTTTATGCTGTCGCCAAAGAACCGAACCACTTGCTTTCGCAAAGCGAAAGCAAAAGATTCGCGCTAATGCAAATTAAATTATAGCACAAATTATGCGCGAATCGTTGGTTCAGATTCCAGTTGTCTCCACCATAAAGAAAGTGCACCGCAATAGCGGTGCGCTTTCTTTATGCTGTCGCCAAAGAATCGAACCACTTGCTTTCGCAAAGCGAAAGCAAAAGATTCGCGCTAATGCAAATTAAATTATAGCACCAATTATGCGCGAATCGTTGGTTCAGATTCCAGTTGTCTCCACCATAGAGAAAAGCACACCGCTCGCGGTGTGCTTTTCTCTATGCCGGGTACCAAAGAACCGAACCACTTGTATTTCGCCGAGCGAAAGAAAACGGTTCCTATATTGTACCAAAAAATTACAACTAATTTTGTTATTTTATTATTAAACTATTGACAACAATTGAAATCTTTGTTATAATAATGTCAATAAAGGAGTTTGATCTCCTTATAAAGAAAGGAACAATGTCATGAAAAAACTTATCGCATTCGCACTCGTTTTGACTATGACGCTTTCCATGCTGGTTGTAACAACAAGCGCAGCCGCTTGGGACGGCACAACTGCTTCCGCATCCCTCAAGGGCGAAGGAACCGAAGCATCTCCCTATCTCATTGAATCCGCAGAAGACCTCAAGTACATTCAGGTTCAGGTTGATGCAGGTACTACCTTTGAAGGCAAATACTTCAAGCAGACCGCAGATATCGACCTTGGCGGCAAGGAATGGGCTCCTATCGGCGAAAGAACCGCAAAGCCCTTCATCGGTCTTTACGACGGTAACGGCTACAAGATCGTTAACTTCTATCAGACCTTCAGCTACCGTTTTGGCGGCCTCTTCGCTTATATGACCACCTCCGCTGATTTCACCCCCGGTCTCATCAATATCACCCTTGAGGGTAAGATGGACGGCGGCAACAGAGTAGGCGATATCTACTCCGGCGCGCTCCTCGGCTGGTGCCAGCAGAGCAACAATAACCCCAACAAGATCGTTCTTGCAAACTGCAAGGTTGACGTTGATATGTATCTCGACGTTACCGGCAAGGGCATTACCGGCGATATTATTCTTGCTAACGTGCTTGCAAGATCCGGATATGTAAACGTAATCAACTGCGTATGTAACGGTGACGTAACCGTTATTGCTGACGGCTCTAAGGTTACCGCAGGCGGTGTAGTAGGCTACGCGCCCGATACCGACGTTATCAACTGTGTAAACTACGGTAGCGTAACCGCAAAGACCACTGCAGCCAAGGATATCTACTGCGGCGGCGTTGTTGGTACTACCGCAACCTCCAAGATCGCTCTTAAGATTGAAAACTGCATCAACTACGGCACCGTAATCACCGAGGGTGGAAACGCTTGTTACACCGGCGGTACTGTCGGTTGCTCCGCAGCTGCAAATACTACTATTATCAACTGTGCAAACGTTGCCGACGTATCCTCTCAGTCCTCCTCCGCATCCGCTCTTCCTTATGCAGGCGGCGTGCTTGGATATTCCAACAAGGCGGGCGTAGCGGTTGAAAAGGGCTACAACAACGGTTATATCGTAACCATCAACGATAACAAGACCGGCCACAATCCCGGCGGTATCGTAGGCGTTCTCAACAATGCAAGCGACACCACTTGCCTCAAGGATTCCGTTACCACCACCGGCACATTCAAGGGTTGGATGGCGGCTACCAATCCCGCAACCGATTGCATCGTAGAAGCTGACGCAGCTGTTGTTGCAGCGGCAGTAAAGGCAATCGAGGATATCGTTAACGCAGCCGATTCCGCTACCGTTAACGGCATTACCTTCAAGTTTGCAGAAGAAGCTCCCGTAACTCCTCCCGCACCCGAGACCACTGCACCCGAAACAACCGAGCCCGAGGCACCCGCTGAAACCGGCGACGCTTCGCTCCTCTTCGTTGCTATCGCAGTAATCTCCCTCGCAGGCGTTGTAATCGTTGCAAAGAAGCGCGAGAACTGATAACTTAAATTGAATAAAAAATATCCGATAGGCTTCGCGCCTATCGGATATTTTCATATAAACCGAATTACTGATTATCAATAACCGCAAGTCTGGGGGTTACAAGCAGTCCTTCGGGCTTGAGTCTGTACTCATAGCACCATCTGTCACCCTCTGTACGCCAAGCGGTGGGGCCGGGGTAGGACAGTGTGGGATCGGAGCAATGGAGGTGCGAGAACGCGTTGGTTCTGTTGATGTAGAGCGTTGCCGCAACGGTATGCTTGCCCTTTGAGAGATTGTCGCGGGTTACAACGTAGGGTGCAAACGCGCCTGTAGTAGGCTCGTCGCCGTCAACCGAAACCTCGTAAAGCGCCGCGCGGTACTGGTGGAGTCTGATCTCGATTCCGTTGCCTTCAACTTCATTTTCGATATCAAACTCGTAAGTCAGCTTACCGCTGTAGAAGGGAAGTCCCTGAGCGGTTATGTCAGCAAAGCCGATGGTCTTGGGAAGATCAATGATGGTCTTCTTGGTACCGTTGACTCTTACACCGAACTCGCCGAGGAGGTAGCACCACTCTGTAGCGGTTCTGTGTCCGAAGGGCTGAACGATGATGAGCTCGGAAGTACCTGCGGGAATGGTGGGCATTGCAACTGTCTTGATCGATTTGTCGGTGAAGTATCCGGTAACGATCGAGGGAACCTCAATGCCGTTGAACGTGATTTTGCTTGCTTCTGCCATTTCGAGCGCAAGAGATGCGCCGTTTACCTCGATCTCGCTGTTGATCTTGAAGCGGAGTGTAATTGTATGCTCGGGTGCTATCGAGGGGAGACACCAAGGCTGATAGGAGTTGCCTGCCCAAGGCTCCCAACCGAGCTTGCGTCTGCAAACGGTATCTGCGCGGAGGATTTCCTCTTTGCCGTTGAATTCCTCACCGTCGAGCGAGTATTCAGCCATATCGAGAAGCAGAGCGTTGGGCTCGCCGAGCTTGATTCTTGCTTCGGTTACGATCTGTCTGGGCAACTGAATAAGCTTTGCCTTCTTCTTTGCGGTGATCGCGGGAGCAACTGCATCGGGATTGGGATCAAGCTTCAGAAGAATGCTTTCGTGCGCCCAAAGAGCGTAGTCTATCACGGTGTTGCCGCCGACGTATTTGCAAGGAATTGCTTCGATATTTCCGCTGAGAGTGTTATATAGAGTGGGAGTATAAAGTCCGCGGATCGTGATCTTTACCGCTTGTCTGCTCGAACAATCGTCATTGGGTGATACCTTACCCTGCGCGATAAAGAGCCACATCGAGTCGCCGTCGAAGCGAAGCTGATGAACGAGATTTTCAGTATAGCAACCGTTGGAGCTGCGGATATCAATGGTTCTGTAAGCTTCAAGCTCGCGGAGAAGGTCGGTTCTTGTGAACTCAATATGAGTTGCCTTCGCGCAAAGCTTTGCGCCTTCGTCAGATGCTACTGCGTCAACGTATTTGGGAGCGTTGCCCATAAATACGAGTTTGCCTCCGTTTGCGGCAAACTCCTCAAGAAGCTTGAGGGTGGTCGATCTGATGGTCTCGCAAGCGGGAACTATGATAACGTCGTATTCCATCTTGCCGACCTTGATCGGATTCTCACCCTTCTTGCAAAGTGCGGGAAGGAGCGATTCGCTGATGTAGTCAAAGTCGATCGAGCCAAAGAGGAGCCAGTTGGTAACGTCCTCAAAGCACTTGTCGAGCTTCTGACGCTCAAGTGCGGTCTGCGAGGAGGGACCCCAATGTACCCAAAGGGATTCAACGGGGTGGATAACGCCAACCTTGATGTTGGGTGTACCGCGAACGAGCGCGGTGTTTACTCTTGCAAAATGATCTTCGATATAGGAATATTTATCAAACCAAGGGGACTGATAGCTGATGGTTGCGGGATAGTCGCGCTTTGCCTCGCCTTCCATGGAAACCCAAGAGAGGTGAGGAACGCGGAGAGTGATGCCGAGAGCCGCCTGCCAGTCACCCTGCATCTTGTGACCTCTGAAGTCGTAATCCCAACCGGTTACGCCGTAAAGCTCACTCATAACGCCCTCGCGACCGTACTGGTGCGCAACGGACGATGCCTGCTTTGCGGTGGAATACTCGTATCTGTTAGCGAGCATATCAATGCCGGGGATCTCGAATGCGCGGAGCGAACGCATAGCCTCACCAACCGCCATAGTCTGCGAATCGAGAGTGGGCTCCTTCATCATATGACCGGTAAGAGCGATTCCGTTTGCCTTGCACCAATCACCGATGTTGTCGGCGAAGCTTGTTGCAAATCTCTCGCAAGCGTGGTCGTGATAGAAATATCTGATCTGAGAAACGCCGTCTGCAAGCTCCCAAATAAGCTCGGGAAGATGCTCAACGAGCGACTGTCCGTAGGTAGCCTTGAATGTATCCTCAAGATCGGGGGTCCAAGGAAGAGTAACGTCAACCTCCGATTCTGCAAAAGGCAGAGTCTTCTTGTGGGTGAACTGCGGTTCATCGGTGAATATGGAGGGGATAACTCCGCCGAACATATCGCCGACGCATTCCTTGTATCTTTCGTGAGTGACCTCGATGAATCTGTCGATAGCCTTCTTGTTCATCGTGTCAACGTATGTATAACCGTTGTAACGGGGGGACTCAAGAGGAGACTCGTTGTAAGCGTACCAAACCTTGCCTACAGCCTCGCTTTCGTCCTCAATCTTCTTATAGGACGCAAGCGAACCTTCTTCGTTGAGAACGATATCGTATTTGCCGATAAGCTTTCCTCTGCCCGAACGGGTAGCCTTTGCCTGCTCGTCGCCGACGTGGATCTTGCCGCCTACCTCTTCATAGGAATTGGGAGTGAAGAGAAGATAATTGATTCTGTACTGAGGATCCTTGGAAACAAATCCGCCCGCAAAGCCGGAGGGCCATCTGTCCTCGTCGTAAAGATATGCGAGCATATCTTCCTTTTCGGCTTTTTCTGCGCAAGCGCGGATGAGATCCATAAACTCATCCGAAAGATATTCGGTAGCCATACCCGAACGAACGTGCATATGGAAGCCGCCGAGTCCCATAACCTTGAACATTTCGATCTGACGAAGAAGCTCATCCTTGTCAAGCTTGCAGTTCCAAGCCCAGAAGGGAGTGCCGCGGTATTCGGCTGTGGGTTTTTCAAATAATGCGCGGTCAAGCAGCGCGTTATCTTTCTTCTTGTAAAGCATATTCGTACCTCGATTTAGTTTCTCGCAGAGAGAACTTCGTTTTCGTATTTCTTGATTTCTTCAAACCAAGCAGCACCTGCAGGCATCTCTGCGCGTGCGCAAAGCTCCTCCCATACAGCACCGAAGGGAGCGGTCTTGATCTCCTCGGAAATAACGAGAAGAGAAGTGTAATCAGCCTTGTTCTGATAATCCGCAAGAAGTGCCTCGGGAGTCAGAAGTGCATTAAGAAGTGCCTTTCTTGCCGCACGAAGACCGGTGATCCAAGCGGCAACTCGGTTGATGCTCGCATCAAAATAGTCGAGCGCGATATAAGTCTTGTCAACGCCGCCGCATCTTACCACCTCGCGAAGGATCTCGCGGGTTTCATCGTCGTAGCGAACAACGTGGTCGGAGTCCCATCTTACACAGCGGGTAACGTGAAGTGCGATCTTATCGTTGAAGAGGAGCATAGAGGGGATCTTGTCAGCAACCTGCTCGGTGGGGTGATAGTGACCGTTATCCATAAGCGGAACGAGACCGCGGGATGCCGAGTATGCAAGGCAGAATTCGGCTGATCCGACGGTGTAGGACTCGAGACCTATACCGAATACCTTGGATTCGAGCGAAATGTCAACAAGCTCCTTGTCGTATCCTGCCGCGAGGATCTTGTCAAGCGAATCAGCCATTCTCGCGCGGGGAGAGTATCTGTCCGCGGGTATCTCCTTAAGACCGTCGGGCATCCAGAAGTTGATAAGACATTTCTTACCCGTGCGCTTTGCGAAATATTCGCCGATACGAAGGCTTGCAATGCCGTGTCTTACCCAGAATGCTCTTACCTCATCGTCGGGGCTAGAGAGGGTGAGTCCGTCCTTAACCATAGGATGGGAGAAGAAGGTAGGATTGAAGTCAAGACCGAGACCACGCTCGATTGCGAACTCAACCCATTTTTCGAAATGCTCGGGAAGAAGCGCATCTCTGTCTGCTCTGTTATTGTCATTGAAAATTGCATAGTTTGCGTGAAGATTGATTCTCATCGCGCCGGGCATAAGCGAAAGCGCCTTGTCGAGGTCCGCCATAAGCTCCTCGGGATTTCTTGCCGCACCGGGGTAGTTACCCGTCGCCTGAATACCGCCGTCAAGAGCTCTGGCGCCCTCAAAGCCCTTTACGTCATCACCCTGCCAGCAATGAAGGGAAATGGGAGTGGATAAAGCCTTTTCAATAGCAGAGTCGGTGTCTATGCCGTATGCCGCATAGATTGCTTTTGCATTTTCATAAATAGGATTATTCATTTTTTACCTCTTTGACCGATTTTATGAAACTTAAATTAGTTACTAACCATTATTTTACTACATTTTTTGTTATTTTGCAATAAAAAAATAAAAAAATTTATAAAAACTCTTTCGTTTAAATTAAAATTATGTTATAATATTGCTATATTAAAAAACGGAGGTGATTTTTTGAGCAAAAGATGTATAGCGCTATTCATTTTTTTCGCGGTCTTGGCATCATTGATGAGCGCTGCGCATTACGTTGAAGCAGAAACTCCGTCCTTTCAATCTCTCGGAAGTATAACCTACTGTACGGTCGATGATGCCAGAAATATGATAAAGATCCACGGCAGCATCAAGCATAGTGTTCTCATTAGCAAACGCGATGCTAAAATAGCAGTTTACAAATTTGATCCGTGGGAAGACGTCCCCTCGGCAATCACCACCGCCGAACCTATGGCTATGACAGATATGTCGATTTCATTTGATTTTGAGTTGTCGTGCACTACAGTGCTTGACAAGACCTCCATTTACGCCGTCGCGCTTATAGAATCAGATGGTAAGGTTTCCTTTGTTACCGCTCCGACTTACCCTGATGCCGAAACGAAAGACACCTCGGATGCCGGCTTCAAGGCGATATTAACCTCTGACCACGCTTCGGCGTTGTCCTCACTTCCGGGAAGCGCGATCGTTGACGTATATCTTGATAAGCTTAATAATAAAAATAACAGCGGTTATATTCATAATGCTGACGGCGAGTTGTTCTATTTTGATAAAGCGACCGTAAACGAGCTTGATCGCATAATCAGATCCTACAGCGCCGCAGGAACAAAAGTTTATATGAGATTTTTGATCTCGCCGAGCGTTACCTCACTACCGTTTTGCTCCGATGCGGTAGCTTGGGCAACGAATAAATGCATTGTTATTGATGACGAGGCATCCCTCAGTGCCATTTACGCGTACACCGCATTTTTGACCTCGCGATACAGCGGCGGAGATTACGGCAGGGTAGACGGTATTATCCTCGGCAGAGGCGCGGACGTGCCCATACTGTATAATTATGCATCGCTTGTTTCGGAGGATTATAATACCGTATATGCAAGGTCGTTGACGATAATAGGTCTTGCTGCTTCAAGTGCAAAGATATCATTGTTGGTTCCCATTGGCGATACGTTAACTACCAACAGCAGAGTGAATGGCGAAGAATTCCTCTATGCCGTAGCGGACTACGTCGAAACCTACAGTAATCTCAAATTTACCGTTCTGTGCGAAAGCAGACACAATCCATACGGAATAACAGACGATTTCTTCCGCCAAGACGTCGAGCCTGAAATCACCGATGCGCCAACTGAAACAGCTTTTCCACATACAGAAGTCACGGGTATTGAAGCTACTGAAGAATGTGTAACTACCGAAGCGACTGTTGCCGACGATCCAACGTACGATAGCGTTTCAGAGACCGAAGTACCTCCACTCGCAGATGCGGATACGTCGCAGGCGGAAAGCACCGCGGAGCCTTCTGAGATTGAATGGGTGGTAACAGAACCGTCGCCCGAGGAAACCGCAAAGCCCGATCTGTTGCAAAAAAATAAAAATTCCGCGGGCTTCTTTTGCACTGATAATATAGAAGCCTTTCAAAGAATGTTTGAAAAGCTGAAGCGAGCCCATTCTTCGGTCAATAAAGGCTTTGGGTGGTGTTGGTATCCAGATGCGAATACTGTGGAGTCCTCTCTCAGCGTTTGCTATTCTTACAATTATATGAGGCTCGCCGCTCTGGGCTCGGATTTTTATGCCGTTGGCTTCGAAAATGATATTTCTGAGCACTTCTCGAGTATGGCTCATTTGTTTAAGTACGTTGATACACAGGATAACGTAAAAGAAACGCTATATGCAAGGGATGTTTTCGGAGTTGACGATTGGGGCGATCTTATTGATCAATGGAGCGAACAATGCGGAGTGTACAGCTCACTTCAAGTAAACGAGTTTGAGACGGATGTTTCTGATTTCTCCGGAGAGGTTTCCTACCTCAGCTATTCCTCAGCCAAGGGAGCGGTTGATTGGTATAACGGTTATTTTTGCAATAATATTTCTCTGCAAAATAATGACGGATCAGGATGCCTTACGGCTTCGATCGAGCCTTCGAAATCAGGCTTTGCACCCGCAGAGATCGGATACGTGCTGGATAAGGCAGAGCCATTGCTCGTCGGAGATGCATTAACGTTTGACGTTCAATGCGGCAGTAATGACGGCTCAATCTATGAGGTTATCGTTTACATAAATCACACGGAGGGAACGCTTATATCCAAGGGCGTTCTTCAGGGGGGCGAACGATGCAAAATCTCTGCGGACGTTAGCGAATATGACAGCACCACTCTCGTAAACTCTATAAGAATCGCTGTTAACCGCATAACAGGTGACGGTCCTTATGATTTTTGTCTTTATAACGTAGCCATCAACGATTATTCAGACAGTAACGCCCTTCTTGCTCAAAAGCTGGAGGACGTAAGAAATTACCTTCGCACCAATACAAAAAACGAAGATCCCTACAATCGCGTTGGAATTTTCTTAGGTGTCGCGATATTAGCGGGAGTAGGTGTTTTATTGCTTGCAATGGCTTACGGAAACGATAGGAAAAATAAAAGTTCAGACAGTTGAGCTTAATCTGTTTTAATTTAAGGAGAACAAAATGAATAATATTGAAAGAAATCTTACAATGCTTTGTGATTTCTACGAGCTTACTATGGCAAACGGATATCTCAAATGCGGTTACGGTGATAAATATACCTATTTCGACGTGTTCTACCGCTCCAATCCGGATGGAGGCGGATACGCTATCGCTGCCGGTCTTGAACAGATCATCAATTATATCAACGATCTGCATTTCACCGAGCAGGATATCGAATTCCTTCGTTCAAAAGGGATTTTTGATGAAGAGTTCCTTGACTATCTCCGCAATTTCAAATTTGAAGGTGACGTTTGGGCTGTTCCCGAGGGTACGGTGATCTTTCCCAATGAGCCTGTCATTACGGTAAGAGCCAAAGCACCGCAGGCACAGTTTATTGAAACGTATATCCTTATGCAGTTCAATCATCAATCTTGCATCGCAACAAAGGCTTCGCGCATGGTTCGTGCGGCAGAGGGACGCGCTATTTCCGAATTCGGTTCAAGACGTGCGCAGGGAGCGGACGCCGCAATACTCGGCGCAAGAGCCGCTTACATCGGCGGTGTAGGAGCAACCGCTTGCACGATCTCGGACGAGTACTACCACGTACCTTCAACCGGCACAATGGCACATTCCTGGGTTCAGATGTTCCCCGATGAATATACCGCGTTCAAGAATTATTGCGAGATATATCCCGAGAATGCAACCCTACTCGTTGATACCTACAACGTGCTTGAATCGGGCATTCCGAATGCGATCAAAGCGTTCAAAGAGGTGCTTGTACCCAAGGGAATCAAAAAGTGCGCCATCCGCCTTGATTCGGGTGATATAACCTACCTTACCACCCGCGCGAGAAAAATGCTTGACGAGGCAGGCTTCGATTATTGTAAGATCGTAGTTTCCAACTCTCTTGACGAGCATATCATCAGAGATATCATCCGTCAGGGGGCGCAAGTTGACGCATTCGGTATCGGTGAAAGACTCATCACAGCAAAGAGTTGCCCTGTTTTCGGCGGCGTGTACAAGCTCGTCGCTATCGAGGAGGAGGACGGTACCGTGACTCCCAAGATCAAGATCAGCGAGAATCCGCAGAAGATCACCAATCCTCATTTCAAGAAGGTTTACAGAATTTATAATAACGAAAACGGAAAGGCAGAAGCCGACATCGTTTGCGTTCACGATGAAGAGATCGACGACAGCAAGCCGATCGAGATATTTGATCCTCATTACACTTGGAAACGCAAGGTGCTTGAAAACGTTACCGCCGTTCCGCTTCAGGAGAGAATTTTCGATAAGGGCAGACAGGTATATTCGGTTCCCGATATAGACGAATCCCGCCGCCTTTGTGCCGCACAGCTTGAGTCGATGTGGAAGGAAGTTCTCCGTTGGGAAAATCCGCACGATTACTACGTTGACCTCTCGGAAAAGCTTTGGAATATTAAGGATACACTCCTCAGAAAACTGAGAAACAAACAGTAAATATAACTGAAAAACGGGATACTCTGACGACAGCAGAGTATCCCGAATTTGTTATAAAAGCTTTGAATAGTAATAAGCCGCCATCGCGCTCCAACCGTGACAGAGAGAGCCTGCGCCGCTGAAATCGGCATCGCCCTTGAGCGTTTCCCAAAATGTCGTTGCACCGCAATCAAGCATATATCCGCAGTCGCGGTCGATCTCATTAAGAATTACTTCTGTGAATCTATCTTTGTCTGCTTTAAGAAGCGCATCGTACCTGAAGCAAGCCATACTCAACGTCGCGGGGATGACTTCCGCATTACCGTTTTGAGCAATAGTGTCGAGTATTTTATCTTTATTCAATCCCTCCGCCGCACCGCAAAGCAGACACATTGCCTGCGTGAGCGCGCTCGGCTGAATATTGGGACGGTCTGTGAAATCAAAGAATAGTCCGATGTCTTGGCGGTAGAATATTTCTCCGATAGATCTTGCGATCATTTTTGCCTTGCCCGAATAATATTCGGCTTCATTTGCCTTGCCAAGCGCAATGCAAATGTTTGCCATAGCATTTGATGCAAGAGAAAGTGCCGCGCTGAGATTAGCCTCGTAAGGCTGATCGTCTATGCCGAGCTCTTTTGATTTAGGCGAACCCGAGAGGTGCTTTGACCATTCGTAAAAGTTCCAATAACCCTCCGAATCGGGAAAACGCTTTGCAAGTCCGTTTTCGCCCGATCTTGAATAAAATACATCAAGTAAACCGACTAAGATGTCAAACTTCTCATCCGCAAGCGTAATGTCGCCCGTATTTGCAATGTACTCGTCCATTTGCATCAGATAAGCGAGAGTGTAGAAGGGAATAGGATAATCAAGTCCCGCAGGGTAGCAAAGAGCAAGGATACCGTCTTTTCGCACGCCTCTTGAAATTAAAGCGAGATTGGCGCGAACAAATTCTGCATTCTTATCCTTGAACACCTCATACCCCGCAAGCATCTGATTGCGTGAATCAAGTGTATAAAGTGCCTGCTCTCGCCAAGGACAGTCCTCGTAATGCTCGTGCATACAGCATTGAAGCGTGTGAATAGCGGTATTGCGAATCTTTTCGCGAAGCTCGGTTTTTTCTCCCGAAAATGCCTGTGACTTGATCTCTGCGGGGAGTAGTGTCGGATGGAACTTTAACGAAACGTTTTTTACCTTGGTCGAGGTGAAATAGATCTGCATATATCTCAAGCCGAATCTGCGGAGCACGGGGAAAAAGCTGTTTTCGCCTGATCTCGCGTAAAACTCTGTGGTAAATCTTCTTATATGAATCGCCGCGCGGCATTTGCCGTCGGTTATATGCTCACCCCAACCGACATAAACGTCGCAGTTTTCATCACATTCAAAGTATATCTCGGGAAATCCGACGGTTTCTTTGCCGAGATCGAAAAGCATATATTTGCCGTCAGGGAAATCACCGCTGTCAACAGCAGTTGCGTTTGCCATAAGCGAGGCACTGTCCGTGCCTCCGTTGAATTTGCAGTAGCCTTCTTCGGCAACCTTACATTCAACCGCTCCCCCAAGATACAAAGGCTTGATAGGCCGCGGTCTCAAAGAGCTGATAGCAACTTCAATTTCAACCGCATTTTTAAGGTCTTCGGCTTTCGCTCTCGAAGTCATCGCAAAACCCGCACCCATCTGAGGTGTTATTATTTTACAAAGATGCGCAACGTATTCCGGTGTAGGGCGGCAAAGCGTTTCTTCTGATGAGGAATAGATCGGCTTGCCGTTTTCATATATACAAAATGCAACGTAAGCTTTCGTTGCAACGTGTGTTTGGGAGTCGATACCGGAGTGCCAAGCAGTGATCTTCAGCACGCTTCCTGATTTGGCGAGAAGCACAACGTCTTCGTAAACGGGAGTGTCGGGATAATCAGCATACTGTCCGAAAGAGATCAATTTACCGTCGAGATAAACTGCACGATCGGTGTCGCAGACAATACGCAGAGTATAATTTTCACCGTCTTTAAAAGCAATGTCCGGGAAAAAATCCCCGTATTCGTCTTTGTTGCCATCATTGTTGAGCCATATCGGAGTCATATATTCGGGAAACTTCATTTATATATCCTCGCTTTCTTTATCAGCTAAATTGATTATGGGGATCCCCATCTTGGTTGCTTGTAAAACGGTATTCAGCGATCCACCCGATGCTGTTGAGGGGCGCAGATAAGCAATGCAGAGATCAGCGTGTTCAAGTAATTCACGGTTCCGTATCTGCATACAGCCATTATAGAAGAACGGTGATAGCGTCCGCACCGAATCAGCCTGCTCCTTGATCATATAGTAAGCGGTCTTTTGCTCCTCATTCCAAGCCTTTTCCTGACCTTCACAGGGAAGTATGAGATGGAGCTTTAAATTCGGTATGCGCTTTTTTACGGAAAGAACACTTAAAGCGGCAAGCGTGTCAAATCCGATCGCACCGCCCGCGTAGCAATTGATCAGTCCGTGCTCATTGGCAAGCTTCGTCAAGAGCTTTGATAATCGAATTGCGGTGATCTTTTTCTCCATGCCCGAAAGCTCGCGATGCCCCGTGAAGCATATAGATCTGATTTCTTCGGGTAGATTCATATTAGCCACCTCTTATCTTGATGTCAATATTATAACATAAATTTTGCCATCTGTATATAGTTTAACATATTTTTGCTGAAAAGATTGTTGTGAATAAATTGTTAAATCGAACAAATGGTAAAAAAACACTTGATTTTTGATTATGATTGTGCTATAATTTAGCAAGTAAGGGAGTAGTCGACATCCATAAGGGATGTGGTTAAGTCAACATACTCGGGTTACCCGTGGCTTAACCGATAAAGCTATCGCTTTATTGACAAGACTTATCTGCGCGGCAGATGGGTCTCTATATTTGCCGCCGATTTCAAAAAAGGGAACGGAGGCTTTTTTCTTTGCAATTTTTAGAGATTTTCTTGCTGTCCGTGGGTTTGGCAGCGGATGCATTCGCAGTATCGGTATGCAAAGGACTTTCTGTAGTTCAGATGAAACCCAAGCACGCGCTTATCTGCGGTGTTTATTTTGGTAGCTTTCAGGCGTTTATGCCGCTGATCGGTTATTGGATCGGTAAGCTTGCAACCACCTTCGCCGCATCAAAATTCGACGATTCGATAGTCGGCACCGTCTGTGCGATTATAGCGTTTATCCTTCTTGCCATCATCGGCGGCAATATGATCAAGGAGTCGCTTTCCAAGGAGGATGACGAGGAATGCTCGGCTTGCTTCAAGGCGAAGACAATGATCCCCATGGCTATCGCGACCAGCATTGATGCCCTTGCAGTTGGCGTTGCACTTGCACTCGACGAGGCGGCAAGCGGAGACACGAATATTTTCGTTACCGTAGCGGCAATAGGTATCATTACCTGCCTCCTTTCCGCTATCGGCGTTAAGATCGGTAACCTTTTCGGAAAGAAGTTCAAAAAGAGCGCAGAGCTTGCGGGCGGATGTATCCTTGTTCTGCTTGCTATTAAGTTCTTGCTCGAAGGCTTGAACGTAATTTAATATTGCGCGTATAAAACGCGTTTTAATAGATCACACTTAATACATAAGGAGTTGTATTTGATGAAAGAGTATTTATCTGAAGTTAAAGACGTGCTGAAAGAGCAAAACTCTCAAGTTGAGGGACTGAGCTCTGCTGAAGCTGCAGAAAGACTGCAGAAGTACGGCGCAAACAAGCTTGCTGAGGGCAAGAAGGAATCTATCTTCGTTAAGTTCCTCAAGGAGCTTGCCGATCCTATGATCATTATCCTTCTCGTTGCGGCGGTCATTTCTTCGATCACCGAATATATCGAAGCAATCGACCACGGCGTAGCATTCTTCCCGACCGATGCATGCATTATTCTCGTTGTCGTTCTTATCAACGCGATCCTCGGTGTTTATCAGGAAAGTAAGGCAGAGAAGGCTATTGAAGCTCTGCAGGAAATGGCGGCGGCTACAAGTAAGGTAATCCGTGACGGCGTACAGATCGTAGTTAAGAGCGAAGAGCTTGTTCCCGGCGATATCGTCATCCTCGAAGCAGGTGACGCTGTTCCCGCCGACTGCCGTATTATCGACTGCTTCTCTATGAAAGCAGAGGAAGCCGCACTTACCGGAGAATCCGTTCCTGTTATCAAGACAAGTGACGTTATCGCCCCCAAGGAAGGCAACGACGTTCCCCTCGGTGACCGTAAGAATATGGTATATATGGGCTCCACTATCGTTTACGGACGCGGAACCGTAGTAGTTGTTGCAACCGGTATGAATACCGAAATGGGTAATATCGCAGGCGCTCTTGCCGCTGCAAAGGAAGGCGATACGCCTCTCCAGATCAAGCTCAATCAGCTTTCTAAGGTTCTCACCATTCTTGTCGTAGCGATCAGCGCAGTAATTTTCGGCGTTGGCGTGCTCCGTGGCATCGGCAACGGATTTGCATTCAAGGATGATATCCTTCCTTCGTTTATGACCGCGATCAGCTTGGCAGTTGCCGCTATCCCCGAGGGACTTGCCGCTGTCGTTACCATCGTGCTTTCTATGGGCGTTACCAAGATGTCCAAGAGAAATGCCGTTATCCGTAAGCTTACCGCAGTTGAAACTCTCGGCTGTACTCAGGTAATCTGCTCCGATAAGACCGGTACTCTTACCCAGAATAAGATGACCGTAGTTGAGGATTACGGATCCGATCGCGAAAAGCTCGCAGTTTCCTTCTGTCTTTGCACCGATGCAAAGCTTCCCGTAGGTGAGCTTATCTCTATCGGTGACCCCACTCAGACCGCAGTTGTAGACTATGCCGCAAAGCTCGGACTTCCCAAGTATGAGCTTGAAGAAAAGGAACCCCGCGTAGGCGAGATTCCCTTCGACTCGGGCAGAAAGCTTATGACCACCGTTCATAAGTCTGTAGAGGGCGGATTTATTCAGCATACCACCGGTGCTCCCGACGTTGTTCTCGGCAGATGTACTCATATCCTCCGCGATGGCAAGGTAATCGAGCTTACCGATGCTATCCGCGCAGAGGTTTCCGCGGCAAACAAGGGACTCGCAGACAAGGCTCTCCGCGTTCTTGCCGCTGCTTATAAGACTCACGAGTCCGCTCCCGAGTCCTATGAAGAGCCCGCAAAGATCGAAAGTGATCTTATCTTCCTCGGCCTTGTAGGTATGATCGACCCCGTTCGCCCCGAGGTTACTCTCGCGATCGAAGAGTGCCGCCGCGCAGGTATCCGTCCCATTATGATCACGGGCGACCACAGAGATACCGCTGCCGCTATCGCACGTCAGCTCGGCATTCTCGGCGAAGGTCAGCTTGCTATCACGGGCGCAATGCTTGATGATATCAGCGACGAGGATCTTGTCCGCGACATCGAAAAGTATTCCGTATACGCTCGCGTTCAGCCTGAGCATAAAACCCGTATCGTTAACGCTTGGCGTGAAAAGGGATACGTTACCGCTATGACCGGTGACGGCGTAAACGACGCGCCCTCCATTAAGAGTGCGGATATCGGCGTAGGTATGGGTATCACCGGTACCGACGTTACCAAGAACGTTGCAGATATGGTTCTTGCTGACGATAACTTCGCAACCATCGTTGCCGCAGTTGAAGAGGGAAGAAAGATCTACAGCAATATCCGTAAGGCTATTCAGTTCCTCCTTTCCTCCAATATGAGTGAGGTCATCACCATCTTCACCGCATCTATGATCGGCTTTACTATTCTTGAAGCACCTCACCTCCTTTGGATCAACCTTATCACCGACTGCTTCCCCGCGCTCGCACTTGGTGTTGAGCCCGGTGAAAAGGATATTATGACCAAGCCTCCCAGATCGAGCAAGGAAGGCATCTTCTCGAACGGTCTCGGATTCGATATGGTATATCAGGGCGTTATGGTTTCCGTTCTTACTCTTGCCGCATACTTTATGGGCTCGCTTATGGATCCCGATATTACAGATTGGTATTTCGGTATCAATTCCGCGCACGGAATCACAATGGCGTTCCTCACGATGTCAATGGCAGAGATCTTCCACTCGCTCAATATGCGTTCGCAGAGAGGCTCGATCTTTACCCTCAACTCGAAGAATATGCTTCTGTTCGGCGCGATGGCACTTGCATTCATTCTCACCACGCTCGTCATCGAAGTTCCTTTCCTTGCTGACCTCTTCGGCTTCACCGTTATCGGAATCACCGAATACCTCATCGGTATGGGACTTGCAGTACTTGTAATTCCCGTCGTTGAGATCATTAAGCTTATTCAGAGAAGCGTAAGCATAGCTAAGAAAAACTGATATAAATTCAAAAAAGCCGGGACGGATCAACCGTCTCGGCTTGAATAACTTTTTAGGCTAAGGTCAACAATCCTTAAGAAAGGGGAAAAATATGTCAAATAAAAAGAGAAGATTTTTACCTAACCTATTCCGCGGCAGAGTAATAGTCGCGTTTTTGATCGTAGTGCAGATCGCCGTTTTGATTCTATCGGCAGTAATCGGCGCGAAATATTCTGGATATATTGCGGTGGCTTTAAATCTTATCAGCTTTGCCATCAGCTTCGTGGTTATAGTCAGCCGCACAAATGATGCTTACAAATTGATTTGGATATATCTGATATTGGCGTTCCCCGTTTTCGGCGGATTGTTTTATCTTGTATTTTCAATTCAAGGATCTATGAAGCTTATGGAGCCCTATATGCTTCAGATCGAGAATAAGACACGCGTACAAAATGAAAAAACGCGCGAGACTGCCTATTCGGCATCAACCGACCACCCGAATCATAAAACGCTTATCAACTATTTATCCGATCATGCGGGCTTCCCAATAAGCGATAATACCGCTACAAAGTTTTACCCTACCGGCGAAGCATTTTACGAAGATCTTCTTTCTGCATTGAGAAGTGCGGAGAAGTATATTTTCCTCGAGTATTTCATTATAGGCGAGGGCAAAATGTGGGATTCGATACTTGAAATTCTCGAAGAAAAAACGGCGTCGGGCGTTACGGTTAGAATAATTTATGATGATTTCGGATGTATTTTCAATCTTCCGAAAAACTATCCCGAGATGCTTGCCGAGAAGGGAATTGAGTGCCGTGCTTTCAACCGATTCAGACCGTTGCTCACGGGTCTGCAGAATAACCGTGACCACAGAAAGATATGCTCCGTCGACGGCAAGATCGCTTTCACGGGCGGTATAAATCTTGCCGACGAATATATCAACGAGATCGAAAAATACGGTCATTGGAAGGATTCGGCTGTCGGACTTATCGGAGAAGGCGCGTGGTCATTGACCGTAATCTTCCTCAAAATGTGGCTTCTTACCTCTCCCGAGCCCGATAAGGACGATCAGGATATTTCCTGCTATAAACCCGATTGTGAATTTGATAAAATAGATGACGGATATGCACAGCCCTACTGCGACAGCCCTCTTGACAAGGATCAGGTTTGCGAGCGGATATATCAGCAGATGATACATTCCGCAAAGAAGTATCTGTATATCTGTACTCCTTATCTGATAATTGATGACAGTATGCTCAATTCCTTGACCTTCCTCGCGCAGAGCGGTGTCGATGTCAGAATCATCACACCTAATAAGTGGGATAAGAGATTGGTACATATTACCACTCAATCCTATTATTCGGATCTTATCAAAGGCGGCGTAAGAATCTACGAATACAGCCCCGGTTTTATCCATTCGAAGATCTTCGTCAGCGACGATGAAATCGCAAGCATCGGTACAGCCAATCTTGATTTCCGAAGCCTATATCTGCATTTCGAATGCGGAACTATGCTCTATGGCAGCTCAGCGGTAATTGAAGCTAAAAACGATTTTCTTGCAACTCTCGATGAATGCAAGGAGATCCGTCCCGAAGATTGCAAACACAGCGTCCTGAGAAGGCTGCTTGGCAGCTTTATGCGGCTTATTTCGCCTTTACTGTAAACAAAACGAGTCGGATATCCGACTCGTTTTGTTTATATTAGTTCTGCCCATAAGTTGCGTTCGGACCGTGCTTGCGGTTGAAGTGCTTCATAAGAAGATCCTGCTGCATCGGGATACCGCCGTTTGCATTTACTGCCGTCTGCAGAATTTCGGTGTTGAATGCCATCTGAGCAACCACTTCAAGAACTACTGCGGCATCGACCGAAGCAACGGCATCCTTGCCCCAAGAGAAAGGACCGTGAGAATAAACGAGGCACGCGTGAATCTTGTCCGCGCCTATAGGAGCGATTGTTTCAATGATTACGTTACCGGTATTGAGCTCGTAATCGCTTTCGATCTCACCGGGAGTCATCTTTCTGGAGCAGGGAATTATACCGGGAAAATAGTCCGCGTGTGTTGTTCCGTAAGCCTTGATACCTCTGCCCGCCTGAGCGAACGAGGTAGCGTAAAGAGAATGAGTATGCGTAATGCCTCCGATCTCGGGGAATGCACGGTACAGCGCGAGGTGAGTCGCGGTATCGGAGGAAGGCTTGTAATTGCCCTCGATCACCTTTCCGTCAAGATCGAGAACGGGCAGGTCGATGGGGGAAAGATCGGAATATTCAACTCCGGAGGGCTTGATGACAACAAGTCCTTTTTCTCTGTCAATACCGCTTACGTTGCCCCAGGTGTTGATAACAAGACCCTTTTCAACGAGCATCATATTGGCGCGGTATACTTCCTTTTTAAGCTGTTCGAGCATTATCTACCTCTTTTCCAAGCAAAATGCTTTCTGTATATTTCAAGCATTTCCTCTTCATTCAAAACGTACGGGCTGTTTGTGTAATTCTTTGCGCCCTTGATAAGATTAACATAATTTACGATCTCTTCCTCGCTGAGTCTGATATCTACGTCGGCGAGACCGGGAAGAAATTCAGCCATAAGCTTCGGCTTGGTTCCGAGTGCGGTTGCAAGATCGTTCAAGCGCTGCGCGCCGATTTCGGTTTTCATATTGTATTCGATATAATCGCCGTGGAAAACCGCACAAGCGCGACCGTGAGGAATGCCCGCGAGCATCGTGAGGCTGTATCCGAGCGGATGAGGAAATCCTGTTCCCGTAATACTTATAGCCGCACCCGCCGCGCAGGAGGCATAGCAGAGCATATCGCGGTGCTCCTCGGTAAACTCATCGGGCATTTGTGTCAAAACGTCCCAAATGTTCTTTGCCGCATATTCTGCAAGCATCATCGAAAGCGCATCAGCCTTCGGAGAAAGATAAGATTCAAGTGCGTGTGCAAATGCGTCAAGGGCTGTGCTGACCGTGCCGGAATAATTCACAGATTCGGTATACTTGGGGTCAAGAAAAGCCACCTTTGCCCAAGCGTAGGGAGAATTATAGGTCTTCTTTCTTTCGCCATCGGGGAGAGATAATACGGAATAGGGATTTGCTTCGCTGCCCGTACCCGCGGTAGTGGGAACAAGAACTATCGGAAGCGCACCGCACTTCAGGTTATTTTTATCAAATATATCCTCGGGCGCGATCTCGGGATTTGCCGCAAAAGCAGCAACAGCCTTGGCGGCATCCATTGCGGAACCGCCGCCGATTCCTATAACGAAGTCAGCGCCGAATTCTCTTGCCTTGATACCTGCGTTATAAGCATCAAGCAGAGGGGGATTTGCGGGAACCGAGCTGTAAGACTCATAAGCTATGCCGCGTTCCGCGAGTACATCCGTCACGTCTCCGAGAGCACCGCTCGCCGCCGCTCCTGCAGAGCCGGTTACGATATAAGCTCTTTTTCCGAGTGTGAGTTCAATCGAGTTTGCTTTGACACAGCCTCTGCCCGAAATTATTCTGACGGGAAAATTAATTGAAAATTTCATTTGTATCTCCTTTCGGAAGTCATCATAAAATAATTATAGCATAATTCGAATGGGAATGGATGAAGTTTTTGTTAATACGTGCCTAATTATCACATAATTGGGTTTCGACTCTATAATATTAAATTTCCACTTGACATAACGAGGATTTTGTAGTATAATAAAGTGATATAATATTTAATATAATCGAGTAATATTGCTATGAATAAATCCAACAGAATCAAAACCGAAAAGCCCATCCCCGCTGATCGAGCGAAGTATGCAAATGCTGTATATTCACTCGTCGGCGGTAAGGGCTATAAATGCTTTGTGCAGACCTTCGGATGCCAGCAAAATGAGGCTGACAGCGAGAGGATCGCGGGTATGGCACTCGAGATGGGGTATTCGATCACAAATGATCCGAATGAAGCAGACCTCATCGTCGTAAATACTTGCGCGGTGCGAGAGCACGCCGAGAAAAAGGCGCTTTCCCTCATAGGTCAGTATAAGCATTGTAAATCGAATAAAAAAGAGCTTGTAATCGCAGTTTGCGGATGTATGCCGTCACAGCAGCACCGCGCTGACGAGATCAAGCATAAATATCCTTACGTTGATTTCACATTCGGAACATCCGATCTTTATATGCTCCCCGAGCTGCTTTACCGCCGTTTGTCGGGTGCAAAGAGAACCTTCGTTATCCCCGAGGACAGACCTCCCGTGGTCGAGGATATCCCCGTAGTCCGCGAGAGCAACTACCGCGCATGGGTCAGCATAATGTACGGCTGCAATAATTTCTGCTCCTACTGCATTGTTCCCTACGTTCGCGGCCGTGAGAGAAGCCGCCATCCCGATGCAATAGAAGCCGAGGTGCGCGGTCTTATCGCGGAGGGGTACAAGGATATCACTCTCCTCGGTCAGAACGTCAATTCTTACGGCAGAGGATGCGATTTTAATTGCGATTTCGCAGATCTTCTTGAGCGCCTTGCTTCGATTGAAGGCGACTATAAGCTTCACTTTATGACGAGCCACCCGAAGGATGCAACCAAGAAGCTTGTTGACGTTATGGCTAGAAATGAGCACATTGCACGTCAGTTCCACTTGCCGCTTCAGTCGGGCTCAAGTGAGATACTCCGCAGAATGAATCGCGGATACACGGCAGAGAAGTATATCGAGATCCTTGATTACATCAAGGAAAAGCTTCCCGATGCAACTCTTTCAACCGATATTATCGTCGCGTTCCCGGGCGAGACGGATGAAGATTTCGAAAAGACTCTCGAGCTTCTTTCATACGTTAAGTACGATATGGTATTTTCCTTCATCTATTCACCTCGTAACGGCACTCCCGCCGCAACGATGGAATGCGTCATTCCCGATGATGTTAAGGCAGAGCGTATGCGCCGTCTGCTTGATCTTCAGACCGAGATTGCCGACAGCCTCAATGCAAAATGCCTCGGCAAGACTTACCGCGTGATCTGTCAGGGACAGAGCAAAAATAACGCGGGTATGCTTGAAGGAAGAACTGAAGGTAATAAAATATTGCTCTTCGCCTCCGATACGGCGCGCGAAGGCGACTATGTAAATGTAAAAGTAACCGAAACACACGCCTACGCCCTTTACGGCGAGGAAGTTAAATAAGATTTAAATTTGAAAGGAATTATATAAAATGGAAAAGGCACAGATTCTTGAGCTTGCCGCAACTATCGGCAAGGAAGTTAAAGAAAGCGAACTTATGAAGGCGTACGAAAAGGCAGAGGCTGATTACGTTGCAGATGAGGCACTTCAGGACAAGATCCGCGAGTACTCTGTTCAGCAGCAGCTTCTCGCTGAGGAAAATACAAAGTCCGAGCCCAACGCATTCGTTATCGAGACCGTTCAGAGCAGACTTCAGGGACTTTACGCTGAGATCACCGCATCCAAGACCTTCGTTGAATTCAGCGAAAAGCAGGATCAGGTTCGTGAGCTCCTCACCCAGATCAACAACGTAATGATGCAGCAGATCACGGGCGAAGACCCCTCCGCTTGCACTCACGATTGCTCCACCTGCCACGGTTGCCACTAATATTTAACGCTTAAGAAATGAGAGGTGTTGCATTATGACTCCAATGATGCAGCAATATTTTGAAATAAAGAATCAATACGAGGGCTACCTCTTGTTTTACCGTCTCGGTGACTTTTACGAGATGTTCTTTGACGATGCCCTCACAGCCTCGCGTGAGCTTGAATTAACGCTGACGGGACGCGACTGCGGCGAAGCCGAGCGCGCACCGATGTGCGGTGTACCCTTCCACAGTGCGGAAGGATATATTGCAAAGCTTATCGACAAGGGCTATAAGGTAGCGATCTGCGAACAGGTCGAGGACCCGGCAACGGCAAAGGGACTGGTCAAGCGCGACGTTGTTCGCATCATAACGCCCGGAACCGTTATCGAACCGCAGATGCTTACCGAGGGAGCGAACAACTTCCTTTGCTCGCTCTATCTGACCGACGGCGGCGCGGGACTTTGCTTTGCGGATATTTCAACGGGACAGATCTACGCCACCGATTTTTCTGGGAAGAACTTCATCCACGAGATCCAGAATGAGCTCGCAACCTATCAGCCGAGTGAAATTCTCATCAACGTACCCCTGAAAACACAGCAGTCCTTGAGCGAATTTATTTCTGTGAAGCTTGGTTCAATGGTTGAGGATAAACGTGCTCATTATTTTGAACCTGTGTCTGCTACCATAGCTGCAGACCGCCATTTTGCGGGAATACTGCGCGAGGAGGACAAGCAGAGAAAAGAGCTCATCTACGCCCTCGGCGCGATAGTTTCTTATATTGCCGAAACACAGAGATCGGATATGTCCTATATCAAGGATCTGAATATCTACGAAACGAACAGATATATGCAGATCGACTATTCGACACGCCGAAATCTCGAGCTGACGGAAACTATGCGCACGAAAGAGAAGCGCGGATCGCTTTTGTGGGTTCTTGACAAGACGAAAAGCGCGGCGGGAGCAAGAATGCTGAAGCTTTGGATCGAGCATCCGCTTCTCTCGGTTTCCGAAATTCTTCGCAGACAGAACGCGGTCAACGATTTATTTGAAAACTATATGCTTCGCGAGGATATTTCCGATCTTATGGATTCTGTCCTCGACCTTGGGCGACTAGTTGCGCGCGTTGTTTACGGAAGTGCAAATGCACGCGATCTTCGCGCAATTCTCGCGACTCTTTCGGTAGTTCCGAAGATCAAGGAGCTACTTGCAGATTCCGAGGGCGGTGAGCTTGCATCGCTTCGAAATGCGCTCGATCCTCTCGAGGATATCACTGCTCTCATCGACCGTGCCATAGACCCCGAGCCTCCTTTCTCTGTACGCGAAGGTGGTATGATAGCAAAAGGCTACGATAAGGACGTCGACGAGCTACGTTCTATCCTCGGCGGTGGTAAGCAATGGCTTGAGCAGATCGCAGAAAAGGAACGCGAAGCGACAGGTATCAAGACTCTTAAAATAGGAAATAACCGAGTATTCGGTTACTATATTGAGGTATCTAAATCCTTTATGGATCAGGTGCCCGCGCATTATATCAGAAAGCAAACTCTCGCAAACGGCGAGAGATACATAACCGAGGAGCTAAAGGAGATAGAATCGACAGTCCTCGGCGCGGGCGACAGACTTGCCGCTCTCGAATACGATCTCTTCTCGCAGATCCGCGCAGTAGTTGCCGCGGCAGCTCCGAGAATACAGGCAACTGCATCCACACTTGCAAAGCTTGACGTTTATTGCTCGCTTGCATCGGTTGCCGCAAAGAATAATTACGTTTGCCCCGCGATCAACGATAACAAGATGATCGATATACGCGACGGCAGACACCCCGTTGTCGAGCTTTTCGTCAAGGATTCCTATTTCGTCCCCAACGACACGCATCTTGATATGAAAAACTCGCGCGTTATGATCATTACGGGACCGAATATGGCGGGTAAATCCACCTATATGCGTCAGGTCGCCATCATCAGCATTATGATGCAGATCGGCTCGTTCGTCCCCGCATCCAGTGCAAATATCTGCGTTGTTGACAGAGTTTTCACCCGTGTTGGAGCATCCGACGATCTTGCATCGGGACAGTCGACCTTTATGCTCGAAATGACCGAGGTTGCAACAATCCTACGATCCGCAACGAAAAATAGCCTTATCATCTATGATGAGGTCGGACGAGGAACCTCAACCTTCGACGGTATGAGCATCGCTCGCGCGATCGTTGAATATACTCAAAGCAAAAAGGTCGGTGCAAAGACTCTCTTTGCAACTCATTATCACGAGCTTACCTCCCTCGCCGACGAGCTTGAAGGGGTAGTAAACTACAATATTGCCGCAAGAAAGCGCGGAGACGGAATCGTATTCCTCCGTAAGATCGTTCCTGGCGGCACCGATGACAGCTACGGTATAGAGGTCGCAAAGCTCGCGGGTATACCGAATGAGGTCATCACCCGCGCCAAGGTCATCCTCGCAGAAACAGAAGCACGCGCCCGCGCTATGAACGCGGAAGATGTTGTGATCGAGGAAGATATCGCGATCACTCTCGACGATTGTATCGAGGATAGCGTTATCGACGATATCCGCGCCGCTGACCTGAATAATATGTCGCCATTCGAAGCTATGGCGCTTCTAAACGAGCTTCAAAAGAAATTAAAGTAAAACGGTAGAAAAATGGGAAAGATCAATGTATTGAGTTTTGAGGTTGCCAACCTCATTGCCGCAGGCGAGGTCGTTGACAGACCTGCCTCGGTGATAAAAGAGTTGGTTGAAAATTCAATAGATGCGGGCGCGGACAGAGTAACCGTCGAGATACAGCGCGGCGGTGTGCTTTTTATGCGCGTTACCGATAACGGCTCAGGAATCGAGCCCGAGGATCTGCCCATTGCCGTCCGCCGCCACGCAACGAGCAAGATCCGCGAAGCGGACGATCTCGCCGCAATTATGACGCTCGGTTTCCGAGGTGAAGCACTCGCGGCGATCTGCTCGGTATCCGACGTAAGAATTATCTCAAAGACCAAAAACAATGAATTGGGCGCTTATATAGAGATACACTCGGGCAGAGTCGGAGCGGTCAGCGAACGCGGCGCATCAGACGGAACTACCATTATTGTTGAAAATCTTTTTGCAAACGTACCTGCAAGACTGAAATTCCTCAAGCGTGACTTGACTGAAGCAATGGCTGTTTGCACTGTCCTTGAAAAGATCGCGCTGTCGCATCCGGAGGTCGCGTTCAAGCTGATCTCCGACGGTACCGTAAAGCTTGATACAAGCGGCGACGGAAACCGCCGTTCGGCGATCAGATGCGTCTACGGCAAGGATTTTGCCAAGACGATGCTTGAAATTGAGGGTGAAAGGGAAGGAGTCAAGGTTTCAGGATACATAACCGCCCCCTCCGCTCCCCGTGCTAACCGCAATTATCAGAATTTCTTTATCAACGGAAGATACATAAAGACGAAAACGGGTATGGCGGCGATCGAGCAAGCCTATACCTCGTATATCCCACCCGAAAAGTTCCCCGGTTGCGTCATCTATATAGAGCTCGCGCCGAATACTGTCGATGTAAACGTACACCCGAGCAAGCTTGAGGTCAAATTCTCAAACGAACGTCCCGTGTTTGATGCGATATATCATTCGGTACGAACAGCGCTTGCCGAAAACACGGAAAGACCGCAGATAAACGAGCTTGAAGGGCGCAATCCCTCCTTTATCAGCTCAACGAAGCCAAGTGCAGCAAATGCATTTGCACCGATTGTAGACAGAGCTCTTGAACCTCGCTCTCCTTTTAAGCAGATCGAGATCGAGGAGGCTTCGGTCTCGCTTGATCCTCCAAAGCAGGAAGCTGCGGAGAATAATGTTCCGCAGCCTCAAATGTTCGAGCCTGCATTCAGATCACCGAGGAATTTCAATTATCTCCAAGAAAACGAACCTGAACCGATAAAAGCACCTCCTCAGCCTCTCCCAAAGGCGGAAGTTACTACCGAGGTTCAGCCCCAAACTCATAAAAATGAGGATTTTGCACGCGAGGCAACACCCTCGGACGGTGCATTTTACAGACTGGTCGGCGAGGTGTTTAATTCGTATATTCTCGTTGAAAGCGGCAATAAGATGCTTATGATCGATAAGCACGCGGCACACGAGAGATTGATCTTTGAATCACTCAAACGCTCACTCAAGGATCACAAGCCCGATTCACAGCTTATGGCACTACCCATCGAGGTGATGCTTATGAGTAGTGAGATCGCCCTCCTTGAAGAATACCGCGAAAAGATAGAGGGCATCGGATTTGCATTCACATCCGCCCGTAATACGGTATATATTTCGGCAATACCGACTGCGGTTTCTGTAAATTCAGCCGCATCAATGTTCGAATCTTTTGCCGATTCAATTAAACAAGGCTCGGGAGTCGACTTAACCGCCGATCTCATTTTCGAGAAGGCACTTTATCAGGCATCCTGCAAAGCCGCGATAAAGGCGGGAAGGGTATACCCCGAGGGATACGCTGAATGGCTCGTTCGAGAGATCAAAGCAAACCCCGAGGTTATCTGCTGTCCGCACGGCAGACCAATAGCAATCGAAATTACTAAAAATACAATAGATCATTTGTTTAAGAGGACTTAAAATGTATGAACTTCTGAAGCAGGAAGGCAAAGCCCGCCGCGGCGTCTTCCACACAGTACACGGCGATATTCAGACTCCCGTGTTTATGAACGTCGGCACTTGCGCGGCAGTCAAGGGCGGTATTTCCTCCGAGGACCTTCGCGAGGTGCGCTGTCAGGTAGAGCTTTCAAACACCTACCATCTCCATATCCGTCCCGGTGATAAGCTCATCTACGAAATGGGCGGTCTTCACAAATTTATGAATTGGAGCGGACCTATCCTCACCGATAGCGGCGGATTTCAGGTATTTTCTCTCTCTCAGCTCCGCAAGATCACCGAAGAAGGTGTAAAATTCGCCTCCCATGTTGACGGTAAGCGCATCTTTATGGGTCCCGAAGAGAGTATGCAGATTCAGTCGCATCTCGGATCAACTATCGCTATGGCATTTGACGAGTGCGTTGAAAATCCCGCACCCTATAAGTATGTCAAGCAGTCTGCCGAGAGAACAGTTCGCTGGCTCGTCAGATGTAAGGAAGAAATGAAGCGACTCAATTCGCTTCCCGATACCATCAACCCCCATCAGCTTCTTTTCGGCATCAATCAGGGCGGAACCTATGAGGATCTCCGTATTGAAAATATGAAGCAGATCGCAGAGCTTGACCTCGACGGCTATGCTATCGGCGGTCTCGCAGTCGGTGAAGCAACCGAGGATATGTACCGCATCATCGACGCTGTCGAGCCCTATATGCCCAAGGATAAGGTAAGATACCTTATGGGCGTCGGAACTCCCCTTAATATCATCGAGGCTGTTCGCAGAGGTGTTGATTTCTTCGACTGCGTAATGCCCAGCCGTAACGCACGTCACGGTAACCTCTTTACCTGGAAGGGTAAGATCAACCTTCTTAACGAGCGATTCGCAAAGGACGACAGACCTATCGATCCCGACTGTCAGTGTCCCGCTTGCCGTCTTTACAGCCGTTCTTATATCAGACATCTTTTCAAGGCAAAGGAAAGCCTCGGTATGCGCCTTGCCGTGCTTCATAATCTTTATTTCTATAACGAGCTTATGGAAAAGATCCGCGAAGCGCTCGATGAGGGCAGATATGAGGAATTCTATCAGCATTACGTCAAGATTCTCGGCGAGAGAGTTGAATAATTGTTACAATTAGTATCTTGCATCCCCCTACACGTTCGTGTATAATATAAGTTGCGAAAGGAGGATAAGAAATGCTTTCCGCAACAAAAAATTTCTTTTTGACTTTTGTTATTGCGCTGATTATTTTTGGTTTGATAGCTTATATGCTGGTAGGTCTGGTTCTTAATAACTTGCTCGGATTTGGCGACGAAACTCAGCCTCCCGATGAAACTACTGCAGAGCCCGATAACACCCCAAACGGTCCGGCAGGTGTAGAGTTTTCCGATAAGGGCGAGTCATTTAATATATTACTGATCGGAACAGATTTCCGCCCCTCCGAATTCGTCGACTACGACCCCGCAATGCTTGAGCAGCTTTACGGTATAAAGAAGGAAGATATTCCGGCGACTTCACCGCCCTCGGACATAAAGCCCAATCCCGGTTCGGTTGTTTCGGACAAGGCGTTTTGGAGCGGTGATGGAATTGTGGCTGAAGACGGAAGTCTTATCTTCGGCGGTGGATTCTATTCGGTTGATTATAGATTGATAGAGACCGATGCGCTTGTGCTTATCCGTGCGGATAAGGAGCGCGAGCAATTCACCTTTACGGTATTTCCCACAGACACTTACGTCGATATGAACGGGAAATACGTTAAGCTTTCCGAGGTCTACGGCAGATACGGCCTTGAAACGCTACTGAATAAGGTCTACGCTATGACAGGCGTTATGATTGATAATTACGCCGTTGTTTCAATGGAAGGATTTCCTGCGCTTGTAGATGCGCTCGGAGGAATCAGCTTCAACGTCCCTTGCGATATGAATTACGTTGACCGCGCGGGAGGTATAGATATCAACCTTAAAGCGGGTCTTCAGCGCCTTGACGGCGACGGAGTGCTCGATGTTCTGATGTTCCGCGACTATAAGAATGGCGGCTCTCGCGAAAAGACCACTGCCGAGCTGATCAAGAGATTTATCACGACCTTTATCAGTATTACCAATTACAACCGCGCCCCTGCAGTTTTCGCTCAGCTTGAAGCGGCGGTTGAAACAGATTTTACTCTTGACGAATTCAAGAATAATATCGACGTTATCTTCAAATATGCATATAACAACCGTGAACTTTACGTTACAACAAAAAATATATCGTTAGGAAATGTGGAGTTGACCGTCATCGACGAGCCGGCAACCTGCGATACCTTCGCGAATTATAAAAGAATTTATAATTAAAAAAAGAGGATAGAAAAATGGACAACAAAGCAAAAACCATGGACAAAATAGTCGCGCTGTGCAAAAACCGCGGCTTCATTTTCCCCGGCTCCGAGATCTACGGCGGCCTTGCAAATACCTGGGACTACGGACCTCTCGGCGTTGAGCTGAAGAACAACGTAAAAAAGGCTTGGTGGAAGAAGTTCGTTCAGGAGAACAAGTACAACGTCGGTCTCGACGCGGCTATTCTTATGAACCCCCAGACCTGGGTTGCATCGGGTCACCTTGCAGGCTTCTCCGACCCCCTTATGGACTGCCGCGAGTGCCACGAGAGATTCCGCGCTGACAAGCTTATCGAGGACTGGTGCGCAGAGAACTCATTCGAGCTTCCCAAGCCCATCGACGCATTCACCCACGCAGAAATGAAGGAATTCGTTGAAGAGCACAACATTCCTTGCCCCACCTGCGGCAAGCACAACTTCACCGACATCCGTCAGTTCAACCTTATGTTCAAGACCTTCCAGGGCGTAACCGAGGACGCAAAGAACACCGTATATCTCCGTCCCGAGACCGCTCAGGGTATTTTCACTAACTTCGTAAACGTACAGAGAACCACCCGTAAGAAGATGCCCTTCGGTATCGCGCAGATCGGTAAGTCCTTCCGTAACGAGATCACTCCCGGTAACTTCATCTTCCGCGTTCGTGAGTTCGAGCAGATGGAACTTGAGTTCTTCTGCAAGCCCGGCACCGACCTCGAGTGGTTCGCATACTGGAGAGAATTCTGCCACAACTGGCTGCTTTCCATCGGTCTCAAGGACGAGAACATCCGTCTCCGCGACCACGATCCCGAGGAGCTTTGCTTCTACTCCAAGGCAACCACCGACTTCGAGTTCCTCTTCCCGTTCGGATGGGGCGAGCTCTGGGGCGTTGCTGACAGAACCGACTACGACCTTACCCAGCATCAGAACGAGTCGAGAAAGGATCTCACCTACTTCGATCCCGAGACAAACGAGAGATACGTTCCCTACGTTGTTGAGCCTTCTCTCGGCGTAGAGAGAAGCGTTCTCGCGGTTCTTTGCGATGCTTACGACGAGGAAGTTATCGACGAGGCTAAGAACGATGTAAGAACCGTTCTCCGTCTCCATCCCACACTCGCGCCCTTCAAGGCAGCCATCCTTCCTCTTTCGAAGAAGCTTTCCGACAAGGCAGGCGAGATCTACGAGGAGCTCTCCAAGTACTTCATGCTCGACTTTGACGAGACCGGTTCCATCGGTAAGAGATACCGCCGTCAGGACGAGATCGGCACACCTCTTTGCGTAACCGTTGACTTTGATACCGTTGGCGACGCAGAGAAGGAAGGCGACGGCTGTGTAACCGTCCGCGACCGCGACACCATGGAGCAGGTCAGAATCCCGATCGCAGAGCTCAAGGATTACATTACCGCAAAGATCGCGTATTGATCATAAAAATAAAACCGTTGCAGTTGCAACGGTTTTATTTTTATGAATTCTTTCTCATATCTTCAATAGTCTTCTTAGGATCGGGCGATCTGAATACCGCAGTACCCGCGACTATAACATTTGCACCCGCTTCGGTAACGAGCGAAATATTCTTCTCGGAAATTCCGCCGTCTACCTGAATGTTGCAGTTGTATCCGTTCTCGTCAATAGTCTTGCGGATGATCTTGACTTTTTCAAGTGTCTCGGGAATGAGCGACTGTCCGCCGAAACCGGGCTCAACCGTCATCACGAGAACCATATCAAGCTCGGGAAGGAAGGGAAGAACAGCTTCTGCGGGAGTCTTCGGCGAGATCGAGATCGAAGCCTTTTTGCCAAGCTCTTTGATATTTGCTATCGCCGCCGCGGGATCATCACAAGCCTCATAGTGGAAGGTAATTATATCCGCGCCTGCATTTGCGAATCTTTCGACGTATCTTTCGGGCTTGGTTATCATAAGATGGACATCAAAAACGAGTCCGCAAGTCTTGCGAAGCGACTCAATGACGGGAAGACCGAAAGAAATGTTCGGCACAAAAACGCCGTCCATTACGTCAAGGTGCAGATAGTCCGCACCGGCTTCTTCAATTCTTTTAACTTCTGCGCCGAGGCAGTTGAAATCCGCGGCAAGCAGGGAAGGGGAAATATAGATCATAATTCTACCTCTTTAGATTTTTTCAATAAGACAAACCGCGTGCGCGGCAATGCCCTCGCCGCTTCCGGTGAAGCCGAGTTTTTCCTCGGTTGTTGCCTTTACGTTAACGTCATCAATAGAAATTTCGAGAGCCTCTGCGATCCTCTTGCGCATAAGCTGAATGTGAGGCGCGAGTTTCGGTCTCTGCGCGATTACCGTGGAATCCACGTTAACTACCTTATAACCTTTTTCTCTCAAAAGCGAGGCAACGTGGCGCGTCAGAGCAAGGCTGTCGGCGCCTTTGTAAGCGGGATCGGTGTCGGGAAAATGTTTTCCAATATCACCGAGAGCCGCCGCACCGAGAAGTGCATCCATTATCGCGTGCAAAAGCACGTCGGCATCAGAATGACCGAGAAGTCCGAATCCGCAGTCGATCTTCACGCCGCCGATGAACATATCGCGTGTTGCATCGGTACGGTGAACGTCGTAACCGTGTCCGATTCTCATTCTTCGTCCTCCCACAAAATACTCTCGCGCGCAGAAAGTATCGTTTCAGCAAGCAAAAGATCAAGCTTTTCGGTTATCTTGATATTGTATCTGCCGCAGTCCACAAACTTTATTCTTCGTTCAAGCCGTTCAACGAGCGAGTTATCATCGGTGCACTCAAATCCCTCGTCAAGGGCAGAATAAGCTGCCGCACGGTAGAGAGGAAGGCTGAACGCCTGAGGAGTTGCCGCCTGCCAAGCCGTGGCGCGTTCGACCGTATCCGTGATAAACTTGTGGTTGTCAACGGTCTTGATCGTATCAACTGCAGGTGTACCCGCCGAAGCTGCGCCGTATCTGTAAGCCGCAAGGCAAACGGAGTTGATCAGCTCGGGAGTAGTCAGCGGACGAGCCGCATCTGCTATCGCAACGAATTTAACGTCATCCGAAAGCGCCTCAATTCCTTTGAGAACAGACTCTTGGCGAGTTTTTCCACCCGCAACGCATGTGCGGTACTTTTTGATTTCGAATTTCTCGGCATACGTTTCATAAATGCCGCTTTCGATATCCTCTTGACGTGCAACAACGTAAATCTGATCAATATACTCAGATTCCTCGTAAGCACGCATAGTGTGAACCGCAACAGGCATACCGCAAAGCTCTAAAAACTGCTTTGGAGTATCAACGCCCATACGGGTGGAAGACCCGCCCGCGACGATTATCGCGGCTGTTGTGCGGCTTTTAAGCTTTCCGGCACTTGCGCGGAGAATATCAGCTAAATCTTTAGGTGAGCCACCCATAATTTCGCTCCTTAGTTGTAGTTTGCCTCGTCAAAAACGCCCTTTTCAAGGTCTTCGATCATCTTAACTCTTCTGCGGTGTCTTTCCTCGTCGAGCGCGGGAGTGTTAAGGAAGATGTCGGTAAGCTCGCAAGCAAGCTCGAAGGAGATAACTCTTGCACCCATACAGATTACGTTTGCATTGTTGTGCTGACGGGTCATTTCTGCGGAGTATTTATCGCCGCAAAGAGCCGCGCGGATGCCGGGGTGCTTGTTAGCCGCGATCGAAACTCCGATACCGGTGCCGCAGATAAGGATTCCGCGAGGGCACTCGCCCGAGGTGATCTTCTCGCAAAGTCTGTGAACGGGAATGGGGTAGTCACAGCTTTCGGGGGAATAGGTACCAACGTCGGTCATATTGTAGCCCTTAGCCTCGAGGTACTTGATGAGATCGTTTTTGTAATCAAATCCTGCGTGGTCGCACGCAATTACAAGGTTCTTGTTTTCCATTTCTTTATTATCCTTTCGTTTTTTCAAGTCTGTCTCGCTCCGCCTGAGGAAGTCGGAGATATGTGGGTCTTAATTCTTCGGCACTTGTTCTGTCGCCGTCAAGATACTTTTTATACGCTATCTGCGCAACGGAATAAGCAGACTGATATCTGAGCTTTTCGGGAGTTTCGTAAGAATATTCATCCCCGAGAAGCTTTCTTCCCGCGCTGTAACCGTCGCCGCAAAGGTAGACCTTACTGCCAAGCTCACGGACCTCTTCAAGAAAATCATCAAAGCTCTGCGCCATATCGTCGCAAAGTCTGATAAGCTCACCATCCTTGAAGGCGAATTTCGCGGTGTAAAACTGTCCTCTGCGCGCATCCATTACGGGAATGATAATCTTATTCTCACCGAATGCAAGGTTGGTTGCAAGCGCTTCAAGAGTAGAAACTCCAATGCAAGGCTTATCCTTGCGGTGAGCAAAACCTTTTACAGTTGCTGCACCGATACGAACACCCGTGAATGAGCCTGGACCCTCCGAAACCGCAAAAATATCGATCTCGTCGATATCTGTTTTCATAGAATTGAGCAGAACCTCCGTCATTGGCAAAAGCGTTTCGCTATGCGTGTTGCCGCCGTTCTGCGTGAATTCCGCAAGTAGTATATTATCCTCGCAAAGCGCGACCGAAGCCGTCTTTGCTGTGGAATCACAAGCAAAAATTTTCATCAAATTACCTCAAATAGACCGAAATATGTCGCGCCTCGCCGTCATTGATCTTGTCGATGATAACCTCAAAATATTCGTCGGGCAAGCATTCGGGAATGTTCTCAAACCATTCCACCAAGCAAATTCCGCGCTCTAAATAATCGAAGTATCCCGTTGAATACAGATCATCCTCATCGGCAAGTCTGTAAATATCGAAATGAAAGATCGGTATCTTGCCCTTTTTGTATTCATTTACAAGCGCGTAAGTGGGCGACTTTACCGTACTGCCCGGCGAAGCGATCGAAGCAAATCCGCGTGTAAACTCTGTCTTTCCAGCTCCAAGATCACCACGAAGCGCAACGAAGCGGGGCAGAGAACCGTCCTTTAATATCAATTCTGCCAAATACGCTCCCGCCGCCGAGGTATCCTCGGGCGAAAAAGCGTCTTTTTCGTAAATCAATTTTTCCATTTTTCTACCGTTAATTTTACATATATAAATAGTATATCATATTTTAGACAAAAAGTAAAGTATGAAATTCAAAAAAATGTCCCGACCTGCGTCGGGACATTAAATTAATCGTTTTTCTTTGCTCTGTCCGAAAGGTTTTCCTTTGTTCCGTCGGGAGAAACGATGGTGGTATTGTTAAGAATACCTCTCATCGATGCACGGAATTCGCGGATGTATTCCTCGCGCAACGCTTTTTGCTCAAGCTTTTCTTCCTCGGATAATTCTTCGATCTTGGACTTTCTTGCGAGCTCGTTGATTCTGTCAAGTTTTTTCTGATCCATTTATTGTTCTCCTGCTTCATATAAGAAATAATACCGCCGCTGTCAGCGCGAGCTGAAGTAAAATTATAAGCGGAATGCCGAGCATAAATTTCAAATGCTTCGTTTTGTGCCTGATACCGAGCATCGTAAAAAGCATAGCGATCGACCCGCCAAGCGCAGATAAAAGCAAGAGCGTGCTTTCGCGCGTTCTCTCCTGAGGCCTTTTTACCGCAGCCCATTTGTCGTAAACCGTTACAGCAAAAGCAACTAACGAAATAATGAGCAGATAAACAAGCACAAACAGTATTATTATCTTATTTTCAAGCAAAAATCGGATATTATTTCTTAGGGAAGCTGTCCTTAAGACCAACGATACGGTTGAAGGTATTGGCATTCTTAGTATCCTTTACGTAATATCCGTTACGAACGAACTGGAAGCGGTCGCCTGCCTCAGCCTCGCCAAGCGCGGGCTCGATCATGCATCCCTCAAGCTTGATAGCGGACTCGGGATTGAGATAATCGTTGTAGGTCTTGCCTTCGGGCATATCGTCGACGTTCTCAAGAGTGAAGAGGTGATCGTAGAGCATAATGTCTGCGGTCTGCGCGTAGTCGGAGGAGAGCCAATGGATGGTACCCTTGATCTTTCTGCCATCAATGGGATTACCGTTTCCGGACTCGAGATCTGCGGTGACGTGAATGGTATTGACTGTGCCGTCAGCGTTGTACTCGATCTCGCCGCACTTGACGATGTAAGCACCCATAAGTCTTACCTCGCCCTCGGGCTTGAGGCGGAAGAACTTGGGGGGCGGTACAGCCGCGAAGTCGTCGGCGTCGATGACGATGTTCTTGGTGAAGGGGATCTTTCTTGTTCCCGCCTCAGGGTTCTGAGGATTGTTCGAAACCTCGAAATACTCAACCTTATCATCGGGATAGTTGTCAACAACAAGCTTTACGGGCTTCATAACCGCGATTCTTCTTGCAGCGGTGGTATTGAGCTCCTCACGGATGCAGTGCTCAAGAAGCTCGATGTCAACTACGCTGTAAGCCTTTGCAACACCTGCGCGGTCTACGAAATCAAAGATCGCCTCGGGAGTGTATCCACGTCTGCGGAGACCGCAAAGAGTGGGCATACGGGGGTCATCCCAACCGTCAACAAGACCTGTTTCAACGAGCTGGCGGAGATAACGCTTGCTCATTACGGTGTGGGTTACGTTAAGACGAGCGAACTCTCTCTGCTTCGGCTTGGGATCAAAGCCGATGTTTTCTACTACCCAATCGTAGAGAGGACGGTGGTTTTCAAATTCGAGAGAGCAGAGCGAGTGAGTGATACCCTCGAGCGCGTCCTGAATGGGGTGTGCGTAGTCGTAAAGGGGATAGATGCACCACTTGTTGCCCTGGCGGTGGTGAGAGGTGTGAACGATACGGTAGATCGCGGGGTCACGCATATTCATATTGGGCGACGCCATATCGATCTTTGCGCGGAGAGTGTGAGTTCCATCCTCAAATTCGCCGTTCTTCATTCTCTCAAAGAGATCGAGGTTTTCCTCAACCGAACGGTCACGGTAGGGGGAGTTCTTACCGGGAACGGTCAGAGAGCCGCGGTACTCGCGCATTTCCTCTGCGGTGAGGTCGCAAACGTAAGCCTTGCCCTCCTTGATGAGCTGTACTGCGAATTCGTAGCACTTCTCAAAATAGTCGGATCCGTAGAAAACGCCGCCGTTCGGCTCGCAACCGAGCCACTTGAGATCTTCATAGATGGATCTTACGTATTCGTCATCTTCCTTAACGGGGTTAGTATCGTCATAGCGGAGGTTGAAAAGACCGTTATACTTCTTTGCAACCTGAGTATTGATGCGGATAGCCTTTGCAGAGCCGATGTGAAGATAACCGTTGGGCTCGGGCGGGAAACGGGTGTGGATCTTAAGACCGGGATTCAGCTCAAGATCCTCGTCTATAATATCGTGAATAAAATTGCCGGCAATTACTTTTTCTTCATTCATAGCCTTATTCTCACTTTCAAAGATTGTTTGCAAATTCGCGGACGCGAGCGACGATGCGGTCGTATCCGATGATCTGAATTACGGTGTAAAGATCGGGAGCGTTGGTCTTGCCCGTGATAGCAACGCGGACAAACATACTGATATCCGCAACGCTGCCCTTGAATGCTTCGGGAGTAGCCTTATACTGCTTCATATCGGTAGCGAAACCGAGAGACTCTGCGATCGCCTTGATCTTCTCGAACCAACCGTTCGAATCGTCTGCCATATCGAGCGTATCCGCGAATTTTTCAAGTGCCGCCTTAACGTCAGCTTTATCAAAGCTTTCGGGGATCTGATCAATAACGGTGTAGTAATCGTCATAGAAGAAGTTGATGAATGCCTTGACCTCGTCCCAACGTCCGAAGTCCTTACGAGGCTTCTTACCGCCGCGTCCGATCGAAAGGATAGCCTTTGCGTAATCGGGATCAGCCTCAAGCTTTGCGCCGAAGTCGGCATCGTATTCCTTTGCCCACTCGACAAGATAATTATAAACCTGATCAGCGGTCATCTTGGAAACTACGTTCTTCGAAACGTCTCCGAGCTTGACGATGTCGAAAAGGCATCCCGAAACGCTCATCTTGTTGATATTGAACTTGAAATCGGTGTAGGGCTTGTCAGCGTTACCGAGACGCCATTCCTCAAAGTTGGAGTTAAGAACTGTGAGAAGGTATTCTGCAACTGCTTCAGGCGCGTAACCGAGACGGGAATAGTCGCTCATATTTGCGCCGAGATCGCGCTTGGAGAGCTTCTTCTTGTTACCGTTTTCATCAAGCTGCATGATCTGCGCGGTGTGGAGATACTTGGGAAGCTTGAAGCCGAGATAACGGAAGAGCATAATGTGCTTTGCAACGCTGGGGAGCCATTCTTCGCCGCGAATAACGTGTGTGGTTCTCATAAGGTGATCGTCAACTGCGTGTGCAAAGTGGTAGGTAGGAATTCCGTCGCTCTTGAGAAGAACGAAGTCCTCGTCATTCTCGGGAATCTCAAGCTTGCCCTTTACGAGATCGCCGAAGGGAGTCTTCTTATCGGGATCGCCGTCGGCAAGAATGCGGAGAATGAACTTGTTGCCCGCCTCAAGGTTCTTCTTAACGTCCTCAATGGTGAATTCACGCATCTTGAGCATTGCCGCCTTCTGCTCAGCGGCAGCATCCTCGGTCCACTCCTTAGCCTTAACCTCAGCCTTCTTGTCGGTAGCCTCAAGTACCGCAAGCTCCTCGTCGGTTGTGAAGCAGGGATAAGCCTTACCCTCGGCAACGAGCTTTTTAGCGTAAACGTGGTAAATGTGAGCGCGCTCACTCTGCTTGTAGGGGCCGTAAGCACCGTTATCGATAACCTTACCGTCAGCATCAACGGTCGCGCCCTCGTCAAAATTAATTCCGTAGTGAGCGAGAGTTTTGATAAGATTTTCAGCCGCACCGGGAATCTCGCGCTTTGCGTCGGTGTCCTCGATACGGAGGAAGAATACACCGCCCGACTGATGAGCGAGACGCTCGCCTACCATAGTCTGATATACGCCGCCGAGGTGAACGTAGCCTGTGGGGCTGGGTGCGAATCTCGTTACCTTTGCGCCCTCGGGAAGATTGCGGGGAGGATACTTTTCCTCGAGTTCCTCGGGGGTGGTTGTAACGTTCGGGAATAAAAGTTCGGAAAGAAGCTTGTAGTCCATTTTTGAATTCCTTTATGATTAAGATTTGATTTTCAGAAGTTTTGTTGTCTTATAGCGCGGATCACGTCAGCATCCGCAAGAGCGCAAGAAGCGCCGTGACCGGGGTGTATCATCGGGTTGTCACGACGGTCGGCAAGCTTTTTGAGCGAAGAGAAGAGCACTCTCGCATCGCCGCCCGGAAGATCGTATCTGCCGTAGCCGGAGGTAAACAGCGTGTCGCCGCAAACGAGATCACTGCCGCAATCGAAGCAAACTGAACCCGGTGTGTGTCCGGGAGTATGCACAATTTCAATACTCTCTCGCCCAAGCGGGAGCGCTTCTCCGTCACGGAGTACTCTGTCAGCACCAAGCGAAACGAAATCGAGTCCGAAAAATTCAGATGCGTTGAGCTCTGGATCGGTAAGCATTTTGGCATCACTTTCATGAATACATATTTCTGCACCCGTCGCACATTTAAGCGCATCGAGCTTGAGAATATGATCGAAGTGACCGTGAGTGAGAAGTATATATCGCAGCTTCGTACCGTTCAGCGCGTCTAAAATCTCTTTGACTTCAATCGAAGGATCGACCACTGCGCTGTCGCCGCCCGATATAATGACGTAAGTATTGGAGGCGTATGAAAGCCCTTTAAGCTTAATAATATCCATAATACCCCTCATAATAACATAGATATAATATTATATCATATTTTTTTTGATTTGTCTATATAAAAAATATAAAAAATCCGCAAGTCCGTGAAGAACTTGCGGAAAAATATCATTTGTTAAGTGCAGAATTAAGCTTTTTAACCGCTTTATCAAGACCCTTGGTAGCCTGTTTAGCGACTGAGCCCCAGGTCTGGTTGTTTGCGAGCGCATTTCTGAATGTCGACTGACCGATGAGATCAGTAGAGAAGAGACGTCCGATATCATAAACGATGTTGGCTCTTACGATATCGTACATGGAAGCAGAAACGGGATCGTCTACGTATCTTGTCTTGAGAGAAAGCTCGAATACTGCAGGGGTAACTATTCTGTAGCCCTCGGAAGCAAAGCACTCGATGAAAGCAGATGCCATCTTGGGGTTCTCTGTATCTGCGGGGATAGCGTAAAGGGTGAATGGGTTGCCCATGGTTGTGTAGAATCTTTCCTGATCCTTGTCATACTTGGGACAGGGAACAATGAGGAAGTCATCAAAGTCAAGCGGAGCGAGTCTGTAGTGCGAAACTCTTGCGCGATCGGTCATGAAAAGGAGACGTCCCTGACCGAAAGCATTTTGATGAGCAGGTCCGCCGCCGGAGCTTGCATACATACCGTCATCGCTGCTGTAGAAAAGGGTGCAAAGCATAGAAACGGTATTAGCTACTCTTTCGCCTGAGAATGTGGGTGAGCCTACGATATCTCCATCTGCATTTTTCTCGCAGATAGATGCGCCTGAACCATAGAACCAACCGTCAGCGTAAGTACCTGAGGTGATATAACCGAACGTATCACCGCTATCCTTGGTAAGGCTTTTGGTTCCGTCACCGTCCGTGTCCTCGTATACGCCCTTACACATTTCTATGAATTTTTCGTAAGTCCAATCATTTGTTTCAACGAGCGTTTGAGGATTTTCAAGATTGTGCTTCTCAAGCAGAATCTTATTAACAAAGCAAACGTACATCATTTCAAGCGCGTTACGTGAAATATCGCCGGATGCAAAATAAAGGTTATCTCCAAAGGTTGCCTGCTCAAGGAGAAGATCCGACCACCAGGGCTGCTCGAAATTGAGATATTCGCATTCGTCGTCAAGCATATTGAAGAGATAACCGCTCGATGCATTTTTAGCAACCGATACGGAATAGCTTGCTATTATATCGAACTCCTTGGCATTAATTGAAACGGAGTTTCCGACGTAAGCGTTCCAGTTCTTTATGTTATCGGTGTTACCCTTAACGCGGATAAAGCTCATAGTTAAGCCGAGCCTCTGCTCAACCTTGCTGTTTCTGTCGTAGATAGACTGCTCAACTATATCTCCGCTGAGACTTTCGTAAGCAATCTCAAATTCCTCGTGTTCAACGTCATCCCAAACAAGCAGGGTGATATTTTCGTCGAACTTAAGATCCTCAGGAAGATCATCCTTCAAATAGCCGTTTGCATCCTTGGTGGGATCCGCGGTGGTTGCTTCCTCGGTCGGTGTCGCGGTCAACGCTTCAGAAGGAGCTTCGGTAGTGATCTCAGGATCTTTGGTTTCAGCGCAAGCTGCAAAGGATGAGCAAAGCATAATTGCGAGTAGTATAAATGCAATTGTCCGTAAAGAAAATTTGGTTTTCATGATCAGAAAGTCCTTTCCATAGATTTAACTATATTTTACCACAGCGAAGATGCTGATGTCAATAGTTAAAAAGCAAATCAGCAAAAAATGCCGCAGGCTGAAAACCTGCGGCATAAACATAAATATGTATTACTTGTTAAGTGCGTTGTTGAGATTCTTGAGGGATCTCTTGAGAGCGGTAGAACCCTGCTTTGCAACGGTACCCCAAACCTGTCCGCCTGAAATTGCGTTTCTGAAGGTGGACTGACCGATAAGAGAACCGGAGAAGAGACGTCCTATATCGTAAGTGATGTTAGCTCTGATAATGTCGTACATATAGCCGGAGAGCGAGTCTGCAACGTATCTGGTCTTAAGGGAGATCTCAAATACGGCGGGAGTTACCTGACGGTAGCCCTCGGAAGCGAAGCACTCGATGAATGCGGAAGCCATCTTGGGATTCTCGATATCAGCGGGGATAGCATAGAGGGTGAAGGGGTTACCCATAACGGTGATGTACTTTTCCTGATCCTTGTCATACTTGGGGCAGGGAAGAATTACGAACTGAGTCTCGCCGTAGTTCTGTGCAAGAACCTTGTGAGAAACACGTGCACGCTCCATCATAAAGAGAGCTCTGCCCTGACCGAATGCCTTCTGGTGAGTTACCTTTTCGGTGTAGATACCGAACTCGCCGTCAAGGAACTCGCAGAGTCTGTCAACGGTGTTGACTACGCGCTCGCCTGCAAAGGTGGGAGATTCAATGATCTCGCCGTCTGCGTTACGCTCGCAAATGGTAGCGCCGGATCCGTAGAACCAGGGGTCAACGTGAATACCGGAGGTAATGTAACCGAATGTGTCACCGGATTCAGACTCACAGTTCTTTACGCCGTCGCCGTCGTCCTTGTAAACGCCCTGGCACATCTCGAAGAACTTGTCGTAGGTCCAATCGCCGGTCTCAACCATTTCCTGAGGATTCTGGAGGTTGTACTCGAGAAGGAGATCACTGTTTGCATAGCAAACGTACATCATCTCAAGTGCGTTACGGGAAATGTCACCCGATGCAAAGTAGAGGTTGTCGCCGAAGGTTGCCTGATCGAGAAGAAGCTGGCTCCACCAAGGCTGCTCAAAGTTGAGGTATTCGCACTCGTCATCAAGCATATTGTAGAGAAGACCGTTTGCTGCATTGAGAGTGATCGAGAGGGAGTAACCTGCGAGAATATCGAATTCTCTTGCGCTGATGGAAACGGAGTTGTTTACGTAAGCGTTCCAATCCTTGGTGTGGTCCGCATTACCCTTAACACGGATGAAGCCGAGAGTCAGACCAAGTCTTTCCTCAACCTTGCTGTTTCTGTCGTAGAGCGACTGCTCAACGATATCGCCGCTGAGGTTTTCGTAAGCAACTTCGAATTCCTCGTGCTCAACGTCGTCCCAAACGAGAAGGGTGATTTCCTCATCGAACTTGAGATCATCGGGAAGATCGTCCTTGAGGTATCCGTTGGCGTCTTTGGTGGGGTCAGTAGTGGTTTCTTCGGTGGGAGCCTGAGTCTGAGCCTGAGAGGGCTCGGTGGTGGTTTCACCTGTACCGGTTTCTGCGCAAGCAACGAAAGCGGAGAGCATCATAATAGCCACAAGCATCATTGCGATAGCGCGCAGGAGAGTAGAATTCTTTTTCATAAGAATGCATCCTTTCTAAAATTAAATTACTTCAATATTATATCATATTTTTCTATAGTTTGTCAACTACCGCGCGAAAAAAAAGCATGTTGCTCAAATAATAGATGCTGTAGTTGTGCATAATAAACAAACCAAGCCGCTTGGAACGGCTTGGTTAGGTTTTATAGAAATATTATTTAGCTTTTTCGGTCTCTTCTTCGGTCTGGATATCGAGATACTGGATATAATCCTTGAGAGAAAGTCTGTTAAATACTCTGTAACCGAAGTAAGAGGAAGCTTCCTTGGAAAGATCGCCCGAGATAAGATAAGCGTTCTGGTTGAAAATGATCGGAATTACGGGCATATCAGCGAGAAGCATTGTCTCAGCCTCGTGAAGCTTAGCGGCACGTGCTGCGGGATCGTTCTTGATAGCAAAGGCTTCTTCAAGAATTGCTTCGTAATCGGTGTTGTCGTAACCGGTTCTGTGAGGCTTGTCTTCGTAGATGCCGGTCTTTGCGGCCTCTTCCATATCCTGACCCTGACCGGAGAGAGAACGGGCAAAGGGAGCGAGGATAGAGAATGCATCAGCTGTAGGAGCCTGATAGTCGATAGCGATAACCTGATAATCGTTAGCTGCGAATCTCTCTGCGAAGATATCATCGTAGAAGGAGAGAGCGGGCTCACCTGCATAAAGCTCATCGTTCTTTGCAAGCTTAACCTCATCAAGAGTTACGTTAAAGCCGAGCTGGCACCATGCTTCGCAAACTGCGGTAGCGATTGCCATATGTACTTCATCCTCGGGACGAACCGAGATGGTGAAGGAATAATCAGAAGGATTGATGCCGGAAGCGGAAATATGGGACTGAGCTGCGGTCATATCAGCGGTGGTGGTGATGATGTTGCCGCCGACCTCTCTGAAGATCTCCTTAGCAGAGCCTGCATTAAATACGCCGTAGGGAACAAGTGCGGACGCTGCACGAGCGAATACAACGGTCTTGGCAATCGCCTCGCGGTCGATAGCAGCGGAGAGAGCAAGTCTTACGTCCTTGTTTGCAAAGAGTTTTTCGGTGGTGCCGTCAGCCTTCGCGATTTCTGCATTCTGGTTGAGGTAGTAAACGTGAGTGGACATAACGTCGGTAACGGTTGCAGTATCAACGTAGCTTCCGCGAACGCTGAGAGCGATATCACCAACGTAGAAGATCTCACCTGCTGCGAACTTATCGAGCTGCTCTTCCTTGGTGAGGGAGAAATCAATGATAAGACGGTAGGGAGTTACAGACTTGTCGAGGTGCTTGTCGTCGGAGTTTCTGCGGAAGTAGGGGTTACGTTCGAGAACCATTTCTGCAGTCTCGGGAGTAGCGGAACCATCCTCAGAAAGACCGTAGTTTACGCGGCGAACCATAAAGGGACCGGAGTAAACGGAGGTAGCAGGTCTCTTTGACCAGTCAGCGTAGCCGTCTACGGTGTTCTCCTTAAGAGGAGCAAGAAGGGGGCTTGCAAGGTTAATGATAAACTGATTGTAATCGATCTTGCCTTCAAAGTTGATCTGAAGAGTAAGAGAGTCGTGAGCGTATACGCCAACGTCGTCAATAGAGCAGTCGCCAAGCTTTGCCTGACGAGCATTCTTGATATCGAAAAGCATGCAAGCAGCTTCGCTGTTAAAGCTTGCATCAAGAACTCTCTTGAAAGTATATACAACGTCCTCTGCGGAAACAACTGTGCCGTCAGACCAGCAGTTGTCCTTCTTGAGGTGAAGCATCATATAGTATTCCTGGGTGTTTTCGTCTTCGAAAATTTCGTAGGACTCTACGAGAGAGTTGACTACTTTGCCCTTTTCGTCAATAGTGAAAAGAGTGTCGTAGATGAGACCGCAGATCTGGAGTGCGGAATCGTTGGTGTAGCAGAGAGCGGGGTCGAGATCGTAAACCTGCTCGGAGAGATACATGGTGATCTCTGCGCCTCTTATGTATTCGCCGTCGATATTCTTATCGTAGCAGGCGGTCATAAGGCCGAGACAGCAGATTACGCTGAGAAGTAAAGCTGTGATACGCTTTGTCATGATGGTAGGGTTCCTCCTTGAGTTTGAGATCGAATCTTCGCGTCGCGAGATAAAATCAATTCAATATATTATATCACTTTCTCCACGATTTTTCAATGGTGAATTGCAACTATTGAACATGTTTGGTGGTTTGCACAAACTTTCAGGCTGAAAATGTACAACTTGCACAACATCTCGCACCGCCGAAGCGATAGCATACAAATATTATAATCTAAAATGCAAATAAAATCAAGTACCGAATGGAATTTTGTTCAAAAAATTTACGGATAATTTATATTTGGCTTGCGACAATACTCAAAAAGGGATAGAAGGTATTTTCGTCAATTAATAATATTTTTCTGCTGCGGCTCATATCCTTAAATAAGTAATTCGAATACCGGAGGAAGCTATGGAAAAAATCAGGCTTGATGACATAACAAGCGTAATTGAATATAAAAACGCACCCGCAGCTGAAGCGCTTGGGGGCGAAGGCGTGCAATCAACAGAAGAAGCGATACGTGTTTATGTCCCACGCAGATGTAAAGGAAAAGCCTCATCGTTGTTGCGCTTGCTGCTTTCAACAGCAGCTTTCCTTTTGCTGTTTCTTTGTCTGTTTTGGGGCTTTGAGAATATACCTCGCGCCACGGGGGATAGCCGCGAGCATTTATCGGAAACAGAAGAGAGTGCCCCGGAGGAGAGCCTTTCGGATCAGCCTGCTTTTGTTTCACCGATGACGTATAAACCATTAATTATAGATGAAACGAAAACGGGTGTTGAGGTTAATATTAATGAAGACTATTCGCTTTATCCCTTAATAGCTTCAACTGAAGGAGTCAAGGTGTTGATTGTTCATAGCCATAATTCCGAATCAGTATCTGAAGACACATCTGTTTCCGAGGCAGGGGAAGTAATAACACAATTGCTGATTAGTGCGGGGATACCGACGTATCATTGTATCGAAGAACACGATAGAAACGGTAGTATAGGAGCATATTCGAGAATGCGGGAAAGCATCTCCTTTCTTATTTCAAAGCATCCCGATGTTATATGTATAATTGATATACATGATTCTGAAAGCGGCTTGCCCGTTACTTTTACGATAGGAACCGAAAATTCAGGCTGGAGAGAAAACCTCAGGGTTGGCGAAGCAGTATCTGCTTATATGACGAATATTCAAACGGCATTCAGATTCCTTCCCGGAGCGCTCGGTCAGGATAGCGGGATCCTTACGCTGAATGTCGGTTTTGGAGGGGAGCATACTTCTGAATCGGATGCGCGAACAGCAATAGCCCAATTCGCTGAAGCCTTTATAAAAATATGCAATAAAAACGCATCTGCTCCGTAAAAGGGGGCAGATGCGTTTGCTTATATTATATCGACTTCTTCTTTCGTCAGACCTGCGTTGGATAAAACGGTTGAAATAAGCTCACCGTCAGCAGAATGCTCGCCGGATGTTCTCAACAAACTCTTGGAGGAGATGCCGTAAATCAATCCCGCATTGTAAAGCTCCTTGATACGCTCGTAAGCACCGGCAACCTCTGTTGAAGAAAAGCGAGCAAGCTCATAACGTATCTCAGAGGGGCATTTTTCAGGAAGGGAAGGTGCGCCTTCTTCGCAGGGATCAAGCGCGTCACAAATATAAGCTTCGATTTCGGAAGATCGGATAACCGCACCGCTTGCGGTATCATAAATCAAATATCTTCCTTCAGCATTAGAGTAGAAAGTGTATGTCATAATTATCTCCGATTTTTGGATTTCCTTTTCCGCCTTCGGCTGGGAAGCTTGCTTGCGGTAAGCACTCCGATTAGGGCGGATATTATAATAAATAAGTTTGATATTATTGAAGCAGCCAACGTCATTGAGCTCTTCGGCGCGGGGATGAAAAGCTTGCAGGAGAGCAGAATTGCTGAAACTATCGTCGCCGAAATAGCGGCGCAACAATACCCCTGAGAGCCTTCAAGTCGCTTGCCGCAATAGAATCCGCCGATGATGATTCCAAGGAATAAAGAGATAGGTGCAGCGAAAAATGAAAGATCAGCAGGCATCGTAGAGCTTAATGAAGCGGCTGTTGCTATTGTTAAAAGGAAAAGCCCCGTGAAAAGCATAATAAAAGAAGCTTTTGGGGCTGTTTCGGTAATTGACCGTTCGGGCGTGGAGCTGCGATTGTGTCTTTTAGAGTGAGCCATAATAGAATACCTCCTAAATAATATCGGTAAACTATATTCGGCGCAGTTCGCTCCTATTCACTCGAAGAATTAATTCTTTTCCTCTTTCTTTTCCTCGTCAGATGCGTTAGCGGAAACCTGAACTCTGGATACGGAAGACTTGAGGAGCTGGATTCTTGTTCTGTCTCTGGAAGAGATGATGGTGATAGTCTCTTCGGTGATGTTGGTGATGATGCCAATGATACCGCCGATGGTAACGATCTCGTCACCAATGGAAAGTGCGCTTCTCATAGCCTGGGTCTCTTTCTCCTGCTTCTTCTGGGGACGAATAGCAAAGAAATAAAATACCGCGATCATGATCACGATCATAATAAGGGTTCCCCAGGTACCCATAATTCCGGGATCACCGGTGGTGTTGCTCAAAAAAGTAAACATTTTTGACCTCCAAGTTGATATTTTAAGTAGATTATACACCAAAAAACCGAATTCTTCAATACCAAATCGTGAAATTTTATCTCAAAATCTAAAAAAAGCTGAAAAAATCTTGAAAAAAGAACTCCGATGTGATATACTGTATAATGTAATTTTATTTCTATTTATGATTAAGAGGTAACGTTGATGAAAAACGTAAATGAAAAGAAATATCTTGAATGCGGCAAGATAGTCAACACTCACGGTGTTAAAGGTGCCGTAAAAATAGAATCGTGGTGCGATTCCCCCGAAATACTTGCGGATCTTCCGTGCTTATATTTCAAAAAGAATGACGGTTATGAAAAGCG
>JAFOEU010000115.1 GCA_017387685.1 Clostridia bacterium
AAGGCGTGGAAGGGCTGCGACGTAAAGGATCCCTCTGCCCGAGTGCTCTCCAACTACGGAGCCAGCGGTGTATAAACGAAAAATCAGAGCTGCGTTTTTTGAGAACGCGGCTCGTTTTTTTATTAAATTATATTGACAAATAAGAAAAAAAGGTGTATAATAATTCCGTGAGGGCAATGGCGTCTTCCGATCATCATCGGGCGTAGATTTACGGTCGGTTTTATCGGGGCGAGTTGTCCGTATTTTTATTTAACTGCAAAACAAAATAAATGCAAAGGCAAAGGCGTCTTAATGTTTCACCGCATTGAGTGCCTTTGCTTTTTTGTTTGTTATTTGTGGGAAAGATATACATAAGAACTTGGGGAGGAGTGCGTTAGTTATGAAGATAGAGCAAAGTCAAGTGAAGTACGTTGCATCGCTGGCAAGACTTAGAATAGATGAGGCTGAGCAGGATAAATGGAGTGAGCAGATGGGGGCAATTATCGAATTTGCCGATCAATTAAACGAGCTTGATTTACACGATGCCGAATCGAATGAACAGGGAAGTACTTCGCTTTATAACGTATTCCGTGAAGATGAACGGAAAGAGTCTTTTGATCGGGATAAGATCCTTTTCAATGCTCCGGAGCAATACGAAGGCTGTTACGTTGTTCCCAAAATCGTAGAGTGAGGTGCCGTGAGAATGAGTACGATACACGAATACGCAGAACTTTTGAAGCAAAGAAAACTCTCCTCGGTAGAGCTGACAAAGCAGTATCTTGCAAGAATAGAAAAAGCCGATGCACAAATTGGCAGTTATATTACAGTCTGTTCCGATGATGCGCTTGCCGCAGCAGGTAAAGCAGATGAGCGCATAGCAAAGGGAGAAGCAACTCTATTGACCGGTATCCCCGTAGGTATAAAAGATAACATCTGTACAGAGGGCATCACGACCACCTGCGCCTCAAAAATGTTATATAACTTTGTTCCGCCTTATGATGCCACTGTAACCAAAAGGCTGAAAAATGAGGGTGCGGTCATTCTCGGCAAACTGAATATGGATGAGTTCGCTATGGGCTCATCTACCGAAAGCTCTTATTTCAAAAAGACGAAAAATCCTTATGATCTTACCCGTGTACCCGGTGGCTCGTCGGGCGGTTCAGCCGCAAGCGTATCTGCCGACCTCGCGCCATACGCGCTTGGCTCCGATACGGGTGGCTCGATCCGTCAGCCCGCAGCCTTTTGCGGAAACGTGGGACTCAAACCTACCTACGGATTGGTATCGAGATTCGGCTTGATTGCATTTGCATCCTCGCTGGATCAGATCGGCTCCTTTACAAAGGATGTGACCGACTGCGCAATTGTTTTGAATGCGATCGCGGGCTATGACAAAATGGATTCCACATCGGTGGATGCCGATAAAACTGACTATACAAAAGCACTCGGCTTGCCGCTAAAAGGTATGAAGGTCGGTGTACCAAAGCAGTATCTTGAAAGCGGTATTCAAACGGAGATCAGGGAAGCGGTAGAAAACGCAATCAAGGTATATGAGATGCTTGGCGCCGAGTGCGAGGAATGCTCATTACCTCTTTCTAAATTCGCACTCCCCGCGTATTACCTGATTTCTTCGGCGGAGGCAAGCTCCAACCTTGCAAGATTTGACGGTATCAAGTACGGATACAGAGCAGAGGAATATCACGGTCTTACAGACCTTTATGAGATAACTCGCTCCGAGGGCTTTGGCGAAGAAGTAAAAAGAAGAATTATGCTTGGCACTTATGCATTAAGCTCGGGATATTACGATGCGTATTATAAAAAAGCGCAACAGGTAAGGGGACTCATCAAACGGGACTTTGCCGCTTGCTTCGAAAAATATGATGTTCTTCTGACACCGACTACTCCCACCACGGCATACAAATTTGGAGAAAAATCAGATCCCGTTGCGATGTATATGGGTGATATCTGTACCGTTGCGGTCAATATCGCCGGGCTTCCCGCCATCAGTATTCCCGCAGGACTCGACAAAAAAGGAATGCCGATTGGAATTCAGCTGATTGCAAACAGCTTTGATGAACGTAAATTGTTGACAGCGGCATATGCTTATGAACGTGAGACGGGTTATGAAAAGCTCCGTCCAACGGTAAAGGAGGTGGAGTAAATGACTTTCGAAACCGTAATTGGTCTTGAAATCCATGCAGAGCTTGCAACCAAGTCAAAGATATATTGTTCTTGCTCAACCGCATTTGGAGCCGATGTTAATACGCAAACCTGCCCGATTTGTACGGGAATGCCCGGTGTTCTCCCCGTTCTCAACAAAAAAGTGGTTGATTATGCGATCACGGCAGGACTTGCCATGAATTGTGAAATCACCGAATATGGCAAGCAGGACAGAAAAAACTATTTTTATCCCGATCTTCCCAAAGCATATCAAACATCTCAATACGATCTGCCGATATGTAAAAACGGATACCTTGATGTTGAGGTTGACGGAGCAATCAAAAGGATTGGCATTACCCGTATTCATATTGAGGAGGATGCGGGAAAGCTGATACACGACGGACTGCGTGGTGCATCGCTTGTGGACTATAACAGATGCGGCGTTCCGCTGATTGAGATCGTCACCGAACCGGATATGCGTTCTCCCGAGGAAGCGAGGGCATTTCTTGAAAAAGTCAAATCAATTCTTGAATACACCGGTGTTTCCGATTGCAAGATGCAGGAAGGCTCGCTTCGCTGTGATGTCAACCTTTCAGTGCGACCTTTGGGACAAAAGGAATTCGGAACCCGTACTGAAATGAAGAACATCAACTCCTTCAGTGCGGCTTACCGCGCAATGGTTGGTGAGCGTCAGCGCCAGATCGAGTTGATCGAGGACGGCGGCGAGGTCGTGCAGGCAACGCGCAGATGGGATGACGCAAAAGGCGAGAGCTTTGAAATGCGTTCCAAAGAAGAAGCACACGATTACAGATATTTTCCCGAGCCGGATCTTGTCCCCATCGTGGTTGACCGAGAATGGGTCGAGCGTATCAGAGCAAGTCTTCCCGAGCTTCCCGATGAAAGAAAGCGCAGGTATATCGCCGAGCTTGGACTTCCCGAATACGATGCAAAGCTGTTGACAGCATCCAAATCCATTTCCGATTACTTTGAAAAGACGGTTGGACTCGGTGCTCCTGCAAAAGCTGTGAGCAATCTGCTGATGGGAGATATTTCGAGAATCTTACACGAGAGAGAAATGGAAAGTATTCCGTTTGAGCCTGTGTTCCTTGCAAAAGCAATCTCCCTTTACACAGAGCAAATAGTCAGCTCGGGCGCACTCAAGAAGATCATTGAAGCGCTTTTCGATGAAGAAAAGGAACCCGAAGAAATTGCAAAGGAAAAGGGCTTGATTCAAGTTAGCGATGAATCAGCACTTATTCCGATTATTCAGAAGATACTGAATGATAATCCGAAAGCTGTGGAAGAACTGAAGTCGGGTAAAGAAAAAGCAATGGGCTTTTTCGTGGGTCAGGCGATGCGTGCATCCAAAGGAAGCGCAAATCCGCAGCTCGTGAACAAACTGGTAAAAGAATTGTTGAAAATATAAAGGAGAATATAACATGGAAAAGAGAGAACAACTTTACGAGGGAAAAGCCAAAAAGGTCTTTGCGACGGACGATCCCGAAATGCTCATCGTATCCTACAAGGACGATGCCACCGCTTTCAACGGACTCAAAAAGGGAACGATCGTCGGTAAAGGCGTGATCAATAACAAAATGAGCAATCTTTTGATGCAAAGGCTGG
>JAFOEU010000116.1 GCA_017387685.1 Clostridia bacterium
GAGTATAATTGCGATTACGTCATTATCGATACTCCCGCCGCGCTCGACTCTACTATTCCTCACCTTGCATCTGTTGCGGATTGTGCGCTTGTTCTTACCACGCATCGTCCTATGGATGTCAGAGCCGCAGAAAAAACGGGATACATACTTGAGGAGCTTGGCATTTGTGAGCAATATCTTATCATAAACAGATTGGATTCCGCCGGTGTTCTCGAGGGGAGCAAGCCGGGTATTAACGAGCTTATAGACCGCGCTCATATTCAGCTTATCGGAGCGATTCCTGAGTCTGCGGAGCTGGAAGAGGCGCAGGCTGACGGAATTCTCGTTTCCGGGATGCGCCGCGACCGTGAGCATGCGGAGGCTGCCTTTGACGAGATCGCGGGAAGACTCTGCGGTGAAAGCATACCGCTTATGTCCTACCTTCCTGAAAAAAAGAGAAGAAAAATACTGAAAATATAGTTTGGAAAGGAATGAGAAAATGGAAATAGCTATCGTCGCACACGATAAAAAGAAAGAATTGATGGCAGAGTTTTGTACTGCATATTGCGGAATACTCTGTAAGCATAATCTTTGTGCCACAAGTATAACCGCGAAATATATTTCCGAGGCTACAGGTCTTAATATCGAGCGTCTTCTTACCGGCGATCACGGCGGAGAAGAGCAGATAGCCCAAAGAATCGCTTATAATGAGATCGACCTTCTCATTGACTTCCGCGATACCGATCCCGCAGTCCTCATAAACGAGCGTTCGAATGAGCTGCTCCGTCTTTGTGATATGTATAATATCCCGGTAGCTACCAATATCGGTACTGCCGAGGCTCTTATCATCGCGCTTGACCGCGGCGATCTTGATTGGCGAACCTTCGTCAATCCTCGCACCTCGCGCAAATATTAAAAAATGAAATTACCCCCTTGACAAATCAGGCGTCGAGGTGTATAATATTATCTTGTAATGCAACGGACAAGTCCTTGCCAAGCTCCGTCTACAGAGAGGAAGCACACGCTGAAAGCTTTCGTCGAAGCCGCAAAGGGTACCACCGGTGTGTCATTTTGAATACTTATTTTAAGTTATAAGTTCGGGTGGAACCGCGCAGTATAAACAGCGCCCCGACAGCTCTCGCTGTCGGGGCGCTGTTTGAGTTAAGAGTTAAGAGTGCAGAGTTAAGAGTTGCGGAAGCTTTTCTCACTTTGCTCGAAAAGCAATTTTATTATAATTATTTCCGAGCTTGCGAGGAAATTTTCCTTAACTCTGCACTCCGCATTCTGCACTCTGCACTTTTCTCCCCGTCTTGCTAAATATAGAAAATTAATTTTACAGGAGAAATAAAATGAACGTAAGAATCAATGCTATCGATTATTCGGTAGAAAACGCATCGACCGTTTTTGAGGCTGCTTCTGCAGCAGGCGTTGCGGCTCGCGAGCATATCGCGGCAAAGGTTAACGGCGTAGTTTCGGCTATGTCCGCACCCGTCAAGGAAGGCGACGAGATCATTCTTCTCACCTTCGCTGATGATGAGGGCAAGAAGGTCTACCGCCACACCGCATCTCACATCCTCGCTCAGGCTGTAAAGAGACTTTACCCCGAGACCAAGCTCACCATCGGTCCCGCAGTAGACAACGGCTATTACTATGACTTCGACAGCGAGATCTCCTTCACTCAGGATATCCTCAAGAATATTGAGTCCGAGATGAAGAAGATCATGAGAGAGAATCTCCGCATCGAGCGCTTTGAGCTCCCCCGCGAGGAGGCTATCGCACTTATGACCGAGAAGAACGAGCCCTACAAGGTTCAGCTCATCGAGGAGCTTCCCGATGATGCGGTCATCAGCTTCTACCGTCAGGGCGAGTTCGTTGACCTCTGCGCAGGTCCTCACCTTTTCTCCACCGCCGCTGTCAGAGCCGTAAAGCTTACTCAGTGCACCGGCGCATACTGGAAGGGCGATCAGAACAACAAGATGCTTCAGCGTGTTTACGGTATCGCATATCCCTCCAAGGAAGAGATGAACGCATACCTCACCGCAGTTGAAGAGGCAAAGAAGCGCGACCACAACAAGATCGGCCGCGAGCTTGAATATTTCACCACCGTTGACTCTATCGGTCAGGGACTTCCCATTATGCTCCCCAAGGGTGCACGCACCATTCAGATCCTTCAGAGATTCGTTGAGGACGAGGAGAGAAGACGCGGCTATCAGCTCACCAAGACTCCCCTTATGGCAAAGTCCGACCTCTACAAGATCTCGGGTCACTGGGATCACTACCGTGACGGTATGTTCATCCTCGGCGATCCCGACGATGAGACCAAGGAATGCTTTGCACTCCGTCCTATGACCTGCCCCTTCCAGTATCAGGTATTCCTCAACAAGAAGCGCTCCTACCGCGATCTTCCCATGAGACTCGGTGAGACCTCTACCCTCTTCAGAAACGAGGAAAGCGGCGAGATGCACGGCCTTATCCGTGTACGTCAGTTCACTATTTCCGAGGGTCACCTTATCCTTACTCCCGATCAGCTTGAAAACGAGTTCAAGGGCTGTCTTGACCTCGCTCTCTATATGCTCGACGCGCTCGGACTCAGAGAGGATTGCTCCTTCCGCTTCTCGCAGTGGGATCCCAACCGTACCGACAAGTACGAGGGCACCGCAGAGCAGTGGGAAGAGGCACAGTCCGTAATGAAGACCATTCTCGACAATATCGGACTTGACTATAAGATCGGTATCGACGAGGCGGCATTCTACGGTCCTAAGCTCGATATTCAGATCAAGAACGTACACGGTAAGGAAGATACCCTTATCACCATTCAGATCGATATGCTTCTCGCGAAGAAGTTCGGTATGGAATACACCGACTCCAACGACCAGAGAGTCACTCCTTACATCATCCACAGAACCTCTCTCGGATGCTACGAGCGTACCCTCGCTCTCGTTCTCGAGAAATTTGCAGGCGCACTTCCTCTCTGGATGGCTCCCGAGCAGGTTCGCGTGCTTCCCATCGGCGTTGAGCACGAGGAGTATGCAAAGGCAGTTCGTGAAAGACTCGAGGCTGCGGGTATCCGTACCGAGGTTGACGCAAGAAACGAGAAGATCGGCTACAAGATCCGTCAGGCACAGCTCGAAAAGGTTCCCTATATGCTCGTCGTCGGCGAGAAGGAAGCCGCAGAGGGCAAGGTTGCCGTACGTAACCGTGGCGGTGTAGACCTTGGCGCAGTAAGCGTTGACGAATTCCTCCTCAAGGCACTTGAAGAGGTCAGAACTCTTAAGCTTGACTAATTGATTTTATAACAAAACCACCCCGCGAGCGGGGTGGTTTTTGCGTATTAAGATTAAATTTATCTTCCAAAGTTGAGCAATAATGCCCACGCGAGGCCGTAGTAGCTTACAACTGCGACGAGGTCGTTCACGGTCGTGATAAGAGGACCGGATGCAACGGCGGGGTCTATTCCGAGGCGGTAGAAGCACATTGGGATCGCCGCGCCCGTGAAGCCGGATATCGTCATAGCGAACCAAAGAGCCGCTCCGACGCAGCCCGCGGTGGTGAAGGCTACGGCGGGGGAGTGTCCTCCGAGCAAAACAAGGTAGCCGCCGACTATTGCAAAGGAGAAAAGACCGAGCGCAAGACCGTTGAGAAGCGCGACTCGCGTTTCCTTGCCTATTATCAAAAGTTGTTTTTTCACGCCGAGTGATTCTCCTCCGCCGAGTGCGCGTACCGTAACGGCAAGGGATTGAGTTCCCACGTTTCCCGCCATTCCGAGGATGAGCGATTGAAAGGCAACAATCATCGGAAGCTCCTCGACCACGCTTTCGAAAAGTCCCACAACTGCGGAAACTCCGAGTCCTAAAAACAGCAGGATGATAAGCCAGGGAACTCGCTTTTTCATACTTGCAAAAAGCCCCTCGTCACGTTCCTCCTCGGAGCTGAGTGCGGCAAGCTTCGCGTAATCGTCGCCCATCTCCTTGTCAACTATCTCAAGGATATCCATAGATGTGATAACGCCGAGCAGACTGTTGTTCTTGGATGAAATGACGGGTATCAGATCCTCCGAGTAGCCGCGCAGATGCTCGATGTTCTCGGAGATGCTGTCGGTATCGTAAACGTAAGGAAAGCTTGTGTATATCAGGTCTTCGAGAGGTGTATCGCTTCTTGCGATGATGAGCTCCTTGAGATCAATGGCACCGTAAAAGCTGCCGTCCTCCTTGGATGCGAAAATGGTGTGTATATTGTCATTTTCGGCGGCTTCGGCGATCAGTATCCTCATAGCCTGCTTTATGCTGATATCCCGGCGGACGGAAATATAATTGGTGCTCATCATACTGCCGAACTCGTCGTCGCTGTAGGAGTCAAGAAGCTCGATATCTTCCTTTATCTCGTCCTCGATAAGTCCGAGTACCTCAAGCTTTACGTCATCGTCAAGGTCTTCGAGTGCTTCGAGCGCTTCGTCGGCGTCCATTTGTTCAATGATATCAGCCGCGCGGTCGGCATCGAGCGTTGAAAGATAATCGCCCGCATCTTCAAGAAAGGTGACGACGGCGGACATTCCCTCGTTACCGAGCGCACGCAAGAGTCTTTCCTTTTCCTCTGCCGTCAGCTCATCGAGAACGGATGCGATATCGTTATCGTGGTAGTCTTCAAGAAGAAGCCTTGCCTCGTCATCCGCCTTGCCGCTTCGTATGATATCCAATATATCGGAGCGGTGATCTCTTTCTTCCGCTTCAAAAAAATTCTGTTTCTTCAATGAAAAGCCCCCCTTCGTTGAGTGCTTTTGATATTATTGTTTAGTATATAACAAACCAATAGCGTTGTTAATGAAATATTGATTTTATCCAATAAAATTTTGCATCTCAAAGATGCTTCCGCAAATCAAAAGGACAGCGAGCACGAAGCATCGCTGTCCTTATATTGTACCGTGTTATTCTGTTTTATTTCGTTTGTCGCGGCGTTTTTGGATCTTTTTGTTGATTTCAAAGATCTTTTTATAGTAACTCCAACTAAGCAATCCCAAATTCAACATAAGAATCAAAACAAGCCATATTCCGCCGATCACAAGCAGAGCGATATGCATTTCGGAAATGTTCTTCTCTCGATATGCAATTTGATCTGCTTCGGAAATCAGAGCATTGCTGCCGTCCGAGATCGTGTATATATGTTGATACAAAAATCCGACGTAGTATGTGATGTTATAGGTGTTGCCCGATTCAAGTTCGTCAATATCCATCAATCCTGTCGGAACAGCAAAACGCTCACCGCTTTGTGCGACGAAAATTTTCACGCTGTTTCCGCCGTGCCTGCCGCCGTGTCTGTCGGTGTCGATCTCTTTCAAAATGTAATTGCCGCTGTAAGTTTCCGTCGGCAACGGCTTCAAGGTTCCGATAACGATAATCAACACCAAGATAAGTGAAACGACAGTCACAAAGGCGTTAAGTCCCACGATTCCGATGATCGGATCGCGCCTTTTCTGTAACAGATCCCTTATATACCCATCGGGTTCTTTTTCTATTCTTTTGCTCAATTTAGGTTCACCACCTTCGCAAAACGATATTCAGAAGCACAAATTAAATTATCAACAGTAGGGGGCGCCGTCCCCTACGGGTTTGTGCGATAATTTTGTTTGCACGTTATTTCCAACTGATTTCCTTTAACACGGGAATAAAATTATCTCTTTCGGTTTTGGTTTCCTTAACCTCCGCGCCGGATGTTGGGGAGTAGAAATACTGATAGCAGAAATACGCAACGCCGATGCATTTATCGAGGCTTTCGGTGTGCTCGAGGCAACGCTTGAGGATGTCCTTGTTCTGCGCCCATTCGTTTTTGCCCGTACCGGCGTAATTGTCCGTTCCCGATTTTGCCTTGCCGAGCGTCATACCGATCACCATCTTGACCTTGTCGGTCTTGATGATGTCCGAGAATGTCTTGCAGACTTTGACGAAATCGTAGGTCTGGTGTTCAAGTCCGAAATAGACCTGCGGGCAGATGTAATCTATGTAGCCCTCGGTCGCGCACCAGGTATCAACGTCTGCGCCGTCGCGGCGGACGTTGTTGATATTGCCCGCGGGGCTGATGCCGAAGATCATTTCGGGATTGACCGACTTCGTCATCTGCCAGAGTCCCGAAACGAGCAGATTGAGGTTTTCCTTTCGGAAGTTTTCAACCGACTTTTTGCCGCCGTTTTGCTTATATTCCTTATAAGCCGCGGCATCGAAGGAGGTCTCGGTTGTGGGGTAGAAGTAATCGTCCATATGCAGACCGTCGACCTCATAATTGAGAAGAATTTCGCGCGCGCCGTTTATGATGAGTGCGCGGACTTCTTCATATGCGGGATTGAGGTAGTAGTTCGAGCCGTTGGCAACAACGTATTTGCCCTTGGTTTCCTTATCATTGTACCATTGCTTGATAAGGTAATCGTTCGATACCTTTGCAATCTCATCGGTGGTCATAGCGCGCATCGGATTGATCCACGCCTGAACCGAAAGGTTTCGCTCGTGCGCCTCCTCGATCATAATGGCAAAGGGATCGTATTTTGCGCTTTTGCCGTAGCTTCCGACGACGTATTTCGACATCGGATAATATTCGGAGGGATACATACTGTCCGCATTCGGACGCACCTGAACGATGACGGTGTTAAATCCGTCCCCGACTACGTTGTCGAGTATCTTGTCGATATATTTGCGATAAGTTGCTTCGGGATTCTGCGAACTGCCCGAGCAGTAAACGCTGTTCAGGTCAAACTGCGAAAGCCAGATGGCTTTGATATCCTCGTAATTGAGGGGAGTGTAGGGATTGGTGAGCACTTCCATTTGCTTCGTTGTAACCTCCTCGGTAGTTTCTTCTTCGGTTGTGGCTTCTATTGTTGTTTCGACCGCTTCGGTCGGCTCGGGCATGACGACGGCTTCGACGGCAGATGTCTCGTCGGGCGCGGCGGGTGTGCATCCCGCAAGCATCAAAAGCGACAGTATTGCGGATATAGTTCTGATTATCTTATATTTCATAATCTTCCTCCGATTGGTATATTGACTATATTTTATATCAATCGGCGTGAAAAGTCAATAGGGAAGACGAATAATGCAGATTTTATCTTTTAAGTATTGAAAAAGAAGATTAAATATGATATAATTAATATTTGTAAAAACTTTTTGAGAGAGTGAAAAAATGAAACAGTTATGGAAGTACACAAAGGGCTACAGACCGCAAACGGTCGTTGCACCCTTTATGAAGCTCATTGAAGCTTTGCTTGAACTCCTCGTTCCGCTTCTCGTAGCCGAGATCATCGACCACGGCGTCGGCGAGGGCGGCGATCCCGCGATCGTCTGGCGTATGTGCGGACTGATGGTGCTGTCGGCAACCGTCGGAATGGTCTTGTCGCTGACATCGCAGTATTTCTCCGCTCAGGCATCTGTCGGATTCTCCTGCGCTCTTCGCCGCGATCTTTTCAAGCACACGCTTTACCTTTCGCGCGAATCCTCGGATAAAGCGGGCGCGTCGGCTCTGCTGACGAGGCTTACCGCCGACATTGACCGTCTGCAGAACGGTATCAACCTCGGTCTGCGTCTGCTTCTGCGCTCGCCCTTCATCGTTTTCGGCGCGGTCGTTATGGCTTATATCACCGACCCCGAGATGTCCATCATCTTCGCGCTTGCCGTCCCCGCGCTTGCGGTGGTCGTTTTCGCGATCATTCTTCTCGGCATCCCGATGTTCGCGAAGGTGCAGTCGAAGCTTGACCGTCTGACCCGCCACACGCGCGACAATCTTCGCGGTGTCCGCGTTATCCGCGCGTTCAACCATCAGGACGAGCAGGTCGAGAGCTTTGACGGCGCGAACACCTCGCACGCAAAGGAAACGATCTTCGCGGGCAGAGTGTCCTCGCTTCTCAATCCTCTGACTTACGTTATCGTAAACCTTGCGATCATTATGATCGTTAAAAACGGCGGTCTTGCCGTTGATTCCGGCAGACTTACTCAGGGACAGATCATTGCGCTTTATAACTATATGTCGCAGATTCTCGTTGAGCTTGTTAAGCTCGCGAACCTCATCGTAACGCTCACCAAGGCGGGCGCTTGCGCAAAGAGAATCAGCTCTGTTCTCGCTATGCCTATCGAGGACGACGAGGAGCACGAGGAGGTCGAGATCGATCTCACCGCTCCCGCTATCGAGTTCCGTTCGGCTTCCTTCCGTTACAGACTCAGTAAGGAAGATTCGCTTTCGGATATCAGCTTCAGCCTCGGTGCGGGCAAGCGTCTCGGCGTTCTCGGCGGTACGGGCTCGGGTAAGACCACGCTCGTTGATCTTATCCCGAGATTTTATGACGTCACGGACGGTGAGGTCCTCGTTTTCGGCAGAAACGTCAAGGACTATCCCGTTATGGATCTGCGTAAGCTGATCGCGGTCGTTCCGCAGTCCTCGCATCTTTTTGCGGGTACGGTTGCCGAAAATATGCGTTGGGGCAACCCGAATGCGACGGACGACGATATCCGCGCGGCACTCGAAGCTGCGGGCGCACTTGATTTCGTTCTCGCAAAAGAGGGCGGTATAGAGGCACGCGTTGAGGCAAGAGGCGCAAACTTCTCGGGCGGTCAGCGTCAGCGACTTGCGATCGCACGCGCACTCATCCGCAAGCCTAAAATACTCATCCTCGACGATAGCTTTTCGGCACTCGACTTTGCGACAGACCTGCTTGTCAGAAGCAACATAGCAAAGCTCGAGGATACCCCCGCGACGGTCATTATCTCGCAGAGACCCTCTGCAGTCAAGGATTGCGACAGCATTGTTGTTCTCGATGACGGTGCGGCGGCAGGTATCGGACGTCACGATGATCTTCTTGCATCTTGCGCCGTTTACCGCGAAACCTATGAAACACAGTACGGAGGTGAAAACTGATGGCTAAGAATAAGAAAACCTCCAAGCTTACCAAAGCGGAGCAGAAGTACGTTGTCGGACGTCTGCTCGGATTTGCAAAGAGATTTATTCCGCTTTTCGTTATCGCGTTTATTTTTGCCGCTGTGTCGACCGTTATGTCGCACTATATCCCCGTCCTCGTCGGTAACGGTATCGACCTTATCATCGACAAGGGCAACGTCGATTTCGACGGTATTGCAAAGATACTCCCCGTTATTCTCGTGCTGACGGTAGCGGGCGCGATTCTTGATTGGTTCGTCCGCCTTATTGCAACCCGTGCGGGCACTATGATCGTCCGCGATATCCGTGCCGAGGCTGTACGTAAGCTTCAGAAGCTCCCCGTATCTTATTTCGACAATCACGCATCGGGCGACGTTCTTTCGCGCATTATTGCGGATACCGACCGACTTTCCGAGGGTCTGCTGACGGGACTTATTCAGCTTTATTCAAGCGTTCTCGGAATCGTTATCACGCTTGTGTTTATGATTATCATCGACTGGAAGGTCGCGCTGATCGTTGCGATCCTCACGCCTATGTCGATGTTCGTTGCGGGCTTTATCGCATCGCGTACCTTCTCACTCTTTAAGAAGAGAAGTGCTACCTCCGCCGAGCAGACCGCGCTGATCGACGAAGCCGTCGGCGGGCGCGACGTTATCACCGCTTTCTCGCATCAGAAAGCAAGCCTTGCGGCGTTTGACGAGATCAACGACCGTTACCGCAAGGTGACGACCAATGCCGTCTTCTATTCCTCGATCACCAACCCCGCGACGAGATTCGTCAATAACCTCGTTTATTTCGGCGTTGCACTCGTTTCTGCGCTTCTTTCGATCACCTCGGGAAGCAGCATTACCCCCGGCGGTATTTCGACGCTTCTTATGTACGCCTCCAACTACGCCAAGCCCTTCAACGAGCTTTCGGGCGTTGTGACCGAGCTTCAGTCCTCGCTTGCAAGTGCGCTTCGAATCTTCGAGCTTCTTGATGCTGAAGAAATGACTCCCGATGCCGATGATGCCGCAGAACTGAATGCGGAAGAGCTTTCGGGCAAGCTTGAGGCACACGACCTTGCCTTCAGCTACACCGATAAGCCCTTTATGGAAAATATGAATTTCTGGGCAAAGCCGGGTCAACGTATCGCGATCGTAGGTCCTACGGGATGCGGAAAGACCACGCTTGTCAATCTCTTTATGAGATTCTACGAGCCGACGGGAGGCAGTATCGAGGTTGACGGCAAGGATATCTCCAAGGTCACCCGCAAGAGCCTTCGTTCGTGCTTCGGTATGGTTCTTCAGGATACCTGGCTTTCCTCGGGTACCATTCGCGAGAATATCGCAATGGGACGCCCCGACGCGACGGATGAAGAGGTCATCGCGGCGGCAAAGGCGGCTCACGCGCACTCCTTCATCAAGCGTCTGCCGCAGGGGTATGACACGCCTCTTGGCGAGGACGGCGGAAGACTTTCGCAGGGACAGAAGCAGCTCCTCTGCATCGCCCGCGTAATGCTCTGTCTGCCCCCGATGCTGATCCTTGACGAGGCGACCTCTTCGATCGACCTTCGTACCGAGATCAAGATCAACCGCGCGTTTGCCGAGCTGATGGAGGGCAGAACCTCCTTCATCGTCGCTCACCGACTCAATACGATCAAGAACGCCGACTGCATCCTCGTTATGCGCGACGGCAAGATCGTGGAGCAGGGAAGACACGACGAGCTGATCGAAAAGAACGGCTTCTACGCCGAGCTTTACGGCGCGCAGTTTAAGCACGTTGAGGCATAATATGAAAACAAGCAACCTCGGAAATGGGGTTGCTTGTTCATAAATATCTAATAAACGAATAACTCGGAATTGATAGATAAGTTTGAATTTGTCGAGCAGACAGCAACAGACAGTTGCTTGTCAACTCCGACGGCTTGTGATATAATATAACCACAAAAATGCAGGTGGTGATTTTATGGAAACAAAAGATATAATCTACGAATTAAGAGCAAAAAAAGGTCTTTCCCAAGAGGAACTTGCCGAAAAGATATTTGTGACAAGGCAGGCGGTGTCTCGTTGGGAAACAGGCGAAACGATACCGAATATAGATACGCTTAAGCTCCTATCCAAATTGTTTGACGTGTCGATCAACACGCTTCTCGGCTCTCCAAGAGAGTTAGTATGTAAGTGTTGCGGTATGCCGCTTGAAGATTGCACCACGAGCCGTGAAACCGATGGCAATTTTAATGAGGAATACTGCAAATGGTGCTATTCGGGCGGTGAGTACACCCTTGATATCTGGAAGCGATATGTTGAAATCGGTGGAAAAGAAAAGCTCGAAGAATTTAAGGCACAGTTGATTCACGAATTTAACACGCTTTTACATATCGAAGGGTTGCCCAAGGTAGAGCATCTGAACGTGCTTTCGGGTGAATTTATCAATATGGAATACACTCTGCCTAACGGAGAAAAAGTGAAATTCCTTGACGATAAGCAGACCTACCTCGGTAGTCAGCTCGAAAGCGAATTTGGCAGCAGATGCTTTGGTATAGCAGCAAACATGGACTTCCTTCTCGTCTGTACTTACGAGGAAAACGGAGAGAATCCAGAGCTTGTGATTTACAAGAAACGATAAATCAAATTCCAATTTGTCGAATTCGTGAGAACGAAGGTTTCCGCTCGATAAATGCAAAAATGAGTCGATGACGGGATTCTGAACCTATATCTGCGCGCATAATTGGGTGGTAGAATGAAATGCTGTGGTAGCGCGCAGATGATTGCTGTTGCGGAGCAACAGGGGAGGTACTTTATCTGAAAAGGACGGGATTCTGAACCTATATCTGCGCGCATAATTGGGTGGTGGAATAAAATGCTGCAGTAGCGCGCAGATGATTGCTGTTGCAAAGCAACAGCAAGAGGTCCTTCATCTTTATAGCGGCACCGGCCTCCAAAAAGAATAGGGTAGCCCTTGGGGCTACCCTATTCTTTTTGGAGCTGGTGACGGGATTCGAACCTGCGACCTGCTGATTACGAATCAGCTGCACTACCGGCTGTGCTACACCAGCGACTGTAATATTATATCACATTTGAAATAGTTTTGCAAGACCTTTTTTGATTTTTTATTTGATTTTTATCAACAATTTTTACGCTTTCCCTCTTGACTATTGCTCAATTATATAGTATTATATATTATGTATGACTACATCTATTCCTTAAAACGGAGAATATAAATGATTATTGGATTTTTTTCCGACCTTCACTGCGGAAGAGAAGAGATAACGAACGGTGACAGATACCCGTCTCGTTCTCTCGGTAAATTGCAAAAGCTGCTCAAGGATTTCGAAGACAAGGGCGTTGATCTTGCCATCTGCCTTGGTGACGTTATTAACGGCAGCGTAAGTCGCGCCGACGATATGGAGCATCTTGCGCGCGTTGCTAAGGTCATCCGCGACAGCTCTGTTCCGGTTCTCGTGATGCAGGGTAACCACGACTTCCGCAATTTCGGAGACGATGTTTTTTATCGCATTACGGATTTCGTCCGTCCGCCCTTCGTTTGCCGTGCGGGCGACGTTAACCTCATTTTCCTTGATGCGAATTACAAATCCGACGGCACGCGCTACGGCGCCGATGGCGAGCGCATTGATTGGAAGGACACCAATATCCCTTCGGATCAGCTGGATGCGCTTCGTGACATCCTTAAAGGCTCTCCTGAGGGAAGCCGCTTCTGGCTTCTTTGCCACCAATGCCTCGATATCGGTGTTGAAGAAAGGCATATCGTCAACAATGCCGATGAGGTGCTCGACATAATCTGTAACGAAGGCAAGGACAAGGTCGAGTTTATCATTTGCGGACATTATCATCCCGGCGCGTACAGCATTGATATAGGCAGAGAATTTATTACTCTTCCCGCCGTTTGCACGGGAAAGGACTTCAATCCCGATGCCGCGCTCATCCTCGACACATCCCACATTCCAAATTTCAGAGGTTAAAAATGAATCTTTGTGACATCAGAACAATTAAAGACACTATGGCAATGTTCGGTCTGACCTTCCGCAAGGAGTTCGGACAGAACTTCCTCACCGACCGTGAGGTCGTCGCTGAGATCGCCGAGTCTTGCGGCGGACCTAATACCAAGACGGTTCTTGAGATCGGCGCGGGCTGCGGCTCGCTTACCCACGAGCTTGCGCTCATTTACGAAAACGTCGTTGCTCTCGAGATTGACCGCGGACTTATTCCGCTGCTCAAGTACACCCTCGGCGAGCATAAGAATATCAGGCTTATCAATGCCGACGTAATGAAGACCGATATTCCCGAGCTTCTCGGCGATGCTTTTGAGCAGGGCGGCGTTTCGGTCTGCGCAAATCTGCCCTATTATATCACCACGCCGATCCTCCTCGAGCTGCTCGATTCGCGTTTGCCCTTTGACAGCATCACGGTTATGATCCAGTCCGAGGTTGCGGACAGGCTCTGCGCTCTGCCCGGTACTCCGAATTACGGCTCGGTGACCGCTTATCTGAATTATTTCGGCACCTGCAAGAAGCTATTGAAGGTTCCCGCGGGCAAGTTCCTGCCGCCACCCAAGGTTGATTCCGCAGTAGTACGCATCGATCTTTACCGCGACCGCCCCTGCAAGCCTCGCGACGAGAAGATCTTCTTCCGCACCATGCGCGCGGCTTTTGAGCAGAGAAGAAAGACTCTACCGAATGCTCTTGCCGCAGGCTTCGGAGAGATATCAAAGGCGGATATCACCGATGCGATAATCGAGTGCGGCTTTGATGCCAATATCAGAGGCGAGCGACTTTCCGTTGCGGATTTCTGCCGCCTTTCGGACAAGCTTTTTGAGCTTATTGAAAAGAAATAAAGGTGAGATTATTATGAGTGTTAATGAATATAAACAGAGAATGGACGATCCGTTTGAGTCGGATTCGTCGAATTACAGAAAGAAACCGGTAAACGGCGCTGTGGTGGCTGTTGTAATGATCCGTGTGCTGCTCTCGTTGCTTTTGCTGATCCTGCTCGCCGCAACGCTTATGTGGTCGCTTCTTTATACTATCGCAAACGGTGCGAGCGATGCTTATCGCAATAAGCTCGTCACCGATGCCGCAGCATCGGATGCAACGAGTTGGATCCCCTATACCGTTCTTCCTGCAGAAGACGTGGATAGAATCATCAATAATTCGGAGGTGGGCGGCTGATGAAAAAGAATCCTTCACGAGGCAGAGTGGCATTCACCTGCATATGGCTTGCTATTTTTGCTATAAGCTATACTCTTTGGGCATTTTACCTTTATAATATTTCGGAAACCCTTGAGGAGTATGAAAGATCACTCCCCGAAAACGAGGCGCAAAGAGTTTTCGCCGAGTATTTCCTCAATGCCGATCCTATGAAGTTCTCATCTTACGATGATGTTGAATCCCAATATGACGTGCGCGGCTCAGCAATCAAGTATTATTTCGATCTGACATACGGAAAAGCCCTTGCACTTACCGAATATGACACGACATCGGAGCTGGCTACGTATTCTGTGTCTGCGGACGACACGGAGTTTGCGAGATTTGCGCTTTCAAAGGATGAGTCGGGAGATTGGAAGCTTTCAAAAATTATTTTGACCTCCGCCCCTTCCAACGAGTTCCTTATCAATGCGCCCAAGGATGCGATCGTTACCGTCAACGGCGTTCTTCTTGGAGGTGAGTGTGCGGTCAGCGAATATATGATCGCGGATTCACCCATATTCGGTGCCGATGCGCAGAAGAGAACTATGGTCACATATCGTTTGAGCGGACTTTTCAGCGATCCTGTATTTTCGGTCAAGCTCACATCCACGGACGTTCAGCTTTCGCTCGAGCAGAGTGACGATGCAACACTCAGCGCGGAAAAGTCATATATCGCATATCTTTCATATATTTATTACGGTAGTAATTGATATCAAAAGCCAGATTGGAAAAATCCAAAGTCAGGCCACGGGCATCGATGACCATAAAGTCATTGCCCGCACCGTTCATATAATACACTTTCATAAGTTTCCTCCAGTCCAAAGCCTTCCCCTCTGGGGAAGGTGGCACGGCGAAGCCGTGACGGATGAGGGAACTGTACTATGCTGCAATCATAATAGCATTGCTGCGAATTCGCACTGCGGTAGTCCCTCATCAGTCAAAAATCTAAGATTTTTGACAGCTTCCCCCTGGGGGAAGCCTTAGGCGCTGCCGCGCCAGTGGATTATCCCAGAATAGACTCCATATCGTACAGTCCTGCGGCCTTGCCTTCCATGAACCGGGCAGCAGCCACAGCGCCGTCGGCCAGCATGGCACGGGATCCGGACTCATGCTTCAGAACCAGAGTTTGGTTGCCGGTGTTAATATGGACCTCGTGGATACCCACCACGTTGCCCATGCGCAGAGCGTGGACACCGATTTCGTCCTTGGTGCGCTTGCCCTCTCCGGCACGGCCGCAATTCTCCCAGGCGTTGGGACGGACTTCCTTGATGGCGTTGAACAGCATGTGGGCCGTGCCGCTGGGAGCATCCACCTTCCGTGTATGGTGGACTTCTACAATCTCAATGTCCGCATCCGGTAAATAGGCAGCAGCCTGCTTCACCAGACGGCACAGGACGGCGATACCGAGGCTCACATTGCCGGCATAGAATACGGGCATTTCCTCCGCTGCGGCATGGATCAGGGCCTTTTCTTCGGGAGTATGGCCGGTGGTGCCGATAACGGCAGCGGCACCGATCTTTTTGGTATAGTTCAGGACATCGGCAATGGCGGTATGGTGGGAGAAATCTACCACCACATCAGCGACAATTTCGCCCAGCTCTTCAAAGGTTTTGGGAACATTATTGGCACCGTCGATGCTGACCCTGCCCACCACCTCGTCACCGAGGATTTCGCAGATCAGCTTGCCCATGGCACC